>CAYNHF010000055.1:0-24127 GCA_964397045.1 uncultured Acidimicrobiaceae bacterium | reverse complement strand
CCGCGGATCGAGTCGATCTCCTTCTGTTGTTGCTGCCTGGCGTGTTCTGCCAAGCGGCTTGCCAACAATTGCATTGCCCGTGCCTTGTTCTGAAATTGCGATCGCTCGTTCTGGCAAGCCACCACGATGCCGGTCGGTACGTGAGTGATCCTGACCGCAGAATCGGACGTATTGACGTGCTGGCCACCCGCTCCCTGCGAGCGATAGGTGTCTATCCGGAGGTCATCCTCGTCGATCTCGACCTCTTCTACCGCGACCTCCGGCACCACGTCGACGCCGGCGAACGAGGTGTGGCGACGCGCCGCCGAGTCGAAGGGGCTGATCCGGACCAGACGATGCACTCCTCGCTCGCTCTCCAGCATGCCGTACGCATGATCCCCACGTATCGTGATCGTTACCGACTTGAGACCGGCTTCCTCCCCGGGAGATACCTCGTCCACCTCGACGGTGAACGGACTGCGTTCCAGGTACCGCGCATACATCCGGTACAGCATCTCGGCCCAGTCGTGGGCATCGACGCCTCCCGCTCCAGCATGGATGGACATGATTGCGGTGCGATCGTCGTACTCGCCGTAGAACAGGGTCTCGCGTTCTAGGGTTGCGAGCTGGGATTCGAGCGACGTGAGTTCGCCTACAACCTCCGTCCTCGTGGCATCGTCGCCTTCTTCAGATGCCATTTCTAGGAGCACTTCGGCGTCTTCGAGTGACTGCTCCAGAGCGGCAACATGATCGAGCGTTGCCTCAAAACGGGAGAGTCGCCGGGTCACTTCGAGCGCGCGGTCTTGGTCCTCCCACAGGTCGGGCGCAGACGCGGCGACCCTCAGCTCCGCGACCTCAGCCTGTTTGCCTTCGACGTCAAAGGAACCTCCTCGCGTCATCAAGGCGAGACCGAATCTCGGTGAGAAGGGCGCGGGGATCGACGTCGTTCATAGCGGCCGGGATGGTAGTGGCCTCGTCGCGTTGGCAGGGGCCCGCAGAATGGCGGTGCCTCAGCCTGCCAGCGGCTCGGCTCCTGGCTTGCCATGGCAATGCTTGTACTTCTTGCCGGAGCCACATGGGCAGGGAGCGTTGCGTCCGACCTTGTCCTCGGCTCGCACCGTGCGCTTGCGCACCGGCGCATTGGGGGCATTCGTCTGCACGATCTTCGGCCGCTCCGGTTCCTGGGTCTGCACCACCTGGACGTGATACATGTACCGCAGGGCATCGTGCTTCACGCTATCGACGAGCTCGGCAAACAGGTCATACCCTTCGCGCTGATACTCCACCAGAGGATCCTTCTGACCCATGGCACGCAGGCCGATCCCTGCCCGGAGGTAGTCCATCTCTGCCAGATGCTCCCGCCACTTGTTGTCGATGATCGACAACACCACGGTCCGCTCGAGCTGATCCAGAATGTCCGGACCGATCTCCTCCGACCGCGCTACGTACTTCTGTTCGGCGTCCGTTTGATACGCCTCGATGACCTCGGTCTCTGACGCGTCATCAGGATGGTCGAACGAGTCGCGACCGACCTCGGTCGGGAAGATCGCCGTCATCAGCGTGTTGAGTTCGTCCCAGTCCCAGTCTGCCGGGTCGAGCCCACCAACCGTGCCGAGAATCGTGCTTTCCACCACCTCGTCTCGCCACTCCGCCAGCAGGGCTTCGGTATCACCCTCCTGGAGGACCAGATTGCGCCACTTGTAGATGATCTCTCGTTGAGTGTTCATCACCTCGTCGTACTTCAAGACGTTCTTGCGAATCTCGAAGTTCTGCGATTCAACCTGACTCTGCGCCCGTTCGATGGCCTTCGAGACCATCTTGGCCTCGATCGGCTGGTCACGGGGGATGTTCAGCCGGGTCATGATGGACGCCACCCGATCGCGAGCGAAGCGCCGCATCAGGTCGTCATCGAGCGAGAGGTAGAAACGAGACTCTCCGGGGTCGCCTTGCCGCCCCGACCTTCCTCGCAGCTGATTGTCGATACGACGGGACTCGTGCCGCTCGGTGCCGAGCACATAGAGTCCGCCTATCTCGAGGATCTTCTCCCGTTCCACCTCGGTTTCGGCTTCATATCGGTCGAAGGCAGCCTGATAGGCGGCTACGTATTCGTCGGATCCGGTCTCGAACTCGGTGCGAAGCAGTTCGTTCTTGGCAAGCTCTTCCGCATTCCCGCCCAGTTTGATATCAACGCCGCGGCCCGCCATGTTCGTGGCGACGGTCACCGCCCCGAACTTGCCGGCTTGCGCAATGATGTGCGCCTCCCGCTCATGCTGCTTGGCATTGAGGACCTCGAACTTCACACCATGATGCTTGAGGTGCTTGGCCAGTCTCTCGGATTTCTCGATGGAGACGGTGCCAATCAGCATCGGCTGACCTGCCGCGTTTCGATCCACAATGTCCTCGACCAGAGCGTCGTACTTGGCGTCCTCGTCGATGTAGACCACATCGGCTTGATCGGCCCGAGCGATCGGTTGATTCGTCGGGACCGACATGACCTCGAGACCGTAGATCTCCTTGAACTCCCCGGCCTCGGTGAGCGCAGTGCCCGTCATCCCGGCAAGCTTCTCGTACATACGGAAGTAGTTCTGGAGAGTGATCGTGGCCAGCGTCTGATTCTCTTCCTTGATCTTCACGCCTTCTTTGGCCTCGATCGCCTGGTGCAGACCTTCGGAGTAGCGACGGCCCTCGAGGACCCTTCCTGTGAACTCGTCGACAATGAAGACCTCGCCATTCTTGATGAGGTAGTCGACGTCCTTCAGGTAGAGCTCCTTGGCCTTGAGCGCGACGTCGAGGTGGTGAATGAGGTCGACATTCGAGAAGTCGTACATGTTCTCGACACCGAGGATGTCCTCGACCCGATGCACTCCTGCCTCGGTGGTGAGTACCTGACGCTTCTTCTCGTCGACCTCGTAATGGGTATCACGCGACAGGCGCGCCGTGATCCTGGCAAAGTCCCGGTACCACTTGCCCGTCTCACCGACTCGTCCGCTGATGATCAGCGGCGTCCGTGCTTCGTCGACGAGAATCGAGTCGACCTCATCGACGATTGCATACGCGTGGCCCCGCTGCACCATGTCCTCCACTCGCATCGCCATGTTGTCGCGCAAGTAGTCGAAACCGAACTCGTTGTTCGTGCCGTAGGTGATGTCTGCTCCGTAGGCGGGCCTTCGTTCGGCGGGGGTCATATCGGCCTGGATCAGGCCGACGTCGAGCCCCAGGAACCTGTGAATACTCCCCATCCAGTCCGCATCTCTACTGGCGAGGTAGTCGTTGACGGTGACGAGATGGACCGCACCGGCAAGGCCATTCAAGTACGACGGCATGGTGGATACCAACGTCTTGCCTTCACCCGTACGCATCTCGGCAATCATGCCACGATGCAGGGCGGCCGCTCCGACCACTTGGACGTCGTAGTGACGCTGTCCCAGCGTGCGCTGGGCAGCTTCGCGCACGACGGCGAAGGCCTCGCACTCGAGGTCATCGAGGCTGGCTCCGTTGGCAATACGTTCCCGGAACTCCCCGGTCTTGGCCCGGAGCTGGTCGTCGCTGAGGACCGAAATGCCGGACTCGGCCCGGTTGACGCAGTCGACGACTTCCTGGAGTTCTTTCAGACGCTTGCCCTCGCCGGCGCGCAGGACTTTGCTGAAGACTGACATGAGATCTCCATCTTAGGAGGGGGTTCGGGCATACAGAACCCTCGCGGATGCGCAAACGCCGACCAGGACCGCGTATTCCCGGGAGACGTCAGTCGATGGAGATCAGGTTCTCGCGGACCGCATAGAGCACCGCTTCGTTGCGGGAATGCAGCCCAAGCTTGTCGAGGATGTTTCGGATGTGATTCTTGACCGTGTTCTCGCTGATGAACAGGACGTCACCGATCTCGCGGCTGGTGTGTCCTCTCGCCACGAACTGCAGCACTTCGAGCTCCCGGCCCGTGAGCGTCGGTTTACGCGCTTGCAGGAGCTCCTGATGTCGAAGCAGCTGGCGACATACGTCGAACAGTTTCCCTGCCATCAAGGGTGAGAGTGCGGCACCGCCGGCTGCAACCGACTTGATGGAAGACACGAGGTCGAGGAAGGGGGTGTCCTTGACGAGATACCCGCGGGCACCCGCTTTGAGGGCAGTCAACAGGTCCTCTTCAGACTCAGATCCGGTCAGCAGCACCACGTTGGTTTCTGGGGCTACCGCAGTGATCTTCTCGACAACCTCGAGGCCGGAAAGACCCGGCATGAGCACGTCTAGCAGCACCATGTCCGGCTGGAGTGCCTCGGACTCTGCGACGGCACTTTCGGCCGAGTCTGCCTCTCCCACTACGGAGAAGCCGGCATCGTTCAGTGCCGATTTGAGACCGGCACGAAACAAGGGAACGTCGTCAACAACGAGCAAGCGTGTCATTGCGGTTCAATCAATCCCAACTGTCCGTCGAGCCTGTGGTACAGAACACAGTGATCGCCGGACTCGGCGTTCAAGAAGAAGAAGAAGTCGTGGCCGATCATCTCCATCTGCAGCGCTGCCTCCTCGGGCGTCATGGGCCGCATATCGAATCGCTTGGTTCGCACGATCTGCGGCGTGTCTTCGAATTCTTCATCGGAGGGTTCCGGCGGGCTATTGAGTTGTTTGTTCTTGGGTTGGCGCGACCGCTGAATCAGCCGTTCCTTGAGTCGCCGAAGCTGTCGCTCGAACTTGTCCTGGGCGGCGTCCAGCGCGGCGCGGTCATCCTGCGCGGTTGCCTCTACTCGAACCGTATGACCGGCCGCCAGCGTGGTGATCTCCACCTGGTACATCCCATCCGCAGCCCGCGGATTGGCCGAGCGAATAAACTCGACGTCCGCGTGGTGTCCGTCATCGAAGATCCGCCCGGCATGGCCGACCTTGTCGACTGCAACCTCTCGCAGATCGTCGGAGAGTTCCATGTTCCTCGCATGAACCCGGACCTCCACCTTGTCTCCTTTCGGTTGGTACCCGTCACCAATTCATCGGCTCGCAAGGGCGCGACTGAACATCGGGCGTTGCATGCAGCTGAAAGCGGGAGTCAACGAGGCTTGGTAGGTTCGTTTGCGGCGCTACCGCCACGCAGCCTCCCCGGCGAGTTGGACGGCCTCTTTGCCGTCGACTCGAGTGTACCCACCCCGGTCGCCGTGATCCCGAGTCGAACGACCCCATCTGTTGCCGCCACCGCAGCAAGCATCGTGCTGCCCGACGTCACCACATCGTCGACGAACACCCACCCCGGGCCCGGTGGGTGCTGGATCCGGAAGCGTGGCGTGACCCGATCGAGCCGGCTTCGGCCTGCGTGGCGCGGCCACCACCAGGTGGAACGCAACCCACAGATCAGCTCGAGGCCGGTGCGGCGCGCCAGCGAGCGGGCCAGCAGTGTCGCCGGATCGACGCCGTACTTCCATCGCCGCAAGGCCGCCCGCGGGAGGGGCACCAGCGCTCTGGCATCCTGCGGCACGTTGGCTGCCATCGCGCACGACAGCACTTCGGCCGCGGCGGAAACACCCTGATATTTCAGGCGGTGGACGAGGCGCCGAGCGGGGCCGCGATGGGCGGTGGCGGCGACCACCACGATGCCCCCGGGAAGGTGGCGGATTGGCCCAGGGCACATCGCCCGCCGACACGCCCCGCAGATGACGTCCGGATCGAGAGCGGCACACGCGAGGCAGACCATCTCCCCACGGTACGTAAGGGGTGTGACGTGTCTCCGGCGAGGAGCCGCAACCCGGTCAGGTCCCGAGCTGCCAGCTTGCCAGGTACTTCTCCTGCTCTTCCGTGAGCTGCTCCAGTCCCCCACCCATGCTCGCCAGCTTCAGCCTGGCGACCTCGCTGTCGAGTTCGTCGGGGAGGACGTACACCTGCGGTTCCAGTTCGTCGGCGACGGCGAGCAACCACTCTGCTGCCAGCGCCTGGTCTGCGAACGACATATCCATCACGTCTGCCGGGTGCCCCTCGGCGGCTCCGAGGTTCACCAGCCTGCCTTCAGCCACCACCAACAGCCGGGTACCGGACGGAAGCCGGTACTCCTCGAGGTTGTCGCGCAGTTCTCGTCGCTCCGTCGCCATGCGACCAAGGGCGTTGAGATCGATCTCCACGTCGAAGTGGCCTGCATTCGCCAATATGGCGCCGTCCTTCATCTTGGCAAAGTGCTCTTCGCGAAAGACGTGGATGTCGCCGGTTGCTGTGATGAAGACGTCACCAACTTCGGCTGCGTCCTGGGAGGTCATCACCCGGTGCCCCGACATCGTGGCAGCCACGGCTCGGATCGGATCGACCTCGATGACGACAGTATCGGCGCCGAGGCCTTTGGCTCTCTCGGCAATCCCCCAGCCACAGTCCCCGTAGCCGGCCACAACAACCGTCCTACCGGCGAAAAGGATATTGGAGGCTCGCAGGATGCCATCGAGCGACGATTGACCCGTGCCGTGACGATTGTCAAAGAGGTGCTTGGTTGCGGAGTCGTTCACGGCTACGACCGGGAATCTCAGCACCCCGTCCTCTGCCATGGCACGGAGCCGAATGACGCCCGTGGTGGTTTCCTCGAGTCCGCCTACGAGCTGTTGGCTGCTCCGCTCCCTGTGCAGGACGCTGGTCATGTCCGCTCCATCGTCGAAGATGACGTCTGGTTCGGTATCGAGCACCTGATTGATGTGGCGGTAGAACGTCTCCGAATCCTCCTTGCGGCGGGCAAACACCGGGATCCCGGCGTCGACCAGCGCTGCGGCGACGTCATCCTGGGTGGACAGCGGGTTGGAGGCACACAATGAGACCGTGGCCCCCCCTGCCCGCAACGCGAGCATGAGGTTGGCGGTTTCCGAGGTCACGTGCATGCAGGCCCCGAAGGTCTTGCCCGCCAGCGTTTGGTCGGCCTCGAAACGCGCGGTGATGGCGGCCAGGACCGGCATCCGGCGGCCGGCCCAATCGATTCTGCGATGGCCGCGCCCGGCGAGTGTCGGGTCGGTGATGTCGTAGTCCACTGTTGGTCCTCTCCTGGTTCCCTCTGGCCCACCTGATGCGGCGGTACGATTCTCCCACGCGGCTGCTCGCTCGAGCGAAGCGTGCTACGCCGGCCCGCTACGTGCTGCCTCCGGGCCTGATCGCCTCATCGAGCAGCATCACCGGTATCCCGTCTTCCACCCGGTAGCGCAACCCGCAGCTCTCACATACGAGCTGGGAGGCAGGCAGGTCTTCGCGCAGCGTCCCCGTACAGTCGGGACACTGCATGATGTCCAGCAATCCATCGGGAAGTAGTTGGTCTTCCTTCATGAGAGGCCTTCGATGATGCCACGAACGAGCGCGGCTGTCTCTTCCACCTCTGAGGAGCTTGCGGCCTCCACGTTGAGCCGCAACACGGGCTCGGTGTTCGACGGCCGCACGTTGAACCAGCGATCGTCGAGATCGACCGTCAAACCATCGAGCCGATCTACGTCACGGTCACCGAACTCGGTAGCGATGGCCTCCAACGCCAACCCAGTGTCTGCCACCTGGAGGTTGATCTCACCGGACTGTGCATAGGGCTCGTACGCGCGGCGCAGCTCCGATAGCGGCCTGCCGTCCTCCGACATCACCCGCAGCAAGACGAGCATCGCGAGGATCCCCGAGTCGGCTCGATAGTTGTCACGGAAGTAGTAATGGCCGGAATGCTCGCCGCCGAAGACGGCTCCCGTCTCCTTCATCACCTGCTTGATGTAAGAGTGGCCGACCCGTGTGCGGACCGGCGTTCCGCCCGCAGCCGCGACCAGTTCAGGCACGGCTTTCGAGCAGATGAGATTGTGCACGACGGTTGCCCCCGGTTCCCGCTCGAGAAACCAGCCGGCCACGATCGCAGTGACGGTGCTGCCAGGCAGCGATTGCCTTTTGTCATCGATGAAGAACGCGCGGTCCGCATCACCATCAAAAGCGACGCCCAAATCCACACGTTCGCGCTCCATCAGCCCGATGAGGTCGACAAGGTTCTCCGGCCGCAACGGATCCGGGTGATGGTTGGGAAATGTGCCGTCCGGCTCCAGGTACATACCGATGAGGCTGGCTTCGATCCTGCTGAAGACTTCCGGAACCGCTACCCCAGCCACCCCATTGCCACCGTCCGCGGCAACCCGCAACGGTCCAATCGCTTCTGAGCCCGAAACGGCCAGCACGTGGTCGACGTAGCCGCCAAGGAGATCCCGCTTCACGACGCTGCCCGGCGCTTCGACCGAAACCGGCTCTTCGGCGGCGAGCGTTGCGATCTCACCGAGCCCGGATTCGGCGCCCACGGGGGCGGCGCCGGCCAAGCACAGCTTGATCCCGTTGTAGCCACGCGGGTTGTGGGAGGCGGTGATCATGGCCCCCGGCTGATCCAGCGCGCCTGCGGCGTAGTACACCATGTCCGTGGTGATCATTCCCAGGTCGTCGACATCGGCCCCTGCCGAGGTGATGCCGTCGATGAGCGCTGCCGCGAGTTCCGGCGACGACTCTCTGCAGTCCCTCCCCACCGCGATCCGAGGTACAGCTGCGAACCGGGTGAAGGCCCACCCAATACGGCGAGCCGCGTCCGCGTCGAGTTCATCGGGGACGAGGCCGCGCACGTCGTAGGCCTTGAAGATGCGTTCCAGATCCATGCAGGGCGATTCTACCGACTGTTCTCATGGACCCGGTTGCCGCCCGCGATCCAGTCCGCTGGTGCCTTCTCTTCCGCCGAAGCTTTACGATATGGCCGATGACCCGCCCCCCCACCGTTGCCGGACGCGTCTCTGTCGTCATGCCCTCTTACAGGTTGGCGAAGACGATCGAGGCCAATATCGACCGTACAGTCGAGGCTCTCGCCGCACTGGACGACTTCGAGATCGTGGTCGTTGACGACGGAAGCGACGACGGGACTGGAGATGCGGCCCGCCTGGCCGCGGCGCACCACCCACCGGTCTCGGTGCTGTCGTATCCAACCAACCGTGGCAAGGGAGCGGCGTTGCAGCGCGGGTTTGAGGACACCAGCGGAGCGACGGTGGTGTTCCTCGATGGAGACCTGGATCTTCCGCCAGAGCAAGTGCCGGGCTTCCTCGCCGCGTTCGAGGAGCAAGACGTGGATGCCCTGGTGGGGGCTAAGCAGCGAGCAATGAGCCCAGGCACGTATCCGGCAATGCGAAGGGTCCTCAGCAGGGTGTTCTCGGGAACGATCAGAGTGCTGTTCCGGCTTCCGGTCTCCGAAACGCAGACCGGGCTGAAGGCTTTTCGCCGCAAACCGTTGGAAGACTTCCTGCCCGACCTGGAGGTGAAGCGCTACACCTTCGATCTGGAACTTCTGGTCAAGATGCAACGCGCCGGATACCGCATCGGTGAGGCTCCGGTAACCCTCGCCGCGGGAGCGTCTGCAACCGGCGTGTCCCTGCGAACCCTGTGGGAGATGGGGCGAGATACCGCGATCACCTGGCTCCGCAGTCTGCGCTGGTAGCGACTGCCCGCCTATGACTTGTAATGGCGGCCTTCTTCGGTCAAGGCCTTGCGGAACACGATGTCGCGATATCCGGCGAACTTCGGGATGAGGATCACGAGCACCGCGGCGAGTTTGGCGACATTCTCCCCTGCCAGGCTGAGCGGCCCAAAGAGCCAATCGGCGAGTTGAACGATGATGATCGTCACTAGCCAGGCAACAATGTTGATCGCATAGAAGTTGATCGTTTCGCGGAGCGAAACCTTGCCGTCTGTGAGTTGGAAAGACCAGCGACGGTTGAGCAGGTACGAAACGAACGTAGCCACCGCAAATGCCACGGTGATGGCCCAGTTCCGCGGCACACCTCCCACCCGGAGCATGTTGAAGAGGCCGAAGTCGACCACCGTATTCAACAACCCGATGGTGCCCACCTTGACGAACTGACTGGCCGTTTCGGTGGTCATGAAGGTCTTGAGGTAGTTCATACTTCCGGCTCTGGTTCGCTGCGGCGGGATCCCCTCCGCCACACGAACCAGGCCCCGATGACGAGAAGACCGGCGACGGTCAGGATCCTCCCAACCTTCTCGACCGAAGTCACGCCGAACGTGAGCTTTACCTCGGCCTCGGTGGGCACAACGACCATCAGAGACGGCGTGGCTCGAAACGGTCCCGCTGCGCCTTCCGCTTCCCAGTTCGGAAAGTAAGAGACCTTGACGAGATGCGGTACGCCGATTGCCGTTGTCGTGAACGAGATCTGATGGTCCTCGACGACGATGTCTGTCACCTCGGTGCCGGAAACGGTGTACGCCGATGACTCCGAGTATCGGTCCTCGATGACGGTCACCTCGGACCACGAGGCGAGACCGTCTTCGGCAACGATGCGGTCCATTCCTTCGATGTCGTCGAACCAGGCGAGCGACATTTCGAGGAATGCTTCCTCACCTGCGTAGACCACAGGCTCGAAAGCCAAGGGCTCTACGAGTGAGGTGTCCGGGAGGTCGAAGATCGTCCACGGCGCGGGGGTAGCAATCACTTCCAGCCCCGCCGCCTCGGCCGCTTCAGCCGATTCCTCGGTGAACGAGATGTATTGGTCCACGCCCAGCAGCGACATGTGTTCGATTCCGCGTGGGAAGTCGAGACCACGGTACTTCAGCCCCCGCACTGCGTTCGACGGCGATCGGGCCACCTCAGAGGCGGTCAGGAAGTGGAACGGAGTGGTGATGGAAGACTCGAAGAACACGCCCTCCATAGTGTCGTGACCGGGACTGAAATACGGCAGGAGCATCAGGGCCATCGGGGTGCCGTACTTGTTTTGATCCGCGTTCGTCTCCCACATGATCCTGCCGTCCGGCAGTTCATCCACCGTCTCCAGAAGAGCCCGGTATTCGGGATAATCCGCCTTGCCCTCATAACCCCGGAAGTTCCAGTTGACCCAACCCGGAACATCCTGGACCCCGAGAGCAGACACATTCGCCAGCATCAGCAGAGCCAGGCTGGAGATGATCACGAGGTTCTGGGATCGCTGCGGGAAGACGCGCGCGAGACGGGTGACGGCAAGGCCGATCGCGATCCCGGCGAACAGGAACATCCCGAGATACCAGTAGGGAAGCAAACGAGCGTTGTACAGCTTGGTCACGCCCAGCTGAGGCAGGAAGACATAACCGAGCAATGGGATCACGGTTGCCGTCAGCAGCACGGCCACGTCCTCGCGCCGGATAAGGGTCCAAGCGATCCCGATGACTGCGAGCACGAGAATCGGTACAAACTCGTCCGGGACCGGGGTGGAAACGATCCCGGGCGACGAGCCTTCGCCGAGCAGGCCCTCCACAGGGGCCCAACCCATGTCGGTGGTGAGGCCTTGCAGCGTTCGGAAGGCCAGCGGCAGTGCCCAGAACGCCGTGATGGCAAAGCCAAGGACCCAGGAGGGAAGCACAACCCGGGGGCCATCGCGCTTCGCCAGGAGCGAAATCGAGGCTACGACGACGACAATCGTCGTCACGATGTGGCTCATCGCGGTGAGACCGAGCAGCACTCCCGCCAGCGGGGTGAAACCGCGACCCAGGCGTGTGTCCCGGATCACAACCGCCAGATAGAACAGGGACAGCGCAAACGACCACGAGAAGGAGAACTCGCCTGCCAGGGTCGACTTTATGTTTGCACCAAAGATGGAGAACGACTCCATGAACACGAACATCCCGGCGGCGAAGCCGGCGAAACCTGCGACGACCCGGGAGAAGCGCATCGAGCGAGCCAGCGCGTATCCGGCGGACGGAAGCGCGAGGAGTCCCAGAATCGAGGTGATCTTGAAGGCAACCCCGTACGGCATCACGACATTGAGCAGCAAGGTGCCCAGGGCCGGCAGCGGGAAGTAGAAGTACAGCACGGGGAATCCGGTGTACCAGGCGGAAGACCACCCGAGGATCCTGCCGGAAGGGAGCAGGCTGTCCTGTAACACCCGGGGCAGCAGTACATGGGCTCCCGTGTCGCCGCCGGTCGGAGTGTTTGCCAGCAGCAACGTGGGGAAACCGGCATCGAGTGAGATGAACGGGAAGCCGTCAACAAATTGCACGCTCCGGAACACCCCGGACATGACCAGCAAGATCATGAACGTGGGTATGGCGACGGCGACGACCGCCACGATCTTGGCGGACCGACTACTGGTCTCGTCGACGTCTGGTGGTTGTGGCGCGACTTCGGGTCGGGCGAAAGGGGCGGTAATCGTCACCGGAGCAAGCGTAGTGGCGACTCGGGAATGTCGAGGGCCCAGTCGTGCCTAGGAGGCGCGAGGTTTGCGCGCGAGATCGAGCACGGCATCCAGCCCGAGTTGCTCACCGTCGCGGTCCCACCATCTGTTCTCGCACTTGTGGCAAGAATGGAACTGAACCTCGGTTCCGTCGGGGAGGGTGAGCTCGATCTGAATGACGCTGTCTGTGCCGCACGAGCCGCACACCAGCCGCGAGTTTGACCCTGTCCTACCCATCGACGCGTGATCGTAGTGGTGTTTCCGAGGTTCGCCTAGCCCCAGATCGCGATTTCTCGGCTTGCGGCTCCAACATCTCCGGGAGATCCTCGAGCTTGCCGAGGTACTTGGAGCGGCGCTTCCCGTCCTCGGACCAGTAAGCGTACCAATACGGACCGTGCGGGCACCGGGTGCAATTCGCTTTGCCGCACTTCACCAACTGGCTCCGGACCTTCACTTCATCATTGGCGCCTGGGAACTCGACACCGCGCGACTCGAGCCTGGCCTTGGCAAGGATCAGGAGGCGGCGCAACTCGTGTTCGTCCATCTCGCGGACCGCTTCGAGCACATCCCGGTCGATCGGCACGGATTCCTCAGGCCACGTCGCGGGAAGGGAACAGTTCGAGAACCGGGCGTCGCAAGTCGAACATCACCCAGCCGCGAGGTGGCGACATCCGAGAGGCGTGACCCGAGCACAAGCGGTATGCCGTGCCCGCTCCCAACTCGCCACCGATGTCGTCCAGCCACACTTCGCGCTCGTCGTAGTCGTAAGCCATCTCGGTGGACGCCTCTCTTTCACACCTGCAGCAGTAGGAACTCATGACGCGAACCTACTCCAGGGAAACGAATAGCCAAGCATTTCGACCGCGCTCACCGACTTTCCGGTCGAAAGAAGCAGGGGCCCGCCCGTTCGCCGGGAAGCGGAGTGCTCCGACCGCCGTCGTCGACCGGCGCCCGCCGGCCGGGAATGCCACATCAACTGAGCTCGGAGGCGGATCGATGGTGAGGATCAGGCTGGCTGATGCGATGAGCACCATCTCACCGCCAACGACCATCATCACGGCGCAGCGCGATGGGTGGGACCAGCTCACTTCGCGATGGCTCGTTCGCCTCCTGTATCGAAGCCGCAGCAAAGCGGCGTTTCAGGACGCGGCTCGAATCAGCTTGTCGAGCGTTCTGGCACCCGGCAGACCGGCGGCCTGATCAAGCACAACTCCCTGCTCGTCGAGGACGGCTGTGAGCGGCACCCCATCGACGCCCGCTCGCTCGAATAGGCCGGGTTCCAACTCGTAGGTGACCTCGCGAATCGGCACCGATCTACCCCGCAGCATCTCCATCAACGCACCACAATCCGGGCAATCGGTTGAGGTGAACACCACGAGACCCGCAGGCAGCCCCAGCCCTTCGGTGTGGAGCAACGGATACGCCGGAGCGACCCAGCGGTTGGCTACGAAAGCAGCCAGAAGGGCAAGTCCGGTGGCGAGCAGCAGAAAGACGACCCAGGCGCTCACCGAATCAGCCACCCGCCTCGTCGCCGATCGAGATGCCTGCGAAGTAGGCAATCCCGCGGGGAGCATGAGCGCTCCACGCCACGGCTACCGGGAGGGTCGACTCGACGAGGTAGCCGCCCACTTGAGGCTCCTCGTCGAGCGGGACCTGGAGCAGCGTGCCCGGCTCGACCTGGAGCTTGGAAGGTTGCAGCGCCCTGACACCGAGCGGCTGAAGGGTGGCGGTCACAGCTTCCGGGTTCGGATTCATGATCCACAGCGTCGATGCCGCGTCCGGCGCCGACCCGGCGCCGGGCAACAACCACTTCGCCGCCAGCTCGGACGAACCGATAGTGCCGCCGGTCCGCACCACCTCCGTCACCAGCTCGCCAGTCGGTTCGTCTGTGCTGGCATCGTCCGGTGGTGTTTCCTCAACCACGAGCACATCGGTCGGGCTGGTTGCGACGACTACCGCGCTCACCGATCCGGTCGCACGCACGTGAATGCCGAACCCGCCTTCAGCCACATCGTCGAGCGGTACCCGCATCGGTACTCCGCCTTCGACATCAAAAGCCGCGACTCCCGGAACAGGCCCGTCGACCGTGTAGGCGTCGACCTCAACCGAAATCGATGCCGCCCCCGGATTCCAGACCACCAGTTCCGGGATCAACTCTTCTTGCCTGGCCACCGGGAAGTACCAATTCGAAGCCAGGCCGGTTCCCGGCCACGATGCCTCGTCATCTTCCCCTTGCCGCACTACAACCGAGGGAATGACCACACCCTCCTCGGTGGAGACCGTCAATACGAGGTCGTCGAGGAACGGAACGATCGGATTCAGATCGAAGTCACGCCAGGATCGGCCGGCTACGTCGATCGCAGTGAGATCCGGCAACGGCTCGGTGCCGAACTCGCTGGTACCGGTCACCGTGACCTTGGCCAGTTCGGGGAATGGGTTGAAGATCCGCAGGGTCATGGTGGTGCCGTCACGAGTGGTTCCGCCGGGGAGCTGCCAGAGCCGGGACACAGACCGAACACAACGATCACCCGTCAGCAGATCCACTGCAGTCATGGCCGTCGAGGTCCCTGCCGGACCGTCGTCGTATTCGATGAAGCCCGGCGCCGGACCGAGACGAACGACCTCGGCGACGTTGAGGATGCGCGCTCCGGGTGAGGGAAGCGTGAAAGCTGCCGAGTCCGGTGGCTGCGCCGGGAGGGGGCTGGGGAGGGTGATGGTCGCCTCCGTGGCCGGGATGGAAGCCAGGTTGTAGGTCGCGTCTCGAATGTCGCCCGACTCCTGCCAGACGCAGTACCACACGCTGCCCCGTGCTTCGGCGCCCACATCCGGGGTCTCCGGTCCCGAGAATGTCGGCTCTTGGGGTGGAGGCGGATCCGGCAGCACTGCAGCCAACGCCAGCAGACCACCAAACGCGGCGAGCATTACGACCTTCTTCATGTGCGCCACCTCCGCACCGCTGCAGAGCCGATCAGCATCACCAGGAACACGCCAGCCGCGACATACGCCTGCAGCCGACGGTTCTCCAGCGCCCCGAACCTGGCTTCGCCGCTGGAACCGGCGACCTCGTTGGCCCAGCCCGCCTGGGTCCAGCCCTCACCCCATCGCGAGTGAGCGGACTCGGCAACATACACCCGGGCCGAGGTGGCCTCTCCCTTGTACCAGAAGGAGGGGCGAGACCACGCAACCGCCTCAGTCACCGTCCGGGCTCGAACCGGTTGGATGAGTTCGGTTGTGAGCGCGATACCGCTACTGGCACCGAGCGGGACGAGGTCCAACTGGCCTTCGAAGACGGCTTCGAGCGGCGTGTCGCCCAGCGATATGACCCAGCGGATGCCGAAGGGCTCCAATGCTTCACCGGCGCGGAACGTCTCGCCGTCAATCATGGCACCAAGCTCCATTGCGAGTGCGCGATCTGCCGGCCCGAATGCCGGGATCCACGCCTCGGTCAAATCCGGAAGCGGTGCCGATATCACCCGATACGCGGCGCCACGAACCGAACGGGCGTCACCAGGCATCAACTCGGGCGGTCCGACGAGCAGGATGCGCGAGGCAGCAGGGTCACCATCTGCCAGCGCCGTGAACCCGATCCGCGACGTGAGATCGTCTCCGGGAAGACCGGCGCGTCCCGGCACGAGGACCAGGAGGGTGCTGGCCACCACAAACACGGCAGCGACGCTGCCCGCGGCAATCACCGCCCGGCGCCACCCGAAGATCTCATCCACGCGCCGCACCCCGTCGATGGTGGCCCCAACGATGAGTGCGGTGCCCACGGCAACCAATCCAAGACCGAGGTGCTCGACTTCCCGACCGGATCCCAGGTCGCCGGTCCGAGCCAAGATCGCCCCGCCCCCTGCCGCGATGGCACCCCACCCGGCAACGGTGGCCAGACGCACCGGCGAAGCCAGGATGGCCGCGATCGCTGCCATCGCAACGATGACGGTGGTCAGCGCACTCGGAATCCAATACGCCTCGCCGTCGCCGACGTAATTGCTCAGGTCGGCCGCGGCAATCCACGGGAACAGAACCGGGAGAGCAGCAACGGCCCCAACGGCAGCCACGGCAAGGCTTCGCCATGCGGCCGCTTGCCTGAGGTTCAACAGCGCCCACAGACTGAGCAGAAGGACGGGAACCAGTCCAATCAGCGGCGACAACATCGCCACGGCCGCGGTGAGCCAGCCCACCGCCAGCACCCGCCCGACCTGGCCAATTCTGCGCTCCTGCCACGGACCCAGGCAGACGTAGCAGACCCAGGGCACCACGCCGAGCGCAACCATCGTCGGCAAGCCGGTGTCCGTCGCGATCACCTGCGTCGCAGGGCCAGCCATCAACACCGCACCCGCCGCCACCCCGGCTACGACTTCGATACCGAGCACCCGCAAGAATCGGTTCATTCCCCAGATCCCGACCAGGTAGCTCCCGGTGACGAGCACAATCGTCGTCAGACCGGTTCGATCAAAGAAGATGGTCTGTAGCAGCCCGACCACGGCGAGGAAGGGACGGAGCGGTTCGACCGAGCCCAGTTCGGCCGGATTCCAACCACCGGCGTAGGCCGCCAGCGTATCCCATCCCGATGCGGGGATCGGCAGGCTGTACCTCACTACCGGCAAGCCGGATGACCAGATCTGACGAGTAGCCAGGAAGACGAACAGGACGGCAATCGCCGCGGTAACGAAGGCTGGTTGACGCAGGTCCTTACCCAGATCCGCGATGGAAAACTCGGAGTCTGCTCCGATTCGCGACCGAAGCCTCGCCGCCAGCGCTGCGGTCAGAGTCCGCAGTTTCACCGAGCCTTTCACCTGATAGCGAAACAGCTCGGCGTCATCTGCGACCCGTCCGTCTCGGGCCTGGCGACGACCGCTGAAGGTCGAAGGCAGGCGGAATAGATTCCACAGCCACGCCCGGATCCAGGCGAAGAACGTCCAGCGACCCACGAAAGGCGCCAGCACCGCCTCGGCAAGACCCGACAGGAATGACAGCGGGATCGCCCACACCAGCGTCAGCAGGCTGTAGACCTTGGACATCGCACGGATCTGGCCGGCATCCTCTTTCCACCGGGAGCCCCGCCGCGGGGTCGGCGGGTAGAGCACCTCAGAAGATGGAACAACCACCACACGCGCTCCTCGCAGGCGGGCGCGCTGGGAGAAGTCGATCGAAGCTGCCAAGGGAGCCATCTTGGGATCGCTGCCACCGATTCCCCGAGCCAGGTCTTTGCGCACCAGCATCGAGGCACCGTTGACCGCGGCGACATCCCGCACGACGTCGTATTGCCCTGCATCACGCTCATCCGGATCGAGTCCGGTGTACGGAACGTCGAACACGTCGGTAGCCAGGCCCACCGAAACCAGGTGCTGGGGTTCGCCTCTGTCGAGCAGCTTTGATCCTGCCACGCCGGCATCGGTCCGATCGGCCTCCAGAATCAGGGCGCCAACTGCGTCGGGCCTCGGTACCACTCCAACGTGGAGGAGCCACACATGAGACACGTCATCCTCGAGGGAGTCCAACAACTTGGACATCGAAGGCGTCCAGTCTGCTCCGGCCTTCTCTGCTTCGGGGCGCGCCGCGTCCGGCCCCACAATGACCACCCGCCGAACACCGTAGACTTGGCGGCGCACGGCATCGAGGGTGTCGGTGAGGTCCGTTGTGCCATTCGAGCCGATGCTCACTGCGGCGACGACAGAGACGGGCGGAGACTGCTCCGCACGAGATGACATAGGGGCGCATTCTGGAGGCGAGTCGCGTGCAAGGCAATCTTTCAACGGCGCTCCTCTGTGGTGGTGTCGGCGGAGCCCGTATGGCACAAGGCTTTGTGCGATCGTCGGCATCCGATGAATTGACCCTGATCGGGAACGTAGGAGACGATGACACCATCTACGGTGCCTACGTGAGCGCGGATCTCGATACGGTGCTCTACACCCTCGCCGGTATCCAGGGGCCGGACGGATGGGGCATCGCGGACGACACATTCCACGTGATGGGTCATCTGGCAGACATCGGCGTAGACACCAGCTTCCGGCTCGGCGATCGAGACCTCGCCCACTGTCTGGCCCGCACCGCGGCACTCCACGAAGGTGCCACGTTGTCCGAAGTGACCCTGCAGATGGCTGCCGCTCTGGGCGTGGGGACCAGACTCCTTCCGGCCAGCGACGACCGGGTTCGGACCCGGGTGCAGACCGACAGCGGATCGTGGTTCTCCTTCCAGGACTACTTCGTGCGCCGCGGGCACCTGGACCCCGTTGTTGCGGTGACGTTCGAAGGTGCTGCAGACGCCCGACCCGCCCCCGGAGTCATCGAAGCCATCGGCGAAGCTGCTCTCGTGGTCGTGGCTCCCTCTAATCCGCCGTTGTCGATCTGGCCGATCGTGGCTGTTCCGGGTATTCGAGAAGCAATCGAGGCCAAGGAGTTCGTGATTGCCTTGAGTCCACTGTTCGGGGGCAAGACGCTGAAGGGGCCCGCCGCGGAAGTCCTGGCTGGACTTGGCATGGCGTCGGGCACCGGCGGGATCCTGACTGCCTACGACGGCCTCATCACCGACCTCGTGATCGATACCGAGGACGCCGTTGACGCCGGTCGGTACGGCGGCGGCTCGGTCCGGATTCACACCGCAGACACGAGGATCGCAGACGTCGCCGCGTCGACCCGCCTGGCCGGCGAGTTGCTGGCGATCGCAGGCGCCGCAGCCGTACCCGTCAAGGGGACTTGATGGGCCGGCCAACTTCGCTCGAGGTCATCCCGGTTCCCGGCATCGGGGAGGTGGCTCGGCACGCCGACATCGCCCGGCTGATCCTGGACGCCTGCGAGGAATCTCATATCGAGTGGCGTCAACGCGACATCGTGGTGGTGACCCACAAGATCGTTTCCAAGGCTGAAGGCCGCGTCGTCGCAGTCGATACCGATGAGCAATATCGAGCCGTTGTCGAGAGTGAGGCAGCCGCCATCGTTCGCAGGCGGGGTGACCTCGTGATCACTCAGACCCGGCACGGATTCGTCTGCGCCAACGCGGGAGTTGACCGCTCGAACGTCTCCGCCGGTCATGCCGTGTTGTTGCCGGAACGCCCCGACCGCTCCGCGCATACGATCCGGATGGGGATCGAGCGAGCAACCGGGATTTCCATTGCGGTTGTCGTCACAGATACGTTCGGGAGGCCGTGGCGACGCGGGTTGACCGATGTTGCGATCGGTGTGTCCGGCATGCCGGCAATCCTCGACCTGAAGGGGACCACAGACGCCACCGGTCGGGTACTCGACGTCACTGAGGTCGCCATCGTCGACGAGATCGCGGCCGCTGCCGACCTCGTCATGGGCAAAGCCACCGGAGTCCCGGCTGCGATCGTGCGGGGACTCACGTGGCCTCCCGGCGAAGGAAGGGCCGCCGACCTGGTGCGCCCCGCAGACGAAGATCTGTTCCGCTGACATGCCGGAACTCCCCGAGGTCGTCGTCTACATCGAGGCACTCGACGCGAGGATCACAGGCGCCGTGCTTGAAGGCATCCGTCTCATTTCCTTCAGCCTCCTCAAGACCTATGACCCACCGATCGACGATGCCACCGGCAGAACCGTGACCGGGGTACGCCGAATCGGCAAGCGCATCGTCATCGACCTCGATCCGGATCGCTCGCTTGTGATCCACCTGATGGTGGCGGGCAGGCTGCACTGGGTCGAACCCGGCAAGGCACTTCCCAAGCGTTACGGCCAGGCAGCGTTCGACTTCCCGGAGGGAACATTGACGTTGACCGAGGCGGGTACCAAGCGGCGCGCCTCGCTTCACTATGTCGCAGGCGAGGATGCAGTTGCCGCACTCGATCCGGGAGGAATCGAACTGGAGATTGCGTCACGCGACGAATTCGCGGCTGCGCTGCTGGCGGAGCGTCACACTCTCAAGCGTGCCCTCACCGATGCCAGATTCATCTCCGGCATCGGGGGGGCCACCGCAGACGAGATCATGCATGGTGCCCGGCTTTCGCCGCTGCAGATGAACACGAACCTGTCGGATGAGGAGATCACCCGGCTGTACGAAGCCGCCGCGGAGACACTCGCCACTTGGACCTCCCTGCGGCGGGAAGACGCCGGGGAGGACTTCCCCGAGAAGGTCACAGCATTTCATCCTCGGATGGCGGTACACGGCAAGTTCGGCGAGTCGTGCCCGGTATGCGGCGCACCGGTGCAACGGATTGTCTACGCGTCCCGCGAGACCAACTACTGCCCTGGTTGTCAGACTGGCGGGAAGATCCTGGCTGATCGCTCGCTGAGCCGGCTCCTCAAGGACGATTGGCCTGCTTCGCTTGAAGATCTCGAGGGGATCTGAGACGCGCCGTCAGCGTGCCTTGAACCAGTCAACGGTCTGGTCCAGGCCGCGGTCGAGACTCGTCCACGGTTCCCAGCCCAGGCGCCGCTTGGCTGCTGAAGGGTCGAGGCACGATCTGGCAACGTCACCCTCGCGGGCAGGCGCATACTCAGGAGCGATATGCCGGCCCGTCGCCACGGCGAGCATGTCGACGAGTCTGGCGACTGGGGTCTCGATTCCCGTGGAGATGTTGAGGTACATTCCGCCACCACGAACAGCGGCCCGCACACACGCATCAGCGACGTCTTCCACGTAGACGAAGTCGCGGGTCTGACTCCCGTCGCCGTAGACGATCGGCCGTTCTCCGGCCAGCAAACGCGATGTGAAGGTTCCTACCACCCCGCCCTCGCCAGCACCGTCCTGACGAGGCCCGTACACGTTGGATGGGCCGAGCGAAACGAAATCGAGACCGTGGATGTCTGCAAACAATCGCAGGTAATCGTCGGCAACGGACTTCGAGACCCCGTACGGGGTGGCAGGGTGTCGACTCGTCTTTTCGGTTGCCGGAATTCGCTTGGTTGCGCCGTAGATGGCGCCACCAGACGAGAGATACACCACCCGCCCCACAGCGGCGGCGACCGCGGCAGTCAGCACGTTGACCGTGCCCACCACATTGGTCTCAGCATCGGCGACCGGATCACTGACACTGGCAACTGCATCTATCTGGGCCGCTAGGTGGAACACCACCTCGGGCGCAAATCTGGTGGCAACCTCACGGAACTGCGGAGCCCGCACGTCGATCTGATGGAAGACCATCGCCCCCGATCGCCGCGCCGCGCCGAGCCGAGCCAGCTTGCCCCGTGACAAATCGTCGACAACGAGCACCTCGACTCCATCGTCGATCAGGCGATCCACCAGCGTCGAGCCGATGAACCCGGCGCCACCAGTCACCATGGCCCGCGAGAACATGAACTCTCCCTTACCGCCTGCTACGTGCGCGTCGAATGTACCAGGGACGGTGGTCCCTCTCCTCCAGCGCGCGGATCCTGCACCTCCTCCATCGTCCCGTTACATTGCGGACTCCAAGAAGCCGATGCCGGGCTTCCGCCGAGCCGGGACCGTCACGGAGAGAACACATGACCTGGGAGGCAGCAGCCACCCTGCTGGTGATAACGGTAACCATCGTCGCCATGGTTCGCGACGTCGTGCCTCCCACGGTGGCCATCGTCGGCGGCACCGTGGTCCTTCTCATCATCGGTGTCATCGATGGGGAACAAGCTCTCTCCGGCTTCTCCAATCCCGCCCCGTTCACGATTGCAGCGCTCTATGTGGTTGCGGGAGCCTTTTCTCGCACGGGAGCGATTCAACCGGTCCTCTATCGCGCGTTGAAGACGGACCGCTCCGACCGCGCACTGCTCGGCCGGCTGCTGCCGCCCGTCGCGCTCGCGTCTGCGTTGACCAACAACACCCCGATCGTTGCAGTGCTGGTTCCCGAAATCAGCGCCTGGGCCTACCGGCACGGTCGATCGGTCTCGCGGTTTCTGATGCCGTTGTCCTTTGCAGCAATCCTCGGGGGCATCGTCACCCTCATCGGAACCGCCACCAACATCGTGATATCAGGGTTGATCGTCGAAGCAGGGGGCGAGCCACTCGAATTCTTCGAGATCACGGTCGTCGGCTTGCCGATTTCGCTGATCGGAGTTGTGCTGGTGATCTGGCTGGCTCCGATTCGGCTACAGGATCGTCCCAGCACCCGCGAGGAATTGACCGAACACACCCGCGAGTTTGTGGTCGACATGGCCGTCACCGAGCACGGACAGCTCGATGGAGTGACTGTGGAAGAAGGAGGCCTCAGGCACCTGGCGGGTGTGTTCCTGATTCAGATCGATCGCGAGGAGGAGACGATCTCGCCGGTCGAACCGGCCACCATCCTGCACGGTGGCGACATTCTGCGGTTCGCGGGAAAGGCGGACGACATCGTCGACCTGATGGCGATCTGGGGGCTGACCTCCACAGCACACGATCATCTCGAAGGTTTCGACCTGAGCAGAGCGTCGTTCTTCGAGGCCGTCATCGGCGCCAACTCCTCGTTCATCGGCGAGACACTGCGCAGTTCGAGTTTTCGCGCCAGACAGCAGGCGGTGGTGGTGGCAATCCATCGGTCGGGCCAGCGGATCGACGCCAAGCTGGGCGATGTGGTGCTCCGCGTCGGCGACACGTTGGTGATCCTGGCCGATCCGGGTTTTCGAGAGCGGTGGCGGGATCGGCGCGAGTTCCTGCTCATTTCTCCCCTGGCGCCTGCCCCCCCTGTGATCGACAACAAACGGTGGGTGGTAACAGCCATCGCAGTCGTCATGGTTTTGCTGGCCGCCACCGGGATCATGCCGATCTTTCAAGCATCACTCCTGGCAGCCTTTGCCGTCATCGCCTTCGGAACCATCAGTCCCGGCGAAGCCCGCAACTCGATCCAGCTCGACGTGGTCCTGCTCATCGCCGGGGGTTTCGGGCTGGCCGAGGCGATGGTGAGTTCCGGCCTCGCCGAACTCATCGGAGATGGGCTGGTCGACACCCTCGGTTCATTCGGTCCGCTGGGGGCATTTGCAGGCGTCGTCATCGCCACGATGCTGCTCACGGAGGTAGTGTCGAACACCGCCGCGGCTGTGATCATGTTCCCGATTGCCGTCGCAGCTGCTACGGCGGGCGGGGCCGACCCGCGGGGTTATGCGATAGCGGTGGCGGTAGCTGCCTCCGCCTCGTTCCTCACCCCAATCGGCTACCAGACCAACACCATGGTCTACGGCCCAGGTGGATACCGCTACACGGAGTACAGCAGACTCGGCGCTCCGCTGGCCGCGCTCGTTCTGCTGTGCCTGCTCATCATCGTTCCCCAGGTGTGGGCAATCTGACGTCCCTGTGGTCTCCTCGACGCTCCTGGTCGAGCAAAAAAAGGTGCCTGACCTGCACCAGGAAGTCCTTAGGTATGCACAACACAGAACCGCTAATAACCTGAGACCCATATTGAGGGATGCTCTGACCAAGTGAGTCGCCTGTTGCACTCGACGGATCGCGGTTCTCGCCGGACGGCAAGGGCCGTTCTCGCCGCGACCGTGGCTACCTTGCTGGCAGCGGCCGCCATCGTGGTCGTGTCGGCGGCGCCGGCCGACGCGGGCGTCTCTTGCTCTGGCGGCGGCTCGATCATCGACGGCAGCGGATCCTCAGTCAGCGGTTCTGCCAATGTGACCCCTCCAGATGGAGAGTCATCCAGTGTGGCGTTCCTGCCTTCGGGCGGACTGAGCGTGAGCCCGGGCAGCGCCAGTGGAGGGCCGGGCCCGTGGAGCGCCTCCGTCACCATCCGTCAAGGAAGCGCCTTCGTTGGTGCGGCGCACACGGTGACCGTTCGGGAAACCAATTCCAACGGCACTTTCACGTGCAGTATCAGTGTCACCATCACGGCTGCACCGACAACAACAACAACAACAACAACCACCACGACCACCGCGCCACCGACAACAACGACGCCGCCGCCTACGACGACCACGGCACCCCCGCGCACCACGACGACCACCAAGGCACCCGAACCGACCACCACCACCCAGGCACTTGAAGGTTCACCACCGCTTCCCGATTTCGTCAACACTCCCGTGATCTCGGGTCTCGACAGTCAGACCACCACGACCACCGCCTTCACCACGGCCCCGCCACCCGCCACAACCACCACGAC
>CAYNHF010000054.1:0-4166 GCA_964397045.1 uncultured Acidimicrobiaceae bacterium | reverse complement strand
GCCGGTCCGACGCGTTGCAGGCGTTCCTGCAGGGGAGCCGGCAATACGGCCCGACTGCCCTCGCGCAGGAACAAATCTCGACGTAGCGTGCGAGCTCCGAACCGGCTGGAAGCCGTCGGGTAGAGGATCAGACTGTCGTCGGAAACCACCTTGCCGCCAGCAGCCAGCGCTGCTGCCGCAACGGTCGACTTGCCCGAGCCGGCTTCGCCCAGGAGAAGAATCGGCAGATCGTCGACGATGACTGCAGCGCCGTGCAGAAAGCTGGAACCCTCCAGAGCAAGAGCGTGGCCCAACGGTCCACCCACGGTCAGCTCCGCCAGGCCTGGGAAGTGGAGGAGGCGTGGATGAACCTCGACCTCCGCGCCGCGTTGGCCGGCGGTAAAGCTCACTCGAGCTCCGGGCATCCGCAGCTCGGTAGTCGCCCCCACCGTGCTGGCTCGCAGCCGGATCTGCCGAGCGGCGCTCCCCGACGACGGCGGCTTGAAGCGCAGCTGGGGCTCTGCCCGAAGACGGACTCGATACGCGTCGGTGTCTTCATCGGCAGCGTGGATGGCGCACAGCCACTGGCGGGCAATCGAGTGTGCGATCTCGCCGGGAAGGCCCTCGAGCCGAAGTCGCATCGGAAGCTCGTCGAAGCTCAGCAGAAGATCGCCGACATCGTTTGGCATCAGCGCAATCCCTCGAGGTGAATCACGGTGTCTCCTGGGACTCTTGGTGGGCGCCCGGCCGAGTTGCCGCCAAGACTGCCACCTCCTCGCACTGTCGACCGTCGACGAGGGTCGCTCGGGCATCGGGGAGCGCCCGGCCGCCGCGTGACACCCAGGCGTGTCCCGAGAGTAGCGCCTCGGAGGACCCCGTAGGGCGAAATCCGAGATGCAGCTGCACGTCGGCGCTATCTGACAGCAGGGCCGCCAAAGCGAGCGAGCGAATGAGGCAGGTGTCGGTGAGCCCGAAGCGGCCCAGTCGCGAAGTGGCCCGCTCGACGGCTCGGTGTCCTTCGCCCGCGCCGATCGAAGAAGGCAGGCCGCGTAGCCGACACATGGTGTCGAGGGTCTGCGGCAGGGACTGGCCGCGCCGGAGGACCTGTGCCGCCAAGACCAGGCGGCCGGCGTGCAGCATCAAGATCGCATCTTGGAACAGTGACATATCAACTGTGGGGCTCGGCACCGGCTCGGCGAAGCGACAAGCTACCGCCGAGGAACGCAGATCGGCCGCCATTGTAGCCCCATTGCCCAAGCTCCGAAGTTTCGGCGTTTCTTCCGACTTTTCGACCTATTCATTGACGAAAATTGGCAACTTGGGAGTGTTTGAGGAGCCGCCGAGGTCTTGCCGGCCCAGATTTGGGGTCAGTTCGAGGTCTCGAAATCCGTAGTAAGTCGTTTGGAATCAACACTTAATGGATATCCCTGGAGTTCCTTAGGATTTCGGGCCATTTTGCCTCGGCTGCGAGCAGTTTGGCATCCAGTTTGCTCTTCTGTAACTGGAGTAGAAGATGCAATCCCAGCGCTTTCCGGCCTTGTTGGCTCGGAACAACTGGGGAGGCAAGCGATGTGTAGTCAATCATAGCGACCTCGAGCGATATCGGGAACAATTTCCTGGGGTCGATGAAAAGTGGAGGCAAGGCAATCTCGAGCCCGCATCCCAGAATCGGAAGTTCCCAACGATAGCGGCTCAGACTGGCGGAGAGTACGATCATGAATTACGAAACCAACGGACGCGGACAGCCCCGGGCGGGAGGTGTGAAGCGTCGTTCTTGGGCCTGGGCAGCTCTATTCATCGTCGCCCTGGGTGCCATCCCGGCCGCCGCCCAGAGTCCGGTGCAGATCTACTACATTCCTCTTCCAGAGGAGGAGATCCTGACGGCGTTCCAGGCTCAGGACACCAGCGGGACGCCGCTGGCGGGTGATACCTCGATTCGCACGATCATCAGCCTCACTCTCACGCAAACGGGCACGATTCTCTTCTACGATCAGTGGGAGAACGACTTTGAGACTGACATAACGGATCCGGATGATCTCTACAGCGCCGGGAATCCCGGTGGTACCCAGGTCTGGGGCGACGGCGACACCAGCAACGGTTTTCCGCCCGGGATCCCTGGCGATGTGATCACCGGTGGCGACGTCATCACTCTCGACAATGTCGTTCCTGCCTCGCCCCGGGTCCCAGCCAACATCTTCTTCGACGGCGGCGACAAGCTCGCGACCACCTGGCCGATCGCCGTGACGCGAGCCGCGTGGCCGGTGCCCAGCACCGGGACCGTCATCGCGGGAGCGGTCGAGGTCTTCCCGACTCGCGATTGGGGAACCTCGTTTCAGGCGCCCGGGGGAGAGAATCTCGCCGTCTCCTGCACCACCACCAGCGGCACTGACGACTTGGCTGATTTCTGCATGTTTCAGGACTCGCGGCTGCTGATCATGGCCCGGCAGGACGAGACCCATGTGTCGGTCGATGTCGACGGCGACGGCAACGACGACATCAGTCAGACGCTGGATGAAGGTGAGAGCTTTACCGTCGACGGGGCGCAGGCCGGCTCGGTGATCAGCTCCACGGCGCCGGTGCAAGTCAACGAGCTCACGGGCGACGTCGGCGCGCGGTTCGAGGCGCGCTGGTTCGCGCTGGTGCCGTTCGACGATTGGAGTGACAGTTATCTGGCACCGGTCGGTACCGTGACCGGCACCGCGGCTGCCCGAACAGCCTTTGCGTCGGTCTCTCTGTTCAATCCGCACTCCACCGACCTGACGGTCAACGTCACCACGCCATCGGGCACCAGCCCCTTGACGGTGTCTGCGGGTGGAGTGACCAAGTTCCTCATGCCGGGCCCGGTGAGCTCCTCGGGCGCCGGCTTCACTTCCTCCGACGGCCGCACCTTCTTCGCTCTCGCGGCGGCCGACGACGAGCGCACCACCCATGACTGGGGACACACGGTGCTGCCGGAGTCCAGCCTGTCGATCGACCTCAAGGTCGGCTGGGCGCCCGGCAGCAACGGTGCCGAGAACAGCAGCCCCGTCTGGATCACAGCGAGAACTGCCACCACGGTCTGTGCCGATTTCGACGACAATGGCGTGCCGGACCAGACCTTCGCTCTGACCGCCTATCAGTCGTTGAAGATCTACGATTCCGATGGGGATCAGTCGGGCCTGCGGGTGTTCAGCACCACCGACGCCACCTGTACCGTCGCCAGCCCGAAGGACGGCGCTCTGTTGGCGGGCGCCTGGGGACAGGATCCGTTCACGGCGTCGACCGGTAATCCCGCTCTCGACCTGGGTACCACGGTGCTCCAGGTGCCCCCGATCATCCTGGCCAAAGAGGGCTCGCTGGCCATCGATCTCAACGGCAACGGGCTGATCGATCCCGGCGATGCTCTGCGCTACAACATCGGCGTGCTCAACAGTGGCACGGCCACAGCCACCGATGTGACGCTTTCCGATAATCTCGACTCCAACACCAGCTACATCGTCAACACTACGACTCGCGATGGCATCCCGGTGCCCGACGACTCCGTAGGAATCACGCCCTTCCCGCTCGACGAGGGCGGCTTGAACCTCGGCAATCTGGGCCCGGGCGTGCGCACCGAGATCGAGTTCCTGGTCGAAGTCAGCCTCGACCTGCCATCCGGTACCGAAGCGATCGTCAATCAGGCGCTCGTCACCACAGGCACGGGAGAATCCTCGGACGACTCTGCAGCGGCACCGGTCTTCGACGGCAACCCGCGGGTCAGCAAGGTATCGAACGTCAGCGGCAGCGTTCTCCCGGGGGATGTGATTACCTATTCGATCGCACCGCGCAATGACAGTCTGGAGCTGCAGACCAACGTCGAGGTGGCGGACTCCATTCCGACCAACACCACCTTCGTCGGCGGCAGCGCCAGTCCGCCGCAGGACAGCGGCCCCGATCCGCTGGTCTGGGACCTGGGCTCGAACGTGCCTGGCACGCCCGGCTCCGAGGTCGGCGGGTATTTGTGCGGCGAGGTGGTGGATCTGCCCGCCAGCCAGGATACCTACATCGAGCAGGACGATCCCATCAAGGATCGCAGCACCACGAATCCTGTGCTGACCCGGCCAGAGACCGACAAGGTCAACCGGGCTCTCTTTCAGTTCGACCTGAGTAGCCTGCCTGCCGGGGCCACAGTGTCGAATGCGGTCCTGTCGATCCAGTCCAACAACACG
>CAYNHF010000053.1:0-113564 GCA_964397045.1 uncultured Acidimicrobiaceae bacterium | reverse complement strand
CATGGGAATGTGGTTCTGGTTCCGCTGGGCGCCGGTGCCGCGGAGTCTCGACGACCCGTTCGGTTGGGGAAGAATGACCCTCATCGCCGTCCATATCGCGTTGATCCTGGCCGGAATCAGCCTGGTCGTATCGAACCTCTGATCAATTCGGCGAGGGCTCGTTCGCCACCGATGAGGCCCGATATTCGAGCCGCCCGAGATACCACCAGCACTCTGCCATCGCCACCAGGAACAGGAAGTCGGCAACACCGAACAGCGCAAAGAAGATGATGTGCGGGTACACGCCGTCAATGAGGTACCACAGTGCCACCGAGAAGTAGGCAAGCTTGTAGAGCGCACCGACGGCGATGAGGTCACGGTTCCGCAGCAGGTCGCCGCGGGCGATAAACACGTAGGCGACCCCGATCACGAAAAGGAAGGCCGCGATCAGCGACAGGTAACTCGTGTGCTCCGGGATCGTGTCTTCGATCTCGAGAAACTCGAACACGGGTCGGTAGAAGAACAGGAATACGATTCCCAGAGTGAGGTCGTAGACCGCCGCGATCCAGAACAAGATCCGGTACCAGCGTTCACGTCCGGAGGACATGGCTCCACCTCCTTGCACACCCACATCTTTGGGTACGCAGCCCGGGGGGTCCAGAGGAAAACGGCACTACGACGCGTTTGCGCGCCGGCCGGCTTGGTCGGCGGCAGACGACGGGGGTCAGTGGCTCCCGAGCACCGCCTCAATCGCTCGCATGTTGCCGATGGCGTCTGAGATCGGGACCGGGTAATCGGTGCCGTCGATGATCGCCTGCGCGAACAGCTCGGCCTGAATCGTGTACTGGTCGGCGGGGGCGAACACCAACGTCTCGGTGTGAGGCGCAGTCGGCGGACCACCGCCCTGCGTCAAGAAGATCCTCGTCTCCCGAGCCGGTGGAATATTGAACGGGATCTCGATCTCGACTCTGCCCTGGGTGCCAATGATGTGGACCCGCTGGTAGCCCTCGGTGCGAGTGGAGCAGGCGAACGAGGCCTGCCCGCCGCCTTCGAATTCGAGAATGCCGGAGGTCAGCGTGTCGATGCCCATTGCCGGGTCGCGTTGCACCGTCGAGGCAACTCTGGTGGGCTCACCTCCGAACAACATTCGGGAGAGGTTGATGTTGTAGCAGCCGATGTCCATGATCGCTCCGCCACCGTTCTCGACGCGGTTCCGGATGTTCGTTGGATCGTCGTTGAAGTAGCTGAACCAGCTCTGCACGGCGCGCAGTTCGCCGATGGATCCATCACGCACCGCACCGATTGCCGCCAGCCAGCTTGGATGGTGCCGATACATGAAGGCCTCCACCAGCGTGACGCCTGCCTCGTCACAGGCACGCACCATCTCTGCTGCCTGCATAGCACTCATCGCCAGCGGCTTCTCACACAGGATGTGCTTGCCGGCTGCGGCTGCCTTGATGGTCCATTCGGCATGGAGGTTGTTTGGCACCGGGATGTAGACCGCGTCGATGTTGTCTGCGGCCAGCAACTGCTCATAGCTGCCGTACGAGGTCGGAATCCCGAGGCCGGCGGCGGCTTCGGCAGCCTGATCCGGGACGCGGGATGCGATCGCGACCACCTCGCAGTTGGCCGCCTGCTGAATCGCCGGCGTCACTTTCTTCATGCCGATGTTGGCGGTGCTCAATATCCCCCAGCGGACGGTATCCATGATGTCCCTCCTTCGATCTTCAGTCGGCTGCAGCCGTGAGGCCAGCACCCATGCGTGCCAATTCCACGTCTTCGGCCTCGGGCAGACCACTCACCCCTACAGCACCGATCACCTCTCGGTCGACAACAATCGGCACCCCGCCTCCCCAGCCGGTGTATCGAAGATCACCGAAGTTCGTGATCGCGAAACCCTCCTTGCGGGAGCGCTCACCGATGACCTGGGACTCGATTCCCTCGCGAGCCGCGGTGAACGCCTTGTGGATCGCGTTGTTGATCGACGCCAACGGACACCCATCGGTTCGCAGGAAGGCGACGAGTTCGCCGTGGGGATCGACGATCGCCACCGCGGCTCCACCGTCGCGGGCGACGAGTTCCGTCCCGATTGCGTCGATGATCCGAGCGGCTTGTTGGTGACCGATTTCATATCGCGATGGCATGGGTCCTCCTAATTGGTTGCGTCGATCGCGGCGGGCGTCCAGGCACCGTTCGCGGCACTCGAAGCCATGGCGGCGTCGACGAAGCTGACGCCCAGCACCCCGTCGCGAGCGTTCGGGAACTGCAGCGCCAGCGGGTCCACCTCCACGCCGGCGCGACGGGCTGCGATCGCTTCGGCCGCATCTGCGTACACGTTGGCGAAGCCCTCGTGGAATCCTTCCGGGTGGCCGGCCACGATCCTGCTGGCCCTTGCCGACAACGGCAGTGTGCCGGGGCCATTCGGGGTGCGCAGCTCGATTGGACCGTCGAGCGGCTTGAACACGAGCTGAGTGGGGATTTCCTGCATCCATTCGAGGCTGCCCTTGGTGCCCGACACCCGTATCCGGAGGCAATTCTCAACGCCGGCGGCTGCCTGGGTCACCCAGAAGCTGCCGCGCGCACCGTTCTCGAACCTGAGCAGCGCGCCCGCGTAGTCGTCTACCAACCGATTCGGCACGATGTGGCCCACCTCGGCTGCAACTTCGGTGACTTCGAGCCCGGTGACGAACCTGACGAGATTGTGGGCGTGGGTTCCGATGTCTCCCATCACCAGCGAAGGCCCACCTCTCACCGGGTCATACCGCCACGGCAGGTCATCGGCAGGATCGGGGTCATTCTCATCGGCTTTGCCACCCTGGACATATTCGACCTGCACCAGCCGGATCTCTCCCAGTTGGCCGTCCTGCACCATCGCCCGCGCCTGGCGCACCATGGGATACCCGGTGTAGTTGTGCGTCAGGCAGAAGACGAGGCCGCTGGCCTCGACCCGGGCGAGCACATCGAGTGCCTCGTCGAGGGTGTTGGTGATCGGCTTGTCGCTGATGACGTCGAAGCCGCGCTCGAGTGCCGCAACCTGGTAAGCGTGGTGACTGTCGTTGGGAGTCATGATCGCCACCACGTCTGCTCCGTCCTCCCGAATCGCCTCGGCCTCGAGGAGTTCCATCCCATTCGCGTATGCCCGGTCGGGGTCGATCCCGATGGCAACTGCTGCCTCCCTGGAACGTTCCGGGTCTGAGGACAACGCGCCCGCCACGAGTTCGTACCGATCATCCAGCCGAGCGGCGGTACGGTGCATGGCCCCGATGAAGCTGCCGGGGCCGCCGCCGATGACGGCCAGCCGCAACCGCCGCCCCATCATGTCGATTACCGGATTTGTATCCACCGAGTTACTCCTGCCGTCGCTGCTGGGCCGCAAACCTACTTCTCACTCGTCGTTCTTGCGTATCGCGGCGGGATATCCACCGCCAGAGGACGCAAGAACGGAGAGCGCAAACACCTTCCCCGTTCTTGCGTATCGCGGGGGGATATACACCGCCAGGGAACGCAAGAACGAGGAGATCTACTGTGCGGGGGTCCGCGCAACACCGCGAGCCCAAGGCGAACCGTCCGGTTCTCTACGAAGTGGGCAACGGCCTCACGCAACGTTGACGTCATCGGTGCCCTACAGGTACTCGTTGCGTTCGAGCCACTGCAGCGAGAACCAGCCCCACACCGGCGGTAGATAGGCGGAGAGAACCCGGTACGTCACTGCAATCGCGAAGGCAGCGGACTCGTCGATTCCGACCGCCGTCAAACCTGCTGTGAGCAGCGCCTCGGTCACCCCGACGCCGCCGGGGATCGGAAGCAGCCCGGCGAACAGAGCCGCGATCGTGTTGATAACCAGCATCGAGGACAGGGGGATGACCCAACCAAACGCCAGGGCCGTCAGCCAAAGTGCGAATGCGTAGATCAGCTGAGTCGCGATCACTGCCCCGAGCAGCGTCAGGAAGCGGCCGGGGTCGCGAATGAGCGAAGACAAGCCCTCCCACGCCTGTTTAACCGGAGGTACGACCCGTTCTCGCAACGGCCTCACGAATCGGAGCACCAGCGCAGACACCACCACAGCGAACCCGACGAGGCCGAACACCATTGCCCAATTGATGTCTCCGGAGACGTCGTCAGGAAGCAACCGGAGCCCGCCGAAGACGACGGCAGCGAGAATGATGAGGATCTGGATGAAGAAGCCCGTCAAGCTGTCCACCGCGCCCTGGGTCACCGAATCCGCGGTCGATACCCCGAACTTGCGCAGGTAGGCGATGTTGGTGGCCAACCGGCCGGCGGCACCGCCGATCGCCAGCTGAATAAACTTGATCGCCGATTGCAGCTGCACAGTCGGCATGAACGGTATGGCGTGAGCGACTGCCGCCATCATGGTGGCGGCTTCGCTGAGGAGCGGCAGTTGAGCAACCAGGAAGGCTGCAGCAACCCATCCCCAGTTCGCATCCTGCAACTCATCCCACACCGATGCGAAGTCGATTCCGGCCAGCATCCCGATGAGGGCGTATCCGGCCAGCAACGTGAGGCCAAACATGAGAAGGTTGCGGCCCGTCACACGATGCAGCGGAGCACGCTTGGGTACTTCGGTTCCGGTGCGCCGCCCGATCTCTTCCCGCAGTTGGGTGAAGAGCGTCCGGACGTGCTGTACCCCGCTCTTCCCCTCGCTGCTCACGGCAGGCGCCTGGAGATAAGGCATGGCGGCGATCAGGCGATCGTCGCCCAGGCCCGCTTGCGCGGCCGTGACGGTTCGATCGATACCGAATCGCGCTGCCATCGTCAGCAGCAGTTCGGCAGTGTCGGCATGAATTCGACCTTCCGGTGCCCCCATCGAGCTTTCTCGGAAGTTCTCGATGATGGGCTGACCTCCGGCAACACCAACTGAGTCCAGGTTGAGGCGGCCGTGCGCCAGGTCGGCGTCGTGGAGCAGCTTGACCTGCTGCCACGTGGCCACGAGGAGCCCCTCTGGTACGTCTTCCGCTTCCGCGACGGGCGTACCGATGTCTGCCAGGACGAGCAGCGCGAGTTCTTTGGTGGGCGCCCCTGCAGTGAGGATTTCCGGCACACTGATCCCGACACGGCCGGCCTGGATCGTGAGCAGAGCCTCATGCTCGACCTGGTGGAGTCTGCTGCTGGTCAGCGCAGGACCGGCGTCCCGGTACCACAGCGAACGCCACACTCTGGCAAAGAACTGGGCATCCCGGGCATCCCGGCCGTATACCTTCACCGCGAGAGGTGAATCGCCGGGCCGGCCCGCAACGAACCGGCGCACCCCCCAGGTCTGATAAGGGGCGGTAGCAAGTGAAGACACGGACACACCCAACTGCTCGACCCCCTGCTTCACAGTCGCCGGGTCGGGATAGCCACGCGGCGACCCGAATGTGATCAGCACGACGCCGGCTGCCGCGACGCCCAGGCCAAGCGCGCCGAGCGCATCGCCGGTGCCACCAAGGCGGAGAGCGACCCCGGCCACAAAAACGGCGAATCCAATCAGCCAGCCGAGGCGCCGCATCGGCCGCACCAGATGTGGTGCCGCGGTGATCAGCACTGCGGTGACCAGGGCGATCCGGATGATCGGATACTGTGCTGTCGGGTCATCCCGGAACTCAGGGAACAGTATCGGGAGCTCACCGCTGACCAGCCAGGACAGCACCACCCCTGCCAAGAGTGCGAGAGCGGCCGCCAGCAACAGGTCACGCAACGTCGCTCGCTCACTCGAGCCCGCCACCAGAGCCAGCACAACGAGGAGCACCGCATACAGCCCGGCGAGCGCATAGGTCACCTCGAGCATGCCGCTCAACCAGGAGGGAAGGTCAGCAATGAGGTCGGAGATGAAGCTCTGTATCCAGGCGATCTGAGCGACTTCGTAGGCGGTGAGGAGCACCAGGAGAATGCCGATGGTCAGCGTCACCACGTCTACCGGCCGACGAGCCCGTACGTCATCTGTCGCGACAAAGGCCCAGGCGACTCGTGATGGCGCTGATGTTGTACCCGCAGCCGGGGTCGCTCCGCTGCCTTCTGGGGTGGTCATCGGGTTCCGCCCTCCGTGGCTGGTTCTCGCGGATTGTATCGGGGGATCACCAGAGTCCCGGGTCGGCTCAGGGTAACCAAGGCCGAAAGCCCGTTCCTGCTCGTCCTTCCAAGTCGTACGATCCGATCATGCAATTCAGGCCTGCCATCCTCCTCATGGCACTCGTCGCGGCGTCCTGCAGCGGGACTACCGCCGAAACGTCGACCACCGCAACCCCGACTACGAGCCAGACCACGAGCACGACTGCCGCGCCCACGAGCCCGACGACGACCACGGCGGCGCCGCCGACTACCACCACCGCCGCGGCTCCCGATCTGACACCTGTAGTGCAGGCCAACGTGGACTGGTTCGTAGGTCTGCTGAATGGGGCTCCGTTCGACGTGGCCGATTACGAAACGCGGTTCGCACAACTGTTCCTCGCCCAGGTGCCTGCGGCCCAGTTCCGCCAGATCACCGAGGAACTCGCCGCCGCCGGGGACCTGTGGCAGGTAGTCGGCATCGAATTGGCCGTACCGAATGGAGCGATCGTTCGCGTTGCTCCGGCCGGCGGTGAGCCCGCGATCCTCCTCAATCTGTCGGTCGACGGCGACAACAAGGTCGACTCGCTGCTCCTCCAGCCCGCCGAGCCGCCGACGCTCGAGAATCCCCCAGCCACCATCGAGGAGGCAGTCGCTCGTCTGCAGACGCTGGGCACCCTCGGTCTCGCGGTGGCCGACGACACCGGAGACGAAGCCTGCGTGGTGATAACGGAAGAGGGGGAGGACCAACCGGTTCCCCTCGGTTCGATGTTCAAGCTGTACGTGCTCGGCGCGGTGGTTGACGCCGTCGATGCGGGAACGATCAGCTGGAATCAGCAGGTCGAGATCGTCGACCGCTACCGCAGCCTGCCAAGCGGCATCGTCCAGAACGACCCGCCGGGCTCGAGCCGTACCGTCCGGGAACTCGCCGAACTGATGATCTCCATTTCCGATAACACGGCGACCGACCATCTCATCGGCCTGGTCGGACGCGGAGCCGTGGAGCAAGCGCAACGTGCCTACGGCCATCGGATTCCCGCACTGAACGAACCGTTTCTTTCGACCAGGGAGCTGTTCATCCTGAAGCTCGACGGACTCACCGAGCCCGGCGTCCCCGGACCCGTCGGTCGGGAGTACCTGGCTGCCGACACCGCAGAGCGCCGCGCCATCCTGGATGAGCTGTCTGATACCTCCGTCGACGAGCTCAACATCGCAGGTTGGACCAAACCGATCGCGGTGGACGGTCTCGAGTGGTTCGCCTCGCCACTCGATCTGTGCGTGGTGCTTGCGTTGCTCCAGGCCGATCCAGAGGCGAAGCGCATCCTTGCCATCAACCCGGGCATTCCAGACGAAGCCGGACTCTGGTCCTACATCGGATTCAAGGGCGGCAGCGAACCGGGTGTGCTGGGGCTGGCTTGGTATCTCACGGCGCCGGATGGCACCAGCCGCGTCGTTGCAGGCACGGTGTGGAATCCCGACGAGGTGCTCGACGAGACGGAAGCCGCACTGCTTTTCGGCGTGATCCGCGACCTGTCCGGTCCCTCGCAGCAATGACGCGACGCGTACCACCAGGCAGAGGCCGAGTATGACGGGACGGCTCGATGCGTTGCCGGGTGCTCGACCCCGACGGGCAACGCGGTAGATCTGTTCGCCGAGCTCGCCGCAAAGGCGAATGGGTCAGACATCCCACCATTCGAGGACACGCAAGGCGCGTAGGGTGTTCCATCTGCCCGCCACTCTTCCCGGCTCGAGCGTGAAGAACGTCTCACCGCCGTACTGGCTGCCCTTGTCCCAGCACCCGTCGGACCGTTGCTTGGATCGCACGAGATCGATCGCATCCGTCGCTCGCTCGTCCGGCACCGTCGCTGCATCTCGCAAGTAGTCCAGACCGCGCAACACGTCGTAGTGCCACCTGGGCGGAAAGTGGAAGCTGGTCCAGGCGTGATTGATGATCGCACCGGTGCGGTGGGACTTGTGCAGCTGGTGGCTGAGTAAGAACTCCCGGCCGTGCTCCATAGCGTTGTCTGCGGCTTCGCTTCCCGTGGATCGCTTCCAGGCGAGCAGGCCCTCCAGCACCGAGATCGTGGTGTGGAACGACGAGTGCGTGGCTCCCTGGTGATCGCGGCAGTTCCAGCCGCCATCCGGGAGTTCAGTTCGCAGCAGCAGTTCGGCAATGGAATCGACTCGGGGGTCGGGAACCTCGAAGTAAGCAACGATCGAAAGCACCATCCCGTTCACGCATCGTTCGGCGAGCCGGCGGCCCGACCAGTACGACACCCCGCCTTCGACCCAATCGGCGTCGTCGAGGAGCCGCACACAGCCGGCACGGGCCTGTTCATTGGCAGGATCGACCCCGAAGCGACGCAACAGCAGCATTGAGTAGGTAGTGGAGGTCCACTTCGGTTGGTACAGGCCCCCACCCCAGGTCCCTCCGGCATCCTGCTGGTCGAGGAGTTGCCTGCCCCAGCCGTCCCGCTCGACCATGGATCGGGTGATTGCCCACCGTTCCGGGGGCTCGCCCGCAAGGTCACGCTCGGTCTGCCAGCGGATTGCCGGGTCACCCGCCAGGAGCCATTGAACGACCGGGTCACTCATCCCACCATGGTGCCGCGACTGAACGGTAAACGCCAAGCCGAAACGAGCAGACGCACGTCCGTCTAGTGACCGTGCCCTTCGGCACCGCCGATACCGGGATTGAGCTGGCGAAGCAGTCCCAGGGTATCCCTGGCTTCCCACACCTCGGCGATCTGGCCATCTTCGATGCGGTACATCGATGTGCCTGCGAACTCGATCGGTTGATCTGTAGGCGGCAGCATCATGAAAGAACCCTTCGAGGTCCCGCGGGCTTGCCAGCGCACTACGACGATGTCGCCGTGGGCGACCATGAACATGGCATCGACCGCCAGGTCGGGGAACGCCTCCCACTGCCCGATGAGCCAGCGACCCGCTCCCCGCATGCCGTAGTAGCCGGCCTCACACGGCATCGCAGTGGGGTGGATGAGAACGTCCGGGGACACCACCGCCGCGAACGCATCGAGGTTGTGGGCGGCGAGCACTTCCCGGTACAAACGATCAACCACCGCCCGGCCGGCTGCGGTGTCTGACGACAGTGAACCGCCGTACGGAGGGATCGTCGGGAACTCGTGTGAGGCCACTAGGGCTTCGAAGTCGTCGTCAACCCGATAGATGTCGAGGGTGCGCACCTTGGCGTCCACAGCATGCTGGGGCGGCCCCAGCGCAACCACGACATCACCGAACGCGGTCACGTTGTCGTACTCCAGTTCGGCACGGTTCACGGTCATGTGGAACAACTCGATGTTCAAGTCCTCGACGTGGGTGAGTTGCCGAGGTGGCCACATCGGTGCAGCGCCCATCTGCTGCTTTTCCGCCAGCGAGTCCATGCCGAACCAGGCCTCGACCAATTGACCGTCGCGAAGGCGAGCGATGTTGACCATGCCGTATTCGATCCACTCGCCCGTGGGCGGAATCCCGTGATACGCCTCGCCGGTGAAGTGACCGTAGGTAGGCAGCAAGTTGGCCACGAAGTCACCTTCTGCGATCAGAATCGGGATCGGGTGCCATGCGTCCGGCACCGCGGATTTGAAGCCCTGCCAGGCAGCCACCATCCCCTCCGGACCTGCCCCCACGGTGCCTCCGTCCGGGTGATGGAACACGAAATCGCTTGCCACCACCTCGCGAACGGTGGCCCAATCGTCGGTGTTGAAAGCTTCGATGAACCTGGTGGCCACCGCCTTGTTCGACTCAGTCGTGCTCGTCATGTCTTCCTCCTCGAGCAGCGGAACGAGTTCCCTCTATCGGCCAGAATCCTTCGAATGCCGCTGGGCGCACAGAGCCAAAGGACCCGACCAAAGAGTCCGTTGGCACCATTCACGGTCGATTCGCAGGAGTGAGGTGTCAACCTCTCGCAAGTTGGGCGAGGAGCATCTGAGCGCAGGCAGGCAGTCCCGCCACGGCGCGTCTTCCAGTTCGGAAGATGCCGAGCCCGATCTGACGCGTTTCGATTCCGCCATGCAGGCGACGGCTAGCTGGTCAGCGCACCGTCCGGCGTTGGCTGGTAGGTCCCGAGGTGCTCGCCAAAGACGATCAGGTTCCCCCGGTACGATCCTGCCGAGCGATCGAAGCTGCCGCCACAGGTGATGAGCCGGAGAGTCGGTTCGGTCGTCGAGCCATAGACCCGGTCCGTGGGAAAGACATCCTTGTCGACGAGTTCTGATTCGCTCACCCGAAACATCGCCACCATTCCGTCGGAGCGATGGATCTCGATTGTGTCGCCGGCGTCGAGATCACGCAGCCGATAGAAAACGGCCGGCCCCTTCTTGGAGTCGATGTGGCCGACCACGACGCTGGGGCCCACGTTGCCAGGCACCGACCTGCCCGTGTACCAACCGGTCTCGGCGAAGTCCGAAGGTACCTCGAGCGTGCCATCCGGGTTCAGCCCGAGATCGACTACGTCGGCATCGACACCGATGCTCGGAATGTGCACCCGCACCGGATAGACGCCCTCGGCAGCCTGAGTTGACGACACGGCAGCCGGCGGCTCGCCGGCGGGAACCGGAGGCACGTCCTGCGGGGCTGGTGAATCGACCGAAGAGGGTTCAGCTGCAGACCCATCATCGAGTTGAGGCCCGGGCTCCGACTCGATGAGCGGCGTGGTCGTCGTGGTTGCGGCATCGAGAGGCGCAGCGACTGCCCCACCATCCGCCGCCCCGATACCGCCTTGCACGGCCGCGGAACATGCCGCAAAGGCGAGCACCGAAGCGAGCGCGAGCACGGCAATGCTCAGACGGCGCGACGCGTGACCTTCATCGCCTGTGCCGCTACCCCGGCCGGGTGCCTGCGCGCCCGATGACTCATGTGATGTGAACATTGCGATTCCCGGATGTCTCGGGGCTACTACCCGCCTCAAGGGAGAGTAATACGAAGCCGGATCCAAGTGACCCTCAAGCATCGGCCTTCCGACACGATCCACATCGCGAACCGGTCGGGGACGGGGATCAGGAGAGTGGGTCCTTCTCCGACGCGACTTGCTCCGTCTCGCCGAAACGAGACGGAGCAATTCGAGTGATCTAGCCGATGACCGACCCCAGTCGACCGGCGTAGGTGTCTGTCAGCTCTGGGTGCGGCGCTTCAAGCCGAAGAGACCGCCCACGGCCGCGAGGCCAAGCAGAGCCACGGCAAGGACCCCCACCGGGAGGCCGTCACCGCCGGCAGTGCCGCCTGCGCCCGTAGCCACGCCACCGGACGGTGCGCTACCGCCTTCTCCTTCGCCTTCTCCCTCAGCTGCTGCGGCAGCTTCTGCGACGACCGCAGCGCCTGCCTCCGCGACTGCCTCGCCTGCTGCTCCGATCGCGTCGAGGTCTCCGCCTTCGATGGCTGCCTCGAGATCTGCCGGGCGCCGTCATCGTCTACGGGCCCGAAGCCGAGCACACGGCGGTCAACCTGCCGAGCCTGGATTTCGCGTTCGCCGCTATCAGACAGAACGAACTTGCCGACCGGGTCGGGCTGCCGTTCAAACCGCCGCCGCGTGGGGAGGTACATACCCTGAAGCCGACTGCCATGTCCCGAGCCCTGAGCTACACCCTGTCGTCATTGGTGGAGGCCTCGGTGACCGGCGTTGCGCCCGACGACAATCGGGAATACGACCTCAAGCACGTCATCACCGCCGCGATATCGGAAGAGTCCCGGTCTCGACGAATCGGCTCGGGTCGACATATCGACGACCGGCGCGTCGTTCACTCCTGTATCGAGTACACAGAAGCCGTTGGACGCATACCCACGATCCCGGAGTTGTGTGCTGTTTCCCACGTGTCGGATCGGCGTCTCCGCGTCGCTTTCGCCCGGATCTACGACATCCCGCCTTCACGGTTCTTCCGCGAGTGGGCCCTGAATCGTGCCCACGATCTTCTTCTGGCCGCATCCCCGGAACAAAGGTCGGTCACCAACGTGGCGATGAAACTCGGCTTCGCGCACATGGGACGTTTCGCGGGAGGCTACAAAGACGTCTTTGGAGAGTCTCGTTCAACGACCCTGGCTCAGCACGTCTAATCGGCGAGCAGCCAACGCTCGCCCAGAAGGCCTTGTGCGTCTCGGCGAATGTCTCTCTTTCGAGCCAAGATGCTTACCCGGGAGGCACCAGGGCTGCTGCTCCCCGACAAACCGGCCGGACGGGAGCCCGGCTATGCCTCGACTATGTCGCGCCCGTGAGCAGTCAACGCCCAAATAACGGCGACCGAGATCGCGACGAAGATGATGCCCCAGATGGGGTACCACGGCATCCAGGCGAACGCCACAAGCGCCCACAGCACGGCAACGATGACACCAACGGTGCGCGCCCATACTGCCGCCGTGAACACGTAGAACCCGGCCAGCAAGACCACGATCCCCAGGATGAGATGGATCCATCCCCAGGTGGTGACGTCGAATTGGAAGATCCACTCCTCACCCACTACGTAGAAGCTCTCGTTCGCAAGCGCGACTATCCCGCTGATGATCCACCAGCCGCCCCCCACGACCATCATGACGCCCGCAAAGGTCGTCCAGCCAATTGCCCAGCCACTTGGTTGCGTCCGGTCCATTCGTCCTCCCTTGTCGCTCTTCATCTACCCGTAACGGGGTCATCCTTTTCTACGTCTTCACCCGGTCTGGCGCTAGGGCCATTTGACCAGCAATCGCAGGACTCTTCCACGTGACCTGTCATTGTTGCGTGCTACTTGACGCAGAGTCCACACTACGCCGTTCGGGAATCCCTGGCTATCCGGATTCGGCACTCGGATGCTCATTCGAAGACGACCAACCTCCACGCTCGGGGCCGCACGTGGCAACCTCTCCCCGAAGACCCAATCAGAATGACCGTGACCGGCACCTCCCGCGAAGCTGGATTCGCAGGTTCGCGCGTAGCGGCGCGGGGAAGGGCAGTCGGCTACTGCAGCCTCGCGATATCCGTCCCGTGCTCCGAAACCACGACGACCGTGAGGAGCTAGATTCTCTCGCAGGCTCGGAAGGGAATCACATGCTGACCATGTCGGGCGGGCCAGCTGCGTACCACGTGCTCGCCAAGCCGACCGGGCCCATATGCAACCTGGACTGTGAGTACTGCTTCTTCCTCTCCAAAGAGATGCTGTACCCCGGTGATCGCTTCCGGATGGCCGACGAGATGTTGGAGACGTATCTCCGCCAACTGCTCGAGTCGCATCGCACCCCGGAGGTTTCGGTGGCGTGGCAGGGTGGGGAGCCCACGATGATGGGTCTCGACTTCTTCCGCCGCTCGGTTGAGCTGGTTGAGGAGCTCCGTCACCCTCGCCAGCAGATCAGCTACACGATCCAGACCAATGGCGTGCTCATCAACGAGAAATGGGCCGCGTTCTTCAAAGAGAACAACTTCCTCGTGGGCCTATCGGTCGATGGTCCCGAACCGCTCCATGACGCCTACCGGGTGGACAAACGAGGCGAGGGATCCTTCAACCGCGTGATGCGTGGCTACGAGTATCTGAAGGCCCAAGATGTCGACGTCAATGTTCTCTGCACCATCCACGCCTCCAACCAGGACTACCCCCTGGATATCTACCACTTCTTCCGTGACGACATGGGGGTGCAATTCATCCAGTTCATCCCGATCGTCGAACGCGCCACTGCGACGCTGCTGCCGCTGGCAAATCTGGGGTGGAGCACCGAACGGAAGGAACAGCGGCCGCTGTATGTCCAGGCCGGGAGTCACGTGACCGACCGCAGCGTGGACCCGAAGAAGTTCGGCACGTTTCTCAGCACGATCTTCGACGAGTGGGTCCGCAACGACGTCGGCAACGTCTACGTCCAGCACTTCGACGTGGCGCTGGCCAACTGGCACGGCGAGCCGCCCGGCCTGTGCATCTTCTCCGAGACGTGCGGCTTGGCCCTGGCGCTCGAGCACAACGGCGACCTCTACTCGTGCGACCACTACGTGGAGCCGGACTACCTACTCGGCAACATCAATCAAACTCAAATGATCGACCTGGTCGGCTCAGAGCAGCAGATCGAGTTCGGGAAAGCCAAGCGCGACACCCTGCCCGAGTTCTGCCGGAGCTGCGAGGTGCGGTTCGCCTGCCACGGGGGCTGCCCGAAGAACCGCTTCACAAAGACGCCAGACGGCGAAGACGGGCTCAATTACCTGTGTGCCGGCTACAAGACGTTCTTCAACCATGTCGACCACCCGATGCGGGTGATGTCGGACCTGCTTCAGCAGAACCGGGCCCCAGCCGAAGTCACCAGCGTTCTGGCGGCGGAAGAAGCCAAACAGTTCCGCAACGCCGGACGCAACGACCCGTGTCCCTGCGGCTCCGGCCGCAAGTACAAGCACTGCCACGGGGCAAGCCCTTCGCCCTGATGCCCGCCCAGGTTGACTCCGGCCGGGCCACTGCCCCGCTCGCGTTGGCAAGGTCCTCTCAGGTCGTTTCCACGGCATGAAGCCGCGGTGCCACAAAGCGCTTCCAGGCAGTGCTGCCGACGTCGCTGGCCGCGGCGCCGACAGCGGCCTGCCGCAGCAGTGCCCCTGCCTCACGCTGGAAACTGCGGTGGGAGGACCCACGCTGTCCCGCCCGAAGCGCTGCCAACGCGGCACCGGCCGCACCGAAGATCGCGCAGGTGAAGAATCTCCTCTTGACCGGCGTCTCGGGAAACGTGTGCCTGCTCATGACCCACAAGGCGAAGGTCACGGCCAGCTGAGCCGCCATGTCCACGGCGTCTGGAACAGCAGACGTGGATTCGACACCGGCGCTACTCACCCGACGTCCCTTGCCCTCGGTCTCTCCGGCGCCCAATGCCCTCTGTTCCTTGTTGTCCTGCACGACCCCACTGGCTCATGTCCACGATACCGCGGACCTTCCGTGGCCCCGTTGGTCGCACAAGCCCGTCTCCACGCGCACGCCGAGAACGGCTAGTCCCGCTTGAACGCTGCCATGGCCTCCATTTCGAGGTCGACATAGGCCTCGCCTGATACGTCGACGATCACCTTCTTGATCGTGCCGCCGGTGAAGGCCCATGGGTGGTAGCCGGTGTAGTCCGGGGTCACCGGCGCGCCGGCGCATCTGCCGACCATGAACCCTTCGCCGGCGACCGAGAAGGCACCGAGCTGGGTCCTGATGGCCTTCTGCGCCACCTGCTGTCCGTTGATGTAGACCGTGGCAGTGCCGTTCGTCTGCATAGCCTTCTTGTCCACGTTCCTCATCTCGAACGAAACACCGACGGTGCAATCCCCCTTCGGGAGATCGCCGTCGGCGACGAGCATCTGCTCTTCGAGTCCGATGAAGTTGTTGACGTACTTGAGTTTGCCCTTCTTGACGTACAGCGAGTGGCCCCCGAAGCGGTTCCCGTTGGCGAACAACACCCCATCGGGCTTCTCGCCGAAGTTGACCTCAACGAGGAACTTGAATGATCTGCCTCGGATCTGGGCCATGTCACCCTCGGGAATCATCGCCGTATTGGGGTAGTACACGTACCGTGTCCTGGTGTGATCCACCAACGACGGGCGTACGGTTCCACCAACCATCTCTGCCGGTGCTCGATCGTCGATCGGCAGGCCGTGGTAGAGGGCGGCCTCGTAGAACCAGAGGTTGATCAACTCTTTGAGCTTGTCCGGATGCTCGTCGGCCAGATCGTGCATCTCACTTCGATCGAGATCGACGTGGTAGAGCTCCCACCTGTCGTTGTTGAAATCGTCCCATCCGCCGGTCGCCGGATGCACGGTGTTTGCCTTCCATCCGTCTTTGTAGATGGCACGGGTGCCGAGCAGGCCGTAGAACTGGTTCTTCTTCACAGTCTTGGCATCGGCGTCATCGAACGTGTACGCCAGGCTCTGTCCCTCGAGCGGCATCTGCGGATAGCTCTTCACCGTTTTCCGGGAACTCGATGCCGAGCATCTCGTAGAGGGTCGGCGCGATGTCCGATACGTGGCTGTACTGATGGCGAAGCCCACCGCCTGCCTTGATCTTCTCCGGCCACGAGATGATGAGAGGATCACAGATTCCACCGTTCCACACATACCGTTTGTACATCTTGTACGGGGCACAGAACGCCTGCGCCCACCCGGTGGGATAGTGGTTGTACGTATCGATGCTGCCCAGCACGTCGTAGTACTTCATGTTGTTTTCGATGGTGTCGGGGATACCGTTGAAGAACAGGCTCTCGTTCACCGATCCAACCGGGGATCCTTCTCCGGAGGCGCCGTTGTCAGAAGTGACGATGAAGATCGTGTTGTCCCACTCACCGAGGTCTTCAATGAAGTCGAGGAGGCGACCGATCTCGTGGTCGGTGTACGACTCGAAGCCGGCAAACACCTCTGCCATGCGTCTGAAGAACTTCTTCGACTCGTCGTCAAGTGTGTCCCAAGGCAGCACGTGATCGGTTTCCGGCCACGGCGTGCCTTCCGAATTGGTGGCATCGACCATCGTGTTCATTGGTGCCAGAGTGGTGGACTCCGGAATGATGCCCATCGTCTTCATACGCTCGAATGTCTCTTCGGCGTACTCCTCATACCCGTCATCGAAGGCACCCTGGTACTCGTCGGCCCACTCCTTCGGTACGTGATGAGGAGCGTGACCCGCGCCCGGCGTCAGATACAGGAAGAACGGTTTGTCCGGTGTCACCTGCTTGGAGTCGGAGATCATGGAGATGGCCTGATCAACCAAATCCTTGCTCAGGTGATACCCCTCTTCGGGCGGATACGGCTGATCGATCGACTGGTTGTCGCGTACCAGATCCGGGTACCACTGGTTCGTCTCTCCACCGAGGAAACTGTAGTTGCGGTCGAACCCACGCTGGCTGGGCCAGTGGTCCTTGGTGGCAGCCATGTTCATCTCGTCGGGCGGCGTCAGGTGCCACTTGCCCGCCGTGAACGTACTCCACTCCCGCTCCTGCAGAACCTCGGACATCATGGCAGCCTCGTGAGGAATGTGACCGCTGAGGCCGGGGAACCCCATCGTGGCTTCCGAGATCGTGTTCATGCCCACGGAAGGCGGATTCCGTCCGGTCATGAGAGAAGCTCGCGCTGGTGAGCACAGCGCCGTTGTATGGAACTGGGTGTACCGGAGTCCCTGGTCCGCAATCCGCTGCATGTTCGGCATCTTCACGCGTCCGCCGTAGAAGTCCCATGTCGCGATACCCGTGTCATCCCACAGGAGCACCACCACGTTCGGTGCACCCTTTGGAGGACTTGCCTGCGTGTACGCCCCCCAGTCCTCGGTGGAATTGCGAACATCGGTCTCGATCGTGCCTTTGAATTCCTTGGCCATCTCTCTCTCGAACCCTTCCAAACGCCATGGCCGACCAGCGTCAGCCGAGGGACACGTGGGGCTCCTGCCCTCGTCGTCGAGTCAGGCCCGTCTTCGGTCGCGTTCTGACTTCCGCTTTCGGATCTTCTACTGCTTCGACATTGCCCTGCGGGTCTCTGCTTCGGCATCCTTGATGGCGTCGCCCGAGAGGTCGAAGGTGACTCGCTTGACCGTCCCGGTGAACGGGAAGGTCGGCTTGTAGTTGGCGTGGTCCACGCTGTCTCCGTAGTCGTGACCGACGCTGATGCCCTCGATGCTGAAGAGGAACGGCACGGTGACGTCCATGTCGACCGAGCCCGCCTTCTTCCCGTTGACGTACAGCGTTCCGGTACCAGGTGCGCCGTTGCCCTTGCGGGGTTCGGCCCTGCCCGTGACCTCGAACTCATAGAGGATCGTGAGGTCACCCTCCGGCAGCTTCTCCTCTGCATCTATCCGGAACGTCTTGCGGGCCAGGTAGTTGTAGGCGAAATGCAGCTTGCCGTCCTTGACGAACAGGGTGTAGCCGCCGGTGTGGGCCCCTGACGCATAGATCACACCCTCGGCGCCACCCTTGGGGACGCTGATCTCGGCAGTGATCGTGTGCGAACGGTTGTACACCGCCGGCTGCACGACGGAAGGAACCGGCGCACCCGGGAAGAGCACGTGCTTGTCTGTCGCTCCACCCGGCATCGGGCGTGGATAGTCGAACCGTTGTCCCATGGTGCCTTGCAGCGGCAGCACGTTGTACTTCTCGGCCTCCTCCCACCACAGATCGATCAGCTCTCTGAGCCGCTCCGGGTGCTCGGCGGCCACGTCGTTGCTCTCGGCGGGATCATCCTTCAGATTGAACAGCTGCCATGTCTTCTCGAGATCCTCGAGGTCCCGGGCGTGGATCGGGTCGCCCACCTCGTGTCCACGCTGCTTCCCCGTCGCGTAGTCGGGGCCGGGCCAGCCGCATTCGGCCCGCCAGCCGTCCTTGTAGATGGAACGGCAGCCGAACATCTCGAAATACTGCACCGTGTGCTCCTGCTTGGCGTGCGCATCGTCGATCGTCGACTTGAGACTGACCCCTTCGTGTGGCGACTGCTTGACCCCCTTGATCGAATCGGGTGGGTCGATCCCGAGCAGATCGAGCACCGTCGGCACCATGTCGATGGCGTGCCCGTACTGGTGCCGCATCTCACCCTTGGCCGTGAATTTGGCGGGCCACGAGATGATGAACGGATCGGTCGTGGCGCCGCGGAACGTCTCTTTCTTCCAGCGGCGGAAGGGGGTGTTTCCGGCGTGCGCCCAGCCCCAGGCGTAGTGGTTGTAGGAGTTCGGAGTTCCCAACTCGTCGATGTGCTTGAGGTTGTTCTCCAGGTCCTCCGGCTTGAAGTTGAAGAAGTCGTACTCGTTGAGACTTCCCACCGCGCCGCCTTCGGGGCTGGCGCCGTTGTCGGAGATGAACAGGATCAGCGTGTTATCGAGTTCACCGAGTGACTCGAGGAAGTCGAGGATCCGACCGAACTGCTCGTCGGTGTAGCTGACGAAGCCGGCAAACACCTCCATCATCCGGGTGTACAGCTTCTTCTCGTCGTCCGACAGCGAATCCCACTCAGGGACGTCCGGGTCGCGCGGTGAGATCACGGTGTCCTCGGGGAACATGCCCAGCTTCTTCTGGCTGGCGAACACAACCTCGCGGTATTGGTCCCACCCCATGTCGAACTTACCTTTGTACTTGTCCGCTTCCTCCTTGAAGATGTGGTGCGGAGCATGGCCGGCACCCGGGCAAAAGTACATGAAGAAAGGCTTGTCCGGCGAAATCATGTGGGCATCACCGATGAACTCGAGCGCCTTGTCTGCAAGGTCCTTGGACAGGTGATACCCGTCCTCGGGACCCGCCGGCGGACTCACGAAGTGGTTGTCGTAGACCAGATCCGGGTACCACTGGTCAGTTTCACCCGGCAGGAAGCCGTAGTAGCGGTCAAAACCGCGCCGCATCGGCCATGTGTCGAACGGGCCGGCCATGGTCTCTTCGGTCGACACGCTGAGGTGCCACTTGCCCAGGCCGAAGGTGTTGTATCCCTCCTCGGTGAGGATCTCGGAGATGAAGCCATGGTGGGGCAACATGCGGCCGTCGTACCCCGGGTATCCGGTCGACCATTCGCTGATCGATCCCATCGCGTTCGAATGATGATTGCGCCCGGTGATGATGCAGGTCCGAGTTGGTGAACACAGGCCGGTGGTGTGAAAGTTGGTGTATGTAACGCCGGCATCCGCCACTCGCTGTAGGTTCGGCGCCTCAACCAGGCCGCCGTAGGGCGACAACTGCCCGAAGCCGACGTCGTCGAGCACATAGAACAGCACATTCGGGGCGCCGTCCGGCGCCTGGATTGGCATCGGCCATGCTTCGGTGGAGTCATCGATTGTCTTCCCTAGCTTGCCCGGGAACGGTTCGTCCAGCCCATAGGTCATGAGCTCATCAGCCATCACAGTCCTCCAAACCCTGTCCGTCGACACGTCACATCCCCTTGGACCTGCGCGTCTCCTGCGTCGGAACCTAGATTCAATCTACGCCCACCTGCCGGGCACCGCTAGCCAATGGCGGCACCGATCTTTCCCCCCTTCTTCTTCTTCTCTTCTCCTCGTAGTGATCCAAGGTTCCGCAACTCCTGAAACGCTCGCGAGGGGTGGAGCGCATGGGCGAGGACACCATCCAGGCGAAGCAGGTGCATGGGCGCCAGGCGAGAACCGTGCCGAATCCGCCTAGCCGAACTCATCTCAACGGCCTAGCGTCGGCTGTGGATTCTCTTATGCACAATGACATCGATCCGACTGAACTCAATCGCCGAACGGATCGAGCGATGAGCGTGCCTCCGACCCTGAGGCACGCCATCTCGACCGCCGGGACGAGATGAAGCTGGCGACGACCAGGGCCCCGACGTGACCCGGTACCCTCCTATCACCAGTTTCCAAAGCAGCTACCGAAGCAAGCCAAGGAGGCTCGAATGGCTCGAAAAGAAGCCGTGATCAACGTAGCGGGCCGCGTCACGGATCGCTTCAACCCGCTCCTGAGCGGACCGGCCGCGCCCTTGAAGACTCGAGCGCTTTTTGCCAGCTTCGGGCCCTCGCTGATGCCGCGCGCCGCCATGCATCAGGGAATGGCGGCAGGCATCTCGATCCTCGCCGCCGAAGCCGTCGGGTCAGGAGTGGACGCCACGATCCGGCGCTTTGTGCCGGGAGAGGCGCCTTTCGCGCTCCGCATCGGGGCTCGGGCCGTTGTCGCTGCAGCCGGACTTGCCGTAAGCCGGATCCCGGAGACCGAAGACGAGTCCACCGCCAAGGCATCACTGCGTACCGCAGGCAGACTCGCTGCTGTCGGGGCCGTCGGAGGAGCGGTCTACGAGGGCGGCATGGAATTGCGTAACCGAGTGCCGTCGAAGTCTGGATTGCGGCCAATCATTACGGGGACCGCCGGCCTCGCCGCGGCGTTGTACTACTCGAAGGACCTCCTGGCTACCCGCGAGGGCATAATCCAGCGCTGGACCGCCGACGACAAACCGGCAACGCTCGGGGCATCCCTCGGCATCGGCTTCGCGGCTGCCACCGTCGGTCGCGGCATCGGCCGAGGCTTCTTGGCCTCGCGCGGCAGTTTCGTCCGCTTCTTCGGAGAGGATCGTGCGCACGCGCTGATCGGAAGAACCGCCAATGCCGCGGTCTGGGCGGCCGGGGGCACGGCGCTTTACTACGCAGGCGTCTCCTTCATCGCCCGGAAGAACGAGGAAATAGAACCGGCCTACTCGACTCCACCAGACAGTCCCTACGTGTCGGCCGGACCGAACAGCGCCTCCCCATTCGACGAGCTCGGCCTGCAGGGAAGGCGTTTCGTCACCGACGTCGTAACCCCCGACCTCATCGAATCAACGCTCGGCGAACCGGCCATTGCGCATCCGATCCGTGCTTTCGTCGGTGTCAACAGTGACCCGCTGTATCCATCGGGACGGTCGGAGATGATGCTCGACGAGCTCGAACGGCTCGGTGCCTTCGATCGGTCGTATCTCTTGCTGGTTTCTCCCACCGGTACCGGCTGGGTCGACCAGACCATGATCGAAGCCGCAGAGCTGTACGCCAGGGGCGACATCGCCACGGCGTGCATCCAATACGGCAGAGGCCCGTCGTTCCTGGAGGTGCAGAAGGTCAAGCTTGGAGCTACCCAGTTCCGCGGCCTCCTGTGGGGGGTGAAGAAGCGCCTCGACGGGATGCCGGAGGACAAGCGACCCAAGGTGCTGGTGTTTGGGGAGAGTCTCGGATCCTGGTCGTCCTCCGACGTGGTGATGCATCAAGGCATCGAAGGTTTCGATCACTACGGGATAGATCGGGCTCTGTGGTTCGGGCTCGTCGGCCTGGCCAAGTGGTCAAAGACCGGGATGCGACAGGGCTCTGGCGACCTCGTGCCGCCCGGCACCGTCGAAGCGTTCGACAACTTCGGGCAATACCAGGAACTCACAGAGGAGCAGCAGGACAGACTGCGGGCCGTCATCGTCGACCACGACAACGACCCGATCGCTCAGATGTCCTTCCGCTGGGCGGTCAAGCGCCCGCCGTGGCTGGCCGGCACAGCACGCGGCCGCGGTGTGGCCGAGACCATGGACTGGGTGCCGATCATCACCTTCGTACAAATCATGGTCGACGCGATGAATGCCATGGTGGTGGTGCCCGGTCAATTCAAGTCCTTCGGCCACGACTACCGGGCAGACACCGCGGACTTCGTTCATGCCGCCTATCAGCTCGCCGCGGTCACCGATGATCAGAAGCAAGCGGTCGCAGAGACGTTACTCAAGCTCGAAGTCGCGCGTGGTGAACGGATCAAGAATGCCAAGCAGCAAGCCAAGGACCAGGGGGTAGCGATCGAACGCACCAAGCGCCCCGGTTTCATCCCGAACCGGGCCCCGATCGATCCGGACGAAGCCGCCATCGAAATCACACCGGGTGACGCCCCGGGCGACATCCAATAAGATTGCGCAACTACTGAAGCAGGAGGGACATCGAACGTGATCGAGACCATGGATCAGAGCAAAGCCAACGTGCTCGGCTTTCGAGCCGTCGGAGACATCACCAAAGAGGACTATGCAACGCTCACCCCCGCCGTCGAAGCCGCGGTGAAGCAGTACGGAACGGTTCGGCTGCTGATGGACCTGACGAACTTCAAGTGGGAAAAGCTCGAGGCTTGGGGCTCTGACTTCGGGTTTGGCAAGCAATTCCACGAGAGCATCGAGCGCATGGCACTGGTCGGGAACGCGTCGTGGGAGAAGCACCTCACCAAGTTTGCGGCTCCCTACTACGCCCGTGAGGCCAAGTACTTCGAGGACGTCGATGATGCCTGGGCCTGGGTCAAGGGTTAGCGGTACGTTGATCGAAGGGCAACCGTGAGCACAGACGAGCCGGTAACCCCGGACGACACCACGCCTCCACCCGAAGCAACGCAGGCGGATAAGGCGGCCCAGCCAGACGAGCCGGAATCGGCTCCTGCGCAAGAGAAGCCACAGAAGTCCGGCTTCGGCAAGCAACAAATCATCGGCACGATTGTGACGCTGGTGGTAGTGGTGTTTGTGTTCGCGGTAGTCTTTCCACAGTTCGCCGACTACGACGAAGCCTGGGCCGCCATCCAGACCATGTCTACCGGAGCTCTCGTTGCGCTGGTAGTCGCGACGATCGTCGTGATCCTCGTCTACGAGTTGCCCTACCAGGCGGCCCTTCCAGGCCTGAAGTTTCGGCCTGCCTTCGTCATCCGGCAGACCTCCTTCATGATCAGCAACGTCATTCCGATGGGAGGCGCCATTGGGCTGGGAGTCCAGTTCGGGATGCTCGGCAGCTATGGATACGGTCCGGCCCCGGCAACCGCAACCATCGGCATCACCAGTGTGTGGAATACGTTCATCACCCTGGCACTCCCGGTACTCGGCCTGGTGGCGCTGGCAGTGGTCGGAGAACTCAACGCGATGGCAGCCGTGATCGCCGTGGTCGGCGTCATCGCGATCGTGGTGGGCGTGGTCCTTTTTGCGCTCATCCTCAAGAGTGAAGACAACGCCCGAAAGCTCGGAGCGTGGTCGGACCGTGCGGTAGCCTGGGCCGCGGGCCTCATCAACAAGGAGGTCGACGTCAGCTTCGACCAGGGGCTGGTCGACTTTCGCAACTCGATCGTCGAGGTCGTCTCGAAACGGTGGGGACTGATCACCGGCGCCAACCTGCTGCAACAGTTGACCCAGTTTTCCGTGTTCTTCATCGCCATCCTGGGAATCCAGGGAGGGACGGGCGAGATTGGCCTCGCCGGGGCCTTTGCCGCTTTCGCCTTTGGCCGGATCGCCACGTTCATCCCGATCCCGCCTGGTGGCCTCGGCACCACAGACGCCATCATGACCGGGGCGCTTACCGCGTTTGGGATGGCCAACGGTGATGCGTTGGCCGCGGTCCTGATCTGGAGGGCCCTCACCTACTTTCCGCAGGTGTTCATCGGGATCGGGACCTTGCTGTACTGGCGGCACGAACAGAGGAAGAAGCAGGCGGCCCCCAACCTGGGCTGAGGCCAACTCGCGGACGCGTCAGGTCGGTGTGTCCGGTGGCGACGACGTGGGGGCACCGGCTGGCTCGGTCGGCAGAAAATGGTCGGCCCGCGACCGGGAGAGCTTCCTGTGCACCGGCTTCGACTCAGCCAGTTGCGACGGGTCGTCGTGTGCGGCATACCAATCGGCGTAGAGCTGGGAGCCGGGGTAGGCCGTCACTCCGTGCAGCAACACGCTGAGCCCAACCGTAACAGCCGCCACTGTGGTGATCGTGCCGGTCCCCGGCAGATCTGCCTCCGTGATGACGAGCGCGGCAAAGACGATGGTGGCCAGCCCGCGCGGGCCAAACCAGCCCATGTAGAGAACTGTGGCCGGGCGCATATTGACCCCGATCATGGAGAAGGCAACTGGTCCCATGCGGACCACGGTCAAAGCCAGGACAGCCATCAATACGACTTGCCAGCTGAGGCTGCCCAACGCAGGCTCCAGGACCAGCACGCCGAACAAGAGAAAACTGACCTGCACCATGGCGAGCCCCAGATGGGCCGCAAGAGCCTCGGTCCGCCGGATCCGATCCCGGGTTGCGTTCCCGTAGGCCAGGCCGGCAACAAACGTGGCGATGAAGCCACTTCCGCCGGAAACATCGGCGACCACGAATGCAGTCACGGCGATCGCCACCACCGCGATGCTGCCCCAAGCGTGTCCCATCCACTCGGCTTGTGATGCCTTCACCACCAACCAGCCGCCGATGAAGCCGACCACAACGCCGACCGCGACGGCGACCCCGATCTCGCGGACGAACGTCAGAACGGCACCAGTGCCCTCGCTCTCCTCAGCCAAGCCGATGAAGATCAACACGAACGGCAGGCTGACACCATCGTTGAGCCCGGACTCGATATCGAGCGCCTGGCGGATTCGCCGGGGAACACGGGGGTTCGAGATCACAGCCTGGCCGAGTGCCGCGTCCGTCGGTGCGATGATCGCCCCGATAATCGCAGCCTCCCAGATACTGAGATCAGTGAACAACACAGCCGCGATCAGTGCTCCGAGCGCAATGGTTAGTGGCAACCCGATCCCCAGCAGCCTCCCCGGAAGCTCCGCGTCCTTGCGCCACGACGAGAAGTGAAGGGCCGCCGCATCGGTGAACAGCACCAGAATCAGAGTCGCTTGGAGCACGACATCGACCACGGTGACCACATTCTCGGCATTCACGTCGATCGCTGAGGTCCATGCGGCCACGAGCCCGAGGGCAACGAACACCATCGGTCCGGTAATCGAGGTGGTAGCCAGACGCTTCGAGACCATGGCGTAGCCGACCATGCTCAGCGCCATGAAGATCACCAGAGCAGCCAAGGCACCCCCCGCCTAGCAAGCCGCCGCCGACCGACGCTACGCGTCGGAAGCAGGTGGCTGCGATCCCGCGTCATCTGCCGCTTGGGTGTCGTCACCAGAAGACCCGGCCGCTGCCGACGTCGTCTCATCGCCACCGCCGTCCTCGTCAAGCTCGCTCGGATCCTCGTAGATCGAGTGGTAGACCACGTCGTACGACCGACCGTAGTGCGAAATGAACGACGTGATCAGGGCCGCAACCGGGAGCGCCATGAACGCACCCATCGGCCCGCCGATGGCCCCGCCGGCAAGCGCCGCCCCAAACGCCACTCCTCCGTTGAGGGTCATCGTCTCCGCACTGATCCTCGGACTCAAGTAATAGTTCTCGATCTGCTGGTAGATCAGCACGTAGCCGAGCACAACCAGTCCCTGAGCGAACCCCTGAAGTGCCAGAGCCATGAGCACCGGAACCGCCCCACCGATGTAGGTACCAACGGCAGGGATGAACTCGGAGACGAATCCGGCAAATATCGCTAACGGCAGAGCGATCAACCATGGCAGCCCGACCAGGACCATCGTGAAGAAGAACCCCAGACCGTTGATCACCATCAGGATCATCCGCGAGTAGAAGTAGCCGCCGGTCTGCTCCACCGCCTGATCCCACGTCCAGCCAAGCCGCATCTGGTGCCTCTCCGGGAAGACGGAGAGAATCATCCGCTGGATCCGCTGGTGGTCGGCGGTGAAGTAGAAGGTGAAGAGCGCGATCGTCATGACGCTGAAGATCAGTCCGATGCCGGTCGAAAGCGCGCCGAGGAAGCCTCCGAGGGCCTTACCGGCCCAGTCCTCCGCGGCGGCGGAGGCATCTTCGCCGGCTGCGCTCGCGTCCCGCACGTCGTCGAGACTCACCCCGAACGTGTCCTGCGCCCAGCCGTTGAGGTTGTCCATCCAGGTGGACCAGTTGTCGCCGATAGTCTGGGCCACCTGGACGATCATCGGGATCAGGAAGACCACCATCACGATGATGAACAAGGCGGCCAGGGCGTACACCACCCCTACCGCAGCGCCGCGCTTCCACCCGCGCTTCCTGTGGATCCGCTCGACTAGGGGGGTGAGGGCGAGGCTGAAGAAGAAGGAGATGATGAGCATCACCACCAGATCCCGCGCTCGGTCGAAAATCTCGAAGGCGATGATGGTCAGGACGACCGCGCCGATCACTTGCCAGATGGAACGGGTGGCGATCTTGTAGGTGACCACCGTCTCTTGCGGCTGCGCGTCACCCGCGTCGGCGGGAGGCTCGCCACCGGCCGGTTGCGAGTAGCTCTCCGCCGACCGATCAGTCATGTCACGCCTCCATCTCCCTCGTTGGCCGTCATCTCCGCAATCCTCACCCTGAACTACGAGGTCCTATACCTCGGCGTAGTACTCGCGGCCGCTCCACGCTCCGGAGGTCCAGGACATCACATCAACGAGAATCCCGAATCCGACGAGAACGTAGTCGAAGCCCGTAATCCCGCCCACGGCCGTGGCCGCCCACATCAGCGTGGTCCACGGCGCAAAGATGAAGCCGAAAAACGCCCACCAGAAGCTCGAGAAGGCAGCCTCCCACCGCGCCGGCTGAATCAGCCACCAGACGAGAATCGCAGCGCGGGGTCCGATAAGCACCAGTGTGGTGAAGAAACAACACATAACGTTCTCGGCCCTCCCGCTCGCGTACCCAACGGAGTCTTCGCTCGGGCTCCGTCTCTGTCCGGTCAATCTAGAACGCAGCACGGTTGAGCGCTAGCCGAAAACGGCACGAAGGGCGCTGCGATGCTGCGATCTCTCCTCGCGGGCTACGTGGGGAAGGGTTCGAGATGACCCACCGCTTCCGGGCAGCAAACCGGTTGGGGCGGAACCGGCTGCCGATCCGGGTCGTTTGGAAGCCGTGCACCAGGGGGCAGGGAGGAAGCGGACCGGCCCTCTTCAGACGGGTCGTGCGCCGAGCATCCGTAGCACCGCGACCGTCGTCCTCGTGGCCACCTCCGATGGCGACCGCGAGCCGGTGAGACCACTCGCCGCAGAGAGCACGCCCGAGGCGAGAGTTGCCGCAACCACGGGATCGAGATCTTGCTGGAAACTGCCGTCGCCGACTCCGTCTGCAATGATCGCGGTGAGTACTTCGGCGGCGACCGATCGATGCTGGTCGAGTTGCCTGCGCGACTCGGGACCGAGAGAAGACCGGAGTGCGTCCGCACTCCCCATCATCTCCTGCGTCGCAATCGCGTGGCGAACGTATAGCTCGATCTTCTCGATGGGCGTCGGCGCCGTGTCGAGTAGCACTCCGACGTGTGACGAGCCCATCTTGTCCTGCCTGTTCAGCATGGCAAGGACGATGGCATCGATGCCCTCGAAATGGTTGTACACGGTCTGTCTGGTGACACCTGCGCTCCTAGCCACAGCCGAAATCGTCACCGCGGCCAATCCCCGCTCCTCGATCAACGTGAGTGCGGCGGCAACGATCCGCTCCTCAGCAGACGTGGTTTGGTCATCAAGCATCGTCATGCCGCCTTGTTGTAAAGCGACGTGCTGAGGGGCACGAACACCAGCAATAGGCCTGCGATCCAGAGCACAGACAGCAGGGTGTCGGTACCCGCCGACTCACCGATGCTGATGGCTCGCACCGCGTCGGACACCACAGACAGCGGCTGGTTCTCCGCGAAGGCCTGCAGCCATCCCGGCATCGCATCGGCCGGCGTGAACACCGTGCTGGCGAACATCAGCGGAAACAGCCAGAACATGCTCGCCATGTTCACCGTCTCGGGGTCGCGCAACTTGACTCCGATCGACGCGCTGATCCACGAAAACGAGTAGCCGAGACCAACGACCAGGAGCATCGAGACCACCGCAGCGCCGAGCGACGCGAACCGGAAGCCAAGCACGTAGCCGAGTGCCACCACGAACAACACTGATACCGCGTTGCGGAACGCATCGCTGGTGGTCCGCCCTGCCACCACGGCGACCCGGCTCATCGGCAACGACCGGAAGCGACGATCGACCCCCTCGGCAAGGTCCACCGCAATGCCGGTACCCGTCATCAGCGAGCCGGTCAACGCCGTGATCACCATGACCCCGGGGACGAGGAACTGCGTGTAGTCGACGCCAGACCCCGCCCCGATGACACCCCCGAACACGTAGTTGAAAAGCAACAGGAAGAACACGCCCATCATGACGGCGAAGGAGGTCATCTCGGCATCGCGCCTGCTGCGAGTCAGGTCCCGCTTCGCCAAGGTGTAGCTGTCCGCCAGGGCCCACCGCACTTTCATGCCGAAGGTTGGTTCCTCGACAACCGGGGCTCGCAGATTCATCGTCCTACCTCCTCCGCGCTATCTCGATGCTGACGGGTCAGCGTCAGGAAGACCTCGTCGAGCGTTGGGCGACGGAGTGCAAAGTCGACCAGCTCGACCCCGGCAGCATCGAGCCGCCGCAAGGTGTCGAGGCTGGACCGCGCCCCTCCGGGCACCGGCGCTGTGAGCACGGTGCGGCCGGCGGTGCTGCGCTGTTCCACATCGGACCCCATCAGCGACGACGCCGTAGCGGCATCGGAGTTCGTCTCCAGATGAACCTCGAGGACGTCCCGTTCAAGATCGTCCTTGAGCTGCGACGCGGAACCCGTGGCGACGGCCGCACCTTCGTCGATGATGACGATCTCGTCTGCCAGCCTGTCCGCCTCTTCGAGGTACTGGGTGGTGAGCACGATGGCGGCGCCATCGTCCGCCAGCTCACGGATGGCCTTCCACAACTCGGTTCGGGACCTAGGGTCGAGCCCGGTCGTCGGCTCGTCGAGAAACAACGCAGGGGGATCGGCAATCAGGCTGGCAACAACATCGAGCCGGCGCCGCTCTCCGCCTGAGTACGTCTCCGCCACCCGATCGGCGAAGTCGGTCATGTCGAAGCGCTCGACGAGTTGGTCGGCTCGCGCGTCTGCGACCGAAGCCGGCATTCGGTAGAGGCGACCGAACAACCGCAAGTTCTCCCGTGCGGTGAGCTTCTCGTCCACCGCAGCCGTCTGTGAAGCCAACCCCACCACTTGGCGAACCAGGAACGGCTGGGTAGCGACGTCGAATCCCGCCACTGAAGCCAGACCGGAGTCGATGGGCAGCAGCGTGGTGAGCATGTTGATCGTGGTGGTCTTGCCGGCGCCGTTCGGTCCGAGCAAGCCGAGCACGCTACCGCGGGCAACCGCGAAGCTCAGATTGTCGACTGCGGTCTGGTCGCCGAATGACTTGCTGAGTCCGTCGGCAATGATCACGTCGTTCATGTCCACCTCTCGGTCCGTCGGTGCAAGCATGCCGGGTTTGACAATCTGTCCACTAGAATAGACAATCTGCCCTTCCATGCAAAACCGAGTGAACGTCGGTACCGCAGAAGATGCCAACATGGGGTAATGGCAGGAGAGGCGCTTCGACAGCGGGTCCGATCAGCCGAGTCCGCGGCGGTCGCGGGCGTGGCATACGCGGTGCTCACGGTGCTCGCACTGTCCTTGCTGCGTCGTTTCCCGAAGGCCGTGCTTTCCAACGAGGAGCTCGTAGCGTGGTTCGACGACTCCAACCGCCAGGCAGCTTCCCTGCTCGGCCTGAACCTCGCATCCGTGTCTGCGATCGCGTTCCTCTGGTTCGTCGCGGTCATCCGCAGGCGGCTCGGCGACCGGGAGGACAGGTTCTTCGGGACCGTCTTCTTCGGTTCGGCGATTCTGTACATAGTGACCTGGCTGATGGCCGCAGTGACCCTCGCATCGGCTGCCGTGGCGTATCAACTATTCGACGGTGCTGCCATGGATCGGGGCGCCGCCACCCTCATCGGCGGGGTGTCGGGGGCACTGCTGCTCGTCGCAGGGCCGCGGATCCAAGCGGTGTTCGTGTTCACCACGTCAACCCTCATCCTGCGGAGCGGCGTGCTTCCCAAGTGGCTGGCCTACTTCGGATATCTCACCGGGTTGATTCTGTTCATCGTTCCGCTCGTCATCCAGCCGGTCGGCATTGGGTTCCCGCTCTGGGTTCTGGTCGTGAGCCTCACGATGCTGATGAGCCGCAAGCGCGCAGGGCCTAACGCGGCAGGCTGACGCAGCTGATGCCGGCTCCCTCGAGGCTAGGCCTCCCGCGGTGCACCAAGGCGCGAGTAGATCACGCCCACCAGCCGCCGCGCCACCATCATCGTGATGATGAGTACGACCACATCGAGGAAGTGGCCGAGTTCGACGTGATCGCCGAACACGATGTTCACGATCTCGAGGATGAGTAACTTCGACGTGAAGAGGATGGCGAAGACGGTGACCGGCCCCGCAATGCGATAGAACGTGCCTTCGCGTGCCTTGAACCAGGCTCGTACCCGGTGTTCGAAGCCGACGAGCACGTCGAGCAGCAACTTGAGCAGCACTGCGGTGAAGATCGAGATGGTGAACGAGTCGATGATGATCGCATCGTTGTACTCGACGAAGAGGTTGAGGACGGTCGTGTATACGAGGACGTCCGCCATGAAGTCGACGAACCGCCACTGGTTGCGCGTGATGGTGATGTCCCTGGATTGCTCGATTGGTCCCGGTTCCATGTAGGTGCTGCCTCCGTCGTGTCGGCAGCGAGGGTACCCGGCGGGGCTCCCGACATCGTCAGGACGCGCGTCAATAACCTGGCTCCCAGGTCGTGACGTTGGACTCTGGACTGGGTGAGAGGGAACGTGCCACGGTCGGGGCATGACCCAGGAAAGCCCCGGCACTGCCCCACCCACCACCCCCGGAACGACGGTTGCGAAACGGCATCACTCGAGTGCCGGCAAACGTGTCGGATACGGCATCGCCATTGCAGTAAACGGCCTGATGCTGTTCGTGGCCAACAACCTCCTCGAATGGGACTGGTTCCCATGGCTCACGGAGGCGTGGAACGACGTACTGCCCCTTGTCAGCTTCTCACTCATCGCATCGATGGTGGTCAATCTCGTCTACATGGCCTTCGACGTTGACTGGTTCAAGTCGCTCACCCAGGCCGTTCTGGCCGGCATTTCACTGTTCGTGACGGTGCGCGTGTTCCAGGTCTTCCCGTTCGACTTCACGGCCTACGAATCCGGATGGGAAACGCTGACGAGGGCGATCCTGATCCTCATGATGATCGGCATCACGATCGGGATGGTGGTCGAGACCGTGAAGTTCATCGTTGCGGTCGTGCGTCGCGCTTCGGTAACGAGTCCGGCCGCCGGATGAGGCTCGCGGGTTAGCGTCGGTAGCATCGTTCCGGATTGGGGACAGATGCGAATCCAGATCTACACCATGCAAGCGGTCGCCGAAGCCGAGCGCGTTGCAGGGCTCGGCGTCGATCACATCGGCGTAACGCCGGCAAACCGCGGCTTACCGGGCGAAGTCGACCCCGCCGTCGCCGCCGACATCTGTGCGGCGATGCGGAGGGTTGCCACTTCGGTGGCACTCAGCATCGAGACTGACCTCACCGTCATCGAAGAGATGGTGCGCACCGTTCAGCCGGAGATTCTCCACCTGTGCGGTCCCCCGGGGGTTCTTGGAGCCACGGCCGTCACCGAGCTGCGGAAGCGCCTACCAGACGTGGCTGTGATGCAGGCCATTGCCGTCACGGGACCAGAGTCCATCGAAGTCGCCCGGTCCTACGAGACCGCGGTCGACTTCCTTCTCCTCGATTCCGTCGACCCCGCCATTCCGGGGGTGGGTGCAGCCGGAGCCATCCACGATTGGGAGGTGAGCGCCGCCATCGTTGCCGCGGTCGGGGTGCCCGTGATCCTGGCCGGCGGATTGTCACCGGACAACGTTGCGGACGCGATTTCGTTGGTCCAGCCTTGGGGAGTTGATTCGCTCACTCACACCAACCGGCCGCTCGCGACGGGTGGGTTCCGCAAGGACCTCGATGCGGTACAACGGTTCGTGGCTGCCGCGAGGGACGTGGCACTCCCGTGACGGTCCTCGTGGTGGGCGACGTCAACGTCGATCTCGAGATCCGTCTGCCGGACGCAATCGGGGCTGGCGACCACGCCAACCCCGACCCCCTCCTATTCGGAGGAGGCACCGCAGCCAACACCGCTGCCGCCCTTTCACGACTTGGCGTGAACTGTGCGTTTGTGGGCGCGGTAGGCGACGACCTGTACGGCAGATTCGCCGTCGACAGCCTGACGGAAGCCGGGGTCGACACGACTGCGGTGCAACACACCAGCGAGGCGCCAACGGTGACGGTGATTGCGGTCGTACAGCCGGACGGTGACCGCCTGATCTACGTGTGGCCCCCAAGCGGAGGAGCTCAAGGCGCGTTGCCACCCGAAAGGGCGGTGGCGGCGGTCGAAGGCGCATCCTGGCTGCATGTGTCGGGCATCTGCCTGCGGGTGTCACCGTCGCGGGAGGCGCTGTTGGCCGCCATGGACGAGGCCAGAGCCAGAGCAATCCCGGTTTCGTTCGATCTGAACCTGCGACTCGAGAACTGGGGATGGGATGGTGGGTTTCGGGCGGTGGTGGAGTCAGCCGTCGAGAGGTCAGACATCGTGATGGGAGCCGCCTCCGACGAGATCGCGACACTGGCAGGAATCGACGATCCGGTCGAGGCTGCGACATCGCTTGCCGGCAGCCGGCGACTGGTGATCGCCCGGCTCGGCGCTGATGGTGCGGTGGCGTCTTCGGTAGCGGGGGTGGTGGCGACACCGGGGTTCGATGTTCCTGTGGTGAACACCCTCGGCGCCGGGGACGCGTTCAACGCCGGGTTCATCGCCGGCCGGATGCAGAGTGCATCGGTGACCGAGGCGCTGCGCTGGGGCAACGCGGTTGCGGCGCTGACCATCAGCCAGCCGGGAGCACGCGCCACGCCGACGCACGCCGAAGCCGCGGCGCTCCTCGGGGAGTAGAGGGACACGCCCCGATCCAGTGCGTCCACGGCGGGTCGTCGTTCGCCCGGTCTACGGTTGGTCCCGAAACGACCGGGGAGAGGAGACCCAGGTGGCGACAAAGGTCGAGACAGGCGGTTTGATCACAGACGCAACCCTGTTGGCATTGAACGCAGGCTATGTGAACGTGGTGATCTTCCAGCCCTGAGGGGTGTTCGGGACTCAGCCGAGCGACTCGATGTAGTCGATCAGCGCATCGATTTCCGCATCGGACAATATGTCGGCAAACGTCTTCACCATCACGTCCGGGAATCCCGCAACGATGACGGCGCCGGGGTCGACAATCGACTCGCGGAGATAGGCGCGATCGGCCAGCACCGAGCCGCCACCCTCGATTGGTCGCTCAGAGCCCGCGGTGCCGAGCCACGTCGGTCCGATGAGTTCGCCGCCGTCCACGCTGTGGCAGGCGATACAGCCGGCGACCTGAGCAAGCTCAGCTCCCTGAGGAGGAGCAATGACGGCCAGACTTGTGGAAGGAGCGCTGGCGACGGCACCAGAATCATCTGCCGCCGCATCCGTGAGCTGGTCCCAGCCAACGACGAGCACGAGGGCGAAGAGCAGCAGCGTCGTAGTCGCCCCCACTGCGGCTCCAAGAGCGAAGCCATCCCATCGCGGGTCGGACGATGTGGGAAGATTCGAGTCGGTCATCTCGCGGCATGTTATCTCTCACCAGCAGAATCCCGCGAAATGGACGGCGGCCATCCCGACGCGCCACCCAGCAATCGGTATGATGTGACACCATCATGACGACCGATCAAGATCAGAAGACTGCCGAGACTGCCTCTTCCAACCGGAAGTATCTGCTGGCCGGTTTCGCGGCCGGGCTGTTCCTGGGTCTCCTCGTTGTCGTCCCGCTTGCCTTCATGATCATCGACTAGCGGAGCGGGGCCGTGTCCCCACTTTTGTCCCAGCCGATGTCGAGGCCCCCGCGATCTTGGAAACTTCGTCCCCAGTCCTGCCGGCAATCACAGTCACCCAGTGGTCACTCGTCAGTGCGGCAGTGGTGCCTTCGGCGTAGCGGTGCGGGCACTAGTGACTGCCGGCGTCGCCTCGGCCCTCATCGCGGCTCGCTCAGCAACAACAGCCCAGATGACGATTGCCGCCATGTAGCCGGCCATGAGCGGAACGAAGACGTCTTCAGTGCGGAAGAAGACGACGATCGCGATGAAGCCACCGATGGCCACGGCCATCCCGACGTCGACCCATACGAGGCTCTTACGTGCCATATCGTTTGACCTCCTGCCTGGTGCTCGTTCTGTAGTCCGGGTGGCCCCATCATCAACGGTCACCTCCAACCTCACTAGGGGCACAAGACCATTCGAGACGGGACGAAGGAGGGCTGCCCGGCACCGCGCTCAACCGATACCGTGATCCACATGGATTTGGTTCGACCCGCCGCGGTTGCCGGCACCTTCTACCCGTCCGATCCAGTCGGACTACGGACCAACGTCGAAACCCTGCTCGCGGCGACTCCGCGTCGGGATCTCGATCTCGAGCCACGGATGGTTATCGCTCCCCATGCCGGCTATGTCTACTCAGGCCCGGTCGCCGCACATGCGTACCAAGCACTCGCCAAACGCCTCGCCTCGGCCCCCAGGGTCCTTCTGCTGGGCCCATCGCACTTCGTGGGCTTTCACGGACTGGCCACCGTCACCGCTCGTGCATTGGAAACACCGCTGGGACAGCTAGCGGTAGACGCCGAGCTCTCCGGCGTAGCCGCGGCGCACGCGATAGTCGGCTCGGATGATGCCGCCCACGCACGAGAGCACAGCCTCGAGGTGCAGCTTCCCTTCCTCCAGGTGACGGAAGGCGACATCTCGGTGGTACCACTCGTGACCGGAACAACCGAACCGGAGGATGTGGCGGATGTACTGGGTGACCTGCTCGAGGTTCCGGCAGTCTCTGCCGTGATCAGCTCGGACCTCTCCCACTTTCTCGACTCCACCACTGCGCAGCGCAGGGACAGCCGAACCGGAGACCTGATCACCACCCTGCATCCTGAAGCGCTCCGCTCGAGTGACGCTTGTGGCTGCACGGCGATCCAGGCTGCACTGCTCGTTGCGCAGCGGCTGAGCTGGGGTTGCCGATTGCTCGACATGCGGAACTCCGCGGACACCGTGGGCGGACGGGAACGGGTCGTCGGCTACGGCGCGTTCGTGATCGGCCCGGTCTGCTGACTCCGGCCGGGCGTGAAGCGGACCAGCTCACGCCGACGTCCCCAGCTCCCTGGGCCCGCGGCGTCGAAGACCCCCGGACAGGGTTCCCCACACTCCAGGCATCTGCCATCATCGTCGAGCCCCCACCGGCCCAGCTGGTACCAGTCTCGCTCGATCACCAGCCGTCCACAGCCGTGGCAAAAGGTGCTTTGGCCTGCCAAATCGTGCACGTTCCCGGTATAGACAAAGCGCAGGCCATTCTCGATGCCGATGCGCCGCGCTCGCACGAGCGTCTCCGGCGGTGTGGGGCGACGATCAAGCAGCTTGAAATCCGGATGGAACGCCGTGAAGTGAAGCGGCACGTCCGGGGCAAGCCGATCTGCGACCCAGGCAGTGAGTTGGTCGAGCTCCCCTGAACTGTCGTTCATGCCGGGGATCAGCAGCGTCGTGATCTCGAGCCACACCCCGGTCTCGTGGTAGAGGTACTCCAATGTCTCGAGTACGGGTTCGAGTCGGCCGAGGCAGGTTCTTCGGTAGAAGTCTTCTGTGAAGCCCTTCAGGTCGACATTGGCTGCATCGATGTGCTGGTAGAACTCGGCGCGCGGTTCCGGCATGACGTAGCCGGCGGTGACGGCAACCGTCTTTACGTCCGCCGCGCGACATGACCTGCTCACGTCGACTGCGTACTCGTGGAAGATGACGGGGTCGTTGTAGGTGAATGCGACGCTCCTGCAGCCCAGGTCCACTGCCCGAGCCGCGATCTGCTCTGGCCAAGCACTATCGGCAAGCGTGTCGTATTCGCGCGACTTCGAAATATCCCAGTTCTGGCAGAAACGGCAAGCCAGATTGCAGCCCGCGGTCCCGAAGGAGAGCACGGCCGTACCCGGCAGGAAATGGTTCAGCGGCTTCTTCTCGATTGGATCGACACAGAATCCACTCGCCCGACCGTAGGTCGTCAGCACGATCTGGTTCTCGTCGCGGGCCCGAACGAAACAGAGCCCTCGTTTGCCCTCCTTCAGCTTGCAGGCGCGAGGGCACAGGTCGCATTGGATACGTCCGTCTGCAAGCTCATGCCAGTAGCGGGTCGCTACGACGGACTCCGGTGGGGCAGGAGAGCTGGCTGCGGCGTTCATGTCGGTTCTGGAGCGCCTCGGGGGGATCCGACGTCAGGCGGCTCCCAGGTACCGCTGCGCAGGTACTCGTCGATCGCGTTCGCAGCGCTTCTCCCTGCTCCCATCGCAAGAATCACGGTGGCGCCTCCGGTGGCGATGTCGCCGCCGGCGAACACACCAAGTTTGGTGGTTCTTCCGGATCCCGGATCCACCACAATGGTGCCTCGCCGATCATGTGCGATGTCCGGAGTGGTCTTGCCGATCAACGGGTTCGGGCTGTTGCCCACCGCGATGATCACCACCGACACCTCCTCCTCGAACTCACTGCCCGGGATCGGCACCGGTCTCGGTCGCCCATCAGGACCTGGCTCGCCCAGCTCCATCCGCTGCAGGCGCACTGCCGTCAAGCGGCCCCCGTCTTCTCCCAGCAGTTCGACCGGTGTGACCAACGTCTGGAACCGCACTCCCTCTTGATGGGCATGCTCGATCTCCTCGCGCCGCGCCGGCATCTCTGATTCGGTCCGCCGGTACATGACGATCGATTCGGCAGCCCCCAACCTGAGCCCGGTACGGACGGCGTCCATGGCGGTATTGCCGCCACCGAAGACGGCCACCCGCTGCCCCACTACATCGAACACGGGTGTCTCGGCGTTGCTGCGATGGGCTTGCATCAAGTTGACTCTGGTGAGAAACTCGTTGGCGCTGTAGACGCCGACGAGGTCCTCGCCTTCGATCCCGAGGAACCTCGGCAGCCCGGCACCCACTCCGAGGAAGACGGCATCAAAGCCCTCCTCTTCGAGCAACTGATCAACCGTATCTGTCATGCCGACGACGGCGTTGGTCACGAACGACACGCCCCGGCTCGCCAGCCCATCGAGCTCACGCTGGAGCACCTCACGCGGCAGTCGATAGTCCGGTATCCCGTACGAGAGCACCCCGCCGAGCTCATGCAGCGCTTCGAAGACCGTCACTCCATGCCCGAGGCGAGCCAGATCCGCCGCACACGCCAGCCCGGCGGGGCCACTGCCCACCACCGCGACCCGCTTGCCCGTCTGGGCAGTCCGCGACTGGGCCGTTGCCTGCGGCTGGGTGTGCTGCCAGTCCGCGACGAACCGCTCCAGATTGCCGATCGCCACTGGGGTGTACTTGCGGGCGAGTACACACACCCCCTCGCATTGGGTTTCCTGCGGACACACCCGTCCGCAGATCGCGGGCAGCAGGTTGTCTCGCTCGATGATGGCCGCGGCTGCTGAGAAATCTCCCGCGGCGACCCTGGGAACGAATTCGTGGATCTGAATCCCGACCGGGCAGCCCGCCACGCATGGAGCCCGTTTGCACTCGATGCACCGTTCCGCCTCGAGCATCGCCTGCTGCGGAGTAAAACCCAGGTTGACCTCGGTGAAGGTTCCGGACCGGACGGCAGCATCCTGCTCAGCAGGCTTCTGCCGGGGAAGCCGCATTCGCTCCCTGCGAGTCCGTTCCGTCATCAGCCGCCACCCAGCTCGATGCCCGTGAGCCGAACGAGTTCGTCCTTCCTGGCCGTTTCGAACTCCGCGTACGAGCGGTTGCGACGCGCCAGGATGTCGAAATCGACCAGATGGGCATCGAACTCAGGACCGTCGACGCACGCAAATCGGGTCTGACCGGCTACCCGCACTCTGCAGCCGCCGCACATCCCCGTGCCATCGACCATGATCGGATTCAGGCTCACGATCGTTGGAATGGCCAGGGGCCGGGTGATTTCGGCGACGGCCCGCATCATCGGGATCGGTCCAATGGCGAGTACCCGGTCCGGAACGTCCGATCCTGTCACCATCGGCGCCAGCACGTCTGTGACAAACCCGGGTGTGCCATGTGAACCGTCGTCTGTGGTGACGTGCACCTCATCGACCCAGGCGCGCATTTCGTCTTCGAGGATGATGTGTTGGCGGGTGCGACCACCGAGGATCGTAACCACGCGGTTGTCCGCCGCCACCAACGCCCGAGCCGTCGGATAGGCAATCGCGGAACCCACTCCGCCGCCGATGACGACCACCGTGCCGAAGTGCTCGATCTCGGACGGCATGCCGAGAGGTCCAACGAGATCCTGCAACTCATCACCAGCCTCGAGGAGGCAGAGCAGACCCGTAGTCCGGCCGACAGCCTGCACGATGAGCGCAATCCACCCGTCGTCTCCGTCACTGATCGTCAAAGGGATGCGCTCACCTTCTGACGTGGCGCGCACGATCACAAACTGGCCGGGTCGGTAGCGCCTGGCGATCTTGGGAGCCTCGACCCGGAGGTACTTGACTGCCGGGGCCAGAGTCCTGGATTCGAGAATCGTCGTCATAGTCTCCCGATCAGGATGTTGCCCGCGAGCACCGTTTCACAGAGTCCAAGGTCACGCCCACCTGGGCCATTCGGCGTAGAGGCATAGCTCCTTTCATACACCACATTCCCGCTGTCGCGGGCGACGATGGAGGAACGAGTCCGCCCCTGCCATTAGACCCTATGACCGAAAACGTGGTTCCGGGTATGGTCTCCACAACGACGAGAGCCCCCTCAACGGCCGGAGCCGGTGACGGGAGCAACACAGAGGATCGATCAGTGAGACACGCGAAACGAGCAGCCAGAAGCTGGTTCATCGTTTTGGCGGCATTCGCATTCGTCGCCGCCGCATGCTCCGGGTCAGACGACTCCGCTACAGACGGTACGTCCGCAGACGCGCCGGAAGAATCGGTCACGGTGACTCCGGACTATGACGGCGGCGAGATCACCGTCAACGTCGTGCTCACGGATGAAGGCTTTGAACCGGAGACCATCTTCCTCCCCGCCGGGCGTCACATCCGCTTGGTGCTGCGCAACCGAGGGAAGGCGGAACACCACTTCCGCGTGGCTCGCCTCGTTCCTGCCGACATGCGCTGGTTCCTGGTGCCAGAGGTCGACGAGGCAGAGGTGGAGTCGCTCGACGAGGCTGAACTCGCCCGTCTCGGCATCACCGACCAGGTCGACGACCTCGAGCACGTGCTGCATCACCTGAATCCGTCTTTCGTTCCGTTTCGGGAAGAATCGAGAGCGGGCATCAAGCCACTCAAGAACGAAGTCCATGGCTATGCCCAGGCAGGCCGAACCGAATTGATGACGTTCTACCCGCTCAACACCGGCAGGTTCGTGGTCGAGGACGTCCTCCACCCTGAGTTCACCGGCACCGTGGTCGTCTTCGAGCCGCCTGCGTGAGTCGGCGACCGCCGGCCGTAGAGCCATTCGGCCCTACGTATCGAATGCGCGATTCCGACCCCTTCGACCATAATCCAGACACGAGATCGCGATGGCGCGAGGCCGGTGATTCGCAGACTCACCCTCGCGTCGTGGGAACCGCGGGGAGGCTGCGATGAGTTGGGGCAGCGCCATGGGCAAGGGTTTGCTCATCGTCCTCTATTTCATCTTCGCTACCGCAGTATTACCGGATCGCGTGATCACCCTCGGCGTCGTGGCAGACGCCGCGTCGTGGGTGCGCGACTCACTCGTTCTCATCGTGTGGGGTGCAGGACTGTTCGGCGGAATGTACCTGCTCCGCAGGCTGCAGGATCGAGGCGTGATTTAGTGGCTCCGTCCAATGGCCTTACGTACTACGACCGCAACATCCCCTGTTTGGCCGCCTGTCCGGTGCACACCAACGCCGGTGCGTACGTCGCGGCGATCGCAGACGGCGATGATCTGACTGCATACCTCACTGCCCGGCTCCCGAACCCGTTCGCTTCTGCCTGTGGGCGGGTGTGCGCCGCACCCTGCGAGGACGCCTGCAGGCGGGGGACCATCGACTCCCCGGTGGCAATCCGGGCCTTGAAGCGTTTCGTCACCGGAAAATACGGCCCGGAAGTCGACAGCGAGACATGGCGAGAAGTCGCCGCACCGCGGGGCCCAGAACAGCCGCAGAGCATCGGGGTCGTGGGCGGTGGTCCGGCAGGTATGAGCTGCGCGCACGACCTGCGCCGCCTCGGCTATCAGGTGACGGTGTACGAGGCGACCCAGCAACTCGGCGGAATGATGAAGCTCGGTATCCCGGAGTATCGGCTGGATCGCGACTTGCTGCAGGCAGAACTCGACGCGATCGTCGACCTCGGAGTGGAAGTGCAACTCGACACGAGGCTCGGTGAGGACATCAGCCTCGATGAGCTGCGGACCCGGCATGACGCGGTGTTCGTCGCCATCGGCGCATCGCTGGGCAGAGGCCTCGACATCGAAGGCTACGAGGCAGACGGAGTGCTACGTGCCATCGAGTTCCTCATCAACGTGAACCAGGGGTACCACGTGGACGTTGGTGACAAGGTGGTCGTCATCGGCGGTGGTGACGTTGCCATGGATGCCGCCCGCACCGCGCTACGAAGGGCGGACTACGTTGAGGCCTCCACCGGCGCCGCGGATATTCCAGATGATCACGCGATGACCGCCGCGCTGGACGCGGCCCGGACCGCCCACCGCGAGGGGGCAACCAACGTCACCGTCATCTCGCTCGAATCCGAGGAGGAGATGCCGGCCTCTCCATTCGAACTGGAGGAGGCCCGCGAAGAGGACATCACCTTCATCCATCGCCGGGGGCCCAGCCGTATCCTCACTGAAGCCGGCAAAGTGGTCGGACTGGAGACCATCGGCGTGACATCGGTCTTCGACGAAAGCGGACGGTTCGCTCCGCAGTTCGATACCTCCAACGTCACCGGTTTCGACGCAGACACCGTCATTCTTGCCATCGGCCAGGCAGTGGATACCGAGGCGCTTGGTACAGACGGGCCGGCCACCACGCCGCAAAGGACAATCGGGGTCGATCCAGACTCGCTGCGAACCTCGCTCGACAAGGTGTGGTCGGGTGGTGATGCCGCCCACGGGCCTCGCACCCTGATCGAAGCCATCGCAGACGGTCGCAGGGTGGCGGCAGACATCCATCGAGCGTTTGGCGGCGACGAAACTGCCCAGCAGCAGGGACAACTCGTTGAGCTGGACCAGTTTCACAGGCTGAACGATCTCTACGACAGGGTCGAGCGGGTCGACGTGCCTGCACTGCCGACCGAAAGACGGACGGGCCTCGCCGAGGTCGAGATAGGCTTCACCGAACAGCAGGCACGGTGCGAAGCCGCCCGCTGCCTGCGTTGCTTCGCCAACATCCAACTCGACGTGAAGGCTTGCGTCCTATGCGGGTTGTGCGTGGACGTCTGTCCCGTCGACGTCATCTCCATGGTGCCGGAAGCCAGCTTCGAACCGCAAGCGATGGGCACCGCGCTGCTGCTGGATGAGGAACGTTGCATTCGGTGCGCGTTGTGCATCGAGCGCTGCCCGACGAAGGCGCTTTCGATGTCCACCTGGGTGGGAGTAGGGTCGCTCCAGCTTCCCAAGTTGGCTGATGCGGTGGTCGGGGCATGAAGGTACGCGAAACAACGGTCGGTAGGTCGGTATTCCGCAGCCCGGACCGGGTCACCGAACGAGATCAGGCAGCGGGCCACTGGTCCAACTTCCTCCTCCACATCTACCCCGTCAAGGTCCGCCGCAAAGAGCTGTACTTCAGCTACAGCTGGTACCTCGGTGTCATCTCGACGGTCCTGCTCGGCTCCCTCATCGTTTCCGGGGTCTATCTGATGTTCTTCTACGTCCCGTCACCAGTGAGCGCCTACGGCGACATCCAGCGGCTGCAGACCGACGTGGCGTTCGGGCAGTTCATCCGGAATGTCCATCGGTGGTCCGCCCACTTCATGGTGCTGGCGGTGGCCGCCCACATGGCACGCGTCTTCTACCGCGGTGCCTACAAATCACCCCGGGAGTTCAACTGGGTGATCGGTGTGATGCTTCTGCTCCTCACGCTCCTCCTGTCGTTCACCGGATACCTACTCCCATGGGATCAGCTCGCGTACTGGGCCGTCACGGTGGGCACGTCGATGGCAGATTTCGTCCCGTTCGTCGGCAACCAGATCAAGGTGATCCTGATCGGCGGCGACCAGGTCGGCTCCGAGACGCTCTTGCGGTTCTACGTGCTGCACGTGGCAGTGCTGCCCGGCCTGATCGTGTTCCTGCTCATGATCCACCTCTGGCGCTGGCGCAAGGACAGCATGCTCGACGGGGCCAGAGAGGAACTGGCCGAGGCCGGGGAAGAGTTGGAAGCGGCCCGCGACGAGGTGGCTGCAGATGACTGACCCGAGAGTCGAGCAAGGTAGACGGGTGCTCGGTGTGGTGCCGGGTCAGCCTGCCGTTGGAGACCGTAAGGACCCCAAGGAGCAAGATCTCGTCATGGTGTACCCGCACCTCATCGTACGCCATACCGTGGTTGCCCTCGCGGTCATCGTCGTGGTGCTGATCACCTCCCTGGTCTTCGACGCTCCGCTCCGGGAAATCGCCAATCCATTCGAAACCCCGAACCCGGAAAAGGCGCCGTGGTACTTCGCAGCGCTCCAGGAATTGCTGGCACGCTTCCACCCCGCCGTGGCCGGGATCCTCATCCCCACGGCCATCGTCATCGGGATGTTCTCCCTGCCTTACCTCGACCGGAATCCGGCACTCGTGTGGCGCATGCGCAAGGTTGCGATCGTGACATTCACCGCGTTTCTGGTCCTGTGGGTCGTCCTGACCCTGATCGGTTTTGCATTCCGGGGCCCCAACTGGGGATGGATCTGGCCCTGGGAAGAATGGCATGGTGAGTTATGAGTGGTGGCGTTGACCGCAGGGGCTTTCTACGACGCGGCTGGCAGGCAGGGCTCGCACTGATCGGTCTCGCCGGTCTGTGGACTTCATGGGACATCATGAGATCGGTGCCGGCGTCCGGCCTTGGTGGGGAGGTCAAGACCGTCACCGACGAGGAAGTCAGCGAGATCCCGATCTACGTCCGGCCGGCGCAGACTTACCTGACGCGGATCGACGACGAGGTGATCGCACTGTGGCAGCGCTGCCCCCACCTCGGCTGCCGGGTCTCCTGGTGTGAGTCCTCGAGGGAGTTTGAATGCGCCTGCCACGGCTCCACCTTCAACCGCGCAGGCGAGGTTCGGTCCGGGCCCGCTCCCCGGGGTATGGACCAATTCTCGGTACTCACCGACGGCGATACCATCGTCGTGGACACGGGCGCCGTCATCGAGGGTGCCTCGCCCGGCGAGGAATCCATCGATGAGCCCCGCCAGGGTCCCAGCTGTTCGGGGCATGCGTGATGAGCGAACGTTCTGACCAACCGAGTCTTCAAGAGTCCACCAGCAAGTGGATGTGGGTCGGCCTGGTGCTCATGGTGCTCCTCCTTCTGGTCTTCCCGATCTACCGCATCTACGAGCCTGCCCAACGAGCCGAAGCCCGCGAAGACCAGCTCGGGTTTCTCGCAGCCGCTGGTGAGGAACTGTACGACGGGGAGTGCGCGTCATGTCATGGGGCAGAGGGGCGAGGCGGACTCGGACCGGCCGTGGGATCCTCGAACTTCCTCGAGTCGGTCGAGGACCACCAGATCGTGCAGCTGATCAGCCTCGGGGTACCGGGAACCGAGATGGTGGCGTACTCGATCGACAACGGCGGTCCGATGACGTCGGAGGAGGTCGAATCGATCGCCGTCTACCTGCGATCGCTCGAAGAGAATGCTGAACCCAATCCTTTCTGGCAGACACCACTGGCGGCCGAGGACCTCTCCGGTGAGCAGCTCTACACGATGGCGTGCGCCCGGTGTCATGGGCTGGACCGAATGGGTATCGAAGACGTCGCTCCAGATATCTCTGCGACCTCTTTTGCGATGGACGAGACAGACGAGTGGCTGACCGGCCGCATCCGCGACGGCTACAAGGGCATGCCGCGATTCGAGCGTGTGCTCGCTGCCAGGCAGATCGACGACGTCGTTACGTTCCTGAGGGGTGGCGTCAGGGTGACGACTACCACTGCTCCCCCCGCAACCGGAACCACGCTACCGGGCGATACCACTGCGACGACACAACCGCCGGATGAGGTCGACGAGGAACTGCTCGTTCTGGGAAAGCTCGTCTTCGACGTGACGGCGGGCGGCGAGGGGTGTGCCGCGTGTCACGGGTTCGATGCCCAGGGCACCCAAGACGGCCCGAACATCATCGGCGCCTCCAAGGGCGCGATCTCCGGTGCCATGGGTGGCGGGGTACCCGACATGGAGGACATCAAACTCACCGGCGCCGAGCTTGACGGCGTGTACCTCTATCTCCGGTCACTCTCTCCCTGAGTCTGCACGACCCCCGGGACCCATCGGAGTCCTTGAGACCGACCAGAGCCCGAAGCGCAGGGTCGTCGCGCACTGCAGGAGTCACTCACCGCTCTCTCCAGGCCCGCTCCTGGAACCTGCGGCCTCGAGGTCCGTGACCTGCGCCCGCCGTACCTGCGTATCGCCCCGCGTGCCCGCACAGGGTGTCCCGGAGAGGCGGGTGCTCCTGTCGCGAACCTCCGAGGAGTCCTCTCGAGCGCTCGTCCCTGTGATGTGGTCCCGATCGCGCAACCACCCGGAGCGTCTGGCCCCGGGTGGTTGAGGTCTTCGAGGGATTGAGCTGCCGCTACGGGGTAGCGATGAACTTTCCCTTCATGGCCGTGAGGTGAGTGTCACAGAAGTAGTCGAACTCCCCTGCGGTGGCCACCGTGAAGGTCACCGAGTTGGTGTCTGGACCAACCGTGATCGGCGTGAAATAGTCGCCGGTATCGGTGCGGAGGTGCCAGTTATGTGGCTCACCGCTCGACTCGTCCTCGTTCTTGAACGTGACGGTGACCTCCGTATTCACAGGAGCTTCGAGCCGATCCACCGTGAAGCCCTCACTGTCTTCGGCTCCGATGAACAACTCGATGCCAGCAGCCGGGGGTGCCGTGGTGGTGTCACCGCCGCCCGCGGTGGTGGTCGGAGCCGCGGTGGTCGTCGTTGGTGCCTTGGTCGTTGTGGGCGCAGCGGTCGAAGTCGTTGTTGGAGCGGCGGCAGTCGTCGCCGTCTCACCTTCGTCGCTGCTGTCATCTCCTCCGCATGCCGCTGCCGTCAGCGCCAGCGCAAAGACCAGCACCGGCAGCGCTGCTCGCACCGTTCTCATGGTTTCCTTCTCCTGGTGATTCAGGTTGCCCCCGGCCCGTTCCGGGCCGGGGGCAACGTGGTTCGCTTATGTTACGTAGGTCGCCGATTTAGCCTTCGGCTGCTGCTGCCGCCTCTGCGCGGCTGAGCACCTCGGCCCGGAAGGCTGCGCCCTTCGGTCCACCCATGTCGCCTTGGAGCTCACCGCTCTCCCAACCACTGTCGTACCACACGAATGCCATACCGTGGGTGTCGCCACCGTTGGGCGTTGCGATGTAGTCCGTCACCGTGACGGAGTCGAGATTGATGACGATGGTCTCCCAACCCTTCATGTTGGATACCCAGATCTCATTGACCTCGGGATCCGGATGCAGGGCACAGTGGTCGACGCTGGAGGCCGAGCCACCGAGGTGGAACGGCATGTTGCCCATGTCGCGGGCAGCAGCGAACCGCTCCAGGTCGACGATCCCCATCGAGTTGCCGACGTTGTGGCTGCCTTCACCCTTGCCGTCGATCCAGGCGTCCGTCTCGTCCCAGTTCAGACAGATGCCGTACGGGCCGGCGATGCCGGCACTGGTCTCGTCGACTACCTCGGCAGTCCCTTCACCGTCGACATCGTTGTCGATCTTGTACAGATGGCTGCTGTGGCCATCGACCACATAGGTGTACTTGCCATCCTGGGTGTGGGTGATCCCGATCGGGTGCCACCCGGTACCCATGATGTAATCGACTTCACCCGTCTTCACAGCCACCTTGGCCACACCGGCTGCCGGTGAGTGATTCGAGCGAATCTGGTTCGCACCAACCGACACATACACGTACTCGCCATCGGGTGACGGCGTCGTGAAGGGGTGCCCCATCGGGTTGACGTCCTGGCGGGTGATCGACCGGATCACCTGGTTGTTGTTGTTCGGGTCGAGGATGTGGTGCGGTCCGCCGGTGGCGCCGAAGCCCCACTGCAAGATCACATAGTCGTTGCCCTCGAGGTCGCTCCACGCCTGAATGTGGTGGATCGCCTGGCCCCGAATCTCTCCCTGGTAGTGGCTGAACTGCTGGAGCAGCTTGTCGATCTTCATCGTCTGGATGTTGACGATGGCGATGTAGTTGAGACGGGTGCCTGCGGCGAACTCAGATGTCGGTTGCTCAGCGTCTTCTGGAGTCTCCGACCAGCCGACATATCCCCACTTGCCGTCAGGAGAGACACCAACGCCGTGGGGTCCACGGGTGATGTTGCCCTGGTACTCGTACAACGCCGAGGCGATGACCTCCTTGGTGTAGGCATCAACTACGTGCCACCCCGCGAAGTTCTTGAAGTCGGGATCCTCGGCGAGGGTCTTGCCCTCGTCTGTGTCCTCGAAGTAGTTGCTGGCGTAGCTCTCAGACGTGAAGTACACGCGCGGGTGTGCCGCGATGTCCCACGCGTCCGGTCCGCTGGAGTCGAACTGGGCGACGAGATGGAGGCCACCGCGCACTGATTCTTCGGTTGCCCAGCCGTCTCCCGGTACCTGCACCTCTGCGGTCGGAGGCGCCAATTCGCCCACCACCACAACCTGCGTACTCGCAGCCGGAGTTGCCACCTGGGATTCTGCCGCCGCCAGGTCTTCCTGGAGGGCCGCATTCTCTTCCTCGAGGGCCGCAATCTCTGCATCAGCCGCGGCCGTGTCCTCGGATGAACTGCCGTCATCGCTGCTGTCGTCACATGCGGCCGTCGCGATCATGGCTACTACCAATGCGATCGCCAGCCACCAGCTCGTATGTCGCTTACGTTTCATCTACTCCCACTCCTCCGGTTGCCAGACGTTTCGAGCAGACCGAGCCGCCCGAGCACTTGCGAAACCTTTCACAAGGTCATGTGCAGACCGTAAAGAGGCCTCAGAGGTGGGAATAGGGTCGAACGGCCTCAGTATCGGCCGTTCCCGATATCCACGCCCGATCAAGTGCCTGCGCAGGGCATATTTCGCGAGAACAAGTACCGGATTCTGGCAACAGTGCCGCTATGCGGCGCTACTGGACGGTGTTTTCGTCCTGCGCAGCCCCGGGGCGCTTTCCGCCGCTGCAGCGACAACTGCACCGACCCCCGCCCAGAACACGAAAGCCACGGCGAAACGCTCCAACTGCCGAGGGAGCGCAGAAGGCAGAATCGGCAGCCACAGCACCTCTGCAGTGGCCAGCGCCCAAGCAGCGAGCGCCAAACCCGCGGTGAGCGTCAGCAGCGTCGGAGACAATGAACCAGGCGTTCTGCCCGCGATCGCCCAGAGACCGGCAATCAGGGCGACCAGGGGGAGCACCATCATGACGGGGAAGCCTCGAGCCGGGGCAGGAGTGCCATTCGCCTGGGCAACGGCGACCACCGCGGCCAGCGCCGCCGCACCGACGATGAGCAACGCGATCGCAGACGAGCGATAGCGGGCTGCGGCCACCAACGGCAACAATGCGATCATTCCAGCCAGCAAAGGAGCCACGACGCTGCGCGACGGAATCCACGCCAGTTCGCCTGTGATCCTGGTTTCGGTGCCGTCAACCACGACCGGCAGGCTCCACGGGAACACCACTTGGCGGCTCTCACCGGAGACCGTGGGAGGCCGGTCGTAGCTCATCCAATGGATCCGGTGGTCGTGCCACGCATAGCGGCCGCCCTCGCCAACCCGGACCCACCGCGGTGCACCCCTGCCGTCTGCTTCCTCGGGTGCCGTCGTAGTCCCATATCGATCATCGTTTATATAGTGGGCAGGAGAGTCCTCGTTGACCCACACCGTCCCGTCGGCATCGATGCGGATGTAGGGCTCTCCGAAGTACCCGGGAACGACGAACTCGTGCCCCGGCACCACGATCACCTCTAGGAAGGCATCTCCTCCGGTGACCCTGACTACCGCCGCATTGCTTGGCGGATCCATGCCGAGCACCGTGGATTCATAGTTGGTAGGAGCGGCGGGGTCGGCGAGCGCGGGCCCTGCCCCGAACATGACGAGCACCACCATCAGAGACGCCACCGTCGCGGCACGCCGCGCGCCGCGATGTACCCGTCCCGTGGACGCGCCTTGCGATCTCCTGGCGAAGTGATCGTGGGTGGTCAAGACGTCACATGTCCGGTTGCCCGTAAACCTCGACCTCGATGGCTCCCGTGTTGCCACCGGTCGACGTCTCCACATCGAAACGGACCACGCCGCCCAGCGCATCGAGCAACCCCACCGAAAGGCCGGGGCCGGCATCGAAGGGACCGTACGTCTTCCCGTCGATGGTCACCGAATAGGACGTCGTGATCGACGTGCCGTCCGTCATCGACCGGGTGCGGAACCCGACACCTTCGATCTGCATGTCCTCACCAAAATCGAGCACGATATAGGCATCATCGCCATCTCCCGCGCTGGACCACTCGGTCGACAGATCACCATCGACGGCGTTGCCTCCGCCGTACGCATCTGAGAACGAGGAACTCACGTCCGAAACCGAAGCCATATTGGCAACGTTCGGTGCAGGAGGTTCCACTGCAGGAGGTCCGGCAGCATCCGCGTCGTAGTCGAATGTCATCACTCCGCTCTGATACAGCCGACCATCCGCGGCGATGGCGGAAACCTGATACCAATAGGTCGAACCCGGCACGAGGCCGCGCATCAACGGCTGGTGATCCGTGTGCCCGCCCCCTGCCATGTCGGTGTCCGTTGCGATCAGCCCCAACGAGGCGGTGGGCCCGTACGCAACGGCACAGGCCACCTCTTCTGTCGTATTGACTCGCAAGACGGCGCCGCCTCCAGCAGGGTCGGCTTCGATCACGATGTCGTTGGCCTGGATCGCGGCGAACTCGCCGACCCCTTCCGGCAAGGGCACCACGACATCAACGGGTGCTGCCGGCTCGGAGCCACCCATGCCGCCGCCACCCATGCCCTGGTCTGCGGTTGTCGCGCCACCCACCACGGCCTCGGAGGAAGGCGAGTCGTCGCTGCGCATGAACAGGTAGCCGATCAGTACGGGAATGGCGATGACCGCGATTGCGGCCAGAAGCAACCACCCGCTGCGGGACTGGCTCTCATCCTCAGGCTCCACCGCCCCCATCCCTGCTGCCTGGGTCGCCTCATCGGCTCGAGTGTCGGGCACTTCGGTCTCCTCCTGGTCTTCTGTACGGACGGCATCTGGTTGTGGAGCGTCGGTGCTGCTGTCACCCGGCGTGGTCATGTTCACATCCCCAGAGTTGATCGATCAACGCCCGGCCACCGGTTGCGATGACATCAGGATCGTTGCACACCTTCGCAAATAGCGTGAGCCCCTGCAGGCCGGCAAGGACCCGGCGAGCGGCGGCGTGCGGCGAGTCACAGAGTTCGATCTCACCCCACGCGTGTGCAGAGGCAATCGGCGCTTCGAGGAGCAGGGCCCAGTCCTCGAAGACCCTCACCAGCCGGAGGCGAATTGCCTCATCCAGCGTGGTCGTTTCCGCGGCGAGATTCCCGAAGGGACACCCCAGCACCAGACCCGAGACGCGCTTGTCATGAGCGTGGATCTCGTAGAGGTATCCGACGGCTGCCTCCAGGCGCTCCCGTGGCGTGAGCGTGGCGTCACGACACGGAGCCAAACCTTGCTCGAAGTTGGTCCAGACCTCTTCGAGCGTCTCGAGCATGAGGGCCTCTTTGGACTCGAAGTAGTGGTAGAAGCTGCCCCGACGGACCTCGGCGAGATCACAGATCGCCTTGACCCCGACCGAGTGGTAGCTCTCGGCGTGCACCAGTGTGGCTGTGGCCCACACCAGCCTGGATCGCGTCCCGTCCAGCTCCGGGGTGAAGTAGGCGAGTTCGCGCGGTTCAACCGTTCGTGCCATGGCTCAGCTCCACAGCTCGAACAGGTAACCCGTGAAGATGTGGAACTTGTAGGTGATCATGAGCACTCCGAGGAAGATCATGATGACGGCGCTGACTGCCCCGATCGAAGGCTGGGCCTTTGCCATCCAGGTCTGGAGCGGTGCCGCCCGCGCCACGAGAAACGCGGCGACCAGAAACATGACCCCAACGCCTGCGGAGAACATCAGCATCACGAGGCCACCCGTCAATGGGGACCCGGTGGCGCCCGCGTACAGCAGCAGAGCCGTCAAGACGGTTGCGGAGAAGCAGGACAGACAGCCAACTGCGAACGTCGAGCCCATGATCGCCGAACCCACCCAACCGGTCTGGGTCGGCCGATTGAACCCGGGGAGCTTGCAGACGAGCGGAACTCGCGACTGGCTCGCCATGCGAATCCCCATGATGACCACCACCACGCCGGCAATGATCGAGACGGGTCTGGCATAACTCCCGATATCGTCGAACCGGGTGACGGATTCCCCGATGAAACCCGCGATGACCCCACCTGCCGTGTAGACGGCTGTGAAGCCGGCTACGAAGAACAGCCCGGTCATGAGCAGTCGCCGCTCGGCGGTGGCTTGGTCGACCGAGGCCGCCGCGGAGCTCGACAACACAGCGGTGTAGTAGGCGGCGAGCAACAGGAGACAAGGAGTGAGTGCGGCAAGCATTCCACCGAAGATGGCGGCGATCGCCCCGAAGGAAAGCGCCGGCATCTGGAAGGTGGTAGTGGTGGCTTCCTCGGCATTGAGCACCCCGAGCCCGAACGGCAACGGCTGCACCCACTCGAGGGTGGTGACCGTGCCATCGGGCCACGAAGCGGTCACCGGGAGCGCCTCGTCTTCACCCACGATCAACGCCCCGTCATCCGTTGACGCGGGGAACAGCACCTGCGACACGCGGTGGTGCGGTGAGTCACTCACCTCGATGATCTCGCTCGGCTCATACGAACCGGAGGCCGTGGTCACGACGAGGCTCGGCAACGCACTCGGCAGATCCACGGTGTGGGTGGTCTCGAAGAGGAAGAAGGCCAGCGTCGGCGAACCGTCCGTCGCCGGCTCGGCACGACCGGACCACGAGAAATACCACTGCGGTGAGTAGAGGAATTCGACCTCCATCTCACCGGTCCCAGGACCAAGGCGCAGCAGCGTATCGCTGACCTCTCGCTGCGAAAGCACAGTGACATCGACGTCTTCTGCTTCGACCTCGTCGCCTCCGGTCACCGTCAGGAGCAGGATGAGCGAGGCGGCAGACAGCAAGGCCAGTACCGCGGCTGAGATGATGACCTGCTTGCGCGAAGACTTGCGCCGCGCACGCTCCATCCGTTCGTCCATACCGGACGTAACTGCGCCAGAATCCGGGCTCGGCAAGGTGGCAACCGACGAGACGTCTCCGCCCGCGGGGTCGTGTTCAGTTGGGTTCATGTGGTCACTCCGGCCATACGTAGACAGATACAGCAGTTTCGCCTGGTGGTTGATGAGAGAGAGCGTTGACCTGCGTCACCAGCTCCCATGGTCCGAACATGAAGAAATCGAAAGAGGCGGTGTAGTACCCGTCTCCGATCGGGTCGAATCTGGTCTCAAACGGCCCGTGGTACATGAACACCATGTCCCACGAGGCGCGGATGTCGGCGTCGTCGACCGGGACCCCGTCGGTCGTTGTCAGTCGCAGGTCGACTTCGATATCGAAGGACGTGGGAGGGTACGGACGCACCGCGACCTCCAATTGCAGATCATCGGTGAGAGGAACGGACCCGCCGTTGGAGATGGCGACCGAGCCTTGTGGCGTCGCATATCGGAGTCGTGCGGGACCGCCGCCCGCATCGCCACCAACGGGTTGGAGGAAGTCGAGACTCGAAGACTCATCGGCAACTATCGCCTGCACTGCACTCCCGGTCGAATCGCTCAGGCCCAGCATCACGATTCCGATCGTGCTCAGGGCAACAATCAGGATGCCGGCCACCAGCCGCAGGCGGGGGTTCCCGCTCCGTGGGGTGGTGTGTTTCGCGGTTTCCAGGCCGTCGGGCATGGTTGCCTCATCACGTGCCGTGATCATTCCCTTGCTCCAGAACCAGGTTGCTTCCTGATGCGACGGATTCCAGCCATCAGCCCCTCCTCGGGACTCGGCCAAGGTACGCGAGGAACCGACCGTTCAACTAGGGCCCAAAGTCCCACCACGACGGCACGTTCGCGCCGTGTTGACCGCAGATTAGATCACGCGATCCTGCTCACTGATGGACCGTCAGCGTGAGCTGTCCACTTGGGTGGACCGAGCACTGGCCGATGAACTCACCTGCCGATGCGAAACGCTGGGTAACGGTCTCACCGGCGCCCACATAAAAGATCCCGACGAAGTGACCTTCCTTGTCTTCGTTGACGATCTGGATGACTTCACCCACCGACACATCCAGTTGGGCGGGAAGGATCTCCACCGGCTCGCCGGAACTGATTCGCGCTGCCGTCCCGTCCGGAATCACGTATGCGTAGTCGGCCGCACTGGCATCAGGCTCGTCTGTCACGAGCGCGCCCGAGTCATCCGACCCGCACGCAACCAGCAGCAGGGAAATGGCGATACTCCAGATCAAGATCTGGAAACGCCCTCCCGTCATCGATTCTCTTCCACGGTGGCCTTTACCTCCATATCCCCAGCCGTCTCGAACGTCAACGTAACCGTGATCTCGTTCCCATCTACCAAGGGCTCAGCAAGCTTCATGAGCATGACATGGTATCCGCCCGGTTCGAGCTTCACCTCGCCACCCGTCGGAACCGGAATCGCGGTGACCTGGCTCATGCTCATCAAGCCGTCTTCCGCCATCGTCGTCTCGTGGAGTTCGGCCTTCGCCGCAACACTCGGGTCCACCGCAACCCCGACGAGGTTGTCGCCCTCACTCGAGCTGATCGTCATGTAGACCGCCCCGGCATCCTGCGTCTGCGCAGATGCACGTGCCCACGGGTCGGCCACCTCGACGCCTCCATCGTCTCCGCATGCCGCCAGAGTGGCCACCATCACCGTCAACACAGCAAACAACACCATTGAACGTCTCACGTTCACACTCCTTCCTCGAACAGGTATTCCATATCGTTCCGTAGATCCTCCGGTGGGGTGCCAAACGGCCATTGCAGAATGATCCGGCCGGATGAATCAACCGCGTATAGGAACGCGGTGTGCGCGACCTCAATCTCCCCATCCACCTGCGTGGCAACCTCGTAGCCTGCCCCAAAGGCATCTGCGGCTGCCCGCAGTACTCCATCCTCTTCCGTTCGTATGGCGTGGGCTCGATCGAAGAACGCGTGGATGTAACGATCGAGGATCTCACCCTCATCCCGATCCGGATCGATGGTGATCATGGCAACGTCGATGCTCTTTGCATTCGCATCGAGGTCGCGTAGCGCCTCTCTGAGATCCGCCAGGGTCGTCGGGCATATGTCGGGACACGACGTGTAGCCGAAGTAGACCAGCAACAATTCGCCCGGCTGTGCCTTCATCGCAAACGGCTCGTTGGCCGCTGAAGCGTCGGGGAGCACGATGGAACCCACGTCGGGCGGAGGCGTCCTGACGATTCCTGCCGGGGCCGCAGCCGCGCCGCTCCCGCAGGCGGCTGCCACCAAGCCGAGCGCAACGAAACCGGCAGCGATCCGGTGCCCGACGCCGGCCTTCACGGGCTTCAGTGTCTTCATTCGGTCCCGGCCGCTCCTACGATCCCCAGTTGACTGGCCTAAGAGACCATCCCCGGAAGGTGCTCACTAGGGCCTTACGCCCCCACTTTGCTCCGGCCGCGGCACTACCGGAAACCAGCCGGTTTCATCGGTGTTTCCCGATAGATCCGATCCGATTGCAGCTCGGGGCTACTGCGATTCTGCCTCGTCCTGTGAACCGCCGTCTGCGTCGCCTGGTGCCTGCTCCACAGCTTGCGGGCTCGTGGATGCGTCGGCAGAAGCAGCCGCGGGCGAGGAAGCCGTAGTCATGGCTGCAGGGGGAGGTCCCTTCGGCTTCTTCGCCGGGATGATCAAGGCAAGGACAACGGCAAGAACCATCGCCCCGACCATCACCACCCCCCAGTTGAGAAGTACCGAAGGCGGGTTGTCGAGACCGATCACCGGCTGCGCGAACGTGAACCAGATGACGAGCCCCAGCCCGATGAGCAGGCGCCAAAGGGCGGCCCGGATCGGATGACGCTTGGTAACCACTTGTGCCATGGTCATGCCCTCCAGCTCTGCGCAGAGCGTGCGTTGAAAATGATCCCGGAGAATCCGGCAACGGCCAGAGCCGCAGCCAGCGCCCCGGGAGCGGTGAACAGCGGGAACTGATCCCCGACCGCTTCCACCCATCCTTCACCGAAGCAATATGCCCGTCCGGCTGCGATCGAGTCGATCGTCTCTGCTGTGAAGTCGGGCAGGCGGGTCGGTCCCCACAAGTCGATGATTGCCCCGTTGGCTTTGAGTTTGGCGCGGAAGGGGAAGGGCAGTTCCTCCCCGAGTTCGAGGAGACCCGCGTTGCGGTTCTTGTCACGCTGGTTGGGATCTCCGCCAAAGTCGGCGGACGCCTCGGCCACGTAGAGGGTCCATTGATGGTCGTGGAAGGCAATGGCCGGTTCGCCGTAGTCGACGTCGGGGAGGTTGCCCTCGGTCGACAGGCCAGAACCCTCCTCCACCGTGAACCCGAAGTAGGCAACCGTGCCGGTGGTGTCGAACGTGAAGGGGTTGCCGGACGTGAACGCTTGCTCGCCGGTGTAGACATCCAGCGGCGGGTCGTCGTCCGCGTAGTCGATGACTGCGTCGAAGGACAGACCCTCGGCGTTGTAGGCGATGGCCACGCCGCCACATGGTCCAATCAGGGCGAAGCCCTCGTCCTCGGTGTCGAACTGGTCGATCGTCTTCACCCTTGCCAGAAACTCGGCTTCGTTCTCGGCGCCTTCGAGGTCGTCCCAGATGCCGGGTATGCCCTCTTCGAGTGGCCCCAGATCCGGCACCCCGTCACCGTTGCGGTCTTCCCAGGTGTCCGGTACCCATTCGGAAACATCGATGACCGCTACTACTTGGGCCACAGCGGGTGCGGCAGCCATCACCATCACGATCGCGGTGGCGAGCCCAGTCTCAGCGCAACTCGCACGCTTCTCCCTCTCGAAGCTGGTGGTCTGAACCTACACCGTGCGGTTTGGCGCTGGGGTTCTTTCTCCAAGCTCGACCAGGCCGGGTGGTGGAATCGCCACAGGTGATTCCACCACCGTGCGGCAACCGAAGCGGTTAGCCTCGTTGACCTCAACTACCGGGGGGATTGCCCATGCGCCGTACCATCATCGTGCTCATCGCAGCGTTCGCCGTTCTGGCGGCTGCGTGTGGCGGCGACGACACATCGACGACCACGACCGCGGAAGCTCCGCCCTCCGACTCAGCGACGACGACAGCGCCAACAACCACGACCACCGGTGACACCACGACGACAACCGCCGCCGAGACCACGACAACCGCCGCGGCCACCACAACGACTGCAGCAACCCCGACGCCGGAAGACGCTCAAGCCGTCGTGGACGCCAAGACCGCCGCCTTTGCCGCTGAAGCGCCAGACGGGTGGACCGTCGAAGAACAGGAGGACGAGTCGTTCGACGAGGCCGACTTCACCTACGCACCGTGCCTCGGAGTCGACGACTTCGACCTCGACGATCTCGATCCGGTGACGGTTGCCGTCAAGGAAGTGCGGGCGACTGCTCCTCCCAGCGCGTTGCCGATCGGTTCGACCAGCGCCATCGTCGAGGCCCGGGTCTTCGAGTCCGAAGCGGTCGCTGCAGACCTGTTCGGCGTCATCGACAAGATCTACGGAACCGACGAGGGCCGCCAGTGCATGAGCGACATCGTTACGGCTGCGATTGCCCAGGATGCGGAAGGTTTTGAGTTCGAAGTCACCGTTGAGGAACTCGAGGTGGAGGGAGCAGAGGTCGGGACCCGGGTTCTCATGGGCGCCGCGGTCGAAGGCTTCGACCTCGTTGTGACCATCGACCTGGTTGCACATCGTGAAGGAGCCTGCACGGTGGTCGGGACGTTCATCGCCTTTGGTGAGGAGTTCCCGGCGGACGTTGCCGACAGCATGTTCTCCGCTGCCGTGGGCGCCTGACCCGCCGGGCCTGCCTGAGAGTCAGGGTCTAATGCCGGAAACGCCAAAACGGCCCGCTACAGCTCCGAGGCGCCCTCCGGGAGGGCAGCTGCAGGGTCATCGAGGCGCAACCACCGGTCGACGGAGAAGATCCATACCGCCGACAGAATCGCGACCACGGCTAGCGACAGTATCCAGGGTGTCGGACGCAGCCAGCCCACCAAAAGCACGGCAACCGCGCCAGTGACCAAGGCCGCGGAAACCGGGCGATACAGTTCCGGAACCCGGTCATAGTCCGCGAGCCGGCGCATCAGGAAGACCAGCGCCACCAGGCCGAGCGCAACCGCGCCGGTCAAGAGCCACGCCGTCGGCTTCGGTGCTCGATCGTCGCCGGAATGCTCGATGAGCGACACCAACGCAGCGCCCGTTGCAGCGATTGACATGGTCACCGGAAGATGGAGGTTCATCCAGCCAACCATGTCCCACGCCAGTGGCTTCGGCAACCGCCGGCCCACGAAGTCAAAATAGGTCCACCAGAACGCAAAGCCGATCGCCAAACCGAACAGGGCGGTGGCGACGGCTGAGACGTTACGGTCGACCTCGGACAACCCATCGACCACACCGACTACAACCTCACCGAGAACGATGATCGTAAACAGACCGAAACGCTCCACCAGCGAGTCCGTCGGCCGCATGCCGGCCGTGGCGGCGGGGTCGGCAGAGCTGAAGATCAAGATCGATGACACGATGTAGGCGACGAGCAGCCCGGCCCAAACGAGCATCCGTGGGCTGTCGGGCAGAAACGCGCTGACGCCCATGACCACGATCAGCGTCACCATTCCGGTCAGATAGCGCCCGGTGATGGCCATGTACTCCTCGGAGTCCTGACGCCGCACCGTGTACCAGAGCCAGGTCAGGACCACGAGGTACGCCGTGTACACGACGGCGAAACCTGTGCCCCCTTCTCCGGCAGCGTCTCCGGTGAACACTGCAAGGAGGACCAACAGCATCATCTGAATGAAGACGAAAACTCGGGTCCGGCCGTCCTCGCGACCATGGGCCTCGTAGTAGAGGCTTCCATTCAGCCACGCGACCCAGATCAACCCGAAGATGACGGCAAACTCGCCGGCGCCCTGCCAGGTCACGTCGTCGGCGAGCGTGTGAGCTGCCCTGGCGATGACCACTACGTAAACCAGGTCGTAGAAGAGTTCGAGGAAACTCACCGATCGGTCCTCGATGGCCTCCCCGTGAGCCCGGGGAGGCCGCCAGAAGATCCGCCGGAACTGCCGGTTCATGCCGGTCTCGCCGGACGGACCGCTTCCCGTCATGACGCCGTCCGCAGCGCCGGCCGAGTGAACCCGTGGTATCGAGAATCCATGGCGGACCATTGTGGCAGCCGGGCCCAGCATGGTCCTTCAGAACGTCAAACAGCCTGGGTCGGTAGGGCAGGAGGCCGATCCAACTCGAGCCGCCAATCGTCGGGGTTATGGGCTCCGCTAGGGTCTCCCGGGATGGAAGACGCGACCGGCGTTGGGCAGCCGGAAACCAAGGTGGGAAAGGCGTACCGGACGTCGTTGGCGACTCGCCTCGCCGTCGCGGTGCTCGTGGTGTCGATCGTATCCATCGTGGTCGCGGTCCTGGTGTCGGTTACGAACATCGGGGACAGCGCCGAAGACCTGATCGAGAGCCGCATCAACGCTCGATCCAACTCCTTGGCGGCAGAGATCGACGCCTACTTCGGCAACTCGGTCGGGCTGACTCAATCCCTGGCCGGGAGCGACGCGACCATCGACGCGACCAAGGCGTTCTCGAGCGGTTACCAGGAGTTGGAGGCCCTCGATCCGTCCACATTGGTGACCGAGCGGGAGAACCTGGCCGTGTTCTACCTCGAAGAGTTCGTCCCGGCCCTGACGGCGGTCCGAGGACAATCGGTTGATCCGTTGAGTGTGTCCCCTCGAGCCAGCGGGGCGGCTTACTACCTCCAGAATCTCTACATCGCCGACAATCCGTTCCCTCCCGACGAGCGAAGCCTCCTCAGTGACCCCAACGACGACAGCGCCTGGACCGCTGCGCACCGCATCTACCACCCCGACCTCCGAGCCAAGGTCGACGGCTTCGGATTTGTCGATCTCTTCCTCGTCGACGCCGAATCGAAGACCGTCGTCTACTCGACGAACAAGGACGTCGCATTTGGAACGAACATCGTGTCCGGACCTCACAGCGGAACCACCATGGCGTCGCTGGCTCGGCGGGCACTCACCGATGGTCGGGCCGGAGATACCTTCACGGCTGATCTGGCGACCTACACCCCTGCCCTCGACAATCCATCGAGCTTCACCGCCGCCCCGATCTTCGACGGCGACGAACTCGTCGGCGTGGTCGTCGTCTCCATCGATCTCGACCCGGTTTCCGAGATCATGACCCAGGATTGGCGTGCGGGCCGTTTCGGCGACACCGGCGAGGCATACCTGGTCGGAGCCGATCGCACGATGCGGTCCGACTCTCGCGCCTTCATCGAGGACCAAGAGGCCTACCTCGCCCGGGTCGACGAAGTGGGCACGATCCCTTCCGTCGATCGTCACCGCATGGAGGCCCTCGGAACCACCGTCATATTCCAGCCGGTCGACAACGAGTCAACGCGCAACGGGCTCGAAGGCGAAACCGGGCTGATCCAAGTCACCAACTACATTGGAGAGGAGGTGTTCTCGGTTCACCGACCCGTCGGCGAAGGCACCTTCGGTTGGGCGCTCATGGTCGAGCAACAGGTCGCCGAAGCCGAGGAGCCGCTCAGCAACTACGTCACCTCGGTCCTCACCGTGACCGTGGTGTTCATGGTCGGACTCACCTTCGTGACCGTGGCGTGGGCCGGTTCGCTGGTTGCCCCGCTCCGGCGAATGGGAGCCGCGCTGCAGGCGACCCGGCTCGATGGCGACCTGACCCCGATTCCCGTAACCGGGGTGACCGAGTTTCGCGCCCTCGCATTCCGCTTGAACGCGATGGCCGAGAACCTGTCAGAGCGAAAGGATCACGTACTGGCGGCGTTGCGCGCCAAGACGGCCATCCTGCGAACGCTGCTCCCCGCCTCCGCCGTCGCCCAGGTCCAGGTCGGGGAGCGGCGATTCATCGAGACGATCCCGCAGGCGACCGTCGCAGTCGTCAAGCTGCGTGGCATCGACGAGATCATCCAGGACGGCGAGGCGGAGAAGGGCCGGGATCTTCTGATGCAGATCGTTGAAACCGCCGACCGCATCGCAGAGCGCAACGGCTTGGAGCGGGTCAAGCTCACCGGTGCTTCATACCAGGCCGTATGTGGCCTCGAGACCCCCCACCTCGATCACGCTCCCCGATCGACCCGCTTCGTTGCCGAGTGCATCCGGGCTATGGATCGGCTGGCGGACGAGACCGGCGTCGAGATCACCACCTCTGGCGGGGTCTCGTCGGGGGCCGTGACCGCCGGTCTGGTCGGGGATTCGCAGCTGGTGTTCGACCTCTGGGGCACGCCCGTGGACGAAGCCGATCGCCTCGCCTCGAGTGCTCCCGGGGGCAGGGTCTACATCGCCGCCACCACGAGGACGCGGCTGCCCGACGCCGTCCACCTAGTCGAGGTCGCCACGCGGACCGGCGAGACCGCCTGGATGTTCGATCCGTCGGACTCGGATGCGGAGGCGACGTCGTGAGCCAGCTGTTCGCCGATCCGGTAGCGATCTGGGCCGCGATCTTGATCGTGGTGCTTCCCATACTGATTCTCGCCGGGGGCGAGGCCGAGGAGCGTCTCCGGCAGCGGTCGTCGCCACTGACCCGGCCGGTGGCGAATCTCCGGACCTGGGTTCTGGGTCTGGTGACCCTCTGGGTGGTCCTGGTACTCGTGTTCGACATCGCGACCGACAGTATCGTCGTTCGTGCGACATCGACCGCGATCGTTGTCGCCGTCGTCGCGGTGATCTTCCAGGTGGTCGATTACCTCATCGAGGGAGCTCGAGAGCGATCGCGACTTCCCGGAGCCCGCGGGATACCGCAGCTGCTGTTGCTGCTGCCGAGAATCCTGATCCTTCTCGTGGCTGGTTGGCTCATCTTCGCCAGTATCTGGAACGTCGACCTCACCGGTCTGTTTGCCGCCCTGGGGGTCACGTCGCTGGTCGTGTCGCTTGCCCTCCAGCCGACGCTCAGCAGCCTCGCCTCCGGTCTCCTGCTGGTGAGCGACAGGCCGTTCAGCCCCGGCGACTGGATCAAGTACGGAGACATCGAAGGTCAGGTCGTCGACGTGAGTTGGCGGACGTCCCGCATCCAGGATCGCAACGGCAACATCCGGATCATCCCGAACAGCGCACTCGCAGACGGTTCGATCATCAACTTCGCCCTTCCGAACCGGGTGCATCGAGTGGTGGTTCCCGTACAGGTCGCCTATTCGAACCCTCCCACATCGGCGAAGCAGATGCTCCTGGCCGCCGCTCGCGGCACACCGGGCGTCCTCGACGAACCCGCACCGCGGATTCGCGTCGTCCAGATCGATGACCCACTCATGGGATATGAAGCCGATCTGTGGATCGAGGATCATGCGATCGCACCACGGGTCTTCTCGGACTTCGGCTCGCTGGTGTGGTATCAGTCATACCGGATGGACGTTCCCCTTCCGAGCCCGGCCTACGACCTGTACCACCACGATCCGATCCAGGAGGCCGCCGACGCCGAGGTGACCGAGGACGAAATGCTGGAGCGCATTCGGCGCAGCCCGCTGCTGCGGGACCTCCCGGAGGCGGACCTCCGCATGGCTGCAGCGGCGAGCCGTACCGAACGCTACGCACAGGGCGAGGTCATCGTGGCCGGGGGAAGCGGCGACTCGGACGCCCGGGTGATCTGGCAGGGCCAGGCTCGGATCGTGAACGTGGACGACCCAACGAGATTCGTCGATCTCCACGACGGTGACGTCTTCGGACTACTGACGGCGACTGGTCGCTCAGGCCACTGGTACGACCTCGTGGCGGTCTCCGACTGCGAGATCGTCACCTTGGAATCGGAGGCCGTCGGTGCATTGGCCAGCCGACACCCCGACGTTGCGGCGACCTTCAACCGCATCGGTGACTCACGGGCACGGCGTCTCGACCCAACCGAGACGACGGCCGATCTCAACGCCGAGGTGACCGCCCGTTCGATATCGCTGCCGGACGGGGATGGGGCGCCGGCCGCGGACGACGGGAGCGACTCGTGACCGTCGATCAACCGGATACATCGGTGAAGGTTCGGAAGAGGACCGGCGGTCGCCGGGCGCGCACGGACGTGGCGCGTGCCATGATTCTGGCTGCGATCGTCTCTCTGATCGTGATCGGAGGATTCAACGTCTTCCACGCCCGCCAGTTCCTCACCCAAGAGGCAGAGGACCTCCTCTTCGACCTCGGCGCCGCCCGCGGGACCAGTATCGAGCGGAGCCTCGACCGGTTGGTGTCCGATCTCGCAACCCATGCCACGGATCGGACCGTTGGCGAAGCCATCCTCGAGTTGTCCATGGCCTACGCCGAGACCACCGAGACACTGACCGCCGAGCAGCGCGCCGAGTTGGCCTCGTTCTACGCGGATGAGGCCTCTTCCGTTGGCCTGCCGGGATCGAGCGAGGTCGCCAGCGAGGTGAGCGTTCCTCCATCCGAGCGAACGCAATACCTGCAGTATTGGTACCTGGCGGCGAACCCCAACGAGGACCGCGCCGCTCTCGTCGATCCCGGTGACGGATCGGCATACTCATCCGCACACTCGATCATTCACCCGTCGATCGTGGGCATTGTCGAGCCAACCCCAGTTCAAGACTTCCTCCTGATCGACGAGGACGGCGAGGTCGTGTATTCGACCGACAAACGGATCGACTTCAGCACGAATGCGCTGACCGGAGCGTTCGCCGAGAGCTCCCTTGGCCAGGCCATCCGAGATCTTCGCGCCTCGGCAGCGGGGCAGGTCCGAATGGTCGACTTCGCTCCCTATGCACCGGCCGGCGGAGAGCTCGAGTTCTGGGTGGTGAGCCTCGTCCGAATCGACGACGAGGTCGTAGGGGCCATCGCCGGCTCGATCCCAAACGCGGTGCTGACCGAATTCACGACCGGTGGCGGCATGTGGGAAGAGGACGGGCTGGGGGATACGGGTGAGGTGTACATCGTCGGTCCCGATATGTTGCTCCGCTCCGAGTCGCGACTGTGGCTCGAGGACCCCGATGCCTACTTGAACGCACTGGAGTCGGCCGGATATCCGCCGGAGGTCATCGACGACATCCGGACCTTCGGCACGACTGTGCTCCTCCAGCCCGTCGACACGGAGCCGGTGCAGGTCGGCCTGAGCGGGGAGATCTTCACGGGCACCACCCGCAGCTATCTCGATCGCCGCACCTTGTCGGCGAGTGGCCCGCTTCGGCCCGGCAACCTGGGATGGATCGTGGTCTCCGAGGCGGAACGCGGCCAGGTGACTGAGGGCTTCGTCGCCTACCTGGTGACCCTCCTGATCGCCCTGGTGATCATCGGTGTGATCGTGGTGATCATCGCCATCGTTGCCTCAAACCGACTGCTGAAGCCGATCGGCCGGATCGGCGAAGCGTCCGAGCGCGTCGGCGAGGGGGATCTCGACGTCGAACTGTTCGACGAGGGCCGCGACGAGTTCGCCTATCTATCGAGGGAGTTCAACCATTTCGTGGAGGAGCTCAGGCATGTCGAGTCGGAGGCTCGGGCCACGCAGAAGGAGACGTCCGACCTGCTGGCTTCTGTCGTTCCCGGCCGCCTGGTCGAGCGGATCATGGCCGGCGGACGGGGCATCACCGAGGCCCTCAACGATGCGACGCTCGTCGCCGTCGCCCTCCACGGCGAGATCGAGCAAACGGAGTCGGTTGACGATATCGCCCAGCAGCAGAGCACCTTGACTGCCGGTGTGGCGTCACTGGCTCGCGACTACGGCGCCGAGCACCTCAGTTCATCGGCGTCGACGGTGTTGTATGCAACCGGTCTCGCCGTCGAAGGACGGCGGATCGATGCGGGAGTCGACTTCGCATTGGCGGTTGATGACTGGGCGCGAGCTCTCGACGATCGCGGCTTCGCCCTCTCGCTGTCGATAGGGATCTCATCCGGCGACATCGTGACCGGAGTCGTGGGCGACGAGCGCCTCGCGGTCGACGTCCTCGGAGCGCCGCGGCAGATCGCCTCGGATCTTGCCGCCTCCGCCCGGCCCGGGCAGATCCTGATCGACGCGGACACGGCCGCCAGGCTCGACAGCCGATGGAAGGTGGAGCGGGTCGAAGGTCTCTCGGACCTCGCCGGCGCCCCCCTGGACGGTTGGTCGGTGGAGCGTGCCGACGCCGACCTCGGCGCGGGTGAGGCTTGAACGCACGGGTAGCGTCGAGGAGGGGAGGAGCGCGGGCAGCAGCGTGCGATAGGGCTCCACACGTCTGCGCCCCGGTCTCTCCGATTACCCGCTCCGGTGTCTCCGATCCAACGCTCAGCCGGGGGGTCTCACCGAGAGCAGCTGATTCGCCTCGACGTTGGTGAGCCGGGTCTGCTCACCCCCCGCCCATGTCACCACGATCTCAGGTACCGTTGTCGCGTCGGCGAGACCAAAGTGGACCCTCGGATCCTCGGACGACAAGTAGCTGCTCCCGGCCAGGACGTGGCGGACGAGGCGACGTCCGTCGGGTAGCGTCACCGTGACCACTGCACCGGGAAGGGATCGACCCAGGTCGAGTTCGAGCCAGTTCCCGGACACCCCCCGGTTCTCGAGGAGAATCAGTCGACCGGCGACCGCGTTGATGGCCACGTCGATGTCGCCGTCGTTGTCGTAATCGACGGCAGCACTTCCCCGGCCGTGGATCGCGCCCACTGCACCCAGGCCCATCGCATCGCTCACGTCTTCGAACCGGGCTCCGTTGTCGGCGACGCAGATTCGGAGACGGCAGCGAGGTGACCCATCAACTCGGGTTGTGGGTTGATAAGGTTCAAACAGGGGGAGCCTCATGTCGGAAGCGAAACTCAGAGCGGCGCTGGCGGTGGCGCTGGTCGCGGTCTTGCTCGTCCCGGCAGGAGCTTCCGCCCAGGAAGCCACGACCACACTGGCTCCCGGGATATGGGAAGGCTCGGTGCTGTTGTCCGGATCATTCGAGTCCTCCGGCCAACGCAGCGACGGCACCGACCACCAGTCCGTCAGGACGGTGACCGCCAGCGGCACCACCTTCCAGGCCGTCGTAGACGACCAGGGAAGGATCACGCAGGGCGGGATGGAGGTGGATCTCTCCTGGGTCGACGACGGCACCGGCACCACCCCTGTCACGCTCGACAGGTACCACATAGTGAACGAGCACCACCTCACCGGGATACTCGAGATGTCCGGAACGGCGACGCACATCGTGGCCAACGGAATCCTCACCTGGGACACCCAGACCTACGCCACCGACGGGAGTCTCATCGAGGAGGTGTCAGGCCCCGAACCCGAGGAGGTCGAGTGGGTGTTTGCCGCCACCCAGGCGGACTGCACCACAATCAGCGGGGGTCTCATCAGGACCAACGGCACAACGCTGATGGCAGCGGCGCTGCTTCCCGACGTCACCTTCGACGACGATGACGAAGCATTCAACAATCTGACCAGCACGCTTTGGGCTTGGCCCCAGGGGGCGGATGCCGAGGTGATCGCGGCAGGCGTCGAAGAGGTGAAGGCGGCGGCTGAGGAGATCCTGTCCGGGGCGCCAGACGTTGACTTGTTGCTCCAGCTGGTGCTCACGGTGGAGGGCTTGAAGGCCGAACTGGCACGACTCGAGACCTGCCTCCAGGCTTCGGCCGACTCCGGTCTGCCTTCGAATGATTCCTGGCTGGCCGAGATCGTGAGGCAGGCGTTGAACAAGGCGCTCGACCTCAGCGAGTTCACCCCGCAGGAACTCATCGCGTTCCTCAATATCGGGGCCAGGGCCGAGGCTATCGACGCCGATCTCAGAGGGAGGTTCGGCGTCGGGCTCGACCAGGCACTCGTCAACTCCATCACCGCCGAGGACATCGACAGCATTTGGGACATCGCTATTGCTGCCGCGCAGTACGGCTATCCGGAGATTTACCTCGACGCGGTCTTTGCCGCCGAACAGCTCGAGGCGGATCCGCCGTGAGTCATCGGATCGCGTTGCTCGCCACCTGTCTGCTGCTGTTCGCCGCGGCGTGCTCGGATTCCGAAACGACGAACACGACGCCCTCCACCGTCGCGCCCGCCGAAGCCTCATCAGGCGGCGAGTCGGATTCGAGCTCCGGGAACGACGGCGACGCCGCGCCGACGGGCGAACCGTTGGTCGTCGGGATTGCCGGGATCGTCGTGCTGGAGCCACCCACCGAAGACGCCGGCACCGCTCCGCAGTTCAGGTGGGAACCCGTGGACGATGCATCCACCTACGACCTGGTGGTGCTGGGGCCGGAGGGGCCGCTGTGGGCATGGCAAGGTGCCGAGACCGAGATCTGGCTGGGAGGGCTCCCATACGAACGACCGCCGGGGGTATCCGGTCCGGTCGTGGTCGAAGGAACCTGCTGGAGCGTCGTCGCCCGCGATGTCGAAGGCCACGTGGTGGCGGCCAGTGACTTCCTTGCCGTGTCACCTGAGGGATCGGCAGAACACACCTGCTCGCCGGGAGGCTGATCCCGATCCCGACCGCCGACCTGGGGCGTGGCTCGTCGCCTCCTCCCGGGCAATCGGTGGCGCCGGTAGCATCCCCGCTCATGGCCGAGCCGCTCAAGAACCACTTCGGCCCCAGCGTCGCCACCTCGATTGCGGACATGATCGTCACCGCGTATCCCGCCTTCGATCGCGAACGGTTCATCGAGTTGTCGCTCGACGGCTTCGATGACCTCGAACTGACCCCGCGTGCCCACCAGATCTCGGCCGCCCTCGCCGAGACCCTTCCGGAGGACCGCGAACGCGCCATGACGATCATCACCGCATCTCTGGGACCCGAGATCGAGGATGCGGAGCTGACCGGCATGGAGGTGTTCCGCTACCTGCCTTTCGTCTTCTTCGTCGCGGAACACGGCCTCGACCACTTCGAGGACGCCATGACCACTCAGTATGAACTCACGAAACGGTTTACGGCAGAGTTCAGCATCCGGGCGTACCTCGAGCGGTACCCAGACGAGACCCTCGGCCGGTTGCGGGTATGGGCGACGGACGACAACGCACACGTGAGGCGATTGGTTTCGGAAGGCACCCGTCCCCGCTTGCCTTGGGCACCGCGGTTGCGGCGCTTCCAGGAAGACCCGAAGCCGGTGATCGAACTCCTCGACCTGCTCAAAGACGACAAAGCGGAGTACGTGCGGCGATCAGTTGCCAATAATCTGAACGATATCTCGAAGGACCACCCCGGCATCGCCGTCGCAACCGCCACGACTTGGTGGAGCCAGCACCCAGAGCGACGCCGGATGGTGCGCCGCGGTTTGCGCACATTGATCAAAGCCGGGAACCCGGGCGCTCTCGCCGTGCTGGGCTATGTCGCTGACTCCGCGGTGCGAATGCGAGCGTGCACCATCGACCCGGCCGAGGTCCTCGTCGGTGGCTCCGTCAGGATCAACGTCGAGCTAGAGAACCCATCCGATGAGCAGGCCGAGGCCCTGATCGACCTCATCGTGCACTTCGTGAAGGCGAGCGGTGCGACGAGCCCGAAGGTTTTCAAGGGCGGCGAACGATCGATCCCACCGCGTGGAGTCTCACGGGTCACGAAGAAGGTATCCGTAGCCCAACACAGCACCCGCACCCACTACCCAGGCGTCCATCGGGTCGAGGTCCAGATCAACGGAGTCGTCTACCCCGGTGGCGAGTTCGCCATCACCACCGACGTGTCCTGATCCCGCCCGACGCAGGTTCACCGACAGCTCACTTGCGGCGGATGCGGAACGCCGCCAGCGTGCCCCGGCTCAGCCAGCCCGCCGCAAAGGTGGCAGCGAGAACCGAACCAGTCCTTGCCCGCTGTTTGACCCGGTGATGGGGCCTGGCGAACTGCACCACAGGCCAGCCGCGCTCATAAGCGACCGTCGCGAGCTTCGAATCGGGGTTGACCGCGATCGGGATGCCTACCAGCTCCAGCATTGGCAGATCATTGTGGGAGTCTCCGTACGCAAAACAAAGCGACAGGTCGTAATTCTTCTCGGTGGCGAGATAGGCGATCGCCTTGGCCTTCTCCGAACCATGTCGGAAGGGCTCGACGAGCCGTCCGGTGTACACCCCATCCACCACCTCGGCCTCGGTCGCGATCGCACCGGTGAAGCCGAGGTGCTCGGCAAGCGGCTCCACAATCTCGGTCGCGGACGCAGAGACGATGTACGAGTCTCGGCCCATCCGAGCGTGCAACCGCAGCAGGCGCAACGTCTCCGGCCTGACCTGTTCCAGTAGCTGTTCCAACAACGGTCCCCGCAACTCGAGCAGTTCGCTGCGAGGTTTGCCTTCGAGACTGCCGAGGATGCGGGGCAAAGTCTGGTCGGCCACGGACCCCGATTCCCCCATCCAGCGAAACAGGAGGCCGCCGGCGAGCGCCCGCCCCACACTTCTGAAGTCGATGAGACCGGCGCGCAGGGCAGCCACTCCGAATTGTGACATGGAAGATCCCGCGATCAGGGTCCGATCCAGGTCGAAGAACACTGCCAGACGGGGCTCAGTCACGGCACCGCTCACTTGTAGACGCTCAGCTGCATCAGGCACCGCTTCGGTCGACTCGCCTCCACCGAATCCTGGCTCCGACTGCACGGACCGTCAAGATCGCACGCTGGGGCTCCACTCGCATTGTCCAGTGTGGTCGTGGCTCAGTCTTACGGCGCTTTCACATGGATGAGCTGGTTGGCATCAACATCCGACAATCGCGTCTGCCGCCCGTCCGGCCAGGTGATGGTCACCGCCGGGACCACCGTGGCGTCACCGAGACCGAAATGAAGCCTGGGGTCCTCCGAAGACAGATAGCTGCTGCCTGCCAGCACGTCGCGCACCAGTTCACGGCCATCCGGCAACAAGGCTGTGACTGCTGCTCCGGGATGGAACCCGACCAGGTCCACCTCGAGCCAGTTGCCGATCGTTCCCCTGTTCTCCAACAGGACGAGCGGCCCCCCTATCGAGTTGACCGCAACATCGACGTCACCGTCGTTGTCATAGTCTGCAGCGGCGCTTCCCCGGCCGTGGAGTGACCCGACTGCATCGAGCCCCAACGCATCACTGACATCCTCGAACCGAGCGTCGGCGTCCCGGAGGTTCAGCAGCGCTTGGAGCGGCATGGCATCCGCGACGAGATCGGTGAGCGGAATGTCGCCATTCGCCAGCAACACGTCGAGGTCGGAGTCGAGATCGAGATCGAGCCAGGAAACCCCCCAACCTGTGTAGGTGTCGAATTCCCCGAAGCTGGAAGTGTCATCGAGATAGCGCGGACTTGCGACTGCGGAGGACACATCACGAAAGACCCCGTGCCCTTGATTCCGGGAGTTGGTGACGAAGAAATCCGGCCTTCCGTTCAGGTCGTAGTCACCGGATGCCAGCCCCATCCCTGCCTTGTCGTCGCCGACCCCTGCGGCCGCGGAGATGTCCTCGAAACGAAACCCCAGGCCGAGCGGATCAGCGTCGATTCCACCCGGCCATGCCACATTCCCGTAGAGCCGGTTCGGGTTGGTGTCGTTTGCGACGTACACGTCGAGATCGCCATCGCGATCGACATCGACGACGAGGACTCCGAGACCGTACTCGTAGCCCCGCTTCTCGGTCCTTCCCTCCAAGCCGGTTTCGGCGCCTACTTCGCGAAATGTCACCCTGCCGTCTTCGTCTCTGCCGTTACTCAAATACAGCAAATCACGGACTCCCAGAGCCGTGTCCGGGAAACCCTCCGTTGCGTCGGGATCGGTGTAGTTCGTGTCTGCGTAGCCCGCCACGACGAGGTCGGGCCAGCCGTCACCATTCAGATCCCCGACGGCTGCACCGCTGTGCCAGCCGGATGCGGCAACACCTGCCTCAGCCGCGCCCTCCTCGAACTCGCCTGCTCCGTTGTTCCACAACAGGCGATTGGTTCGCTCCGTGGTGACATACAGATCGACCGCACCGTCGAGGTCGAAGTCTGCGGCAACACAGCCGACCCCGCGAATCGGTAGATCGGCCCCGGCGTCCGCAGTGACATTCTCGAACCTCCCACCCAGATTGTGGAACAGCGCTGTCGTCGGCAGGCCACCACGCTCGTTCCAGCGGGCCACCTCGACCTGTGCAAAGGAGTTGACCACGAACAGATCGAGCCAGCCGTCTGCGTCGTAGTCGAGCCAACAAAGGCCGCCGCCCATCATCGCGGCCGGGTCCGGCGAGGTGGCCCACCGGAACGCGCCGTGACGGAAGTTGAGGCCTACGTCCGCGGCGACATCGACCAACGCCGGCGGACCCTCATCGACAGCGCGAACTGGCTGGTCCGATCCGCTGCAGGCAGACGCGACCATCAGCAGCGCAGGCAGCCATCCCCATCTGAACGCGCGCGACTGCGGTTGCCGGGCAACCCGCCTAGCCAACACCCACAGCCGTCCGGCGCTTCTTCGCCCAGGCATCGATCAGCACCGCGCCGAGCAAGACAAGGCCGGTGATGACGAACTTCGTTCCCGAATTGAGGCCGAGCAGGTCCATGCCGTTCTGGATCGACGCGATGACGAGCGCACCGAGCAGCGCCGAAATCACACGGCCCTGCCCGCCGAACAGGCTGGTGCCACCGATGACGGCAGATGCAATCACGAGTAATAGCAAGTTCCCGCCACCCTGGGCCGTCGACACGGATCTCAGCCGTGAGGCGAAAATGATGCCGCCGACCCCTGCCATCAGGCCGCTGATCATGAAGACGAGCACACGTACCCGATCGACGTTGATGCCGGCACGTCGCGCCGCCTCCGGATTGCCGCCGATGGCGTAGACGTGGCGCCCGAACCGGAGGCGCGATGCCACGAAGGACCAGACCAGCAGCAACACGATGAGGAGCACCGTCCCCCGCGGCACCCCGCGGTCGGAGTTGGCGTAGTACACCGCACCGAACGTCACGACGGCCAGTCCGACCGTCTGGAGTGCGATCACGCTGGGTGGTTTGGTCGGCAGGCCTCGCTTGCCGCGACTGTAAACAGTCCACAGGTTGACGCCAAGGAAGCCGAGCACTACCACACCGGCGAGAATCCAGCCGGAGGTGTCGGAAAGGAATGCATTCGCGATCCCGATGACGAAGTCGTCCTGGATACGAATCGTGCCGATGTTGGTCGCTCCCGTGGTCAGGATCAGCACGACCCCGGACCAAATGAGGAACCCGGCCAGGGTCACGACGAATGATGGCACCCCGGCCTTCGTGATCACCATGCCCTGGGCCCAGCCGATGGCCGTGGTGATGAGGAGCGCAAAGCCGATCGCGGCCCACCAAGGCCATCCCGGACTGTCTGGGCGCAGCAGCAGCGTCATGATGACACCACCTACCGCGCTGACAAAGGCAACCGACAGGTCGATCTCGGCGATGAGAAGGACGAAGACGACCCCGATCGCAATGGTCGCGAAGACCACCATCTGCAGCAGGAGATTGGTGAAGTTGCGAGCTGAATAGAACGTGTCGTCGAGAATGCCAAACGTCACGATGATGATCAGCAACCCCAAACCGATCGGCAACGCCCCCAGCTCACCCGCTCGCAGTCGCTCCACCCAGAGTTGGAAGTACCCGGACAGCGTGGAGTTCGCCGCCGCGTCGGTTCCTGGGGTCGCCGCAGGAATCATTGGGTGATCTGCGCCCTTGGCGCTTTCGCCTGCAGGGGCGGCTTCGGAGTCTGCCGGATCGAGGTCCTGCCCCGGGTCTTTGTCAGTCACTCGGTTACCTCCGGCTCTGCGGTCACCATGCCGGGCACAGATGTGAGGGTTCCGGCCGTAATGGCATGCACCACTTCCTGCTGGGTCGTTTCCTCACGGTTGAGCACCGCCACCCCTTGGCCGAGTCGTAACACCGTAATTCGGTCGGCGACCTCGAAGACGTCGTGGAGATTGTGCGAGATGATCACCACACCGAGATCCCGGTCGGCCAGCCGCCTCACCAACTCCAGCACTTGACGCGTCTGTGCCACCCCAAGAGCCGCAGTCGGCTCGTCAAGGATTACCAGCTTTGAGTTCCACATCACAGACTTGGCAACCGCAACGGCCTGGCGCTGGCCACCGGACAGTCCACCAACCGCCTGACGCACCGACTGCAGGGTGGTGACCGAGAGGCTGTCGAGGGTGGCCCGAGAGGCGCCCTCCATCGTCGGCTCGTCGAGCATGTAGCCGCCCCTGGTCTCTTCCCGGCCGAGGAACATGTTCGCCACCACATCGAGGTTGTCCGCTAGGGCGAGGTCCTGGTAAACCACTTCGATACCAAGGGCGGCGGATTCGCGGGGACCGTGGATATGGACCGTCTGGTCTTCGAAGCGAACCTCTCCGTCGTCGAAGGCGTAGATGCCGGCAATACACTTGATGAGCGTCGACTTGCCGGCACCGTTGTCGCCAACCAGGGCCATCACCTCACCGCGACGGACCTCGAAGTCGACGTCCAGGAGCGCTTGGACCTGAGCGAAGGATTTCGATACTCCCCTGCACTCCATCAGTGGCGTTTCCGACATGGTTTCAAAGCCCCTTTCTCGGACCTTCGGCGCCAGGACAATAGTGGTGACACTCGTCCGGGCGCCAAGACAAAAGTGGGGGCACCCGGCCGGGCGCCCCCACTTCCTGTTGTCCTGAGACAACCCGGTTTGTCAACCGGGTGATCAGCCGTTCGCCGTACACCACTCGGTCGCGGCGACATCGCCTTCACAGATCTCGTCGACGGTCCGGAAACCGTCGACGATTACCGTGTCGGCAATGTTCTCAACAACGACGCCGATCGGCACGAGTGCGATGTAAGGCACCACACCGTCGCCGCCGAGCGCCGCCGGCTTGCCGTCTGCCGAGTCGATGCCGATGACGGTGAATTCGAAGCCGGGGACCGTAACGCCCGTGCTGCCGTCGCCGCCGTCACGCAGGTTCAGCGCTACGGCTGCCGCAACCTTGGCCTCCGCCTCGATCGGCTTGTAGACGGTCATCGTCTGGAGACCCAGCGCGATGTTCTGCATACCGCCGGCAGACGCGTCCTGCCCGCTGATCGGGATCGTCGTGGCGTCGAGTCCGGCGGACTGGAGTGCCGTTATCGCCTGCTGAGCGAGGTTGTCGTTCGCCGCGAAGACGGCGTCGACACCATTGTCGGCCGCCACCAGGATCTGCTCCATGATGGTCACACCGTTGCCGTCGGCGCCCCAGCCGGGTACGTGCTGGTCTGCGACCAGTTCCCACTCGCCTGCGGCGACCTTGGCCTCAACGGTAGCGTTGTAGCCGTCACGGAAGAGGAAGGCGTTGTTGTCTTCCTCGCCGCCGTTCAGCATGACGACGCGCGGCGTGCCGCCGACCGCGTCGATGAACGGCTCGAGAGTCAAGGCCATCGTGGCGCCAACTGCCACGTTGTCGAAGCTCACGTAGACCGCGCCGCCGGAAGAACCGGTGTTGAAGCGGTCGTACTCGACCACAGCAATGCCCTCAGCCTTGGCGGCATCGATGATGGCGCCACCTGATCCGGGATCGAGGCTGGTCAACACGATGACGCTGGCACCGGCAGCAATCGCCTGTTCGGCCTGGGCCTGCTGCGTTGCCGCGTCGCCCTCAGCGTTCACGATGGTGTGCTCGATACCGGCTTCCGTGAAGGCTTCACCGAAGAAGCGGCGGTCGTCAGCCTCCCACCGGGGGGAGCTGGCGCTGTCGGGGAGCAAGACCCAGACCGGACCGGCGTCCGCCATGGCCTCGGTTGTCGTCGTTTCATCTCCGCCCGCAGCCGCTGCGGTCGTAGTCGTTTCGGTGTCGTCATCGCCACATGCGGCGGCGACGATCGCCAGGGCCAGCAGCATTGCCAGCCAGATAGTTGCTTTGCGCAAAGGACTCATCCTTCCTTGATGAACTGGAATTGGAGGTACTCTTCCCGGTGGGCTACACAGGACGTGCTGCCGCTGGGCGGGACCGCCGAGGGGGGATGCTAGGGCGACTTTCGGAAACGCACAATACCTTTGACAGGATTCTGCTGGTATAGGTCTCCGTCTTGCGCTCGAACGGCGCTCTGCGATCCGGTCCCGAAGCCCCACCAGCACAGCCAAGCCTCTCGCACAACGGTATGCGATCAGCTCGATAACAAGCCGTCGAAATAGCGAACGGCCCTCTCCCACGCCTCTTGTCCCACGGTCGCCCCCATCACCCGGCCGCGGTAGTCGTCTGCAGCTACGTGGATCCCCCCGTAAAGCCGCGAGATGCCGGCCTCGTCTGCGGCGTCGTAGTACGTGGCCCACTGGAGCGTGACATCGTCCGACGGACCGTTTTCGTGCAACAGCCCGCCCTGCACAACCTTCCACTCGAACAACCCACCTGGGAAGTACTCGTCCGCGGTGATCGCGGTGAGCACCTCAGCACCTGCTCGGCTGAAGGCGCTGTGTCCGGATACATAACCGGCGAAGGCAGGCGTGACGAATGAAGGGCGCTGGTATGGAACCCACTCGACTGCACGAATCCAGTCAACCCCGCTTGCCTCCGCAGCCGGATCCTCCGGATTGCCACGCCAGGAACGGACGGCGATCTCCCCGAGGTACGAGGCAAGATGTTCGTGGGGTTCCCCGGCTGCGATCGACTCAGCCGTGATCAGTTCCACCACACCAGGCTCGAGCGGCAGGCCGTGCGGATCGTATGCCGGTGCGGCAGGGTCCGTCGACTGTCCGGCGCCACCCATGAATCGGATCATCGAGATCGGTCGCACGTAGTCGTAGTGGGCCTTTGCCCCCCAAGCGGCGATCGCGGCGTCGTGTACGGCACCATTTAGCGCGAAGTAGAGCTTCACATCCCACTCGAGCCGATCAACTTCGGGCCCCACTCCGCCGATGCGCAGCGACATGCCGGGGGTGTCTGCCACCGCGTTCGCCAGCGTATTCCAATGGCCGGGCGGTGTCTCCGACTCCGGCCCGTCTGCCCAGAACTCGGCAATGACCCTCCCGTAGTCCCCGTGCAGCGCGACGTTCGGCGCGTACGGCAGGCCGGTCACCGGATTCGCAGCATGCCCGGTTCCATCGTCTGTCCCAACCGTGCTGCTACCGCGGCCGCCGGGACCGATATCGAGCCTGGTCGACGCCCCAGGATCGAGCAGGGCGCTGAAACGGACAACGTCGACCGCGGCGTCTCTGAACTCGGCATCAGTGATCGGGTCGTCGAGATACGGAGGTGCGCCGGGGTCCAGTGGGACCCCATCGCTCGATGCCGCCAGCGCGAAGCCCTCCACATACCCCCAATTCGGGCCCACGAAGGTCTGGACGCTCCCGGGGACGGGAAGACCGTTTTGCGCAATCTGCACCTCGAGCGCCAGCGGCTGCCAGCGGTTCGGATCACGGAGGGTCGTTCCGGGCTCGGAGACCACCATCGGTTCGTTGACCGGGCGGTAGTCGTCTGCGGCGTACCGCTCGGGTTCGAGCGAGCCGTCTTCCCTGGTGGCTTCGATGATCGTCGCCGCGATCCGGTTGCCAAACGCCGCAGGGGAGGAGCCCTCAGTCGAGACGTAATCGATTCGGTAGCAGAGGCTCTCCATCGTCTCGGCGAGTTCGGAAAAGGTCTCCTCCAATCCGGTGGCAATCGAGTACCGATGGAGGAGCAGACGGTAGGCCGCGTAGCTGATGGACGCCTCACGCGCGGTCGCGACATCCTCTGCCTCGTGTTTTTCGGTGACGAAGTAGCCCGCCGCAACTGGATCGTATGCAGCCCAGGCGTCCCACATCGCGGCCGACGTATGGAAGAGGTTGCGAGCATGAACCGTGGGAGCGGGGAAATCACGGCGCACCGCGTTGAGGAGCGCTTCGTCCCAGATACGGGCAACGGAGTGTCCCTCCGGGTGGCTTGGAACGCAGTCGTCGAGGGTGTGGGTGGTGCTGGGCTGCGAACATCCCGCGAGCACGATCGCGAACGAGACGAACATGCCCGCCATCATCGGAACCCACCGCCGACTGATCCCAGCGGCGTTCGAGTGGCCCTGGTTCATCGCCGCGGGAGCATAGCGATGCCCCCGTTTACTCAGACTCGCAGGTTCGCCTGTGCGACCTGGCGCTGCTACCCGGCTGGCGCATCCTTCTCGTCTGTCAGCAGAGCCTCGAGCCAACTCGTGATGGCTGTGACCACCCTCGGATCGATTGGATTCTCGAGCTGAGACTTGTACTTCTTCGGGTTCGAGATTGCTGCGGGTTCGTATCGCAGAATATGGTCGACATCTTCGACCACAAATGTGTCGGCACGACTCCCGGCAACATTCGCGACTGCACCCAGGTCACTGGGATCCACCTGGACGTCCTTCTCCCCGATAATCGCCAGCAACGGGACCTTGGTCGCGCGCAGAACGGGCTCCGGGTCGTAGGCAATGAACTCGCGCATCCACTTGGCGTTGATCTTCTGCCCCTGGATCCGAACGACGTCCTCCGTACTGCTCCCGATCTTGGTGATGGCCTTCGACTGCTGTTTGTTGATGCTCGTCCTGAACACCTTCAGCAGACTCTTCGCCCACCCCGGCACCGTCTTGGCAATCTCGTCCGCCTGCCAACGCAGGGTCTCCTCGCCGGTCTTCAGTGTGTAGGCGAGCAGGACGGCACCCGCCAGATCCTGCTCCCACGCGGCCAGTTCGGCAGCAAACAGAGCGCCAACACTGTGACCGATGGCAACAACCGGACCGATGGCGGGTTGGCCCACCAGCCAGCGATACGCCGCGGTCACATCCGAGAGTTCATCGCCCATGCCTGCCGACAGGTAGTCACCACCAGAGTTACCTACCCCGCGCTTGTCGAACCGCAAGGAGGCCCACCCTGCGTCGTCGAGTACGCCGGCGAGATCCCGACTGACGGACAGAGGTAGCTTGTCGTAGTTGCCGTCGCGGTCGAGCGGGCCCGACCCGGCGATCAGCAAGGCCGCGGGAGGGTCATCACCGCCGGGGGTCGCCAGAGTGGCGGCAAGTGTGATATCGCCGGATGAAATGCTGACGTCTCTTTGATCCATGGTGCCTCGGTCGAATCGAATCCTTCGGTGGCGGTGCGGGGACACCACACTACGCCGCCGGTCGCCCGTGCCGTCAGCCACCGTCGAGAGCACCCGTCTTCCCCCTGGGTAAGCTCGCGCTCAACGAAGAGGAGGCGATGGCGTGAGCAGCCCTCTGGTTTCCGCCGAGTGGCTCCAGGAACACCTCAGCGATCCTGCCGTCGTGATCCTCGAGGTGTCCATCAACCCGCCTGATGAGGCTGCCTACCGCTCCGAACACATCCCAGGGTCCCACTTCGTGTACTGGAAGGATCTCCTCTGGGAAGACAACGACCGCGAGTTTCCATCGCCCGAGCTGATGGCGAACAGGCTCGGAGCGCTCGGAGTCGGAGAGGACACCACCATTGCGCTGGTGGGCGACCCGTTCCAGTTCGCCGCCTATGCCTACTGGGTGTTGACCATGGCCGGCCAGGAGGCCCGCTGTCGCCTCGTGGATGGCGGAAGACGCACCTGGCTGGCAGAGCAACGACCCCTCACGAGCGCAAACCCCGAGCAGACCGTCGGCGGACTCGCCCCGGGCAAGGTACATGCAAAGTCTCGCATCGGCCGCGACGAGGTCCGCGCCGGCCTCGGCGGCGGTGGCCCGCTCGTGATCGACATGCGCTCACCGGAGGAGTACCGCGGCGAGCGGGTCTCCCCGCCCTGGCTGGCATTCGATCACGGAGCAGAGCGCCGCGGCCACATCCCAGGAGCACGCCATCTCTTCTTCGAGCAATTGTTGGACGCCGACGGTGCCTTGCTCCCGCCCGACCAGTTGCAGGAGCAATTCGAGGCCGTTGGGGTCGGGAAGGAGGGCGATATCGTCACCTACTGCCGGCTCAGTCACCGCGCCGCGCTCGGCTGGTTCGTGCTCACCCACATCCTGGGCAGGGCGAACGTACGTGTCTACGACGGGAGTTGGACCGAGTGGGGAAGCATCATCGGCTTCCCGATCGAACGCTGGTCCGACGCACCTCGCTAGGGTCGGCGTGTTCCGCTTGGAGCGAACGTTCGTCAATCCATCGAGACGACCGGAGACGAGATGGCGAGATTCGCGAGACTGACGGTGCTCAACACGATCATCGAGGTTGGAGTGATACCCGTCTTTCACCACGGAGATGTCGCAACCGCCCGGTCCATCATCGACGCATTGAGCCGGGGAGGGGCGCGAGCGATCGAGTTCACGAATCGGGGAGATCATGCTTTCGAAGTCTTCTCGGAGCTGGAAAGGTATTGCTCGTCGGAACACCCCGATGTGATCCTCGGGGTGGGCTCGGTCATCGACGACATCACCGCAGGGACGTACATCAACGTCGGTGCCAACTTCGTCGTGGGACCGGCCCTCGACCGTAGGGTGGCCGAGGTCTGTAACCGGCGGAAGGTCGCTTATTCACCAGGGTGCGCATCACCGACGGAAATCACCCTTGCCCACGAACTGGGTTGCGAGATCGTGAAGATATTCCCCGGTGGCTTGGTCGGAGGTCCCGCGTTCGTCAAGTCGGTTCGCGGGCCGTGCCCCTGGGCGCTCCTGATGCCGACCGGCGGAGTGGACATCACTCGAGATTCACTCACCGCTTGGTTCGAGGCAGGGGTTCCGTGCGTTGGCATCGGCTCCAAGCTCGTGAGCAAGGACCTGGTGGCAGAGGCAGACTGGGGAACCCTCGAGGAGCGCACGGCAAACGTCATCGCGACCATCTCGAGTCTGCGGTAAGCCACAGGGACGATGGCGCCACCCGGAGGAGGAGGCGAGGACATGCCAGTACTTGATCTGAAGGGCTCGGATGAGTGCCGCTGGGACGCCGCCGCGTTGGGCGAAGTCATGTTGCGGCTCGACCCCGGTTCAGGGCGGGTGCGCACCACACGGTCTTTCGCGGTGTGGGAAGGAGGAGGCGAGTACAACGTCACTCGTGCACTACGGAAGTGCTTTGGCCTCCGCACCACCGTCGTCACCGCATTGGTGGACAACGAGGTAGGGCACCTGGTGGAGGACCTCATTCTCACCGGCGGCGTCGATATCTCGCACGTCAAATGGGTGCCATTCGATGGCCTCGGTCGTGCCTCCCGAGTCGGACTCAACTTCACCGAGAAAGGATATGGGATCAGGTCAGCGCTGGGGACCTCGGATCGTGGGCAGACGGCCGCCTCCCAACTCCAACCTGGCGATATCAATTGGGACCGACTCTTCGGCGAGGAAGGAGTCCGATGGTTCCACACCGGTGGGATATTCGCTGCATTGTCTGCCGCAACCCCAGACGTCGCGATCGAGGCGATCACCGCCGCCAAACAGCATGGAACGATCGTCTCATACGACCTCAATTATCGATCGTCGTTGTGGGAATCACACGGAGGGAGCGACCGGGCGATCGAGGTGAACCGGACCATCGCACCCATGGTGGATGTCATGATCGGGAACGAGGAGGACTTCACCGCTTCGCTCGGGTTCACCGTCGAGGGTGCTGCCTCGTTGTCGAGACTGGACCCCGCTGCCTTCGGTCGCATGATGGCGTCGGTCGTCGAGGAATACCCCAACTTCAAGGTGGTGGCCACCACGTTGCGACACGCCAAGACCGCTACCCGCAACGATTGGTCCGCCGTGCTCTATGCAGGCGGCGAACTCCACATCGCACGACAGCGTGAGGATCTGGAAATCTACGACCGGGTGGGTGGTGGCGACGGGTTTGCGTCTGGGATGGCATTCGCATTCCTTGCCGGGAAAGCTGCCGCCGAAGCGGTGGAATACGGAGCAACCCACGGGGCCCTCGCGATGACCACGCCGGGTGATACCTCGATGGTGACGCTGGCCGAGGTCGAGCGGGCGATGGGCGCCTCCGGAGCACGCGTGATTCGCTGACCGGGCTGAACTCCACCCGGGTCGCGGCAGTCCGGGTAGATGGCACACTTCCCCGACGGCTCTGGGCGTGCTGGATCGCCTGTGACCGGATACAGGCGACTGAGTAGCCTCGCGCAATCGATTGTCGCTCCGCAGGGTAAGGAGAGAACCAGCCATGGGTGGGGCAGCGTGGGCGCTTTTTGCCGGAGTCAGCTTCGGAATCTTCCAGGCCGTCAACCGCCGCGCCAACCAACTCATCGATCCGTACCGGGCTACGTTCGCGTTGTTACTGATCGCGGTCTTGGGCCTCGGCATCATCGCGGCCTTCACCCAGGATCTCGCACTCCTCGCATCCGCGCCGCTCTCCGCCTTCTTCGCCTTTGGTGCGGCAGGAATCATTCACTTCTTCCTGGGCTGGACCTTCCTTGGCATCAGCCAGCAGCGAATCGGTGCCGCCAACACAGGTGTGGTCCTGGCGGCGACGCCACTCATCGGCAGCCTGCTGGCGGCGTTGGTGCTCGACGAGCCGCTGGGTCCGGTGGCGTTGGTGGCGATTGCCCTGGTCTCGATCGGAGTGATGCTGATTGCACGGCGGGCAGGGAGCGCAGAGGACCAGAAGCTCACCTATCCGTGGTTCGCCCTGGCGGCTTCCCTGTCGTGGGGAACGAGTCCGCTCTTCATCCGCTGGGGTCTCGAAGGCCTGGAGAGCCCGGTCATCGGCGTCACGATTGGCCTCGCCTGCGCGGCTTCCCTGTATGCCGTCGTATTGGTCACCGGCAGGGCACCCACCACTTCCGAGACGCCGCGCGCGGTACGCCGCTGGATTCTGATCGGTGGAATCCTGGTGGCTGCCGCCATCGCTGCACAATGGACGGCACTCGACCTCGTCGAGGTCAACGTCGTCCTGACCCTGCAGCAGATGGCGACACCGGTGGTGGTCCTGGTTGCTCCGTTCATCGTCGGCACGGCCGTGGAGCGGTGGACCTGGCGCCTCATCCTCGGCATGGTGGCGGTTGTCGCAGGCTCGACGCTCGTGATCTGGGCAGGTTGAGGCTTCGATCTGGGTCCGGCGACCGCCCAGTGCCGGCCGTGAGCGACACGGAAGCCGTCGTGCCGCTACCGGGGGGTCGCGGCGACGATCTCCTCCGCGAGCGCCAGCGCGGCCGTAGCCCCCGGCGAGGGGGCGTTGCGCACGGCTACGACCCGACCGACCCGCGTGACGACGAAGTCACTGATGAGATCACCGTTCCTGCCGACGGCCTGGGCCCTCACCCCTGCCAGAGCCGGCTCGAGGTCTTCTGCCTGCACCGCAGGCACATACCGTCGCAGCTCCTTGAGGTACGCACCGCGGCTGAGGGACCGCCGGGCTTCCCCGAGCCCGCTCCTCCAGTTCCGGGAGGCGAGACGCCAGAATCCCGGCAACCGCGCAAGTTGGGCGAGATGCGCCGGGTCGATGTCCCCCCAGCGGTAGCCGTTGCGAGACAAAGCCAGCATCGCGTTCGGCCCCACGAGAACCTCGCCATCCACCGTAGGTGTGAAGTGGACGCCGAGGAACGGATAGCGCGGGTCCGGCAGCGGGTAGATGAGGCCATTGACGAGATCACGCGAGGCTCCCACCAGACGCATGTACTCACCGCGAAACGGGACCATGTAGGGGTCGGCACTGTCACCTGCCGCCCTGGCCAGGCGATCAGATTGGGTACCAGCGCAGATGATCGCCGAACCGCAATCGAGCATCGTGCCGTCACTCATCGTCAGGCCGACCCCGAATGACGTCGAACCGATGTCTCGCACTTCGACACCGGTACACACCACGCCGCCCATCGATGCAACATCACCTCGCAGCGCCATAGTCACCGCAACAAAATCCGTGATCGCTGTGGTCGGGGACCAGATGGCGGCATGGCCGGTGGCTGCCGGCTCTCGCTCCTCGATACCTGCCGTGTCTACCAACTCCAGGCCGGGCACGCCGTTGGTGGTGGCGGTCGTGAAGAGCTCGGTGAGCAACGGCAGGTCATCGGGGGATGAGGCGATCACCAGTTTGCCGCGCTCCTCGAATGGCACGTCCTTGTCGCGGGTGAAGTCACGCAGCAACGGGATGGCTCGCTTGGTGAGGGTGGCTTTCTGGGAACCGGTCGGGTAGTAGATGCCGGCATGGACGACGCCGCTGTTCCGGCCCGTCTGATGGGTAGCGATGGCAGCTTCCTTCTCCAACACGACAACCTCGCTGCCGGGACGTTCGAGGAGAAGCTGGCGCGCTACAGCGAAACCGATGATGCCCCCTCCCACCACTGCAAAGTGCGCCGCAGTGGGCCTCGGTTCACTCTCCACAGGGTGGGTCATCGGCTCAGTCGACGCTCACCGGCGAGACGTCCGGGATCCTCATGCCATCGTGCGAACGATCGTCGATTGAATCCGATCGACAGACGGAATTGCCAGATCCTCGAGGCTTTCGGAAGCAGGCAACGGAATGTGAGGGGTCGTGATCCGCACCACGGGCCCATCGAGGTCCCAGAACGACTCCTCTGCGATGATCGACGCGATCTCTGCCCCCCACCCGCACAATCGGGGGTTCTCTTCCACGGTGTACAGACGACCGGTCTTGGCCACTGAAGCCAGCAACGTGGCCGTGTCGAGTGGTACGAGCGTTCGCACATCGATCACCTCGATCGAGATTCCCCGTGATGCGAGGTGATCGGCCGCCTCCAGCGCTCGCGGAACCATGAGTGCCAGCGCCGCGATCGTGCAGTCTGTGCCCTCACGCACCACCCTGGCTTTGCCGAGCGTGTCGACGATTTCGCCGTCCGGAACCTCGCCTTTCGTAGCGAACAACGACTTGTGCTCGAAGAAGACAACCGGGTCGGGATCCCGAATCGCGGCAGCCATGAGACCGACTACGTCGACCGGCGTGGCGGGGGCGACCACCTTGAGCCCCGGAATCATCATGCACCAGTTCTCCACGCTCTGGCTGTGCTGCGCTCCGAAGCGGGAGCCGCCACCGTTGGCAGTCCGCACCACCATCGGAACGGACACCTGACCGGCCGTCATGTAGCGGCTCTTGGCTGCCTCGTTGGCGATCAGGTCGAAACACACCGCCAGGAAGTCGGAGAACATGATCTCGGCGATGGTGTGGATCCCAGTCATCGCCGCCCCCATCGCCGCGCCGAGGATCGCCTGTTCGGATATCGGGGTGTCTCTGATCCGTTTCGGACCGAACTCCTCGAAGAGACCAACCGTGGTCTTGAAGACGCCGCCTGCGTTCGCGATGTCCTCGCCGAGCATCACGAGTTGTGGATCACGCCGCATCTCCTGTGCAATCCCGCGGGCGACGGCATCGCGGTAGCTCAGTTCCGCCATGCCGCACCTCCGTCCGACCACACGTCTGTCTCGAGCACCTCCGCCGTCGGCAAGGTGCCCTCCTTGGCGAATTCAGTGGCCTCATCCACTTGCAGGCTCACCGCACGCTCGATGTTCACCAGATCGCCTTCGGCGACCCCGAGCCGCAGCAACCGCTGGTGGTACATCGGGATTGGATCACGGTCCTTCCACGCAGCGACCTCCTCCTCGGGGCGGTACTTGCCGGGATCGGCCCGACTGTGCCCCCCGTGGCGGTAGGTGATGGCCTCGATGAGCGCAGGGCCTCCGCCCTCGCGGGCCCTGTCTACCGCGCGCTGCGAGACGGTGTACACCTCGTCCGCGTCGTTCCCGTCGACGACGATCGACTCGAGACCGTAAGCCGATGCCCGGTCTGCTGCCGGGTGCCGCACCGCGGTAACGGTGTCGATGGGGGTGTACTCCATGTACAGGTTGTTCTCGCAGACAAAAAGCGTCGGCAAGTCCCAGACCGCAGCCAGGTTCAGCGCCTCGTGAAACGCTCCGATGTTCGTCGTGCCATCGCCGAAGAAGGCGACTGCCACCTGATCGGTGCCGCGAATCTGAGCGGACCAGGCGGCGCCGTTGGCAATGCAGAGGTGCGCTCCGATGATGGCGTAGCTCCCCATCATTCCGTGCTCCACCGAGGTCAGATGCATCGAACCGCCCTTGCCTCCCAGGATGCCGCGGTCACGTCCGAGCAATTCGGCCATCACCGGCCCCATCTCGGCACCGCGTGCCAACGTGTGGGCGTGGCCTCGATACGTGGCGAACGTGTAGTCGTCCGGCCGCAGCGCAGCGGCGACACCCGCCGCCACGGCTTCCATGCCCAGGGAGAGGTGGCTGGTTCCCTTCACCAGGTTCTGCATGAACAGGTCGTAGGCACGCTTCTCGAACTGGCGAATCTCCTGCTGGGTCCGGTAGAGCCCCATCCGGACGTCCATCGGGACGGGAAGCTGGTCGTTGGCGGGATCGACCGGATCCGGGCCCCTGATGGGTCGCAACGAGTAGTCAATCGAGAGGTCGTCGTGATCCATGCTCATTCGACTCCACTCACCGGAGCGGAGATGAAGCACCTGCCGATCGCTAGAACGTCTTTGGACACCGTTTCTCCTCTTCGTCTGCCGTCCTCACGGCCGATCCTTTGGTGCTCGCCACCAGCATATCGCGCCGCCCGGTCGCGCCCCGCGCCCGCACGTGTGGCCGCGATATCGGCCGCACTATGATCAGACTACAAACGATTGCGATGCCCAGGAAATGGGCGGTTTCGGGGACGGACATGGCTTCTGAGCACCCGCACACGATCGGCTGGATCGGCGCAGGACGGATGGGAGCAGCGCTGATCAAGCGCTTGCTGGCAAACGGTTGCGACGTGTCCGTCTACAACCGGACCAAAGCCAAGGCTGAGCCGTTGGCTGAGTTCGGAGCCAAGATCGTCGACAGCCCGGCGGAGCTCGCCGATCGCGACATCGTCTTCACCACCGTGGCAGGCCCCAAGGACGTCATCGAGGTCACACTCGGGGACCACGGCGTCTTCTCTCGCGAAGACGTTTGCCCGCGCATCATTGTCGACTCGACGACGATCAATCCTGAGGCGTCTGTGATGCTGCGGGAGGGGGCAGCGGCACGCGGCGCCGCTGTCCTGGCCGCTCCGGTCAGCGGCAACGCCAAGGTCGTGAAGGCCGGCAAGCTCACCTCGGTGGTTTCCGGCCCCGTCGATGCGTTCGAAGAGGTGCGTCCGTATCTCGAGATGTACGGGGAGAAGGTCACGTATGTCGGAGAAGGCGACGCAGCGCGGCTCGTGAAGATATGCCACAACCTGCTGCTCGGTGTCGTCACTCAGACCATGGCGGAGATCACGGTGCTGGCTGAGGCCGGCGGCGTGTCGCGCGCCGACTTCCTCGATTTCTTGAACGACAGCGTGATGGGATCGACGTTCTCCCGATACAAGACACCGGCGTTCGTCAATCTCGATTGGACACCCACCTTCACTTGGCACCTGTTGCGCAAGGACTTCGAGTTGGGACTCGAGCAAGGCAGGGAACTTGACGTGCCGCTCCCAACGTCCGCCCTGGCCCACCAGATTGTGATCGACGGCATCGGTCGCGGCTGGGGTGACCAGGACTTCGGAGCCTTGCTCGAACTCACGGCGGCGGCAGCAGGAATGACACTCGAGGCAGAGAACGTCGAGGTAGACGACGGTCTCTCGTCGTAGAGGTCCGATTCGATCTCGAGTGGGATCAGACCTGGCGGGCCTTGGCCACCCACAACATCTCAACCTTGACGCCTGCGTCCTTGACCAGGTTGTAGACCGGACAGCGCGCCTCGGTTTCCTCCACAACCTCGGCGAGTCGCTCCGGACTCTCATCCGTCACCACGGTGGCCTGGACCCGAATCGTCTGGAAATGGGGCCTCACCTCCCGCATCCCGAGCCTCCCCCGGATGTCGATGGTGAACTCCGCCTCGAAATCGATGCTGTCGTATCTGAAGTCCATGTCGTTGGAGGTGCGGTGGAACGTCACAGACTCGCAGCCACACAGGGCACCGAGCACTGCCTGCAGCGGTGATGGGCCTTCACCCGTGCCACCGTGGGCGATCGGCTCATCGGTGACCATGTGCCCGTACTCGCCGTAGTCGTGGATCGCCATCATCGACCCGTCGTTGCTCACCGTGACCGTCTTGCGACGAATGATCGGCTCGGGCATCTCCTCGGTTGTGACTACTCGAGTCCCCATGTCTGCCCTCCCCGACGGGTCTACAATCGATTGCAGGAGCCTACCAGCCGGGAGTAAGCGGACAGGGTGGCCTTGTGGCGTCCTGGGCGCGGCGGCCCTTCCTGCGATCGGCCCGGCTGAGAACGAAGGGGGGGCTCGTGGCGAAGGTCATCACGCTCAAAGATGTTGCCCGCGAAGCCGGAGTTCACATCTCGACGGCCTCTCGAGCCCTGAACGACGAAACCCGATCCGGCGTCAATGTCGATACCGCAGACCGCGTCCTGGTTGCCGCAGCGCGCCTTGGCTACCAGCCACACCCTCTCGCCAGAGGCTTGCGGACCAACCGCACCTGGACGGTGGGGATGGTGGTGCCCGACCTGATGAACCCCCTCTTTCCCCCCATCTTTGCCGGAGCTCAAAACGCGTTGGACGAGATCGGCTACTCGCTGTTGATCGGCGCAGACGACGAAGCGCTCGAGCGCACCGGGACCGTCATGACAACGTTCCTGGAGCGGCGCGTCGACGGCATGCTCGTCGCCAACGCCCACCTGGACTTCACGGCACCCGAGGCCCTGCTTCGCCACGAGGTGCCCACCGTCTTGATCAACCGTTCGGCCCGCGACGATTCGTTCCCTGCGATTGTCGGAGACGACCGCACCGGACTCGCCCTCGTCGTTCGTCATCTGGTCGAACTGGGCCACACCCGAATCGCCCACGTCGCCGGACCACATGACATTTCCACCGGCCTGTGTCGGAGACAGGCGTTTCTGAACGCGCTCGAGGACGAGGGCCTGGCATCATCCGAGCGCCTGGTCTTCGAGGCGGGATCATTCCGGATAGAGAATGGCCGCGCTGCCTGTGACCGATTGCTGGATTCGGGCGAGGAGGTGACCGCCATCGTCGCCGCCAACGATCTCATCGCGCTCGGTTGCATCGACGCGATCCAGGCCCGCGGGCTCAGCGTTCCCAGCGACCTCTCAGTGACCGGCTACAACGACATGACCTTCGTCGATCGGCTCGAACCGCCGCTGACGACCGTCTCCGTTCCGTACGAAGCAATGGGAGCCGCGGCGGCGGAGGTGCTGCTCCGCCTGCTGGCAGCGGACGATGACGGGGGCGACACTGCGTACGAGCCGGTGCAGCTTCCTCCTTCCCTGGTCGTCCGCGCCTCGACCGGGCCTATCAGGCCGAGCTGAGCCCTGCCGCGTCCCTCAACCGAGCCCGGACGACAACAGCCTGATGGCGGCAAGACCGAGGATGGCGAGCACCGCATACTGGAACGCGGTCACGGAGAGGTTCTTGCCGAGGCGCATCGCGATCGGGGTCACCACGATGACGGGCACGCAGGCAAGCAGGCCGGCGACGACCCGCTCCTGGTCGTAGCCGCCGAGCGCAAGCAACGACGCGATCTGGGCCAACCCGAGGACGAGGAAGGGCACAGAAACCGCAAACACGAACCTGGGCCGAGGTAGGTGAAGACTGTGTATGTAGGTAGCCACCACAGGTGCTGAGATGCCGGTGGCACCGTGGAGTGCTCCCGCACCGAACCCTGCGGGCGCCGCGAGCCGCCTGGCCGCCCGATCCGCCAGCCTCGTTTCCGGGTTGAACAGATACCAGACGATGTACAGGAGCATGAACACTCCCAGTACGACGGACATCACCCGATCGTCGATGTTCAGCAGCAGCCACACACCCAGGATGGTGCCGACCAGCCCTGCTGCCAGCATCGGAACGAGGAACCAGCGGGTGTCGGAGGCGGCGGACTTCGTCTCCAGCAGCAGCCAGATGTTGGCAAGAGCTGTGGGAAAGGCAATCACCGCAACGGCGTACTCGACACCCATGAACGATGCGAGCACGGGGATCGCCAGGGAAGGGCCACCGAGACCAGTCACCCCCTTGGCGAAGAAGCCGAGGGCGACCGCTCCCAGTACGAGCAGTAGCTCGCCGGTATCCAATTTACGCCGGGGGCGGTATGAGCCGGCAGCGACTACGCCCGGGGTTCACCACGTCAATCCCAGTCGAGAAAGGCGGGTAACCAGTTCCTCTTGCGGAGCGTCCCGACGATGCCGAGCGGGAAAAAGAGAAGCACCGCAACCAGCAGACCGCCCTGGATCGCAATGTTGATTTCGGAAGCACCGAAGGCGATCAGAGAGAACTCGTTGATCGCGTAGATGAGGACGGCGCCGAGAACGGGTCCCGCCACGGTTCCCTTCCCCCCGATGATGGCCATCAACACCATCTGGGCCGAGATCGCCACGGTGAAGAACACCGTCGGCCGCACAAACGAGATGGAGTAGCCGTATATCGCCCCGACCACTCCCACCCAGAAGGCGCTCATCGCGAAGGCTGAGATCTTGTACAGGCGGGTAGGCACACCCGCGACTTCAGCCTTGGTCTCGTCCTCTGCGATCGCCCGCAGACCCATGCCGTACTTCGAATGTGCGACCCGATAGGACAGCCACACCGACCCCATCGCAGACAACAGCATCGCGTAGTAGAACGGCGTCCGCAGCCAGTCCTGTGGGAATGGCGGGGAGGGAAGAGGTAGTCCCGCGGATCCACCTAGATACTCGATGTTGTCGAAAAGGAGCAAAAACATGAAAAGCAAGGCAATCGTGGAGATGATGAACGCCGGTCCTCGAGTCCGTAGCGTGATGAAGCCGGCGAGGAACCCGAGCGCGACGGCTGCCAGGCCCCCGAGGGGGGCAGTGAGAAATGGGCTGACGTCGTAGTAGTACAGCAATACGCCTGCGACGTACCCGCCGACGCCCATGAAGACGCTGTGGCCGAGCGAGATGTACCCGGCGTAGCCACCGAGGATGTTCCAGCTCGACGTCATCGCGACCCACATGAACACCAGGGCCCCGAGCGTCATCGTGTAGCTGTACGAACTGATCAAGGGTCGCATCAGGGGCAGGCTCAGCAGTATTACGAGCACCCCGACCAACACGTACCAGCGGTAGCGAGCCGGCCCGGCGGGGCGTACCACCGCTTCCACCGGTTCTGAAGCGGAGTCTTCCGGAGAGGCGTCAGCGCGATCTTCGATCAAACCGCCACCTCCTTGCCGAACAGGCCCCGCGGCCTGACGAGCAGGATGATGAAGAGCGCCAGATAGAACGTCATGGGACCCCAGGTGGGCCCGATCCGGTCAACCACGAACGAACTGGCGACCCCGAGCGCGAACGCTCCAATCACCGCACCCTTGATACTGCCCATGCCGCCGAGAACAACCAGTGCGAGCAACACCGCGACCCACTGCCAGTGCCGGAACGGGAAGAACGGAAACAAGTAGCTCATGAGGGCCCCGGACGCCCCTGCCAGAGCCGTCGACAGTCCGAACGAAATCGCGGACACCCTGCGCACGTTGACTCCAACGATCTGGGCCGCCGCTCGGTTCTGCATGGTCGCCCGGATCGCATACCCCGTCTGGCTGTACCGCAAGAACCCCCAGAGCCCAAAGAGCAGCACCATGCTCAACAGCGTTGCAAAGAACTGGCCTTTGGGGATGAAGAGGATGTCGCCCTCGGGGAGGAACAACCCACTGACGATGAAGGAGTCGGTGGCATATTCGGGATCTGCCTTGCGAAAAATCCCGGTGAAGAAGAAGCCCAGCAGGCCCTCGATGATGATCGCGATCCCAAAGGTGAGCAACACGGTCATCTCGGTGTATCGGGGAGTTCCCTCGATCCTCCTGAACAGGACCTGATAGACCGCAACCCCGAAGAGGAACATCAGCGGCATCACGATCACCACCGAGAGCAGCGGATCGAGCCCGAGGTTTTCGAACATGAAGAACGAGATGTACGCCGAGGCGATGATGAACACGGCATGGGCGAGATTGACGATGCGCATCACACCAAACGCGAGCGTGAGACCGGCTGCCATCAGGGCATAGACGCCGCCGAGCAGCAAGCCGAGAATCGCAACCTGGATGACGTTGGTCAATTCGTGTCTCCTGCGCTTGCCGCCTTGCCAAGGTACAACTCGCGGATCCGAGGGTCCTCCAGAATGCCGTCTGCCGGGCCTTCGAAACGGACGATGCCCAGGTCGAGCACAACCCCCCAATCGGCGAGCTCCAGCCCGCGTTGGGCGTTCTGCTCGACGATCAACACGGTGATCCCGAGCTCTTCCAGTTCCCTCACTCGCGTAAAGATCTGTTGTGCGACCTGGGGGGCAAGCCCGAGACTCGGCTCATCAAGCATGAGAAGAATCGGGTCGATCATCAGCGCCCGTCCCATGGCGAGCATCTGCTGTTGACCACCCGACAGCTTTCCTGCGTCCTGGCCGGCCCGTTCTTTCAGAATCGGGAACATCTCGTACACGCGGTCCATGCGCTGGCGAACGAGCGCCCTATCCCTGACGAGGTATGCACCCATCACCAGGTTCTCACGCACACTCATCTCCGGGAACAGCGCCTGATCCTGAGGCACGAAACAGACGCCGGTCGCCAACACCTGGTCGGGCCTGCGGCGTGCCAGCGATTCCCCTCGGAACACGACGTCGCCCGACCGGGGGTGGAGCAGACCGGCGATCACCTTGAACAGGGTCGACTTGCCGGCTCCATTGGGGCCGATGATGCAATACGACTTCGCCTCCTCCACCTCGAGCGAAAGACCCTGCAGGATGTTGGGGCCCGCCCCGTACCCAGCATTGATGTTGGAGATCTCGAGGATGGGAGGCATCTCAGGCCTTCCCCAAATACGCGTCGAGAACCCGGCCGTCGCTTTGGACTTCTTCCGGTGAGCCGTGGATGAGCACTTCACCGTGTGCCATCACGATCACCGAATCGCTGAGATCCATGACGAGGTCCATGTTGTGTTCCACGACGAAAAACGTCAGGCCCTCGGAGTTGAGCTGCCGGATCCGATCGACCATCCGCTCCAGGAGTGCCGGATTCACCCCGCCCGCCGGCTCGTCGAGCATGACGAGCCGGGGTCGGGACATCAGGACCGCCGAGAACTCGAGGAGCTTGCGCTGCCCATACGACAGCAGTTCGGCGTTGGAGTAGGCGTACTGCTCAATGCCGACGAATTCGAGCAGCTGCAGCGCCCGGTCGATCTCAGCATCGAGCATGCGGGATCCAAACATTCCCTTCAGATTCTCGGGTGCGGAACCGACGACCATGTTCTCGAGCACCGTCATGTCGTCGAGAGTCCTGGTGACCTGGAAGGTCCTCCCGATGCCAAGCCGGGTGAGCTTGTGCGGCATCTTGTGAGTGATGTTGCGACCCTTGAACGTCACTGTGCCGGAGTCAGCCTTGATGACGTTGTTGATGAGATTGAAGGTGGTGGTCTTGCCGGCTCCATTGGGGCCGATCAACGAGGTGATGGTGCCCTCTTCGATCTCGAAACTGCAGTCGGCGACGGCGCGGATGCCGCCGAAGCTCTTTTCAAGGGCCCGCGCCTCGAGCATCATGCTCACCTACGGCCTCCATACCTTGCGCTACTCATCCACGCACTCACGCGTGAAACTCCCACCTCTCGCTGTCGTGTCTTCCAGCACTTTCAACTTTATCTGAAGAAGGGGCACCGACCGTTGCGGTGCCCCATCTTCGTTAGGTCGTCAAGGGTGCTGGCCTAGAAGTCCGGCTTCGGATAGATGAGATCCACCGTGCCGGGGAACTCACCAACCGGGAAAACGAACTCGAGGACGTCGTTCTGCCATTGCACCATGATCAACGATCGGTCGATCGGCAGTCCTCGCTCATCCCACACGAAGTCGCCAAGGATCGTCTTCACGGGATCGGCGGGCGTCCGCGCGTGCATCCACTCCATCATGGCCACGTTGTCGGTGGACCCGACTCCGATAATCGCCTGCTCCACGCCCTGGCAGAGCGCGAACGGGATGGCTTCATCCTCGTCAGGGGGTGTGCCATTGGCGGCGGTGAAACCGTTGATGAAGTCGCTGTTGCTGTACGGCTGACCTCCCAGTACACCTTCCCAGTCGGCAAGCGGGTGCCACGAAGCGTGAATCGTCACGCCGTCAGATGCGTCGCCCAGCGTTTCGTTGAACTCGGTCTGAGCGCCCTGGGACATCCAGATCAGCTTCGGGTTGTACTGCACCGTCTTGAGCGCGTCCACAAGCGAAATCGCCTCGTCCGGCGACGCCGTCGCTGCAAACACCATCTCGGCCTCGCTGTTCTTCATGGAGTTGGCCAGTGTCAGCCAGTCGGTAAACGGCACGGGCCACTGCTCTACGAAGACGGCCTCGATACCTGCATCCTCGAGATAGCCGTCGACGGTCACCACGACATCCGAATCGGGAATGGCCACCTCACCACCGACCAGGCCCTTCACAATCGCGTCTGCGAAGAAGTCGTCCGCATGCACGATGGCGACGGTGGTAGGCATCGGATCGATGACGCCAGTTCCGGTGTAGTACTCGATCATGGAGACGGGAGAGAAGCCGATCAACTCAGCAGCGTTCTGCTGGAAATAGAAGATGTTCTCGTATCCCCGCTCCCAGATACGCAGTGCGCCACCCGATGGGATCGGGTAGACCATGTTTGCCTGGTTCGCCACTGTTGAGGCTGGGAAGGTCAGCAAGCTGGAGAACGTGCCGAGCAGAGCATCGGCATTCTCCACGTCGATGTGACGTTGCACCTGCGACACTGCAACCTCGGGATCGGACCGGTTGTCCTCGATCAATACCTCGACCGGGCGGCCCAACAAACCACCGCGTGCATTGATCTCTGCAACGCAGAACTCGTATCCGGCAGCATGCTTGCTGCCAGGAATGGCGAAATCGCCGGTCAGCGGCAACGATGCCGCGAACAGGATCGGATCACCAGATGGAGCCGCTGCAGTGGTGGTGGTCTCACCTCCTGAAGCCGCCGTAGTGGTGGTCGTGTCACCCCCGGAGGCGGCAGTGGTGGTGGTTTCACCCCCGGCAGCCGCCGTGGTGGTGGTGGTGGTGGTGTCTCCTCCGTCATCATCCCCGCACGCAGCAGCGATCAGTGCGAACACCGCCAGTACGGCCATCAGTCTCATGAGTCGAGACATGCGTTACCTCCCGCAGTTTCGGTACGCCTGACGAGCAGGCTACGGAGAGACCAAAATGATTGCAAACGTTTGGAGTGGGGAAGGCTGTGCTCCTTGACCCTTCGACTTGGTCCGCCGTACCACCTGCCCGCAAACGATTGCAGTGGCGCGGCAAAACGCTGCGCCTCGAGTCACCCAGCTCTCGCCCGACCTCGGCGGGAGCGAATGATTCGGTGGAGCGTCGTGACTCGGGCATGGCATCGAGCCGATAGAGTCATCTCACCACTCGACTCGGTCGAACGACCGGCAGCGAAGGGCAACTCGAGGAAGGTGGAGATGCGATGGCAATCGCTCGCAGACGGTTCCCTCAGGTGAAGAAGATCGGAACGCCCGAAGCGATGCGTGCGTATCTGGCGGAACAAGACATCGAGCTCCCGCTCGACGACACCGTCGCCCCCGCACCCGACGGCCCCCTGGCGGAGTCGATCCAGATCGGTCCGCGCCTCGAAGCCCGCAACCGGTTCGCCATTCTTCCCATGGAGGGCTGGGACGGTACGACGGATGGAATGCCCACCCCGGATCTGGAGCGACGCTGGCTCCGGTTCGGCGCCTCCGGTGCCGGGCTGGTGTGGTGCGAAGCGACCGCGGTGGTGCCCGAGGGCCGGGCCAATCCGAACCAATTGATCATCAACGAGGAAACTGCCGAGCCGTTGGGCGCCCTTCGAGCCAAGATGATCGCGGCCCACGCGCAGCAATTCGACAATGCCCCCCTCATTGCCGGCCTGCAACTGACCCACAGCGGGCGGTTTTCTCGACCGCTTGGCGAACCGCGGCCGAGGGTTGCCTACCGGCAGCCCCAGCTCGACGAGCGAGTGCCGGTAACTGACGCATCGGTTCTGAGCGACGACGAACTGGACGAACTCGTCGGCAGCTACGTCCAAGCCGGGACGCTGGCGGCGGACGCCGGCTTCGACTTCGTCGATATCAAGCACTGCCACGGCTATCTGCTCCACGAACTTCTCAGTGCCCGAACCCGCCCAGGCCGCTACGGAGGGTCGTTCCAGGGGCGGACCCGGATACTGAGATCGGTTGTGGAACAACTGCGAGCGGCCCGGCCGGAGCTCACCATCGCAGTCCGTCTGAGCGCGGTGGACCCGGGCCCGTACGTCGCCGATGGCGACGGGGTCGGGTACCCAGAGCCGGCAGATAGACCGATGCTGGGATTCGGCCCCGACGAAGCAGGCAACCCCCTCGGCGAAACCCACCAGTTCCTCGACCTGTGTGCCGAGTTGGGTGTCGCGCTTGCCTGTGTCACGCTCGGGTGCCCGTACTACAACCCACACTTGACCCGGCCGGCCTATCACCCAGCGCTCGACGGCTATCTGCCTCCTCGTGAGCCCCTGGCCGAGGTTGCGTACCACCTGAAAACCACCGCGGCCCTGACGCAAGCGCATCCGGAGTTGGTGCTCATCGGGAGCGGCTACAGCTACCTACAGGAACTGCTCCCCAACGCGGCGCAGTATCAAGTGCGAACGGGGCGGGTCGGCATGGTCGGTCTGGGCAGGATGGCTCTGAGCTATCCGCACCTGCCGGCCGACGTGGTCGCCGGCCGCGATCTCGAACCCAAGGCCATTTGCCGCACCTTCAGCGACTGCACCACCGGCCCCCGCATCGGCCTGGCCTCCGGCTGCTACCCACTGGACGAGCACTACAAGAAGAGCGAAGCGCGGGTCGAGATCGCCGCGGCCAAAAAGGCGAAACGAACGAAAGCCGGCTGATGATGGTGCCCTCGTTCCCAAGCGGTCGACAAGCTGGTGCTACCTTCCGCCTCGAGCAGAAGGCCCGGCCTATGACGAGACGATCCGGAGTACGTCTTGATCGAGATTGACACCTCCCTCGAACCAGAGTCCCTCCGCCCGGATCTCGTCCGGTTGTGGGAGACCACCGGGCCCAAAGTCAAAGAGCTATGCCGAAAGGACACTCCCGAGGTCGCGACTCCTGTGTACACGGTTGGTGGTCGCTACACAGCACGCGGTTGGACCGAGTGGACTCAAGGCTTTCTCTACGGCGAAGCCATCCTCCAGTTCGATGCCACCGGCGACGAAGAGGCACTCGAACTCGGCCGCACCTTGACCCGGGATCGGATGGCGCGCCACCTCACGCACGAAGGCGTCCACGACCACGGCTTCAACAACATCAGCACCTACGGCAACTTGAGGAGGCTGATGCTGGAGGGAAGGATCCCATTCGACCCGTGGGAGTTGGCGTTCTACGAGGATGCCCTACGAGTGAGCGGGGCGGTCCAGGCGATGAGGTGGACCGAGACGGTAGGCGGTGGGGGCTTCATCCACTCCTTCAACGGGCCCCACTCCCTCTTCTGCGACACGATCCGTTCGGTGCGTTCCCTGGTGCTGGCGCACCGGTTGGGCCACCAACTGCTGGGAGAGAACGACCGATCGATTTCGCTGCTCGAACGCGCGGTTCAGCATGCAGCTACCACTGCCGAGTACAACGTGTTCTACGGCACGGGCCGGGACATCTACGACATCCGCGGAAGGGTGGCGCACGAAGCGCTCTTCAACGTCACCGACGGGAACTACCGGGCCCCGAGCACCCAGCAGGGATACTCGCCGTTCACCACCTGGACCCGGGGACTGGCCTGGATCATGTCCGGCTACGCCGAACTACTCGAGTTCCTGGACACGGTGAACGACGCAGCACTCGACCCGCTCGGGGGACGGGAACCGGTGCGATCGATGATGCTCGCGGCCGCCACCGCCTCGTGTGACTTCTACATCGAGTTCACCCCCATCGACGGGATTCCTTATTGGGACACCGGCGCACCGGGTCTGGCCGGCATGGGTGATTACCTGGACCGGCCCGCGGCGCCCGGCAACGATCGAGAGCCGGTAGACAGTTCGGCTGCCGCCATCGCCGCCCAGGGTTTGCTGCGGCTCGGCCACTATCTCTCGGCCGCCGGAGACTCCACCGGAAACCGGTACACCAGAACGGGCCTCACCGTCTTGCGAACCCTGCTCGGAGACACCTATCTGAGTCTCGACCCGGACCACGAAGGCTTGCTCCTCCACAGCGTCTACCACCGCCCCAACGGCTGGGACCATGCGCCCGGCGATAGTGGAGTCCCATCCGGCGAATCTGTGTTGTGGGGCGACTACCACCTGATGGAAGCGGCGCTTTACACCCAGCGACTCGCAGACGGTGCGCCCTACCTGACGTTCTACGGCCCTGTTGGGGGGCCGTCCTGATGACCCGCAGCGCCTTGGTCACCGGAGGTTCTCGCGGGATCGGACTTGGCATCGCCGAGAGGCTCCTCACAGACGGCTACCACGTGGTCATCAACGGGGTGCGTAACGCGGACGCAGTCGCCGGAACGGTCGAAAATCTTTCTCACCTCGGCGACGTCATGTACGTAGCGGCTGATGTGGGGAGAGCTGGTGACCGCGACCACTTGGTGGCACATACCCTGGCTGCAGTCGGGCGGTTGGACGTGCTCGTGAACAACGCCGGAATCACCTCACCCGGCCGCAAGGACATTCTGGAGGCGACGGAAGAAGATCTCGACACCGTGCTTGCCGTGAACCTCAAGGGTCCTTTCCTCCTGACGCAGTCCCTGGCACGGCACATGATCGACCAGCACCAGGCAGACCAGGCGTTTCGGGGCCGCATCGTGAACATCACCTCGATCAGCGCCACCGTGGCCTCACCGAACCGGGCCGAGTACTGCATCAGCAAAGCTGGGCTCTCGATGACAACAATGCTGTGGGCCACCAGGCTCGCCGAGCACGGCATCGATGTGTTCGAAGTGCGCCCCGGCGTCATCCGCACCGACATGACGGCTCCGGTCACCGAGAAGTACGAAGCGCTCATCGATGCCGGACTCACGCTCGACCGACGCTTTGGGACGCCTGAGGACGTTGCTGCGGTAGTCGCCGCCCTCGTCAACGGTGACATTCCCTACTCCACCGGGCAGGTGCTCACGGTCGACGGTGGGCTGAATATCGCCCGACTCTGACAAGACCCTGGTCGACCCGCCGGCACGAGGGAGCGGATCAGGTCGCGAGACCTGCCTCGGTGTCGGCCAGAACCTCTCGATGGCCGAGGTCCAGCGTCTTCAACCAGCGCTGTTGCCCCGATGTCAGCGCGATGAAGAAGCCCAGTTCGGCTAATTCGGCGGATGTGAAATGGGCGTCGAGGTCACGCCACAACGCGTCGTCTGCGAAGTCGGTGTTCCACACGATCGCATCCGTGTAGCCAAGCGCGGCCTTCTCGCGATCGCTGTAGCGCGGCGAGGTGCGGTACTCCAGCAAATCCTCGTAGTGATCCTCCGCGGCAGCCGCGTCCTCCGACCGCTGGGCGGCGCAGTATCCACACGCGACGGTTTTGGTCACATAGACGCGGCACAACTCTTTCAGTCCGTGATCCACCACACCGTCCACGAAGGTCTGTTCCCAGGCTGCGGAGAAGGTCTTCACCACCGCGGGCACATGCGATCGGATTGCCTGCGATTCCGGGCGCGGCGTCCCGTTCTGACGGGCACGTTCGAGAATGGCCAGGACCTCCGGATCCTCGATTGCGTCCAGGTCCGGATAGGGGATGCGGGGCATGAGAGGGAACCTTTCCTGAAACTGAGTCCGACCCAAGGCTAATGGACCGACGGATCACGACCGTTTTGCCACAGTCCATCTGGTCCCGATCATACGACCGGGGTCCTATGCCCCTGGTACGAATCGGGTTCAGCTGCCAGATTTGGACAGAAATCCCTAGCGTGCGCGTCACCGCCGAACAGAGGAGCACCCATGGCAACCGAGAGGACTATCCCCACGAGCATGGACGCCCTGGTGTTGCTCGCTCCAAACGAATTCGAGGTGCAGGAGGCGGTCGTCCCGACGCCCGGACCCCACGAAGTGCTGTGCGAGGTTCACTCGGTGGCAATCTGTGGCACAGACAAGGAAATCATCTCGGGGAACTTCCTCAAGAAGGGATGGCCGCGCGGCTATCCCTATACGCCGGGTCACGAGTGGTCGGGTGTCATCGTGGCTGCCGGTCAGGGTGCGGCCGAACTCGGCTTCCGCCCCGGCGATCGGGTCGCCGGAACCGCTCACGACGGCTGCGGCAATTGTCGAATGTGTGCGATCGGGCGCTACAACCTATGCGACAACTACGGCAACGAGGACCTTGGCCACCATCACTACGGCCACTACTCCACAGGGGCGATGCGGGGCTATCACAACACCTCGATCAAGAGCGTGTTCAAGATTCCGGATTCGATGACGCTCGAGCAGGCGGCTCTGGTAGACGCCAGCTCCATCGCGCTGCACGCCGTGAAACGGGCCGAAGTCAATCCAGGAGACATCGGAGCCATCATCGGACCGGGTGCCCAAGGATTGTTGGCCGGGCGGATCGCGGGACTCCTCGGGGCCTCGAGAGTGATCATCGTCGGCAGGGGTGAGCGGCTGGCGACGGCGGCGGAGATGGGCTTCGAGGTGTTCGACAACTCGCAGGCAGACGGACCAGAAGGAGTTCTTGCTCTCACCGAAGGAAAGGGATCGCACTTCACCATTGATACCGCGGCGCGCGGCAACACTCCTGCCGATGCGGTGGCGATGACGAGAAAGGGCGGCCGGGTGGCGCTGATCGGGGTGCCGCTGGAGCCATGTGTGCTGCCGCTGCAACGCATCGTGTTCGAGGAGATGAACCTGGCCGGCGTGCGCGCCAACCCGGGAACGTGCGAAGAGGTGATTCCGCTCATCGCAGCAGGCAAGCTGGACGTCGACTCGGTCACTACCCACACCTTCCCGCTGGCCGATTTCGCGGAGGCGTACGAGACGTTCACCCAACGAAAGGACGGCGCGATCAAGGTGCTCATCCAACCCAACGCCTCGTGAGAATTGACGGGCAGAAACGAGCGCAGGGAATCAAGCAACGGCAAACAAGGAAGACGAGGTGAACATGAGCAAGTGGCAGATCCCGCCAGACGGCGGCCATATGGACCGGCCGACGGGCATCTACTACCAGACGATGACGGGAAAGCAGATCGAGGATCGGCTCGAGGAGAACGACCTCATCATCATCCCCATCGGGAGCACTGAGGCCCACGGTCTGGCGCAGAACCCCGGAGAGGACACGTTCCTCGTCACCCGACAGGCCGAGCAGGTCGCCCAGGCGACCGGATGCACGGTGGCCGAGCCCATCTGGTATGGGTCGCACCCCTTCCATCACCTTGGCATGCCGGGCAATATCGTCATCCCGGAAGAGACGTTCAACGCGTACCTGCGGGCCGTCATTGCGGGCTACTGGAATGCCGGCTTCCGCAAGCAGATCCTTCTCAATGGGCACGGCCAGGACTACGTGATTCCGGCTGCCATGCACCAGTTCGGGAAGAAGTACCAGGTGCCCGCAATCCTCGTCAATGTCAACTGGTGGTTCGTTATCCCCGAGCACCTTCGCGACAAGGAACACGGCGGACCGTTCGACACTGCGTTCATCCACGGAGACGAATGCGAAGCCTCGTTCTCGCTGGCACTGTTTCCGGAGTTCATCGACATGCAGTTCGCGGAGAAGACATCGTTCACTCCATTGATGCCGCCGGGACACATCAACAAGTCCGGTTCGGCGCTGCCGCTGAGCGAAGCGCCGCTTCCGTTCTGGCAACAGGTGGGCGGATCCCCGCTGGAGGTCGTTGCCACCCCGCAAGGGACGGTTGGGGATGCCACCCTCGCCGATCCAGAGAAGGCGATTGGCGGGGTCAACGCGATCCTCGACTACCTGGAACGACTGGTGAACGACATCATGGAGATGTACCCGCCCGGGGTGCTCCCGCCTATCGAACAGGTCAGCATGCGTCCTCGCGAGGACGTCGAAGCCGTCCTCAAGGGCCCGAAGGAGCCTGGTGGCCGCCATCTGTACACGTTCGCCTATCCGCCGTAAACGCGGACGGTCGCATTCGAGGCTTAGAAAGGGGGCAGGTGTCTGATGTTCAAGACGAGCATGGCCATCTCCCCCACTCCGGCCGTCTTCGCGCCCTTGCTCTTTGCCGGGGATTGGCCATCGGCGCTCGATGCCGCTGTCGACCTTGGATACGAGGCCATCGAGGTCAGCATCCGCGATCCGGCCGATCCGGCGGTGGTCGCGTGCGACGATGGCCTGCGGCAATCCGGCCTTCAACTCTCGGCGATCGCCACCGGCCAGTCCTTCTACTCGGACGGATGGTCGCCGACGTCGGCTGATCCCGAAGTTCGACGCTGGCTCGACGAGCGCATGTACCGCATCATCGATCTCGCGTCTCCCTGGCAGGCGATGGTTGTAATCGGCGGCGTGCGGGGCACCTTGACCGGATCGGAAGACGGACATGCGGACCAGTACCAGCGAGCAGTGGACGCAGTCCGCCGGTATGGCGAATACGCGCTGAAGCAGGACGTCTCACTCGTCGTCGAGCCGATCAATCGCTACGAGACGAACTACATCAACACGATCCAGGACGCGCTGCAGTTCATCGAAGACGTCGATCTCGACAACCTCGGAGTCCTCGCCGACACCTTCCACATGAATATCGAGGAGGCGAATCTGGCCGAGTCGCTGCGATCAGCCGGTGGCCGCATCCACCATGTGCAGTTCACCGACAGCAATCGGTTGGCGGCGGGGCGCGGCCACATCGACTTCCATGTCCTTGCAGCAGTGCTCCGGGACTCCGGCTACCGAGGCTACCTGTCGACGGAAACGCTGCCGCTACCGGACAGCAGGACCGCAGCCCGACAGGCGATCGAGCTCTTCAGAACGCTCTGAACCCGCGCCTGCCCAACGAATTCGCTTCACGTTCCGCGCTGACCTTGGATCGGCATCACTTCTGCCAAAGCAAACTCGAGCGCGCTGCCGTCTGGGGTCTCTGCGAAGACGTCCGCTGCGGGATGAACCACATGGTTCAACCGGAACAGTCACTACTGCTGGGCCAATCTGGCGGGCCGTCTATGACCGCGAGATGGTGCCTTCCCAGGTACCGACCTTCTCGCCCTTTATCGCTTCCTCGTCGAACCAGAAGCTGGTGACAGCCTTGGTTTCGGTGTAGAACATCACGCCATCACGACCCATCACATGCAGGTCACCAAAGAAGCTGTTCTTGTGACCGGTGAACGGAAAAACCGAAATCGGCACCGGGATACCGACGTTCACCCCGACCATGCCGGCATCAATGCGACGGGCGAATTCACGGGCATAGTGCCCGCTCTGGGTGAAGATCGATGCACCGTTGGCGAATTCGCTGGAGTTGATCAACTCGACGCCTTCGTCGAAGCTCCCGACTCTCTTGACGTACAGCACCGGCCCGAACACTTCTTGGTTGCCGCATGACATACCGGGGGTCACATGGTCAAAGACAGTCGGACCTAGGTAGAAGCCGTCCTCATACCCCGCGACGGTTGTGCCTCGGCCATCGAGTACCGGCACGGCACCCTCCTCAATTGACTTCTCGATCCATCCGTTGACGAATGCGAGGTGTTCGGCGTTGACCAACGGCCCCATTTCCGTAGTCTCGTCGTAAGCAGGACCGATCGTCCGCTGCTGGGCAAGCTCGGAGATAGTGGCGACCAACTCGTCGGCGATGGACTCCGCGACCGCAATTGCCGGTAGCGCCATGCAGCGCTCGCCCGCACAGCCAAATGCGGAGTTGATGATGCGCTGCGCCGTAGCCCGGATCGGAGCGTCTGGCATCACCAGGGCATGATTCTTCGCCTCGGTGAGTGCCTGCACCCGCTTGCCGTTGGCGGCCGCCGTTGCATAGATGTGACGGCCAACCGCGGTTGAGCCAACGAAGCTGACGCCCTGCACCTTGGGGTGCTCCAACAAGCGCTCGGCTTCGTGACGAGAACAGGTAACGAGGTTGAAGACACCAGGTGGCAGACCTGCCTCTTCGAGCAGTTCAGCCATCCGCATCGCAGTCTGCGGAACATAAGAGGCGGCCTTGAGGACAAAAGTGTTTCCGGTGACGACGGCCAGCGGCATCATCCATCCCATCGGGATCATTGCGGGGAAGTTCCAAGGCACGATTCCGGCGAATACACCGATCGGCTCGCGGAAGGTGACGGTGTCGTAACCGGTAGCCACGTTCATCAGTGAGTCACCCATCATCGTGACGGGGGTGGCGCAGGCCAGTTCGACCACTTCGATTGCCTTGAGAACGTCACCACGCGCCTCGGTGTAACTCTTGCCCATCTCGGCGGAAAGGAGCATGGCCGTGTCGTGGAGGTTCTCCTCCATCAGCCCTTTGAGACGGAACATGACCTGGACACGTTCTGTGATCGGCGTATCCCGCCACTCGGGGAACGCAGCGGCAGCGGCCTCAACGGCTGCGTCAACCTCGTCCGCGGTGCAGCGCGGAGCCTCAGCCATTACCTCACCGGTGCTGCTGTCGGTGATCTCGTAGTAGACACCACTCGCGGTGTCCTTCCACTCTCCGCCGACCAGGTACTTGAGACGCTTTGTCATGACGTCACTCCTATGTGCTCTGTTGCTGCGGGCCATCGCCGGGTGGCGGGCCCGTTGTTGATCTGACTACAAGGTGTGGGGAGACGACAACGTGACGAACGCGCTCCCGCCTTTGGTCGAGCCGCTCGAGAACGAGATTCACCGCCTCACGACCAAGGTCGGCCCGAGGCTGACCCACAGTTGTCAGGCTGATCCTCGGCAGTGCGGCCAGCGCCAGGTTGTCGTATCCAACAAGCGAAATGTCACCGGGGACGGCCAAACCGGCCGCATCAATTGCCTCCAATGCACCGATGGCCGCAATGTCGTTTGGAGCAAACACCGCGGTGGGCGTTTCGTCGCTCTCCAGAATCTCGTTCATCGCCCTCGCACCAGCAGACTCGGTGAAGGCTCCCTGGACCAGCCGGATGTGTTCTTCGAGCCCGTGTCTCCGCATCGCCTTCTCGTATCCGCTCCGGCGGCGTGCCGACCCCGCCGCGGTGCCCGCATGGATGTGTGTGATCTGAGTATGACCCTGCGCAACCAGGTAGTCGATTGCCTCCTCGGCTCCAGCAGAGTTGTCCACACCGACCGAGTCGACCACCTTGGACCGGGTATGGCGCCCGAGCAGCGTCACCGGAATCGACGCGGCAACTTTCTCAATCCCGGCCAACTTCGTCATCGAGCCAAGCATGATGAGACTGTCGACCCGCAGTTCCAACATGGTCTCAATCGCACCACGCTCTCGCCTTGGGTCGAGGAAGCCAGATGACAGCATTGCGCGATATCCGGACTGGGAGGCCGCCTCCTCGATCCCGTCTGCCACGTCGGCATAGAACGGGTTGTGCAGGTCGGCAACGATCACGCCGATGACGTTGGTCCTTCTCTGCACCAGGCTTCTGGCGACGGCGTTGGGGCGATAGCCGAGCTCCTCAGCCGCGGCCAGGACCGTCGCACGACCCGCTTCGCTGACACGATCAGGTTCGCGCATGACAAGCGAAACCAGTGACTTGGAAACACCGGCACGGTCGGCCACGTCAAGGATCGTTGGCTGTCTCAAAAGTTGCTCCCCATGTTCCTCTCCGGCCGGACGGCAGGTGCGTACCGTCTACTTCGTGTCGGGATTGGGCAGCATGAAGTCCTCGCGGATCACACGGATCAGCTCGTGGTGTGAGGCGATGAAGCCGCGCAGCGTGCGCACCGTGGCCCCGTAGACGTCGAACTCGTCCGGGGTCATCCCATCCACGTCGTATGCCGTGCGGAAATCCGGGATGCGGTCATAGAGCTCGGCAATGATCTCGGGCGCCACCGGATCATTCATCCGCGCTTTGACTTCGATCCCCGAGGCATTGAAGAGCTCCTGCCATTCCGAGGGAATCGTGAGAATGGCGTCGGCGCCAATCAGCTCCGACCAGTGGAGATGATGACGGTAGGCCGCCGCCAGCAGGCGTGCCTTGTAGCCGCGTTCCTGATAGATCTCATAGGCCTTCTTGAAGACGGCAACACCGGACCAAGGGAGATAGCCCGGGTTGACAATGATGTCATCGCGCTTCGTCACCACGCCCATCCAGTCGTCCGTGCGACCCACCATGATCGTGCACACCGGTGTCATGTCATCAACCGGCAGCCCTTCGGCCTCACGTCGGGCCAGGCCGCGATCGACAGCCTCGCCAACGGCAATGGCCTGCGGCACCGTGAAGCTGACCGTGGCGTTGATGTTGACACCGCGGTAGGTCGCCTCTTCGATAGCCACGACACCTCGGCTGGTAACGGGAAGCTTGACCTGGATGTTGGGGGCTAATCCAGCAAAATGGACGGCCTGTTCGACCATCCTGTCGGTGTTGCGATAGTTCGATGGGTTGGTCTGTATCGACAAGCGACCCTTCTTGCCACCTTCGCGCTGGAAGACCGGCAGCAACATTTCGGCGCCCTTGACACCGATCTCCTCAAAGACCTGCCACATGACTTCCTCGTCAGTCCACGATGGATTGGTGTCGATCACCTCATAGATTCTGCCGACCCAGAGATCACGTTCCTGTCTCAACACCTGCTCGACGATCGTCGGATTGCTGGTGGCACCGACGGCACCGTGCTCGATTGCGTAGGTGAGTTCAGCTATCGCACACGAGTCGTTCCAGAAGTCTGTCTCGGTTGTGCTGACCGTTTGATGCAGCGGGCTCTTGAACTCGGTCTCCAGCATTCTCGTCCCTCCCGAGTCGGGTTTCCTATCTCGCGGATGCACCCATGCACAGTAGCGTGGAACGTTCCAATTCAAAAGACGTAGGTCGGATTCGGATCACGCCTCGTCGCGGTTGCGCAACCGGCCTTCTATCCGCGTCACACTCGGGCCTTCGTCCGCGGTTCGCCCCAGATAGCTAGGCGTCTGAATGCCGCAGCGAGACCGAGGCCGGCCTCAGTCGGGAGGGACTGACCACATGCGAATTCACTCGTCTTGGCCCTCGAAGTAGGTGCGGTAGGCCTTCAGGAAGGCGTTCCCGGTCTTGGAACTGCCCAGATTCCGGTAGAAGAAGCCCAAGAATCCGGGGGCCTCGACGTCGCTCATGACGACGCGATGCATCACGCCCGTTTCACTATTCGTGAAGACGTCCAGGAAGTGCGATGTTGCCGTGACCTTCGATCCGGCTTCGTAGCTTTCGTCCAACTCCACGACCACGCGTTCGTCTTCGATACGCTTGACGATGTTCGTACGTTTCATGAGGCCTTCGTTGGTGCGGATGGTTACGAAGTCGCTCCCTTGTTCCATCAGCTCAACGCTCGTCAACCCCGGCATGACACTGATGACCCCGACATAAAGTTCGCCGGGATTATCGAAGGCACGCTCTACCTGTCTGATGTCGCAGTCGATTTCGCCGTCGCCTTCAAACCAAACGGACACGGTCGCTCCCGCGTATGACGATGGAGATGGTGTTGGACCGTCCCCAACCCGAAACTCTAGGCTCCGGCACCAACGTCGCCCACGCCACGCAGCTCCGCAGCGACGACGAGCGAAGCGACCAAGTGTGCAGTGCGACGTCCGCACCGTTCAGATCGCCCGATGGAGCCGCTGCCACCTCGGCAGTGGCTCCTCAACCAAGACGCCGAAGACGGCCTCGACATTGACTATTGCACGCGGCCGGTCGACGACCTGGCGTCCGGCGGTGCATTCAAGGCGTTGAGGCATCGGAGGTGGGCGAGGTCACGACAGAGGGCGACCCTCCCGATTCATGCCGGCTCGACGGTCCTCCTATCGTGAGCAGTGGTCGGTCGGATGCCACAACGGCATGGATCGTGGGCGGCCGTCCGGCCGGAGAGGAGTTGATGATGTTCCTATTCCACCCGCATCTCCGAGAGCGCAGCTATCCGGACGACAGATCCGAAGAGGTGATGAGAAAGACGATTCAGTTCTTCGAGACGAAGGGTCTCGCCGGGATCAAGAACGACGATCACAACGCCGTCTGGTACCAGGACTTCGTCGACTTCGTCGGCGCGGAAGGCATCTTTGCCACCATGTGTACGCCGTCTGGTTATGGCGCGGACGATGCCCGGTGGGACACGTGGCGCGTGTGTGAGTTCGCAGAGATACTCGGTTTCTACGGTTTGCCGTATTGGTACGCCTACCAGGTCACGGTTCTTGGGCTCGGACCGATCTGGATGAGCGACAACGACGAACTCAAGCAGCAGGCCGCCTCTTTGCTCGAGAACGGTGCGATCTTCGCGTTCGGGCTCTCCGAGAAGAAGCACGGCGCCGACCTGTACTCGAATGAGATGACGCTCACGTCTACGGGTGATGGCACGTACGTCGCCAATGGATCCAAGTACTACATCGGGAACGGGAACCAGGCCGCGATGGTGTCCACCTATGGGACGATCGCCGATACCGGCGAGCAGGTCTTCTTCTCCGTCGACTCGCAGCATCCGAACTACGAACTCGTGAAGAACGTCGTGCACAGTCAGAACTTCGTGTCCGAGTACGCCCTCCATGATTACCCGATCACCGAGGCGGACATCCTCTCCCGGGGTGGGGATTCGTGGAACGCTGCGTTGAACACCGTCAACATCGGCAAGTACAACCTCGGCTGGGCATCGATCGGGATCTGCACGCACGCGTTCTACGAGGCGATCCACCATGCAGCGCACCGCCACCTGTATGGGATGACCGTCACCGATTTCCCACATGTACAGCAGTTGTTCACCGACGCGTACGCACGGCTCGTCGCCATGAAGCTGGTGGCGCTGCGGGCGGCCGACTACATGCGGTCTGCCAGTCTTCTGGACCGCAGGTATCTGCTCTACAACCCGGTCGTGAAGATGAAGGTCACGACACAGGGCGAGGACGTCATCAACCACCTGTGGGATGTGATTGCTGCCAAAGGGTTCGAGAAGGACACCTACTTCGAGATGGCCGCAAGGGACATCCGAGCGCTACCCAAGCTCGAGGGCACGGTCCACGTGAACATCGCACTCATCGTGAAGTTCATGCAGAACTACTTCTTCAACCCTGCCGATATGCCACTTGTCGGGCGCCGGGACGACGCGGCAAACGATGCGTTCCTGTTCGACCAAGGACCGACGAAGGGCCTCGGCGGCATCCTGTTCCACGACTACCGGAACGTATTCCACGGCTTCGACCTGCCGAACGTGCAAGTGTTCGGGCGCCAGATCGACGCACTAGTCGAGATGCTCGTCTCGCAGACGCCGACGCCCGAGCAGGTGAAGGACACCGATTGGCTACTCGCCCTCGGTGAGCTGTTCACGCTTGTCGTCTACTGCCAACTCGTGTTGGAGAACGTGCAGTTGTACGGCATCGAAGACGATCTGGTCGATCAGATCTTCGACGTTGCGGTGCGCGACTTCTCGATGTTCGCCGTCGAACTCCACGGCAAGCAGAGCACGACCGAAGGTCAGGCACATTGCTGCCAAAGGATGATCTGCACACCGGTCCACGATCGGGAGCGCTACCAGCGGGTGTGGCTCAACGACGTGTACGCCCTGCGGGACGTCTACCAGATGGCCGATTAGGCGCGGCGCGCTGCTCGGCTCGTTGATGGCCATCCCGGTGCCGAGATTCACCTTCCGTCTGCCGTCCCGCCATCGCGGATCACAACCAGAAGCCCCGGGCCCGGGGCCAGCGTCGCGTGCGCGTACGGGTGGTCGGTTGAGGAGTACCGGTGTTCGATTTGGCGCCTGGGGAGCGGCGGCGGGTGCCGGCAGGAAACCGAGGGGGTTGGGGGAAGGCCGACCCGCGACCGCCCAGAGCGAACGGCTCCCAACCTGACTCCCCTACGGACACCGCTTGCCGGGCCGCGCCCCAACCATCCCCCCTGCCGGCCACGAGCGCCGCTTGCGCAGGGTCAATCGCCACCGCATCAAATAGGGGTCTGAGCCCCCGTGTGCGTGGGTCGATTGGCTGTTAGGTGACCCCGTCAGGCAGCCTTCGGAGGGGTAATCAAGACCGGTACTTGAGAGCGCGCCACGGATGCCCGCCAGCCCCGTCGAGTTGCCAACCGCTGCGGCATCGCAACGGTGGTGGCGGCCACTTCGCCGGCCGTGTCGAAAATGATCTGGCCGGCACGGCGACCATCGGTGACGATGGTCGCCACTTCGTGATCCCCAAAACGCGATGAGTAGACGTCGGCAAGCCGCTCTGCGTAGATCTCTCTGGCGTCCGGCAACCTCAAGTCTTCGGCCTCGGCGAATGCTGCGATGTCGGCGACAGTGTCACGGGTGACGAGCACCAGGACCGTGGCGCGGCCGCCCCTATCAACTACTTGTTTGGCGACTTCGATCGTTGCCTCGCCATCGCGGGTCGGCTCGACGACGGCCATCATGTGTTCTTGATTCTTCATCTCTGCTTCTTTCATCCTGGCTCTACTTGATCTGTTCTTCAGTTGGCGTCCAAGGGATCGTGACGATGAGCCCCCAGAGGTACTCGTCATCGAGCGGGGCTCCGGTGAGAAGTAGGCGGTAATAGATCGGCCCGAGGATGTGGTCCATAATGACTTCGACCTCGTCCTCAGTTGCCGCCGCGGTGAGGACCTTGCGAACAAGCCGGGCGAGGATCCTCCGTCTTCCTGCCCAGAATTGCCGGAATTCTTCGGCGAGACGGTGGTTCCGCGCAGATTCACCCACAATTCCCGCAATGATGGCCCCGAGATCGGTGCGCTCGTTGACACGCACGATGTCTTGAAGGAAGACAAACAGTGCATAGCGCGGATCTTCAAGGGCCGGCATCGGGACGTTCTCTTCGGAAAGTTCCTTCAGTAGGCGCAGGACCACATCTTCCTTGGAGCGGTAGCGCCGATACAACGTGTCCTTGCCGATGCCCGCGCGACTAGCGATTTCATCCATCGACGTGCCCGTGAAGCCGCGTTGCGCCAAAACAGATCGGGCCGACTCGAAGATCGCTCGGTCCACAGCGGGGTCGCGGGGTCTGCCCCTGCTGCGGGCGCCGGTTGTCATCGTGGTCACCATACCTAATACCATACCATACTGTCCCGTATGGAAAAACCGTGGAGGTCTGCGGAACACCGAGATCGACGCGGCGCTCCCCTCACTCAACCCCCAGAGTGGGCAGCGGCACCACCGTGGCAGGTCCGCCAACTGGCGGCACAGGCCAGTCCGACGCTGCCGGAGTGCAGGCGATGCCATCACCCCTCGGGCGAGAAGTCGGACGTCTCGAGGGACGAACACCGCGCATCGGGCGACAACCCCAAGCCAGGCCACAGGCAACACCAGCCACGCGGCGCGGACGAACGATCCCTGATTCCGGGCTCGAACCCCCAGACCGGTGGAACGCCGACCTAGCCCGAAGGCCTGGTGCTACACCCAATTGACACCGCGAGACGTATTGCACAGCATGTGACTTGCCGAATTGTCAGCCCGAATCTGTCGAGGCGTCTGAGGTTCCGAATCGGACCCACCCGGCGACTCGGGCGCTCCGGTCACAGAGCCTGCTCGCCCTATTGTGAAGGCCTAGGAAAGGACTTCGATGCAGAAGCTGATCGAGTGTGTCCCCAACTTCAGCGAAGGCCGCGACCTGGCCGTTATCGACGCCATCACCGTCCCGATCGAGACGGTCGAGGGTGTCAAGCTCCTCGACGTAGACCCCGGTCAGGCGACGAACCGAACCGTCGTCACCTTCGTTGGCCCCCCCGCAGGGGTCATCGAGGCCGCGGTCAGAGCGATAGCAAAGGCGACGGATCTCATCGATATGCGAGAGCACAGCGGCGAACACCCGCGCTTCGGAGCCACGGACGTTTGCCCGCTCGTCCCGGTTGCTGGCGTCACCATGGAAGAGACCGTCGAGTATGGACGGATCCTGGCCGCACGCCTCGCCGATGAGCTCGGCCTGACCGTCTACTGCTACGAAAGGGCCGCGTCTAGCCCGGAACGAAGGAACCTCGCCACCATCCGTGAAGGCGAGTACGAGGGTCTCGCCGCACGCCTTTCGGACCCTGCATGGAAGCCTGACTTCGGCCCCGCGGTCTTCAACCCCCTATCGGGAGCTATCGCAGTGGGGGCTCGCGAGTTCCTCGTTGCGTACAACATCAACCTGAACACGACCTCCACTCGCCGCGCCAACGCGATTGCCTTCGACGTGCGCGAACGAGGGCGGGTGATGCGCAAAGGGGATCCACTCACCGGCGAGATCGAACTGGACGAACACGGCGAGAAGGTGTGGCTCCCTGGATCGTTGCAGGCGGTGAAGGCCATCGGCTGGTTCATCGAGGAGTACGGCGTCTCCCAGATCTCGATGAATCTGACCGACGTCGGCGTCACCCCGGTGCACATCGCGTTCGACGAGGTAACGGCACGTGCGGCGGCCCGCGGGATACGCGTCACCGGCTCCGAACTCGTCGGCTTGGTGCCGCTCAGCGCGATCCTCGATGCCGGGCGTCACTACCTGCGCAAACAGCAGAGGTCGACGGGGGTGTCCGATGCCGAACTCATCAAGATTGCTGTGAAGTCGCTCGGGCTAGACGAAGTCGCCCCATTCGTACCGCGCGAGAAGATCATCGAGTACGCGATCGACGATCGGACTGATCGGCTGGCCGACCTCACGGTCCAAGAGTTCGTTGAAGAGACCGCTTCCGAGTCGGCGGCGCCTGGAGGCGGATCAGTTTCTGCCACCCTCGGAGCACTCGGCGCCGCACTCGGCACCATGGTGGCCAATCTCTCCGCACACAAGCGGGGCTGGGACGATCGCTGGGAGGAGTTCTCCGACTGGGCCGAGAAGGGCAAGGCCTGCCACGCCGAATTGGTCGCCTTGATCGACGCAGACACCGAGGCCTTCAACACGCTGATGGCCGCGTACGGACTCCCCCAGAGCACAGACGAAGCGAACGCCGCCCGCAGGCGAGCCATCCAGGCGGCAACCCGCCAGGCCATCGAGGTCCCCCTCCGGGTGATGGAGGTCGGCCTTGCTTCCATGGAGGTGATCTCCGCCATGGCGGAGATCGGCAACCCGGCATCGGTGTCCGACGCCGGCGTCGGTGCGCTGTGCGCCCGATCCGCCGTGATGGGGGCCTATCTCAACGTACGGATCAACGCCGCCGACCTCACAGACGTGGCCGCCTCGTCCGAGTACCTACGCCGCGGCCTCGAGATCCAGGATCAGGCGATCCGTCGCGAGCGAGACATCCTCGAAACAGTCGAAGAACTCCTCTGATCCGATCCCCCGGTGGTTTGCGAAGCTCCATCCTGGCTGAAATCAGGCCCCGGAGGGGCTCCCCGGCACCGAGGTCCCTTGGTCGGAGGAGCTGAGAGGAGCTCTACCGGTCTGCCGGTGTTCGCGGAGACCGAACTCACGCGTCGCCTGGTGGTGCGATAGGAGGGAACGCCGGGCTCTTGAAGTCGAGCTTCTCGCGGGTGTTGCGAGCAAGCATCAAACCAGTGGGCCATGCCGCGAGGAACCCGCTGGCGCCGAAGCGCAATGCGAGGCCATAGGCCGCGAGCTGCTACAGCATGCCCTTCTGCTTCAGCTCTTGCTTGAAGGCCTCGATCTTGGGGACAGGGATGACCGACTCGCTGAGCCATCCCGGCAGGTCGGCTCGAATAGCTTCGGGGTCCTGGTTCGAGCCTCCCATGCGCTCGAGGTAGGCGGGGTCCGACACCAGAAAGGGGCCCGGCTCGAACTTGGCCATTCGGGTCACGATCTGCTGGGGCGTCACGTTGATGATGGTGAAGTCCTGGGCAACCACGAACGGACCTGCGTATCCGGCACGGAGCTTGTCGAAGAGTGGCTGGGGTGTGCCGGGTGCGACCATCGAGTGAAACCCGACTGCGAGCCTGGGCTGAGTGGCTTCGAAGACCAGCGCAGCAGCTTCGGGAGAGGTGTGCATGGTCCAAGCCACGATCTTGGCCATCGTCTCCGTCCAGTTCAGCTTGTCCACGTACGTCTCGGGCGGATTGAAGATCTCGTGAATGAGTACGTCGAGGTCCTGACTGTTCTCGACGGTCAGCGTGCTGGGCTCACAGTCACCCGCAAATACCATCGACAAGCCCTTCCAGTCCAGCCGGTAACCCACCGCCCCGTAGATCCCATGCGGGACGGGAAACGCGGTGATCTTGACCCCGTCCTCGTCGTAGACGACCTCGGGGCGGTCGGGGATGAACTCATGCGGGCGCATGTCGAAGCCGCGTGTGTCGAGACGACCATACTTCACCCGGTCATGCCAAGCCGCGAGCCGATAGATGTTGTCGACCAGGGCCTCTATCCCCAACTCGGGTGTCTCACCCGCCGGGCCGAAGATGTTCATCGGCTCGAGGCGACCATTCGACTGGCCGTAGTCGTAGAAGACAATCAGGTCCGCGATGTGGTCGATGTGATAGTGGGTAAGGAAGAACTTGTTGGCCTTGTGGTACGGCACCGCCATATGGTTGAACGCCGCGTTGACTCCGGCGCCAACATCGAAAATGAACACCTCGTCGTTACCAAGCTCCACCATGAACCCGGCCGCGCCCTGCCCACGCCGCGACGGATATCCGGTACCCAGCGCAGTGATCCGCATCTCGTCGGCTGCCAACTCCTCCGCGCCGGCAACGTACAGGCCCGGGTACTCCTTCAGCGTCGCAGACGAGTCCTTGACCACGACCCGCGTGTCCGTCAGCGGCTGAGTACCGAATGGTTCGGGCAGTTGCGGCATCGCGTGCTCCTTGTCTCGTGTGGATGGCCCACTTCGGAGGGTCGGTTCTTGACTTCGTCTCTCGTTGAGCGCCATTCGTGTTGCAGTCTTGATTACCGTAGACCAGCCGTCGTACTCAAGCCAGGGGAGCAACTTCACCCAACCGGGGGGGAACATGAGCGACGGGACGACGGCGTAGCCCAGGCCGCGATCACAGTGCACATCGCTGGTCGATGAAGCCGCTGCTGCATACCGCCGCGGACGCATCGTGATCGGTGGCCCGCGGGATCCCGGCTTCGCGCGAAGGATGGCGGAGGCGCTCCTTGGCAAAGAGGGAGATCACAGACGCCGGCCTCATCGCTCAGATTCCAGATACGCATGAGAGGACCCGGTTGTCCATTCTTTGCCCAGCCACGAAGAGGAACACCCGCCTACGGCAGCATGCTCAAATGATCGACGGCCGGTTAGAAGTTCACCCTTCCGGCCAACGTGATCGCTCCCAGAATCTCGTACAAAGTGCGGCCGGGCTGGGTGGACAGGACTAGGACGGCCACACCGTTGTGGTGGGCAGGTTCGTACCAGATCACACCACCCGTGGAGCTGCTTGGTGGGCGGGGCCGACAGGTCATTGTCAGACCCAGCCTGATCTCAAACCGTGGCTGGGAGGTGTTGGATGGTTTCTCTGGCGATGTAGCGTTTGAGGCCGCGCATGATCTCTCGCTCAGCCGCCACCAGCGGATGACGAGAAGACGGCGATGACAGGTGACCCGACCAGCGGTTGACGAACGCCAGGGTCTATCCCAGTACCCAGGCGCAGGGACGGCTCCCGCCTATCCGTCGGTGGGCCACTTGTAGGCACGCCAGATGATCAGCGCGTTGAACAATACGTAGAAGCCCCCTAGGTAGTACTCCCAACCCTGTGTGGCGTCCACGAAGAATCCAATGTTGAACAACAGGTACAAGGGAGCAACGATGAGGTTGGCCAGCCGAACGTAAGGGGGACGCCCGACCAGGCAAAAGACGACGATCAGAGCCTGCACGATCGCTGTCGTGGGTGCAATGATGAGGAGTACCGTTTCGGTGAGAGGCTCGCCCATCTCTTGGAGCAGCGAGAACATATCCCCGAACGTCCACAGCATGAAGTGACACATCCAGAAGGCTGCAAGCAGTATCCGGATATTCACCCTCGGGTTCACCAGGCGCGAATCGGCCTGTTCTTCACTACCCACAATCTCCTCCAATCGCTCATACGCAACAACCATACGACCGCAGCGAGTCGGCGAGTGGCCACAAGTCCAACCCGGCGCACAACCGGCTGGGAGGCATGATGTTGGCTGTTTGGTGACACGCACCGGGGCCAGACAAACGTGGTTGCCGCACAGGCAACCGACCCTCCTCAGCTCGCCAACGTCGGCCAGGGCAGTGTCATCCGGTCAGGCGGCTTGCGCATAGCTGGCAATATGCTGCCAGCACCCCGCGGGACCAGCGGGTTGCAGTTCGGGCTCAAGACTCAGGCTCGAGGTCCGACAACGACGAGACCCCTTGTCGCACAGGGGGTCTCGCGGCACGCCCGGAGGGACTCGAACCCCCAATCCTCTGATCCGTAGTCAGAGCACATATTCCGGCGCAGGAGCCAGAAACCCTTATGCGATACAGGTTGGCGCGGGGCGAAAGTCGGATCGGGGGCCGCT
>CAYNHF010000052.1:0-39149 GCA_964397045.1 uncultured Acidimicrobiaceae bacterium | reverse complement strand
GTGGGCGCTACTGGGATCGAACCAGTGACCTCTGCCGTGTGAAGGCAGCGCTCTCCCGCTGAGCTAAGCGCCCGAAGACGGCATTGTAGATGGGCGGGGGTCGACCAGGTCAGCCGGTGCCGCTGCCCTGCGCGCACGACTGCGAGATTGGGGGCCACACGCGAGTGAGGGGCCCCTAGGCCCCTCACTTCTGCTTCTAGAGTCTGCGCTCGTTACGAGCCCTTCTTCACCCGTCGGCACCAGTAGTCCGACAACACGAGCTTGCCGGGCAGCTCAGATCCGTCCGACAGCAATGTGCGGGCGTTGTCCAACGTGCGGCCGCCGGTAACGGTCCAATGCTGGTTGTTCCGGTTCACTTTGTCGGCCGTGCCGGCATTGATGTACCCAGAACCCCCATCGACCATCACGAAAAGCGTCGCCGCTTCAGTCTCGCCGCCAGTTTGCGGGTTCACGAAGTGCCACGTGCCCACCGTTCCCCGCGGACAATACGTTCCCTGGTGGGCGTCCTTCAGCTCGGCGGCTCCGAGCGGTACGGCCATCGCCAGTACCAGCCCGAAGGCCAGAGCAGCTGTCATTAGCGTCCTACGCAATGCATTCCTCCCCCGTCGCGATATTTCCCAACCGGTCGCAAGCCCAGCGACCCGTCGCAGGTCAGTATATGAAGAGCTGCACATCAGATTCAATCATGACCAGTCGGCTAGCCAGAAACAGGGCATCCCCGATTTGCCGCGTGCGCATAGTGGTTTAGCACACGCAACTGGGATCTCATCCCTGCGCCGCCGGACTACGCCGCGAGAGAGCCCGAAGCGCCGCAAGCGAGCCGCAAGTGATCTGCCAAGTCCTCGAGGCTATGCATCTCCGGGAAGCGGCCCGGCGTCCCCGGCAAGCGCATAACGTACGCCGTCGCTCTGCGTGGACAGCTCGATGTCCAGCCAAGTGATGTTGTTCTGCCGGGTGACCTCGGTGAACCATGCTTGCGAGTCGGCCTCGGCCCAGATGCGGTACCTGCCGTCGGGGAGTCCGTCAATACTGATGCTCTGACCGGGCAGAGCGTAGATGTACTCGTCACCCCAGCCGGTGGACAGGCCCATTCGGAGCGCGGTGTCTTCCTGCAGTCCGCAGCTCTCGCGACTCCATATCGCGGCCTCCGGACCCCGCCCTGGCAGCGAGTCGGTCGAGTCGTAGAAGCAGAAGCCAACCTTGGTGTCGGTACGCCCAACGCCTCCGGGCGCCGGATTCCCTGCCTCGTCCAGTGCCACCAGCGTGTACGTCGCAATGCGCTTGACATGCCAGTGATCGTGGCCGTCGCCACCCCAACCCAATTCCGCATCGGACGCCACGACCTCACCGCCGGATTCGCTGTACGGGATTTCTTGACCAACCGTCCACACGTCGCCCTCGCGCGCGGCACGGACGATGAAGTCTCCTGCGCCCTGATTCACCAGGACAGAGGTGAACCGGATATGCCACTCGCCGTCTTCGACACCAGTCTGCAACTCTTGCGGGGGCTCAGGTACCAGGTCGGGAAGCATCGCCTCGCCGACGGGAGGCCCGACTTCCTCGATGTCCGAACCGCCGCACGCGGCGGCCACCAGGCCGAGCAGTAGCGCGAGGCTCACGACCCTCGCTCGATATCGTTTCACCGGTACTCCAGCCTTTCCGACCAGGGATTCTCGATCATCGGCAGCTTACCGACGCGCCGGAGTACATCGGTCTGACCCTCGAGTGCCTTGACCGGCCAGGGTCGCGAGATCCGGTCCTCATGGATCGCGCCGTCGCCTGCCCGGTAACCTCATCCCGGTGAAGTACGCCATCTCACTCCCCAACTTCGGCAGCTTTGCGAACGGCAGCCTCATGACCGACCTCGCCGTCTTGGCCGAGGAATCTGGCTGGGATGGCTTCTTTCCGTGGGATCACATCGTGATCGAGGACGGCCTCTCGGTTGCTGATCCGTGGGTCCTGCTCGGTGCCATCGCAGCTAACACCGACCGCATCGCCATCGGCCCCATGGTGACCCCCCTCCCCCGGCGCCGGCCCTGGGTTCTGGCCCGCCAAGCCACCACCATCGACCACCTGAGTGGTGGCCGCCTGATCCTCGGCCTTGGGATCGGCTTCCCCCCGCAGGAGGAGTTCGGCACGTTCGGCGAGCCCATCGGTGACAAACAGCGGGCCGACATGCTCGAGGAGGGGCTGATCATCCTCCAGGGTATGTGGCGGGGTGGGCGTTTCTCGTTCGATGGGGAGCACTACTCGGTAGCGCCCACGCAGTTCGAACCCCGGCCGGTGCGGGAGTCCGGCATCCCGATCTGGGTCGCCGGCATGTGGCCCAATCAGCGACCGCTCCGGCGGGCCGCCCAGCATCAAGGCGTGTATCCGGTGAAGATGGACATGACACCTTGGACCCCCGACGAGGTTGCCGAACTCGCCGCCATCATCGAACGCGAGCGCGGCCACCTCGACAACTTCGACATCGCCATCGGATGGTCGGTCGATGCCGGGCGTCGCCTCGCGGCCGACTACTCGGCGGCGGGAGCCACATGGTTCATCGCGGGGCCGGCACCCGAACTCTCGCTCCAAGAGGTGCGGGCGATGATCGCCTCGGGCCCCCGATGACTGAACCGTGTGGTCGGTCTGCGGCCGGTGCACGGCTCCGCCGCCCGAGCGACAACGCCGGCGACCCACCGATGCAGTCGCGCCGCGGAAGACCACGAGCAGACGTCCGCAACCTCCACGACGGACCCACCTAACCTCGCTCCCGTGAGTGATCTCCCTCCTCCTAGTCGGCGCGGGGCACTGTCCATCCGCGATGTGGAGCGCATCGTCGACCAGACCATCGAATCGCTCCCGCAGTGGGTGGTCGACGAAGTCGAGAACCTGGCCGTTGTCGTCGAAGAGTGGCCGACCGCCGAGCAGGACCCGACCGGCAACGGTTTGCTCGGTATCTACGAGGGCGTGCCGCTGGAGGAACGCGGCGTGGACTACTACGGCCATGTCCCGGACCGCATCACCGTCTTTCGAGGACCGCATCTCCAGATGGGGCTGACCCGCGCCGACACCGCTGCAGAAGTCAGGCGCACCGTCCTCCATGAACTCGGCCACCATCTCGGTATCGACGACCAGCGCCTTCACGAACTCGGCTGGGACTGAGCGCTCCAAATCCGCCTTCACGAAGCGATAGAAACCGCTCACTTCGCCGCGTCGAAATGCCGAAGGACTAGTCATGACCAGTCAGGCACAGGAGCCACCCCGAGATCCGTATCGACGCTGCGAACGAGGCTGCCAACACGACCTCGGAAAAGGGGTCTCACTCGCCGAACTGCTCGGCACGGACGGGCCATACGATGATGCTCGCCGCCTGCTCGAGCCGCGCAGCCAGACCTCCGCTCCGCGCACGTTGGTGCGGGTGCGTCGCTGAGCCAACCCGGCGCCGGAGCAACGTTCGCCTGATCGGCTCCCTACAATCGGCTCGTGGGAATCCGCTGGTCCAACACGAAGCCACTTCCAGAGGAGCCGCCGTGGCCCGATGAGCCCGGGCCCTACCTCTTCATGCTCGAGCTCTCCGGTTCCGCCGAAGATCAGATCATCGGCGGTTGGCTCGAGCGCCACAGGCCAGACGAAGTCACCGATGCCGAATTCTGGACGAGCCGACTCCCGCAGACCCGGCGCAAGGCGAACCGGCGCGGCCAGGACCCCCGCCTCGACGCGTTCCTCGCCACCGACGCCGATCCCCTGCTCATCCCGATGCGCGTCATCTGGCTCCCACGCGAACGCGACGGCGAGCGAGCCGTCGGCCTTTCCGACGTTCTGACTCCCGGCGACCCGCGCGATCCAGACTCCATTCGCCAGCATGTCGTCCTGCGGACGCACCCCGAACGGGTGCGGATCATCATGGGAGAGCCGAGCCGTGCCTCAGTGGTGCGTGCGGCGTGGAACGACCCAGAAGGACGTCCGCGCCGCGAGGGCCAGGGCCTCGCCCAATACACGGCGCAGCGCGCCTGGCTGACCCTCGAGCGGGCGGAACGAAACGTCCGCGGCAATCGCTACAAGGTTCCCCGATTCCCCCGCGAGTCCCTCACCGAGAGGCGCAGCTTCACCAGAGGGGTTGCGGAGCTCGCCAGGAGCGAGGGCAAGAGCTACAAGCAGATGGCCTTCATCACGCGGAGGTATGTGCGTGAAATCGCGGCCACCCACAGTTCGTACGTGATCGATGTTGTGGCCGGCACCGTGAGATGGCTGATCGGGCGGGCGTACGTGAAGATCCAGTACGACAGGGAAGAACTCCGAGCGCTGTATGCGATCAGCCAGCAATATCCGCTCGTGTTCTTGCCGAGTCACAAGTCGAACTTCGACCATCTCGTTCTGATGTACGTGTTGTATCAGAACGGTCTACCGCCCAACCACACCGCGGGCGGCGACAACATGAACTTCCTACCTGCGGGCACTTTTCTGCGCCGCTCCGGCGTCTTCTTCATCCGCCGTGAGTTCAAGAACAACGCCCCCTACAAGTTCGTCTTGCGACAATACATCGACTACCTGCTGGAGAAGCGGTTCCCGATCGAGTGGTTCATCGAGGGCGGACGTTCGCGCTCTGGGAAGCTGCGCCCACCCCGCTACGGCTTGCTCGCCTACGTCGTCGAGTCTTATCAACGCGGTTCCGCAGACGACGTCGTGTTCATCCCGGTTTCGATCGCCTACGACCAGATCCAGGAAGTGGGAGGCTACGCAGCTGAGACCACCGGCACGGGGGCCAAGGAATCCGAATCGTTCGGATGGATGATGCGCACCATCCTCGGGCTGCATCACCCGTACGGTGAAGTGCACCTCCGCTTCGGTGCGCCTATCGGTCTCAAGGCGTTCCTCAACGACCTCGATGTCGATGCCGCGGAGCCGGTGGCCTTGCAGAACCCTGCCATCCCGAAGCTGGCGTTCGAGGTCGCCACCCGCATCAACGAGGTGACACCCATTACACCCGTGGCCCTCGTCTCATTCGCGATGCTGAACAGCCCGCAGAAGGTCTTCACCTTTGAAGAGCTGATCGAACTGCTCTTGCCGTACCGTCGCGACGTGCGCCAGCGATCCCTTCCGGTGACCGTCAGGGTCAAGGCTGCAGACGACGAAATGGTTCGCGGTGTAATCGACGAGCTCACCGCGCACGATCTGATCACGCGGATCGAAGATGAGGGCGGGCCTCACTACACCATCACGGACGAGCAGATCCCGTCTGCGGCCTACTATCGCAACACCATCGTCCACTTCTACGTCACGATCGCCATCACCGAGGTGGCCCTGGCCAGCGCCCTAGAGATCGAGGACGACAAACTGGACCGAGTGATCGTGACGGAGGCGCTTCGTTTGCGTGATCTCCTCAAGTTCGAGTTCTTCTTCAGTCCGTCCGATCAGTTCGTCGAAGAGGTACGCCGCGAACTGTCGCGCCATTCCCCGGATTGGCGAAGTCTGGCGCGGTCGGGGGACGTCGCAGCCATCCTGCGGACATTCGCTCCCCCGGTGTCTCCGGGCGCCCTCTACCCATTCACCGAGTCTTACCTCCTGGTCGCTAACGTGCTGGTCGATCTCGGAGACACAGCCGCCGACCCTGCCGAGGTGGCGGAGGCGGCGATGGCGGCCGGCACTGCGGCGCTAGAGGCGGGAACGCTGGCGAGCCCCGACTCACGATCTTCCGTCGTATTCGAGTCTGCCTTGCGACTCGCAGCCAGCCGCCACCTGATCGACGCGGCACCCGATGTCGGTCGCCGCCGGCTGGTGTTCCGAGACGAAGTGGCATTCGTGGCGAACCGCATCCGCCTTTGCTACGCCGCGGCGGCCCTCGAGCAGAGCGAACTCGAAGTCGGCGGGGAACCTATTGCAGGGGACTAGTCCCGAGGCGCGCGAAAGAACTAGTTGACCACTGTCCGTTATTGGCTATACACTCTGTGTGGGCTTCGAGGTAGGCGGCACGCAGCCAGACAAAGGACTCGTGCAGCCATATGGGATCTGACACACCCTTCTCTGTCGTGAGGAAGGGCTACTCGGTCGCAGAGGTCGACAATCACCTGAGGTCGCTGCGCCGCGAAAGTCACCAAGGCAGCGAAGAACTTCAGAGCAGGGTCGAGCAGCTCGAAGCTGAGCTCGCCGAGGCCAGCAAGCAAGCAGAGGCAGTCCAGATCACGCTGGTCGCGGCCACTCAGACGAAGCAGGAGATGCTGGTGGCGGCCCAGAGCGAACTCAATCAGGCGGCTCAGCAAGCGCGAACGAGTGCAGACGACATCGTCTCTGAGGCTCAGTTCGAGGCCTTCCGGCTCGTCACCCAGGCGAAGGAAGATGCCGAAGCGACGATTCGCGCCTCCCAGGCCGAAGCGGCCCGGATCGCAGCCAGCCCACGCCCACCCGATGAGCAGCCAGCGCACGATGCGGCGGCAATCCGCGAAGCGGTCGAGGCGCAGGCGAGAGCGCAAATGGAGGAGATGAGGGTCGAAGCCCTCGCCACCATTCGCGAGATTCGCCAGGAGGCAGAGGAAGTCATCGGGGCCCGCGATGCCGAGATCGCTGCCCTACAGGCACAACTGGATGCTGCGAACAGAGCCAGCAGCCTTGCGGCCGAACCACGGGTCGCGGCGACAACCGAGGCGGCAGCGCCTACCCCTGCGGCCGTCCCCACAGCAGCCGCGACTCCAGACATTTCACATGCTCATCATGAGGAGGAGCAATCGCACGACACGGCTCGTGACGACGAACCGGCAGGGGTGCCCGTCGTCGCGCTCGAGGACACCGATGTCATGCCGCTATCGGATCGTCCGGCGCGTGGTTCGTTCTACTCGCGTCGGTCGGCCCGGCTGCCGCGCATCGGAGCCGATGCCGCCAACGGCGCCCTTGCTGCAGTGAGCGCCATGCGCTCCAAGTATCGAGAAGACGTCGAGAACAGCGGCGAAGGGGTACCGAGCGATTCGACGGAGGACATGGCTATCCAGACCGCTTAGGTTCGGTGGGCGCGGGTGCCCTCAATAACGGCCCGCACGCGCACGGCTGCACGACCGCCCCGCACCCACCGTCAGCAAAGGCCCCCGCCTCTAGGGGGCCTTTGCGCGTCCAATCGGCGAATCCGACCGCTCAAAGTCACACGTAGTACGGGTTCACCCCGGACTCATGGTCGGTCACATCGGTGACCTCGGTGATCTCAGGGACATTCTGGAGGATGGCGGTCTCGATACCCTGGCGGAGCGTCATCGCCGCGAGGCCACAACCCTGACAGCCGCCCCCCAACTGCAACAGCGCAGTAGAACCTTCCACCCTGACCAGGTCGGCGCGGCCGCCATGGGAGGCAATTGCAGGATTGATGACTTGCTCGAGCAGCTGGGTCACCTTCTCCCCCGGCGTACCCTCGAGTTCGATCGCCTCGGCCGGCCCGCCGATGTCGGGCGTCGCCGTATTCGGGTTGCGCAGCACCAGGCCCGGCTGCGCCGGATCGCTGGAGAGGTCGAGCACTGCGCCACGCAGGTTCTCGACACTGTCGGGAGGAATCGCAACCGGCAGATCTCCATGGGTTTCGACATGATCCGTCACTCCCACGTCGTCCGTTCTCAGAAAAGCGGTTTCATAGACGAAGCCGTCCCCGGAGATCCCGGAGATCCGAAGCCCGAGTACCAGGTCGACAACCGCTTCTTGCTCGCGCAGCGCCAGAATCTGCTCCAACGCGGTGTCCGTTACTTCAATGATGGCGTCAGTTCGTGTAGTCATTGGCGCCGATGGTAACGAGCTCCCGGTACTTGTCAGACGTGGCTGGACCCGAGGCGTGGAACCAGGCAGAATCCCGCCGGTGAATCGGGCCATCGACATGCGGCGTGCCGCGGGGGTATTGCTGCACCCCACAAGCCTTCCCGGCAAGTACGGCATCGGGGACCTGGGCCCTGCTGCCATCGACTGGCTCGATTTCCTGGCTTCGACGCGAACGGGCATCTGGCAGATCCTTCCACTCGGACCCACCGGGTACGGCGATTCCCCATATCAGTGTTTCTCGTCATTCGCCGGCAACCCGCTGTTGATCAGCCCACAGTTACTCGCGGCAGACGGATTCGTGTCGAAGGAAGTATTGGCCTACTACCCGGAACTGCCGAACGACCACGTTGATTTCGCCGAGGTGTTCACCGCCAAGCATCACCTGCTCGATGTCGCATTCGAGCAGTTCCGCACCGCAGGCCCGTCTGAGATCGTGGATCGCTTCGACCAGTTCACGACCGACAGGGCCGAATGGCTGGACGAATTCGCGCTGTTCATGGCGCTCAAGCGGGTCCACGACGGCCGCCCCTGGACCCAGTGGGATGAACCGCTCCGAACTCGTGACTCCTCGGCGCTCGACGCGGCACGCGAGCGACTCGACATCGACATCCGCCGTCAGGCGTTCCGGCAGTTCCTGTTCTTCGACCAGTGGGAACTCATCCGCTCACACGCCGCCGAGGTCGGGGTCACGATCGTGGGTGACCTGCCGTTTTACGTTGCCGAAGACTCGGCGGACGTGTGGGCTCACCAGGACCTGTTTCAGCTCGACGAGAACGGGCGACCGACCGTCGTGGCAGGGGTTCCACCCGACTACTTCACAGACACCGGCCAGCTGTGGGGTAACCCCATCTACCGGTGGGAACGACATGAAGCGGAAGGCTTTGCATGGTGGACAGACCGCGTTGCCGCCGCGGCCGCGATGACTGATGTCGTACGCTTCGATCACTTCAGAGCGTTCGCCGATTACTGGGAGATTCCGGCTACTGCATCGACCGCAGAAACCGGGCGCTGGGTCGACGGACCCGGCATGCCGGTGTTCGAACGATTTCAGGAGCGGTTGGGAAATCTCCCCTTCATCGCCGAGGATCTGGGGGACCTTTCGGACGCGGTTGATGCCTTGCGGGAAGAACTCGACCTGCCTGGCATGAAGATCATCCAGTTCGCTTTCGACAGCGGGCCCGAGGACCCCTTCCTCCCCGAGCACTACCCGGAGCGCTGCGTTGCCTACACCGGCACCCACGACAATGAGCCGATCAACGGGTGGTGGCCGGAGGCTCTCGTCCTCGAACGTACGTATGCGCGGGAGTACCTGGGCTGGGATGGTGTCGATCCCGCCGGCCGGTTTATCGCGGAGATGTGGGACTCCCGAGCGCTGTGGGCCATCACCCAGATGCAGGATCTGCTCGGGCTTGGCTCCGAGGGCCGCATGAACTCGCCCGGGACCGCAGCCGGGAACTGGACGTGGCGGATGGGGCCGGACTACGCCGATCAACAGATCGACAACTTGCTGGCCATCAACCAACGGTACGGAAGAACCGGGACCGGTAGGCCCTGACAAACCGGCCACTGGGGGGTGAGTCGGACGGTTCTGAGTCGCATCCTCCTACGCTGCAGTGCCGAGATGATGCGCTACGACACGGATGCTCGAAGGACCCGTCTGGCACGGCGTCATCATCTCGCCACGGCGGCCACCACAGTTGAGCAGGTGGCGTCAGATCTCGTCGGACTCCACTCCAGCGACCCAGCTGCCGTCTACCTAGCCGCGAGGGCACGGGTTACCGACTTCCACCGTGAGGATCTCGAGTCCTCCCTCTACGACAGGAGAACCCTCGTGAGGATGGTGGGGATGCGACGGACCATGTTCGTGGTTCCGATCGACCTGGCGGCGGTCATGAACGCAGCATGCACGAGTGCGCTTGCTCCCCCGGAACGGAGGCGTCTGGTCAGAATGCTGGAGGAACAGGGCATCGCGACGGACGGCCCTGCATGGCTCACCGACGTCGAAACTCGGCTCGTCAACGCCCTGCAGGCTCGGGGCGAAGCGACCGCGGTCGAACTCACCGAAGACATCGCGGAACTGGGCCGCAAGCTCCGGTTCGGCGAGGGCAAGAGCTGGGGTGGCGAGGTCGGAGTCTCCACCCGGGTGCTGTTCATGGTGGCGACAAACGGGCGCATCGTGCGGGCCCGACCTCGCGGGACCTGGCTGTCTTCGCAATACCGCTGGGCCCTCACCTCCGACTGGCTCGCCACCGACCTCGCCGCCATCCCCGCAGACGAGGCAGCAGCGAACCTTGCCACTCGCTGGCTTCGGACCTACGGACCGGGCACCTTCACGGACCTCAAGTGGTGGACCGGCTGGACCGTCGCCAAGACGAGAGCAGCCCTGGCTGAGGTGGGTCCGGATGAGGTCGACCTGGGGGGCGGGACCATTGGATACGTCCTCGCAAGTGACGAGGAACCCGACGAGCCCCCCGCTCCCTGGGTCGCACTGTTGCCGGGCCTCGACCCGACCGTGATGGGCTGGAAGGAACGCGACTGGTACCTCGGCTCCCACCAGGCTCGCTTGTTCGATCGCAACGGCAACGCCGGTCCCTCCGTCTGGGTGGATGGTCGGATCGTTGGAGGTTGGGCACAGCACTCGGACGGCGAGGTGGTGTACCGGATCCTGGAAGACGTGGGGCAGGAACGAGTAGACCGCATCGCCCTCGAAGCCGATCGGCTGGGCAGATGGCTCGGCGACTACCGCATTACCCCGCGCTTCCGGACCCCACTGGACCAAGAGCTTTCGGCATAACGAGGATGCGGGAAAGCCTGCGAGTCTTGAGACCTGCCGTTGTTCCTGCGTACCTCAGCGGCGCATATCCCGCCAAGAGACGCAAGAACGGGGAGCGCAACGCCTAAGGCGTCTTGACCTCGACCAGTTGTTGCGTCGTCAGGTCGAGTACTCGTTCGAACTGACTCCGTGAGTCGGCGATCCAGCGTGCCAGCGGTTCGCCCGGGACCCTGACAAGCCACCAGGCAACGTCTGCGGTGTCTGCCGCGCGATGGGCTTCCCACGCCGCTCGCCCGACGGCGATCGCTTCCGCCTCTTCCTCGAAAGTCCCGAGTGATGTCTCATCGGCGCCCTGGTAGCGCTGACCGGGTTCGAGCGCTGGTTCGACGAACTGCGTCACCTCAAAGACGGTCGCATCCTCCATGCCAGATCCTTCCTCATCCCTGGTTCGATTGTAGGCGAATTAGCGGATCTCGACAGCACGGACGGTGACCATTTTCGGACTATTTCGTGGTCATTCGAGTCACGCCCGAAATGTGTGATCACTGCGCCAGGAGCCGCGAGCTGGACGCCTCACCCGATCGATGCCCGGGTTCACCCGAACCCGGGGTCGGGAGATATGGTCAGGCGACGCGGCTGGCCCCATACCCGAGTCCAGCCAGTCCGACGCCCGCCCCGATCTGCGCCGCAATCCACATCCCGGTGTGACCCGTGATGAGGCACAGCAGGCCTGCGCCCGCGAGAATTGCGCCACCTGCGATGCTGGCCGCGAACACGAAGCGCTGTCGGGTGGCGATGCCCGCGATTACTGCGAGCCAGGAACCCAGCATGGCGGTCTGCACGACCACGTCGAGTGCTGAAGGCGGCGGCGCATTCTCGGGTGGAACGGGAGCGATCGCCATCAACCATGCAATGGCGGCGAACCACGCGAGGCCAATGGCACCCACCACCTTGAGCGATACGAGCCCGGTTGGGGACGCGACCCGTGGCTCGGCAGTGGACATCGGGTCGGTGGCAGATTCAAAAGACGCCTCCACCCGCGCGGGTTCGTTTGCTGAACGGACGTCACGACGCTCAATGTCGGTCATCGGAATCTCCCTGATCGCTGGCGCCATTATGCCGGAAACCCGGGGCGAGCGCGACGTGTCCACGACCGGCGCCATTCCACGGGCGACATTGACTCGCTTACCGCCCGACCGGCCGTAGGATTGCATCGCCTTGACCACCACCAACCCACCCCCAACCAGCGATTCATCGCCGCGCCCCCTGATCGCAGCCGCCCTCTCGGCATTGGTGCCGGGATCCGGCCAGATCCTCGGCGGGGCGCACAAGCGCGGTGTGGTGCTCCTGGTGATCGACATACTCTTGCTCAGCTTCATCTACTTCTTCTTCGATTTCGGCGACAAGATCAGCATTGCCCAGGCGTTTGTTCGCCCATCGACGATGACGTGGATGATGTTGGCCAACATCCTGATTCTGAGCTACAGGGCATGGGCGGCCTACGACGCGTACGTCGTGGTGTCCGGTCCCCGCACCGGCACACTCAGCCCCGCAACGCGCCGAGCTGCGACCGTCTTCGGGGTGGCGGTAGCCGCGATCGGGTTCGTGGTGCTCACTCCGCATGTCGTGTTCGGCTACTACGACCTCACGCAGTACAACCTGATCACCGGTGTCTTCGCAGACGACCCGGAGCCGGCGACCACCACCACGACTGCGCCAGAGGTGGCGGCCCCGGCAGACGGCACTAGCGCACCAGGTAGTGGAGTGGCGACAACCACGAGCAGCAGCACCACCACAACCACCCAGCCACCGGACAACATCTTCGAGGATCTCGATCGGCTCAACATCCTGTTGATCGGCGCAGACGCGAGCGAGATCCGCACCGGGCTGCGGACGGACACCATGATCACCGTGTCTATCGACCCCGCTACGGGCGACGCCGCCATGTTCTCGGTGCCGCGCAACTGGACATACGCGCCGCTTCCAGAGGGGATGGGAGTGTGGGACTGCGACTGCTATCCGGAACTCATCAACGAACTCTGGACCCAGGGGGAAAGGAAGCCTGAGGCGTTCTCCGGACCCGGTAGCCCACCTGAGAACGCGGTGAAAGGGGTCATCAGCGAGTTCCTCGGCATCCCGATTCACTACTACGCCATGGTCAACCTGGACGGCTTCGTCGATGTGGTCGACGCCCTCGGGGGCATCGAACTGTACGTTCCGACCAGGGTCGTGGACTCCGAGTACAAGGACGAAAACGGAGTCCGCGGCGAGATCGTATTCGAGCAAGGGCTGCAGGAGATGGACGGTCACCTCGCCCTTGCCTACTCACGCACGCGACGCCAGGACTCCGATTACTTCCGGATGAATCGACAGCGCTGTGTGATCGACGCCGTCCTGGAACAGACCGACCCGCTCTCGTTGCTGGCCAATTTCGGCAGCATCGCTGATGCGGTCAAGCGGTCGATGCAAACCGACATTCCTATCTCTGCGCTTCCTCAGCTCGTCGAGTTGCTCCCCAAGGTGGACAGAGAGAACATCGTTTCGGTGCGATTCATCCCGCCGGACTACCACCTGAAGTATCGCGACGACGGTGGTGCGGGGCGCATCGCCAACATCGACCTGGTTCACGAGCACGTCGACCTGGTCATCGTGGATCCGGAGGCGGCCGTCGTCCAGTTGGGCCTCAACCAACTCGACAGCGTCTGCGGCGAGCCAGCTCCGGAGCAGACAACCACTACGTCCGGCACCACCACGGGCTGATCTCGGATCCGCATCTTCGGCCCGTGGCTGCGACAATGTCGCAGCCGACCAGACGAGGAGCGAACCCGTGGCCGATCAACCCAAACGCCTCCAACGCGACCCAGACAACAAGATGATCGCAGGTATCGCTTCGGGGGTCGCCGAGTATTTCAACATCGATCCCACGATCGTGCGGGTGTTGTGGGCCCTCACCGTCTTCTTCGGGGGGTTCGGAGCGGTTGTGTACCTCATCATGTGGATCGTTGTGCCCGAGGCGGAACCCGCAGCCGCGACTCCTCAGCCCATACCGGACAGCACCCCGGAACCGGCAGCGACACCACCCGTCGCGACGACGGAGCCCGCAAGCGATCAGGCAACCACGTCCGGCCCCGAAGCCACCCCGGAGCCGTCCGATGACGACGCCGAGCGCTGATGTGCCCGCCCGGAGCGCAACAACCAGCCGGCGGGTGAGCTACATGGTCGCCCCGTCGGGGGCCAAGGGATGAGCCGGCGACTGTCTGGCTGCACCATCGTCGTCACGGGAGCCAGCGGCATTGCGGCCGCCGGCGCCGAACTCTTCGCCGCGGCGGGGGCCCGTGTCTTCGTGGTCTCGCGAACCGCAGCCACGTGCGAATCGCTCGTCGCCGCTATCACCGACGCTGGTGGCGATGCCGCCTGGGCGATTGCGGATCTCACGAACGAGGCCGCCGCCGAGGCCGCCTTCGCCGCGTGCAAGGGTCGTTTTGGGCCGGTGCACGGTCTCTTTGCAGTAGCAGGCGGCAGCGGGAGACGGTTCGGCGACGGCCCAATCGACCAGATGCCGCTCGCGGCATGGCGGGAGACGAACACGCTCAACGGCGACCCACTTTTCCTTGCGGTACGGGAGGCGGCCCGGGCGATGGTTGCGGGAGACGGCGGATCCATCGTCGTGGTGTCCAGCGTGCTCGCCACTGACCCGTCGCCCACCCTTTTCGCCACCCACGGCTACGCAGCATCCAAAGGCGCTGCTCTGTCCCTGGTCCGCTCGACGGCGGCCTACTACGCAGCGTCGAATGTCCGCGTCAATGCCCTGACCCCGGCGCTCATCGAGACCCCCATGTCGGCTCGAGCCGCAACGGACGAAGCGACCATGGGGTACATCGCGAAGAAACAGCCGCTCGCCGCAGGCATGCTCCCAGCGAAGGCGGTGGCGGAGGCAGGGCTCTTCCTCCTGTCCACTGACGCGCGATTCATCACAGGCCAGGTCATCGCCATCGACGGTGGCTGGTCTGTCACGGAAGCCGGGCCGTGACCCCGACCCCGCTCACCGCGACGACGCTCTGGGGTGAAACTTCACGCATCCCAGAGGTGCTGGAGACAACCGTCACACGCGCGGTTGCCGAACCGGATCTCGCCCGTTTCTTCGGGGCCCCTGATGTCCATCGCATCGTGGCCACGGGTAATGGGGCGGCGTACTACGTGGCGCTCTCCCTGCAAATGGCAGCCTTGATGCAGCCGGTAGTCGGCCTGGAGGTCATTGCCATCCCAGCCGGGCTCCTGGGAACCGAGGACTTCACGTGGCAGCCGAACGATCGACTGCTCGCGATCTCGAGTTCGGGAGAGATAGGCGACGTGATCGCCGCGCTCGAACGGGACGCGCCGACGAGCTTCGGAGCGATCACGGCAACCCCCGAGTCAACCATCGGGCGCCGGGCCACCTCCCGCACCCTCGTCGAGGTAGCCAGCCAGGACTCAGCCACCCACACCCAAGGGTACGTCGGCAACGTGGCTGCGGCCCTCATCCTCTGGGCACAGCTCTCGGGAGACGAGGAGCTGCTGACTCGCCTGGCTGCGCTCCCTGCTGTGCTAGCTGCAGGCGTAGGTGACGCGCCGGATCGGGTACATGAGTTCATCGGAGAGGCCGCCGAGCCGGTGGCAGCCATCGCGTTCGGAAGTGGGGCCGCCTGGCCGGCCGCCCTCGAGACGGCTCTCCTGCTGAAAGAGGTTGCCGCCATCCCGGCCGAAGGAATGGAGACCCGCGAGGGAGCCACCTCGGGGATGTATGCGCTCAGCGCGCAGAGCGTGGCGATCTCGGTTTCCTCCGGTCCCGATCCAGCCGTGGCGGCAGCCGAGGACATCTGTCGGAGCCGTGGCGCCGCCGTGATGCACCTCGAGGCGCCCGAGGCCGACGCTCGCCTCGTCGCAGCCACCGTGTTCCCGTACGCGACAGCGGTGGCGGGCCAACTCGGTATTCGTCGCGGACTCGACGTGGATCACCCGCCCTGGCTCGACGCGTACTACGCGGCAGCCCGAATCGACGGATCCGATGAGTCGCCTGCGGGGTCTACCGGCTAGCCGCGGGGAGGTGCCGATTCCGGGTGCTTGACGCACTTGGCCGGGCGTTTCTAGCATCCGCGAGCGCCCGTCCATCCAACCACGGCATGCGCTGAACGGACGGGGCGGCAGAGGAGCACGGTTCACTCGTGGCATCGGCCGAACATTCAGGTGGGGCGATTCCGGTGCGCGGCGCGTGGCTGGCTGCAGCGGTCGAGGTGCTCGACGAGATCGCACGCACTCAGATGGACTCCATCGGCCGCACGGCAGAGTTGTGCGCTACGGCCATCGCGGGCGGTGGCCTGGTACACCTCTTCGGCACCGGCCACTCCCGGATCCCGCTCGAGGAGATGTTTCCTCGGTACGGCTCCTATCCGGGCTTCCACCCGATCGCGGAACTCTCGATGACCTATCACACCCAGGTCGTCGGAGCCAACGGACAGCGCCAGGCGATGTTCATCGAACGCACCCCCGGCCTCGCCGGCGTGATTCTCGAGAACTTCACTTTCGGAGCCGAAGACGTCATGATCATCTTCTCAGCAGGTGGCCGGACCGCGGTGCCGATCGAGATGGCGATCGGGGCCAGGGAGCGCGGCGTTCCGGTCGTCGCCGTCACCTCACGCGCGTCCTCGGACGCTTGTGCATCCGAGCATCTCAGCGGTACACGGCTCTACGACCATGCCGATGTCGTCATCGATCTCTGCACCCCGGCGGGAGATGCCCTGGTCCACCTCGAAGGAGTTGACACGCCGATTGGTCCCGGCTCCACCGCAGCCAACGCCGCCATCGTCAACGAGATCAAGGTGCAGACTGCAGCCCTTCTGCTCGAGCGAGACGCGCTGCCGCCGGTCATCACCTCCAGCGCCGTCGTGGGGCGGGAACGGTCGAAGGCGCTCTTTGACGCCGCCTACGACGAACACGCCCGCCGAGTGGCCGCAACCCTCACTCCTGAGGCGGATGCCGAACCGTGACGCTGAGGGCACCTGACAGAACCTGGGCTACTTATGCACTTGACACCGACAAAAGTATGTGGTTTTCTGACGGAACTGTGACAGTGCCCGACACCGAAGCGCCCTCGATCGAGGGACTCTCCGCCGGATCTCCGGGACACCTCTTGAGCCTCATTCGTAGCGGCCGGGCCACCACCCGGGCCGAACTCGTGGTAGCCACCGGTCTCGCTCGATCGACCGTCGCCCAACGGATCGATTTGCTCATGGAGCGCGATCTCGTGCGCGAAGTAGGCGAAGCCCCTTCCACCGGCGGTCGACCCCCGTCCGTTCTCGGCTTCAACACCGACGCAGGCGTGGTATTGGTCGCCGACCTAGGTGCTACCCACTCGCGAGTCGCCGTCACCGACCTCGGTGGAAATGTGCTGGCGGAAACCACCCGCGACATCGATATCAGCAACGGTCCCGAGGCGGTACTCGGTTGGACAGAATCCGCCTTCGAGGGCCTCCTCAGCGAGTCGGGCAACAGTGTCGCCGACGTCCGTGGCATCGGCATTGGAGTCCCCGGGCCGGTCGAGTTCTCAGAGGGTCGCACGGTACATCCGCCGATCATGCCCGGCTGGGACGGCTACCCGATCGGTGACCACTTCGTCGAGGACTACGGAGTGACCACGCTCGTCGACAACGACGTGAACATCATGGCGCAGGGTGAGCATTGGATTCGCGAACCTCGCGTCGATGACCTGTTCTTCCTCAAGATCGGCACCGGCATCGGCTCCGGGCTGATCCTCGGCGGCCATATCCACCGTGGATCGATCGGTGCTGCAGGTGACATCGGCCACGTGCAAATTGGCCCGGAAGACGTGTTGTGCCGTTGCGGCAACCACGGATGCCTCGAAGCGACGGCAGGGGGCGGGGCACTGGCCGCAGCTTTGGCCGAGGTCGGCGCGGCGACCGACAACAGTCGCGACGTCGTGGCTCTCGTGCGCGCGGGCGACCCCCACGCGGTGCGATTGGTGCGCGAGGCCGGTCGACACATCGGTGAGGTCCTCGCCGGCATCGTGAACCTCCTCAATCCCGCCGTCATCGTGCTCGGCGGCGACGTGGCCGACGCAGGTGAAGAACTCATGGCAGGTGTACGCGAAGTCGTATACGGCCGCTCCACCGCGCTGGCTACCAACCACCTCCGCATCGAACGCTCGACACTCGGAGACCGAGCCGGCGTCATCGGGGCAGCCGCCATGGTCATCGAGGCCATCCTCTCTCCCGCAGCCATCGATCAACTCCTGGCGACACCGGAAGGAGCCCTTGCATGATCGGACCGACCGCAGAACGCGACCCGCCCAACCGCGAATCTCACCACGAACGGCCTGGAACCCACAGGTGTCCAGGCTCGGAGCAAGCAAAGAAACCACGAGGAGGAAGCAACAGATGAAGCAATTAAGAGGCAGCTGGACGAGGTGGCTCGTCGTACTTGCCGTCTTTGCACTGATTGCGGCGGCGTGTGGGGACGACGACTCGTCGACCACCACCACCGCTGCAGCATCCGGCGGCGACGACGGAACCACGACCACCGAAGCCATGACGGACGAGACCTTCACCATCGGGGTGTCGAACACCCTGGTCGGAAACGCTTGGCGTGAGCAGATGATCTGCGCCATCAAGGCAGAGGCGCTGGCACGCGGCAACGTGGATCAGGTCGTTCTCCAGAACGACAACACCGACGTGGCAGGCCAGATCGCCCAGATCTCGGCCCTGATCTCGCAGGGTGTCGACGCCATCATCATCAACCCGGTTGACCTGTCTGCGCTCGATGACGTGATCGAAGAGGCCAGCTCCCAGGGAATCCCTGTGGTTTCGGTCGACCAGGCGGTGACCGCACCGAGTGCCTACTTCGTATCGAACAACCAGGTGGAGTACGGCGAAGTCGGCGCACGCTGGCTGTTCGAGACGCTCGGCGGAGCCGGCAAGGTCGCATACATGCGAGGCGCCGACGGCACCCCAGCCGACACTGATCGTGACACCGGATTCCAGACGGCACGTGCCGACTATCCGGACATTGAGGTCGTGTACGAGAGCTTCACCGGCTGGGACCCGAGCACCGGTGCCCAGCAGGCGCTCGAACTGCTGACGAGCACCGAGGTCGACGGCATCTGGACCTCGGGAATCGACTTTCCGGTTGTGCAACAGTTCGAGGTGGCAGGCGTTGCGTACGTGCCCGTTGTTGGTGCGGACAACAACGCATTCATCGAGCAGCTACTCGACCCGGATCTGCAGGAAGCCGGCCTCACCGGTGTGGCCGTGAGCAACCCGCCTTCGATCGGTGGCGTGGGAGCTGCGGTTGCACTCGATATCCTGGAAGGCAAGGACGTGTCGCAGACGACACTTCTGACGCCGACCGCTCTAGCAACGCAGGAAGAACTCGAAGCGGTCTACGTACCTGGCCTGACCGCCGGCTGGTCCTCCTACATGGAGATCGAGCCCTACGTCAGCTACACGGCAGACATGGTCGTGAAGTGCGAGGGTCCCGGCGAGTGACCTGATCTGACTGAACCCAGTGCTGGGCCCCGCAAGGGGCCCAGCACCCAACCCCCCTTCGAGGATCTCCCGGTGACAGACGAAAAACAGGCTCTGCTGACTGCGCGCGATGTCGCCAAGCGTTTTGGATCCGTGGTCGCGCTGCGTTCAGCCAATTTGACGGTTCGCCCCGGTGAGATTCATGCCTTGCTGGGAGCCAACGGAGCCGGCAAGAGCACCCTGGTGAAGATTCTGTCAGCCGTCATATCGAGCGATTCGGGCTCGATCTCGGTGCACGGTCGCGAGGCGTCACTCCGCAAGCCGACCGATGCGACCGGCGCCGGCATCGCAACGGTATTTCAGGATCCGGCGCTTGTGCCGAACCTGACCCTCGCCCAGAATCTCCGGATTTCCCACCTTGAAGAGGCAGACGTGATGCCCTGGCTGGAGCAGATGGGGCTCGGCCATATCGATCTCGACTTGATGGTGACCGATGTGCCCCTGGCTTATCAACGGTTGCTCGACCTCTCGCGTGCTCTTGCTCGCGATCCCCAACTCCTCATGCTCGACGAGATCACGGCAGCCCTCACCACCGACCAGGCACAGTACGTGTTCGACGTGATGCGGGACTGGAAAGATCGGGGTCGATCAGTTCTGTTCATCTCACACCGACTCAGCGAAGTTCTGGAGTTGTGCGACCAGGCAACCATCCTCCGGAACGGCGTCGATGTGGCCCATCTGGAACTCGCGGGAGTCGGCGAAGACCGTCTCGTGACCGCGATGCTCGGCGAGGAACTCGTCGAGCATCGCGGTGACGAGACAGTGGAAGAGCCCGACGCACCGGAGGCCACTGTTCTGGACTCGTCCGAGCCTGTGGTCCTGGAGGGTCGCGACCTCCACCTCCGCGACAAAGTCAACGGAATCTCCTTTGAACTCAGGCGCGGCGAGATCCTCGGCCTCACCGCGCTGGAAGGTCAGGGGCAGGATCAGCTGTTTCAGATTCTGTCCGGCGATCATCGCCCGAGCTCGGGCGAGCTGCTCGTTAATGGGACGAAACTCAATGCGCGCTCGCCGTACGACGCCATTCGCCGCGGGTTGGTTTTGGTGCCCGCCGACCGTCAGTTGGCACTCCTGCCCCAGCGATCGGTCCGCGAGAACATGGCGACCCCACTGTACAACCGTCCGTCCCGTTGGTTCACCCTGGCTCGCGACGAGAGCGCTCGCGTTGATCGTGCCGTCGACCGGCTTGACATCGACGTGCGGGCCGGGAGTCAGGCACAGCGCCTGTCCGGCGGGAATCAACAGAAGGTCACCATCGGGCGATGGCTTGCCGCCGGATTCGATACGCTTCTCTGCTTCGACCCGACCCGTGGGATCGACATCCAGACCAAGGCGCAGATCTACGAACTGCTCAAAGAGCTCGCAGCATCTGGTGCATCTGTGGTGCTCTATACGAGCGAACTGCGCGAGATTCCCCTCGTTTGTGATCGGGTATTGGTGCTGTACAACGGCCGTATCGTGCATGAGCAGGCCGCCTCCACCACCTCAGAAGAGGGCTTGCTCTCCGCCGCGCACGGGCTCGGCGAGGAAGCCGGATGACGGCTACCACCCCTTCGGCGCTCGCGACAGGATCCCAAGCATCCTGGCGGCGCTGGCTTCGGCGTCATGGCTGGACCTTCGGCGTCTGGATTCTGTTTATCGCACTCATCGCCTACTACGCGACCCTGATTCCCAAGTTCGGGTCGTTCCAGGTAGCGTCGATCGTCAACAATGGTTCCCCGCTGGTGTTTCTCGCCGCGGCGCAAGCGGTCATTGTGATCGCCGGCGGTATCGACCTCGGCGTCGGCGGCATGCTCGTGCTCACGAGCGTCACCGCCGCGCGGTTCATGGAGGACCAACCGTTTGGTGCGACCATCATGATCGCCCTGCTCATCATCGCTGCCGCAGTCGCCATCAATGCGGTGGTGGGGTGGGTCATCGACCGATCGAAAGTCCCCGACATCGTCATCACGCTGGGTTCGCTCTACTTCTTCCAGGGGCTCGCCCTGGCCATGCTTCCGAACCCGGGCGGCGGAACGAGCGAAGGGTTCCGCTGGATATTCACCGGATCGAAGTCCGGAATCGGCTCGAATCCGTGGCCGGTGATGGTGCTCATCACCATCACCATCCTCGCCCTTGGATGGTGGATGGGGAAGACCCACAGTGGGCTTTCGCTCTATGCCGTCGGCAGCAACAAGACCGCGGCGTACCTGTCCGGAATCCGCGCCGCCCGAGTGAAGATCATCTCCTATGCAGTCGGCGGCGGACTCGCCGCAATGGCCGGTCTTGCGAACACCGCGATCGCGGGACGCGGCAATGCCAACATCGTCGGTGGCAACCTGACGCTCAAATCAGTCGCCGCGATCGTGCTGGGCGGTGTCGCGCTGACCGGCGGGATCGGCTCGGTCATCGCGGTGGTGCCCGCCGGCCTGATTCTCTTCTTCCTCAATCCCATCCTCAGCGCCATGGGGATCGACCCCAACCGGGCCCAAGTCATCCAGGGAGTTCTCATCGTCCTGGTGATGATGGTGACCGGCCTGATCGAGTGGCGCAGGCGGCGCAGATCATGAGCATCGACATGACCCCGAACACCGACACGAACGAAGCGCCCGAACCTCAGCCGGGACCCGAACGCTGGCAGCGGTTCGCCCGATATCTCGCCACGCACCCGCATCTGGTGCTGATAGCGGTACTCATAGCCCTGATCCTTGCCACGGGTGCCATCGAGTCCTCCTACCTGAGCCTCACCGGTCTGCGCAATTCAGCTCTCTTTGCCGTGCCGATCGGGATCCTGGCCGCAGGACAGACGATTCTGATGCTCACCGGCGGGATCGACCTGTCTATCGCCATGATCGCAACGGGTGCGGCATATGTGGCAGCCAACCAATCCCCTGAGGGCACCGCGTTCGCCATCGGGGCCGGCCTGCTGGTCGGTATCGTCGCCGGCTCCGTGAACGGCATCGGCGTTGGGGTCTTCCAGGTGAATCCCCTCATCATGACGCTCGCGATGGCGGGGATCCTGCTCGGACTCTTCACCTCGTGGGCGCAGACGATCTTCGCCGGAGCCACCAGCATGACCGACTTCATCCGCACGCTGGGAGGCGGGTCATTCCTCGACGGCCGCGTCCCCTGGGCCGTCGTCGTGTGGGCAGTGATCGCGTTGTTCGTGATCTACATGCTGCGCCGCAGTGGCTTTGGGAGAAACCTCTACGCACTCGGGGACAACGCCATCGCCACCCGACTCTCGGGCACCCGACCGTGGCAGGTGTTGGTGGTTGTCTACACCCTGGCCGGCGTGTTCGGCGCGATTGCCGGCATCCTGTTGGGCGGGCGGGTCGGGTTCGTCGATCTGCAACTCGCGGGCGTCTTCCTCTTGCCTTCGGTAGCGGCGGCCGTCATCGGCGGTACTTCAATCTTTGGCGGCGTCGGCACCTACACAGGGACAATCCTCGGGGCCCTGATCCTCGCCGTCCTCAACTCGATGTTGAACTTCCTTGGCGCCGGCACCGCCATCCAGCAGATGCTCTACGGGCTCATCATCATCGGATTGTCCTGGCTCTACACACGGATTGCGTCAACACAGTGAGAAGGGAACTGTCATGCGTCTGAGCGACACAAAGGTCGGCGTCGTCGGCGTCGGCTTCATCGGCGTCGCCCATGTCGAAGCGCTGCGCCGGATCGGCGTAGACGTGGTCGGCGTGGTCGGGTCGACTCCGGAACGAGCCCGCAGCAAGGCCGAGGCCGCCAACCTGCCACCGGCATACGAGTCGTACGAGGCATTGCTCGCCGACCCTGCGATCGACGCGGTCCATATCGCCAGCCCCAACTACGCCCACGCCGACCAGGTGCGCCTGGCGTTCGATGCCGGAAAACATGTCGTCTGCGAGAAGCCGTTGGCGCTCGATTCGAACGACACCCGTGACTTGGTCGCTAGAGCGGAAGCTTCCGGCCTCGTCAACGCGGTCTGCTTCAACATCCGCTTCTACCCTGCAGCGCACCAAGCTGCCGCCATGGTGAAGGCCGGAGATATCGGTGCCCCCCGCCTCGTGACCGGCTCCTACCTCCAGGACTGGCTGCTGTTACCGACCGACTGGAACTGGCGGTTGGTGCCAGAAGACGCGGGAACTCTGCGAGCCGTTGCCGATATCGGCTCCCACTGGCTAGACCTGGCCCGATTCATCAGCGGCAAGCGGGTTACTCACGTGATGGCGGACCTCCATACCTTTGTACCCGTACGCACGCACCCGGCAGGTCCGGTCGAGACGTTCGCCGAAGTCGGCGCAGACGTCGACCTCATCGAAGAACCGATGTCGAGCGATGATGGGGCCGGAATCCTGCTGCGCTTCGAAGACGGGACCCGGGGCCAGGCCGCGATCTCACAGGTCGCAGCGGGCCGGAAGAACTCGGTGTCGATCGAGGTGGACGGCGCCACCTCCGCGCTGGCATGGCACTCCGAAGACCCAGACAAACTCTGGATCGGCCATCGCGGTAGGGCCAACGAGGTGCTCCAGCGCGACCCCTCGCTGCTGGCAGCGTCCGCGGCACGCGTCACCGGCTACCCCGGAGGCCACGTGGAGGGGTATCCCGACACTTTCCGCGCCCTCTTCAGCGAGGTGTACGGAGATGTCGCAGCCGGAGGTCCGTCACCCGACCCGACCTATCCCACCTTTGCCGACGGGCACGAAGCCATGTGCGTCACCGAGGCGGTCGCCAAGAGTTCACAGGAAGAGCGCTGGACCGCGGTCGTGCGATGACGCCTCCGGGACCTGACACCACAGCCATTGAGCATCCAACCAAGGAGGAATGACATGAAGCTCGGTCTGCTGACGGCACCATTCCCGCAGACACCGCTCGAGGAAGTTGCCGATTGGGCAGCTGCCAACGGCTTCGAGACCCTCGAGGTCTGTTGCTGGCCGCCGGACGAGGGAGCGGCGCGACGTTATGCCGGCATCTGTCACGTCAACGTCGATGGACTCTCGGAAGCACAGGCCCAGGAGATCGTCGCCGACCTCGCCGAGCGCGGCGTCGGCATCTCCGGCCTCGGGTATTACCCGAATCCCTTGCATCCAGATGCCGACCACCGCGAGATGGTGCAGAACCACGTCCGGAAGGTGATCACCGCTGCGTCCTACATGGGTGTCGATGTGGTCAACACTTTCATCGGGGGGGACGCACACAAGACTCAGCTGGAGAACTGGGAGGCCGCCAAGCCCGTCTGGCAACCCATCGTGGACCACGCCACAGACGCCGGAGTGAAGATCGCCATCGAGAACTGCCCGATGCTCTTCAGCAACGACGAGTGGCCGGGTGGACACAACCTCGCATACTCCCCAGCCATGTGGCGCACGATGCTCGAGGAGTTCGGCGACACGGTCGGCCTGAATCTCGACCCGTCCCACCTCGTGTGGCAGATGATCGACATCCCACGCGTCATCGACGAATTCGGCGACCGGATCTATCACATCCACGCCAAGGACCTCGAGATCAACCGGGAGGGTCTCTACGAGCACGGCATCATGTCTGCGGGGATCGGGTGGCAGGTACCGCGGATGCCCGGCCTCGGGGACGTCGACTGGGCTGCCTTCTTCAGCGCGCTGTATCGCGTCGGCTACAACGACGTGATTTGCGTCGAGCACGAGGACCGCCGGTTCGAGGGCTCCGATGAGTTGATCAAGCGCGGCTTTCTGCTGGCTCGCGACCAACTCGCCCCGTACATCGTCTGAAGGACAACCGAGCCGCCGCGTAATGGACATCGCAAAAGCAGGCACGTACGACGTAGTGGTGGTGGGCTCCGGAGCCGCCGGGGCCACCGCCGCGATCGCCTCAGCTCTTGCAGGCGCCGACACTCTGCTCATCGAGAAGTTGCCGTTCCTCGGCGGTAACTCGACCGCGGTGCTCGACACCTTCTATGGGTTCTACACCCCAGGAGCACGCGCCCGCAAGGTGGTCGGAGGAATCGCAGACGCCGTCGTCGACGGACTGCAGGTCCTCGGACCGGTCATCGAACGCCCCAACACCTACGGCGCCGGTACCGGCGTGACGTACGTCGCAGATCACCTCAAGATCGTGTGGGAGGACCTCGTGTTGGCCTCCGGGGCGAAGGTCATGCTGCATGCATTCGTCCAGGCAGTGACCGTCAGCGACGGTCGGGTCGACTCACTTGTCGTTGCCACCAAGGCAGGGCTGGTGTCGGTCTCCGCCACGGTGATCGTCGACGCGTCCGGCGACGGTGATGTCGTCCACCATGCGGCCATGGGCTACGAGACTGCAGGAGTGTCCGGCCCTGCCCAGACGCTGACCACCACCTTCCGCATGGCCAACGTCAACCAACCCCGCCGTGCCACGGTCAGCAAGGAAGAGTTGCACCGGCTGATGCAAGACGCCGCCCGGTCGGGTGACTACGACCTGCCCCGCCGTGAGGGCAGCGACCACATCACACCCATCGATCAGGTGACCGCGACCGTCATGACCAGGGTCGAACACGTACAGCAGGTCGAAGGTGCGGTCGCGAACGCAACTCACCCGGACATTCTGACCTCGGCCGAAATCGAGGGACGCCGCCAAGCGCTCGAGTACGCCCGCTTTCTCGTCGACCGCGTCCCGGGATACGAACACGCCGCCCTCGTTGCTATGTCTACCCAGATCGGACTCCGGGAGACAAGACGGGTCTACGGTGACTATCGACTCACCCGGGACGACGTGCTGTCCGCGAGGCAGTTCCCGGACCAGATCGGTCTGTGCGGAGCGCCGATCGAGGACCATCACGGAGCCGGAGCCGGTACCACGTGGGAGTACCTGCCGGAGGGTGCTGCAGTCGGGATTCCGCTGCGCACGCTGGTAGTGCGCGACGGGGTCAACATCCTTGTCGCCGGTCGGTGTTTCTCGGCGACCCATGACGCGCAAGCTTCGGTGCGGTCGATGGCGCAATGTATGGCGATGGGTCAGGCCGCAGGCACATCTGCTGCGCTGGCTGCGGCCGGGGACGGCGCAATCCGTTCGGTCCGATTCGATCAACTGCGGGACCACCTCATTGATGAAGCAGCGATAATCGACATGGAGCAGGTGAGATGAGCGTTCGTACCGTCCTCGGCGATGTCCCGGCTGAATCCTTGGGACCCACGTACATGCACGAGCACTTCATCATCGACAGCTTTTTCGTGCAGGAGCGGATGCCGGAGATCCACCTGGCTTCAGTCGACAATGCTGTCGCCGACCTGGTGGCGTGCACCGCGGCCGGGCTGGGAGCCGCGGTAGACACCATTCCGGCGGCGTGCGGACGCGGGCCCCGTCGCTTGGCCGCGATCAGCGAAGCGAGTGGCGTTGCCATCGTGGCGACCACCGGCCTCCACACCGCGAGGTTCTATCCGGGAAGAAGCTGGGCTATCGAGGCCGACCCCCAGCACCTTGCGGCGCTCTTCATCGCCGATGTAGAGGAAGGAATCGACCGCTACGACTACACCGGCCCGGTGGTCGAGCGGACGACACATCGCGCTGGAATCCTCAAGATCGCGACGCTCGGAGACACTCCGGACGGTCGAGAACGTCGCCTGTTCGAGGCTGCTGCCCTCACCAATGCTGAGACCAACGTGCCGATCCTCACCCATTGCGAGAACGGGCGCGGTGCCCTCGCCCAAATCCGGCTCCTGGACGGCCTCGGTGTCCCGCTTGCCCGGGTCGTCCTGTCCCACACGGACAAGGTCGACGATTTCGCCTACCACCGCGACATCCTCGAGTCCGGCGTCAACGTCGAGTACGACCAGGCGATCCGCCATGCCTCCGAGGGTATTCCTTCGACCGTGCCGCTCATCTCTGCGATGGTCGAGGCCGGCCACGCCGATCGGATCATGCTCGGCACCGACGGGGCGCGTCGGAGCTTGCTCGCTTCATACGGGGGTGCCCCCGGGCTCGCCTGGCTGCTCACCGACTTCGCCGAGATGCTAGAGACATCAGGCGTGACCGCGGCGACGCGCCGGAAACTCTTCGTCGATAACCCTGCTCGTTTCCTCGATTTCGTGGACCGGGAATCATGACCGTCGGCGCCACCACGCAGACCGGGCTCGGCAAGCTGGCGCCCGGTGTCGGAAACATCGGACTCCACGAACGCGAGGTCAGGGCGCCCGGTGTAGGCGAGGTGCTCGTCGAAGTGATCGCTACCGGTATCTGCGGCACGGACCTCCACATCGAGGACGACGAGTTTCCCTCGACCCCGCCCGTCACGATGGGACATGAGGTAACCGGCGAGGTCGTTGCGCTCGGTGATGATGTCGCCGCGATCTGGCTGGGAGCTCGGGTCGCGCTCGAGACCTACTTCCACTACTGCGGCGTCTGCCGTCACTGCGAAGCGGGCTACCCCAACCTCTGCACGGAAAGACGTTCGATCGGCTCGAAAGTCGATGGCGGTTTCGCCCGCTGGATCACTATCCCGGTCCGCAACCTCCACCAGCTTCCCGAAGGCGTAGGTCGTCACGCCGGCGCGCTCGCCGAACCGCTCGCATGCGTGGCCGAGTGTCTCTACGACCCCGCTGCGGTTCGCGCAGACGACCGGGTGCTCGTGACCGGCCCGGGGACCATGGGGCTCCTGACGGCGCAGGTGGCAGCTGCGGCCGGTGGAAGCGTTACGGTTGCCGGGCTGCCGCGCGATCGCGATCGCCTGGTGATCGCAGCGTCGCTCGGCCTCGCCACCCATGAGTTGACGGAGGACGACCCGGAACCAGCCGGACCTTTCGACGTGGTGTGCGAGTGTTCGGGAGCGGCCCCCGCCGCCGCGCTGGCACTCGATCTGGTGGCGAAGCGGGGACGGTATGTGCAGGTCGGCATCTTCGGTCGGCCAATCGAGTTCGACCTGGACACGGTCCTCTACAAAGAACTGGTGGTCACGTCCGGGAACGCCAGCACGCCGAGCTCGTGGCAACGTGCGATGGAGTTGCTCGAGGACGGATCAGTTCGACTCGACCCGCTCGTAGCCGAGGCGGTGCCCCTCGCCGAATGGGAGCGAGCCTTCCTTGCCGTCAGATCGGGTGAAGGTGTGAAGTACGTGATCGACCCCCGAAGCGGGGACTGAAGTCGCGGAGGTAGCCATGACGGAAATCCAACTGATCGGACCCAACGCGGTCATCACCGGAGTATCCCGCGGGATCGGTCGAGCGACCGCGGTAGCATTGGCCCACGCCGGAGCCAACATCGTGGGCTGCTACCGCTCCGACGCCGAGGGTGCGGCTGCCGTGCAGCAGGACATCGAGGCGGCCGGCCGGCGGGCCCTGATCCTGCAAGCAGACGCTGGAGACCCCGACACTGCGGAGCGCCTGGCCGTAGCCGCCCTCGATCGATTCGGCTCGGTGGACATCTGGATCAACAATGCGGCCCGGCTCATGGTCAAGCCGCTTATCGAGACCTCCAACGACGACTGGCACGGGTTGTTGGCCGCCAACCTCCATGGGTACTTCTATGGCAGCCGGACCGCAGCCGAAGTCATGTACGACCAAGGGCGCGGCACCATCATCAACATCACGTCGGCAGCCGACATCCTCACCATTGCCGATCTGGGTGCCTACATCACGGCCAAAGGCGGCATCGTCGGACTCACCAAGACGCTGGCCATAGAGGCCGGACCGCACAACGTGACCGTGAACGCGCTCGCCCCCGGAGCCACCGACACGCCACTGAATGCAAAGGCCTACACCCCAAAGGTCCGGGCGGTCTACGCGGAACGCATCCCTCTGGCGCGGATCGCCGCTGAAGCTGAGATCGCAGACGCCGCGGTATTCCTGGCCTCAACAGCGGCGCGCTACATCACAGGGCATGAACTCGTCGTAGACGGTGGCCTGGTCATCAACGGCACCGTGGGCCACGCCCGCGACGACGACTGAGTAGACGGCGGTTCGGGTCAGCCGACGATTCGGTCGACGAACTCTCCGGTGTCCTTGTCTTTCAGGATGAGTTTGACGCGGTCGTCCGGCAGGGTCTCTTGCTTGATGACCGTGTGGCCCTCGTAGGTCGCTTCGGGTCGGGCGATCCGCGGTGTCACCCCGCCGCGCCATTCGAGATCGATCTGCTCCCATTGTTTGGAGTCGGCGCTCCTGTAACAGGCGTCCATGACGGCATTGACCACGTAGCCGTCATAGAAGGTCTCCTTTGGTTCGCGGCCGGCCTCCATCGCATCGAACATGTCGGTGAACATGTCGATATAGCCAAACTCGGCCACCTCATCCCCTACTGGGAACAACCAACCTGCGTCCGTCTCGGCTTTCTCAGCCACGTAGCCGCCACTCCCTCCGGTGCTGAACATCTCGATGCCGGTGCGGAGGCAATGGTCGAGCCAAATGGTCCCTTCGGTGCCGGCGACCTCGTCGCGCAAATCCATCCCACCACGGAACGACCAGCTCACTTCGAACTGACCGATCGCCCCCGACTCGAAGCGGATCAACGCAATCGCGTTGTCCTCGGCTTCGATCGGATGCACAAACGTATCCGCCCAGCACATCACCTCCACCGGTCGGTTGCCTTTGCCGACAAACTTGCGGATGATCTCGATGCAGTGGCAGCCGAGATCCACGATGCACCCGCCGCCGGCGCGCTGGGCATCCCAGAACCAGGCGCTGTGCGGCCCGGGGTGGGTCTCACGCGACCGCACCCACGTGACGTCGCCTATGGCGCCCGCCTCAACGGCTGCAATCGCCTTGAGGCTCTTGGGCGTGTACACCAAGTCCTCCAAGTAGCCGGCATACACGCCGGCCTGCTCCACGGTCTCCAGGATGCGCTTGGCCTCTGCAGCGTTTCGCGCCAGGGGCTTCGTGCACAAGACGGCCTTGCCCGCGGCGGCGGTCATTGAGATTGCCTCCTCGTGAAGGTGATTCGGCAGCCCGACAACGACGATGTCTGTGTCTGAATGCTGGATCGCTTCTTCCATGGAGGTGGTGTTGTTCGGTATCCCCCACCTCTCTGCGAAGGCCTCTCCCCGCTCCGAGGTACGCGAATACACGACGTTCACTCGGTCCCGACTCCGCTGCGCGTGCAGGGTGGCGGTGTAGAAATCCCCGATGAGCCCCGTGCCCAGCATCGTGATGGAACGCCCGGTCATGCCTTCTCCTCACCTATGGAAACGTCCGCCCATCCTACCGAATGAACCTCAACCACTATCAGCCGCGGTACGTCTCACGACCCCCCAACAGCGTGCGCTGCACCTCGAGCGAATCGTCCAGCACCACGATGTCCGCCATGGCTCCCGGCGTGAGCACACCGAGGTCGGAACGCCCGATGAGCCTGGCAGGGACCGCCGTGGCCGCCTCGAGCGCCACAACGAGCGGAACCCCCAATTCGACGACGTTGCGCACCAGCCCATCCATCGTTGCGACGCTGCCGGCAAGAGTTCCGTCCTCGAGACGGACGGCATCATCGGCAACCGTGACCTCGCGATCGCCAACCACGTAGGAGCCATCTCCTACTCCGGCGGCCTCGACGGCGTCTGTGATGAGCGCGACCCGACCCGGCGCCGCGGCAAACACCAGGCGAACGACGTCTGGAGCGAGGTGTTCTCCGTCGACGATGATGGTCACCACCGCCGACTCGTGCATCAGCGCGGCTCCCGGCACGCCGGGCTCACGATGGTGGAGACCGCTCTGCGCGTTGAACAGGTGTGTCACCGCAGAGGCACCGCGGCCGAATGCAGCGTGGGTCTCCTCAGCAGTGGCGTCCGAGTGACCGACCGAGACGACCACGCCCGCCTCGGCAAACAGGTCCACCAGCTCGAGCGCGCCGGGCAGCTCCGGCGCCAGCGTCACATGAGTCACGGGCCCCGCCGCAAGGAAACGGCGGGCGAGGTCCAACTTGGGGTCGAGCATGTTGGCCGGGTCATGCGCCCCGCGGCGCCTGGGAGACAGGAAAGGACCTTCGAGATGGACGCCGTGCAGCCGGGCGTCGAGCCGATCGGGCTCGAGCTGTGCCACCACCGCGAGCCCATCGAAATACCGCTGGGCAGGCAGGGTGATGAACGTCGGTTGGAAGGTCGTGACTCCGGTCGCGGCGAGCGCGGTGGCGGCTCTCGTGTAATCGTCGACACTCGCGGCCGCGAAGTCCACACCTGCGAATCCGTTGACTTGCACATCCACGAAACCGGGGACGGCGAGCCCCGCGCCCCCCGGCGTCGACACCCCCACCCGGCCGATTTGAGCGTCGTCGAGCTCGACGTCGCCGGCCACCACGTTGCCATCGACCAGAGCTGCTTCGACCCCGAGACGCACGGTGTGTCCTCCTCACCCCTCATTCTGGCGCAAACCACGCGATCGACCCCAACCGGCGTTTCCGCGAGGACGCCGTCGTTGGTCGGCCCGGTGTTTGCCATCGCGAGCGCTCGGGCGAGAATGCGAGCTTCATGCCGGAGGAGGCGAAAGGACCAACATGCCGATTCACTCGATCTGGGGGCAGAAGCGGCGCACCGCATCGCCGACCCGATCCCTGCTCATGCCGACCCTGGGTGCGGGCATCGTGATCGCCTTACTCTTGTCTGCGTGTTCGAGCGCGCCCGAATCCTTGGAGTCGGCCTCGTGGCAACTGACCGACCTCGGTGGGGTCCCACCGATCCCCGGATCTGTGGCGACCATTCAGTTCGACGCCACCGGAAGCGTCAACGGGACCACCGGCTGCAACAGCTACAGCGGGCCTTACGAGACCCAGCGTGCAGACATCGAGATGGGCCCCTTCCGCACCACCTTGATGGCATGTCCTGGAGCGCTCGGCGTGCAGGAGACCGCGTTCTTCGCAGTCCTCGAACGCACCACCAGCTACGGGATTGAAGGCGATACGTTGACCTTCTTCAATTCACACAGTGACACTATTGCGACCTTCACCAGACTCTCGAACGAACTGCCGGGAACAGCCTGGGACGTGACGTCATATAACACAGGCACCGAAGCGGTGCGCAGTCTCATCATCGATACCCAGATCACGCTTCTCTTCGGTGAGGACGGGAGCGTCACCGGCAACGCTTCATGCAACACCTACAACGGCACATACCAACTGGAGGGCGATCGGATCACAATCGGACCACTCGCCACCACCCGGATGGCCTGTCAGGAGCCCCAGGGTGTGATGGAACAGGAAATGCAGTATCTGACGGCGCTCCAGAACTCCGCCGTGTGGGCCATCTCCAACACGCGCCTCGAGCTGCGCGACTCGGGTGGCGCGCTGCAGGTGCAAGCTACCCCGGGCGAGTGATCGTGCAGAGTGGCTCCGAGAGATTCGCGGGTGCCGAGATGGTGTTCACTCGGTTCTCCTGGAAGTCGCGGCGGGTCAACCACGAAATGGTCCTTCCGCCCGGCCCTGAGCGACGTATTCTCGGGGCATGCGACAATCCAGCGGCGTCCTCATTGCAGGGGTGCTGTGGACGGCGGGCTACGCGTTCTGGGTGGTGAGTCTCGCCTCCGACAGCGATGATCCCAATTGGGTGAATATCGGCATCCTCTGGCTCTGGGGGTTCTTCATCTTCAGCAGTATCGGCTCTGCAGTGGAGCGGATGACCGACCCACGCGCCGGAGCCTGGAACGGTGCAGCAGTTGGGTTTCTCCTCGTGCTCTTCCTCGCCGCCCCTTCGATGTACTTCGCGGTTGTCGACAGCAAGGCCCCTTCTGGAGAGACGCTCCTCGCCTGGCTGGGGGCCATGTTCGTCGCTGCCGCCCTGGGAGCAGGAGCTGGAGCCCTCGGAGGACGGATCGCCCAGACCGTTCGGAAACGATCGCGAAGACGCGAGGCGGCAGCCACGCCACCTCCGCTCCCGCCCGACCTCGACTGAAGGGCGACGTCAGCAGGTAACGTGCGCGTCATGGACGCGGCAGTATTCATCGCCACCTCGCTCGACGGATTCATTGCTCGACCCGACGGCAGCCTCGACTGGCTGAACGATGCCGCGGCAGGTGGAGACGACTACGGCTTCGCCGCGTTCATGGATTCTGTGGATGCACTCGTCATGGGTCGGAACACGTTCGAATTTGTGCTGACCACGGGAGCTTGGGCGTACGGAGAGACACCGGTCATCGTGCTGACCCACCGCGAGTTGGTCTTGCCTGCGGGCTTGCCCGGGCGGGTGGAGACTCGGAACGCAAGCCCGGAAGCCCTGGCAAAGGAGTTGTCTGCCCGTGACATCACGTCGGTGTACGTCGACGGCGGCTCCACCATCCAGAGCTTCATACGCGCCGGCCTCGTGAACCGGATCATCATCACCCGCATTCCGATCTTGATCGGGTCCGGAATCCCACTGTTTGGCGCGTTGGATACGGATCTGCAGCTCGAACTCGTGAGGGTGGACTCGTATCCAAACAGCTGGACCCAGGTTGAGTACGCCGTGGTCGACACCAGGTAGGCGGCACGCGCCCTTCACCCCACGTCGGAGCGGACTGCGACGATGCGGAAGAGATCACCCTCGAGGTTCATCACGTACATTTCGCCGCGGGCGTCAACCGCAAAACTGTTGAGGTTCCCGATATCACTCAACTCAGTCCATTCCTTTTCGGACTGCACGACACCGTCCTTGTACTCGAAGCTCCTGACCCACCCGACGCACCAATCTCCGTAGAAGAAGTGTCCGCTGAGTTCGGGGATGGCGCCGCCGCGATAGACCGGCCCACCCACCAGGGCACAGGAACGCTGGTGGTACACCGGAAACGTCGGGGCGGTGAGCCCGGAGTCATCACACTCCTCCGCCTCAAAGCACTCCGGGCCTTCCTGGATCGACCAGCCGAAGTTCTTACCCGGTTCGCTCAGCGGGGTCACGTTGACCTCTTCCCACCACTCGTGGCCGACGTCGCTGATGTACACCAGGTCTTGGTCGAACTCCAGCCGCCACGGGTGGCGCAGTCCGTAGGCCCACACTTCAGGGGCTCCGCCGCCTTCGATGAACGGATTGTCCTCCGGAATGGTGTACCCGTCCGCGGACGTGTCGATGTCGATCCGCAGCACGGAGCCCAGGAAGGTCCACGGGTCCTGGCCCTGCTCCTTCGGGTCGGAGTCGATCCCACCCTCGCCGTCGGGAAGTATCCCCCCGTCACCGATTGGCACCCACAGGTAGCCGTCCGGCCCGAAGGCAACGGCCCCACCCTGATGGGCCTGGTCAAACTGCTCGACGGAGAGGAGTGGGTGGGCCGAGCCGATATCGACCTGCTCGGGATCATCCGAGTCGACCGTGTATTCGACAAGCCGCGACGTGCCTACGACGTCGGTGTAGAAGACAAAGAGACGCCCGTTGTTGTGGAAGTCAGGGTGGAACGCCAGCCCCAGCAGCCCTTGCTCGAGATGGTCGGTGGATACTTCGCTGCTCAGGTCGAGAAACGGCGACGCTTGCACGACGCCGTCGGCCAGGATGCGAACCGTGCCCGTCTTCTCGACGATGAACAGGCGCTCGTCGTTGGGCGGTGCGACCGCGGACACCGGAAACGACAGACCGGTCGCCACCGGCTCCAGCCTCAGGCCGACGAGTTCCCCCGGCTTCGCCTCGAGCGGTTTCAGCTCCGGTCGAGCTTGGCGCGACGGCTCATCCGGAGTTTCGTCGCCGCAGGCAGCAACGAACACGGTAAACCCGAGCAAGAGGACAACGAGACGGTGCATCGGCGTGAGGTTAGGACGGGCCGCAGAGAAGTCGAGTGCGGCACAGTCGGTCCAACCGGTGTGGACCACCTGGGCCCGATCAGGTGTTCAGGGCCCGGGTCCCAAGCCAAGCTCGCGATGCATGACCCCCATACACTGATCCATGATCACTGTGATGCCGGCTTCCCCTCCAAGCCTCTCGGCTTCCGCCGAGACGATGCCGGGCTGCAGCCAGACGACCGAAGCTCCGATGGCGATGGCTGCCTCGACGATGGCAGGCGCCTCTTCGGCGGGACGGAACACCTCGACCACGTCCACCGGCTCCTCCACATCGCGGAGCGACGGATAGGCCTTCTGTCCAAAGACCTCCTGGTGCGCCGGAGTCACCGGAATGATCCGGTAGCCCTGAGCCTGCAGATACCTGGGGATCGAACCCCCCGGCTTCGCTTCGTTCGGGGTTGCCCCGACCACGGCAATCGTCCGCATCGAGGCGTAGAGCCGACGGAATCTCGATTCGGAATCTTCAAGCATGCCGGAACGGTAGCCATCTGGGCACGACGCGTTGACGACTACCCTCCGTGGCGACTAGGCACGCGCACGGTGGTTGAATTAGGATGGAGGAAGGTTGATCGCGTGCGCACGGTGAAGGGGGCCGATGATGTCCAGACAGCCGAGGAAGTGGAAGCCGAAGGGCAAATACACGAGCCTGGCACTGACAACAGGCCAGCTGGTGTTGATCCTTGGAATCATCGCGCTGTTCGGCATTTTCGCGTTGGCGATCGCTCGAGCCGATAGCGGGCGCGACGTCCCCTGGATCCTGTGGGGTCTGGCATTCGGCGGAGTGCTGTTCTGGGCAGCGAGCCGGCTCAACGACATGCTCCACCGGTAGCCGGCCACGCCACGCCTGACTCCCCCTGCCGTCCCAGGACGTTTCGGTTCATTCGTCGCCGACAAGGACCGCGGCGAACCTCCACCAGCATGGCCGGGCGCACTCATCTGACTGGCAGCACCCCAACCGGTCAATCGGCTAGAGCAATTCGATGGCTGACACGATTCGATCGCCGCTGACAAAATGCCACGTTGGCTCCTCAGGAGTGATGGCAAGGGTCGGCCAACCCGTCTCCCCAAGTAGCAACCGGGCGCAAGCACCTCACCATCGGGACCCTTTGTGATCTGCGGGGCCGGACAGTCGGGACCCTCAGTGGTTGTGGTTGTTGGCTCCGTCGCCGTCGTGGTTGTCGGCGCGACTGGCGGCGCCCGCGGGTCATTCAGGTTCGCCTCGGCCACGCCTCCATCAAGGTGACGCTCGACACCTGCGGTCTGGACCGGCGCCGACTACGCGCTCATCATGGCGACCTCAACAACTCCGTGATCGCCGACCGCATTGGCATGACCGTCGAGTTCGTGCACCACCTGTTCCTACCGCCAACCCCTGCGCCACCGGGCAACGTGGATAGTTCGCACGGTTGAGGTCGGTGCCGATTCCGTGAACGACGGATCGGCCCTCCCCCCTGAATCCCAGGGATCGGGGCCGGCCGTCTGGGCGGGTGTCCCCGGTCTGGTGTTGCTCCCACAGTGCCAGAGCCCGGGGCCACCTCGCCGCAGTCGATCGCACCGCCTCGTGCGGAAGGACCGCTACCCGCTCACGTGCAACGATCCATTGATGAGGCCCGTCAAGTAGATGCCGCCTGTGACGAACAGCCGCCCATTTCCAGAGGCCTCGGCGAATACGCCGGTACCGCCGACGATCGTGTACCGCATGTTGATGTCGGCCACGAACTCCGGTGGCGCGCCTGCAAGACTGCCTTCGAATACCCAGGTGCCGTCATACTCGAGCACGAACTCATCGCCTGCGGGCGTGGTCACGGTCATGATGCCGGCCGCTGCCTTCCCGACGTACCTCCCCGTGGACCTTTCTGGGTCGAAAGCGACCCAGCGGCTGCAGTGGTCGTTCTCGTATACGAATCCCCCGGTGTAGACGGCGCTCGTCATCGTTCCAGTGCCGAAGCCTCCGAAGATCCACTCAGAGCCATCCGGGCACCGCGCGGCCACCGCGCCCTCGTCACGTATCGGTGGGTTCGTCGGACCCTCGAACGTTGCCTTCAGGCTGTGTGAGCGCCCAATTGCCGCCGGTGCCGCTCCGATCAGCAAGAGCGTGGCCACCACCAGGACGATCACTCGCGTGAATGATCTCACCTGTCCCTCCTTCTTCATTTGCCCCTATTAGCGGTCGAAATCCAATGGCGCCACCCCCTCCGCCGCCTTCCCTCACACCTCCCTGGGGGCTGGAATCCACCCCAACTCCCCAATTAGGAATCGAACAGGGCCCCGCGCAAGAGGCGAAGGACCCGTCAGCCCCGGAGCGCCCAATCGTGAGGGCATTTCGAGAGGCGACACCTTCGGTAGCGGGTCGTTGCGGGGCTTCTGTTGACGGGCTGCGGGCCGTTCTCGAATCCACCTGGTGTCCACATGCGAGGGCGACAACCGGCGAGAACCGGGGAAGCTCAACACACCAGCGCACGCTCCCTCCCGCCAACCATGGGTTCGCCCAGGCAAGGATGGTGGTCTTGGGCAGCTGTCCAGGTGCCCGGACGAGCAGGGTGAACACAAGGGCCAGCAGCGCCACAAACACGACGCTGGATATGACCTGGGCAACGGGCATTGTGCCGACACGAAGCTCACCGGCGTCCGTCACCTGGTGCCGGGACGCGTATGTTTGAGAGATGCTCGGCGCTGGAGGAATTCATGTGCGCCCCTGTTCACGATTCGGATTCGACCGGCGCCTTGATGTTGCCAACAGTCCCTTGAATCATCCCCTCCAGACCATCACTACTGGTGCCGAGTCAGCTCCGTGCCCCACACAGATGGCACTCCGCCAGCCGATTGCTGATCTGCAAGACTCAAGGGTAGTTGCGACTCAGCGGGGGCTGTGATGGTTCAGTATGTCCGGCTCGGGAACACCGGGATGGAGGTCTCGGACGTCTGCTTGGGGACATGGATGTTCGGGACCAAGTCGCCCGCCGGTCCTGAGGTTGTCGACCACAAAGAAGCTGGTTCGATCCTCGACGCCGCATGGGACAGCGGGGTCAACTTCATCGATACGGCGAACGTGTACGGCAGCGGACGCAGCGAGGAGTACATCGGCGAGTGGCTTGCTGGCAAGGACCGTGAGAGCTTCGTGGTCGCCAGCAAGGTCTTCTTTGCCCTCTCCGGCCGCCAGCAGGTCGGTCTGTCGAGGAAGATCATCGCAGCTGAGATCGACGGAACACTCGCCAGACTCGGAACCGACTACCTGGACATCTACTACATCCACGGATGGCATGACGCCTCCCCCCTAGATGAGACCCTTGCTGCCCTCAACGACCTGGTCCGCGTCGGAAAGGTTCACTACATCGGGGTGAGCAACTTCGCTGCGTGGCAACTCATCCTCGCCAACGAGATGTGCAAGTCCAATGGCTGGGCGCCGATCTCGGTGATCCAACCGAGATACAACGCCGTGGACAATCTTCCCTACACGGTGGACCCACAAGAGATGCCGCTCCCCGACCTCTTCGATGCATGCCGCTACCTCGGTATCGCTGTCTGCTCCTATTCACCTCTCGCTGAAGGCTTCCTCACCGGTAAATACACACGGGACGCCAACGGGAACACGATCAAACCAGACGGCGCCAGGGGCGCAATGTCAAAGGAATACGGACAGTTCCCCGAACGATGGTGGCGAGTCCTGACCGAAGTCGAACGAGTAGCCGAAGAAGTCGAAGCCACCCCAGCCCAAGTAGCGATCAGCTGGGCCAGCAACATCCCCGGTCTCACCTCGGTACCGATCATCGGCGCTACCTCCGTCAACCAAATCACCGAGACCGTCAAGTCCGCCGGCCTCTCCCTCAGCCACGATCAACAGCAACGCATAACAGCGGCGGGTGAACTCCCCGACCTGAACCCCCACGCCTACACATACACCTGAGCGCAGGCCCCATACGAGGCACGTGCGCCATCCGTACCTGTCCGTCTCTGCCGGTGCCGAGTGACCTCCGTCACCCGCAGACCCCACACCCCTCGACCCCATCACTTGCACGACCGTCGACCTCAGCGAACGATGGTGGGGGTCGTAATGCCTAGCCCGATCGCCGTGCTGCCCCCGATCACGGCTCCGACCACAAGGCCGATCACGATCCCGAGCCCGATGGGCAATCCCAAGAACTTCATATTGTCATCCATGACTCGCTCTCCCTTCTCAAGCCGTGCTTCGTGACGACCGGAAGCAAGATCAAGGCTCCGATCCATCCAAGGACTCGACCACTACAGCTAGCCCATATCTGGCTGGGAGGGATGATGTTGGTTGTTTGGTGGCACGCACCGGTCGGGCGGTGGATCACCGGTTGAGCTGATAGTGCAGCTCGGTTGGGTCCTTCCGCCGTCCCGGTGGTGCATGCCACCCCTTCGCCCTAAGCGAGTGAAAGGGGCGGCTGATGTCGATGGTA
>CAYNHF010000051.1:0-99380 GCA_964397045.1 uncultured Acidimicrobiaceae bacterium | reverse complement strand
CGCGGTTCGCACCACGAACTCCACGCAATGAGGAGCTTCCCCCTTCTCGGAGCGGCGGGCTCCGAGAAGGGGGAAGCTCTCGTTAGGCGTCGGTGCGGGCGATTCTCAGATCCACGCGTCCCAGCTCAGCCCGGACCACGTGTTGCCGCTCCAGGATGCTCCGCTCCAGGATGCTCCGGACCAGGATGCTCCGCTCCAGGATGCGCCGGACCAGGAGGCGCCGGACCATGACTTGCCGCTCCAGGATGCTCCGCTCCAGGATGCGCCGGACCAGGATGCTCCGCTCCAGGATGCGCCGGACCAGGAGGCTCCGCTCCACGATGCTCCGGACCACGACGCACCGTTGAAGTCACCACCATCCCAGAGCGTTTCGACACAAGCAGAGCCGTCCGGCGAGCAATACCCCGTCCAAGGGTTCCCCATGATGTCGATCTCGCCCTCCAGCACGACACCTTCGTCGGAGACGTGATTGTGGCCGCGGGCGGCCTCGAGCGAGCCGGTGCCGTCTGAGGTCTCGAAGGACTGATCGGCGGAGTTCGCGTTCGTAGCGTTCGCCCTCTCGACGGATTGGAGGTTGAGCGATCCTTCACCCTGGCACGTGAAGCTCGCGTCCTGGACGAAGTCGGCGTTGTCCATCAACAGCGCTTTCACTTGGTCGGGGTTGAGGTCAGGCCGCTGATCGAGGAGCAGGGCAACGCCGCCCGTGACGACCGCCGCTGCTTGACTGGTTCCCGAACCGAGGAAGTAGCCTCCGGCAACGGCCGCTTCGGGATACTGCTGGTCGGCGTACGAACCCGGAGCCCGCAAGCTCAAGATCGAACGTCCGGGCGCTACTAGATCGACGAATCGATCCGAAGTGCCGCAGTTGGAGAATGAAGCGACTCCAGAGATGTGGCTCGCGTTGTTCTCGGCAGCGCCCACCGCAATGACGAACGGATCTACCGCCGGGTTGCGCAGCGCGGCACCGTTGCCGTCGTTACCGGCCGCCACCACCACCACGATCCCGGCTTCCCAGGCGCGCTCGACCGCGTAGCTCAGCGGATCGACTTGATACTGCTGGGCGCCATCGGTGCCGTATGCCAGGTTGATGACCCGAATGTTCATTCCGTTGTCGTAGCGGTGCTGGATGGTCCAATCGATGGCCGCGATGACCTGGGATACGTCAACGGCACCATGGGAGTCTGCCACCTTGATGTTGACGAGCCTCGCTCCGGGTGCCATTCCCGAGAAGTTGGAGCCGGTATTGTCCTTGCCCGCGATGATCCCCGCCAGGTGCGTGCCGTGCCCGTACGTGTCGAGGTAGCGGAGGTTGTCTGCCTGGGACTCGAAGGAGAGGTCGGGTCCGTTGATTACCTTCCCCGGCGTAGTGAGGCCGTCTACCGGAACCACCCCGGTGTCGATGAGCGCGACATCAACGCCGCTGCCGTCGTACCCGGCATTCCAGAAGTGAGTGGCGCCGGTGATCTGATTGGTGATCCATTCCATGGAGCCGCTGTATTGACCCTGCGGCACGCCGTCGAGGGCAGAGGCATCTCCCCACTGCGTGTAGGCACCGCCGTTGTCGAGCGTGACCACCTCCGCGGCGCGCAGCGCAACGAGGTGTCCGATGCCCCCGTCACCTGCCTCAGGGGAAGCCTGGCGGGATCCGGTAGCACCGGTGGCAGTGAGTACTTCGTCCGCGCCCGCGGCGGTCGTCTCGCCGATGGCGCCGACACCTGCGCTGCTCGACACGTCCCACCGTTCAGCCATGTTCGGCGGCGGGGTGAACGACCCGTCGTCGCGGACGGTGAAGAAGGCAATGAGAGTGGCGTCTGCACTCGTAGTGGTGATCGAGGGAGCGACGACATCTGCGCCGGCGTCGCTCGCCTGGCCTCCGACCGCGTCGACGGGGTTGACCAGGTCGATCCCGGTGTAGGCGGCAATGACGCCGGCAACAGTGTCTGACTTCCCGCTGGTCAGCTCGAAGCCATACTCAGCGGGCTCGGCGTTGGTGGCAGCTCGCCAATACAGGCCTTGCATGATCGGCTTGGTGGGGTGGCTGAGGACGTCGATCACGTTCCACCCGGCGGAAGGCGTGATCTCCCCGTTCGCGTTGTAGGCCACCTGGGCAACGAGGATGTCTCCGGCCGCGACGCCAGCGGGGACGGCTAGGTCGAGTGTGCTTCCGCTGGCCAGGTACCCACCACCGGACTCTGCCGCTTTGAACGTTGTGGAAGTCTCCGGTGGAGAGTCCTTGGGAGGTTTCGCCGCGAGCGCCGGCGCGCTCAGCACCGGTAAGAGAGCCAGCACCATGGCTGCCACCACCGTTGCGGCTCCCAGCCTGCTCCCTCTGGTTGATCTCAGTCTGATCGACTTCCCCACGCGCATCGGATCCGTCCTCCGGGTTGGCTACCCAGTAGGCATCGGCAGTGAGGGTCATCTAAGTGGAGCGTCATCCTCCACCATCGCGGATGGGCTAGTCATCAAAGGGCGAGTGAGGGCACGCGCGACGCGGTTCGCGCTACCTGCTACCAGGGCGCGTCTCGACCCGTGGCCATGCCCCGAGGAGAACTTCGTAGTCGTGGGGGGTATCAACGTCGATTGGCATCGCGGTGTCGAACTCGACGTGAGCGACTTCACCATGGGGGGCGAGGCGCAGCATACGCCAGAGCGCCTTGGGTCCTTCGAGTGAGAGGCTGCGCTCCAGCGCGGTGCGAGACAACAGCAGCGGGTGACCTTCGCCTTCCGGGTAGGAAGCCACGGCGGCCCAGGGATGGAACCGGTCCCAGGCTTCGATCATTCCGTTGATGCACTCCGGAGCGACTCCCGGCATGTCGCTGAGCAAGATCACTACCGCCTCCGCGTCACCCACGGCCGCGGCGCCGGCGCGCAACGAGGACAGGTTTCCCTCGAGGTAGGAGGCGTTGTGAACGATCTCGACGTTGCGGGGTGCGATCGCAGCCGCCACCGCGGTGTGGGAGGCGCCGGTGACGACGACGAGGCGGGGGAGGCGCGAAGCGAGGGCGCGTTGCACGACGACGTCGATGAGCGTGGTCCCAGCGAGCGGCAGCAACTGCTTGGGGCGGCCCATCCGCTCGGCCGCCCCGGCCGCCAGCACAATGCCGACCACCTGTGGCCCTACTGATTCGTTCACAGCAACCCATACGTTAGAGGGGCTCGCGACCTGCTCAGCCGCCGGAAACCAGCCGGCGCGCCGCCTGGTTGTGTTCGGCGATCTGAGCCTCGAGATCCATCGCTACGGGAGCACCGTGTGTTATGACCGGCAGACCCTGCACCCAGCTGCGATCGACGTTCCCCGGCTGGGTGAAGACGAGCGCGGCGACCGGGTCGTGGAGGGCTCCCGCGAATCGGATGCGATCCAGCGACACCGCCACCAGGTCGGCGCACCTGCCAACCTCGAGGGATCCGATGTCGTCTCTCCCCAACACCGCAGCGCCGCCAATGGTGGCCATCTCGAGAGCGGCACGAGCAGAGAGGAGCGACCCGTCGCCCGCGGGTGGGGCTGCCGCCAGGCGGGCCAGCAGCATCGCTTGGCGGGCTTCTGCCAGCAGGTGAGATCCGTCGTTGGAAGCCGAGCCGTCCACCCCGAGACCGGTCCGGACCCCGGCTTCGTGATAACCGCGAACCGGCGCGATCCCGGAGGCGAGTCGCATGTTCGACGTCGGACAGTGGGCCACCCCGGTGCCCGCGCTCGCCATGCGCCCGACCTCGGCCGGGTTCACGGCAACGCCATGGGCGTACCAGACATCCGGTCCTGCCCACCCGAGGTCCTCCATCAGTTCCACGGGCCGTCGGTTGTACGTCTCCATGCAGAAGACCTCTTCATCCGCGGTCTCCGCCAGGTGGGTATGGAGGTGCACGCCGTAGTGACGTGCCTGGGCAGCAGCTTCTCGCATCAAATCGTCGGTCACCGAGAACGGTGAGCAGGGCGAGACAACGATCCGGACCATCGCCCCCGCCTCCGGATCATGGAACGCCTCGATCGCACGCGCGGTATCGGCGAGGATCGTGTCCTCGGTTTCGACAACGGAGTCCGGGGGCAGCCCTCCGTCGGACTCACCGAGGCTCATCGAGCCCCGTGACGCGTGGAAGCGAATCCCAACTCCGGCCGCTGCCTCGATCTGATCATCGATCCTGGACCCGTTGGGAAACATGTACTGGTGATCGAAGGCGGTGGTACACCCCGACATCGCCAGCTCAGCCAGGGCGGTGCGGGTTGCCACCCGGACGTCCTCCGGGGTGAGCCGTGCCCAGATCGGGTACAGGGTGCGGAGCCAATCGAATAGGCCCACGTCCTGGGCGGCGGGCAGGGCTCGGGTGAGTGTTTGGTAGAAGTGGTGGTGGGTGTTGACGAGACCGGGCAGCACGACATGCCCGGTGAGATCCACGACGTCTTCTGCGGAATCGGGGAGCTCTTCCGTAGTGCCGACCGCGGTGATGAAACCGTCCTCGGCGTATAGGCCGCCGTCCGCGATCTCGCGCCGCGCCGCGTCCATCGTCACGAGGACGGACGCGTTCTTGATGAGGAGAGTGCTCATAGGCAGACGCTACCGCACCGCGTCGGCCCCGGGTAGCTGCCGGCAGCTTTTCCCCGAACCGGGTTGCAGTAGAAGAATGTGACGTGGGAGATGCTGCATGACGACACCGAAGCCCGCAATGACCGAGAGCCGGCTTGCTTACCTGGCGGCACGAGCAATCGAGCGCGCGTTTGATCGCTTCGAACGCAAGTTCGCGGTCATCACCGACCGCGCTCCGACTCGGTTCGAGCAGCGGGATCCGGCAGGGATGCAGCTCGATTCTGCGGAACGGTTGACCGTATACGGGCGGATCGTTGACGAGGCGCGGGCGGACATCGACAGACTCCTCGAAGCGCGGGTCGAGGACAAGGCGATCTGGACCGGCGCTAAGGCCGTGTACTCGGGCCTCATCACCCACCGCGACGACTTCGAACTGGCAGAGACCTTCTTCAACTCGGTGACTCGCAAGATCTTCACCACCGTCGGCGTGGATCCCCTCGTCGAGTTCGTTGCGTCCGATTTCATCAAACCACCCACCGAGCCGAACGAGCTGGTGTTCCAGATGTATGAGCAGGCCCGTTCGACCGCCGGCCTCGTGGAAGCCATCCTCACCGACTTCCGGTTTCGAGTCCTCTACGAGGACATCCGGCGCGACAGCCTGTTGGCGGCACGTCACATCGATGCGCACCTTGCGGCGCTCGGTGTCACCAACGCATACGAACGCGCCGCCATGGTCAAGTCGGTGTTCTTCCGCGGCGGGGGCGCCTATCTCGTCGGGCAACTGGGGGCGCAGGAGACCGCGGTGCCCCTAGTGCTGGCGCTGCGCAACACGGATGGCGGCGTCGTGGTAGACGCCGTGCTCACGGACGAAGATGCAGTGAGCATCCTGTTCAGCTTCACTCGCAGTTACTTCCACGTTGCGACAGATCGGCCCTATGAGTTGGTGCGGTTTCTGCACGCCTTGATGCCGCGCAAGCGCCTCCATGAGCTCTATACCGCCATCGGGTATCACAAACACGGCAAGACGGAGTTGTATCGGGGCTTGCTCGAGCATCTGGCGACTTCGAACGACGTGTTCACCACCGCCCCGGGGACCAGGGGTTTGGTGATGGCGGTATTCACGATGGCCGGCAACGAGGTGGTGTTCAAGGTGATGCGAGATGTGTTCGGCGCCCCGAAGAAGACAACTCGAACCCGGGTGATGGATCGCTATCGGCTGGTATTCCGTCATGATCGAGCGGGTCGACTGATCGACGCCCAGGAGTTCGAACACCTCCGGTTCGACCGGAAGCACTTCGACGAGCACTTGCTCGAAGAACTGACCGGAGCATGCAGCCGCAGTGTGGCGGTCGAGGAGGACTCAGTCGTGATTCGCCACGCGTATGTGGAGCGGCGGGTGACGCCGTTGAACCTGTTCGTGCGAGAAGCGTCCGATGAGAGCGCGGCGCGGGCGGTGCGTGATTACGGGAAAGCCATCAAAGATCTGGCGTGCACGAACATCTTCCCGGGAGACCTCCTATTGAAGAACTTCGGGGTCACCCGGCACGGGCGGGTGGTGTTCTACGACTACGACGAACTGGCTGAGGTCACGGAGTGCCGCTTTCTGGACCTTCCGGTCGCGGCGCACCCCGACGACGAGATGGCGGAGCAGCCGTGGTTCGGTGTCGGCGAACTCGACATCTTCCCCGAGGAGTTTCGATCGTTCCTCGGGCTCCCACCGACGCTGCGCGACGTCATCGAGACTTCCCACGGCGACTTGTTCGATGCCGCGGCCTGGCGAGAGATTCAGCACAGAGTCAAAGCGGGAGAGATCATCGAGATCTTCCCCTACGACGAAGCAGACCGACTCCAGTCGGCAGCCGCTGACCGCTGACTCAGTCGAACTGTTCTCGATAGATGTCGGCGAAACCGAGGTAGGCCGCGACTCCGGCACGCTGGTACGTGATCTCGCTCTCGGTCAATGACCGAACCGGCCTGGCCGGGATTCCGAGGGCGAGGGTCCACGGCGGGATATCCCTACCCTCGGTGAGGACGGAGCCGGCGGCGAGCCAGGCTCCTTCGCCGAGCACCGAACCGTTGAGTGCACGGGCACCGATGCCAACCAGGCAGTGGCTGCCGACCGTTGCGCCGTGGACGACGGCAGCGTGGCCGATGGTGACGTCTTGCCCGAGGGCGCATGGGAAACCGTGGTCGACGTGGAGCACGCTTTGGTCTTGCACGTTGGTGCGGGCTCCAATGGTGATCGTGTCGAGTTCTGCTCGCATGACGACGCCGAACATGATCACGGCACCGGGTCCGACGGTGACGTTGCCGAGCACGGTGGCATTTGGGGCGACGAAGGCCGTCGGGTCGATCCGCGGCAGGGTGGGTTCGAATGGGTCCATGACTACTTCGGAGCCATTCGTATACCGCCGTCCATACGAATCGTCTCGCCGTTCATGTAGCTGTTGGTGACGAGAAGGTGGACCAGGTCGGCGTATTCCTGAGGGGTGCCGAGCCGTTTGGGGTGAAGCACCTGCTGGCCGAGTGACGCCCGGGCATCGTCCGACAGGCCGTCCAACATCGGTGTTTCCATGATGCCCGGAGCGACTGAGTTGACTCGGATGCCCACTGCGGCAAGGTCGCGTGCGATCGGCAGGGTCATGCCGACGATGCCCCCTTTCGAGGCCGAGTAGGCAGCCTGGCCGACCTGCCCGTCGAATGCAGCAACGGAGGCAGTGTTGACGATGGCTCCTCGTTCGTTGTCGACGAGCGCTTCGGTCTTTGTCATGGCGCCCGCAGCGAGGCGGATGCAGTTGAAACTGCCGACGAGATTGATGGTGATGGTGTTTCGGAATAGGTCGTAGTCGTGGGGTTCCCCGCGGCGATCGACGGTGCGTGACACCGCCAGGATGCCGGCGCAATTGATGAGCACTCGCAGCGGGCCCATTTCCTCTGCAGCTGCGATGGCTGCCGCGACCTCGGCTTCGTCTGTCACGTCTGCGCGGGCGTACACACCATTGATTTCGGCGGCCGTCTGCTTCCCTGCATCGTCCTGGAGATCGACGACAACAACCTGAGCGCCGTCTGCGGCGAGCCGACGGGCAGTGGCCGCTCCCAGGCCGGAGGCACCTCCGGTGACGATCGCCGCTGCTCCTCTGATGTCCATTCCGGCTCCTGTGGTGAGACGCGAAGCCGACGCTACACGGCCTCCCGAATCTGTCACAGGGGCGAGATACCTTGTCACTCATGAAGCACAACGTCGACATCGGGTGGCCGGTCCTGCTCACCGGCCTGGTGATGCTGGCGCTGCTGCTTCCTTCCGGGGGGCTCTGGCTCGGGGTTGGTGGGGCCGGCCTCGTCGGTTGGGGGACGCGCTCGGTGACCCGCCGCCGCAAGGTTCGCTGACTCGATCAGAACCGAGCCTCGGCGGCGGGCCGGAGCCTTGGATCTGGGCAGGCTCATTCGGTCGGTTTACGCGGCGTCGCTGGTCAAGACCATATGGAGCAAGCTCGCCGGCTTCCGCTATCTCGGTATCGAACGCTTCTACCTGCAGCGTCGGGCCGAGCTGGATCGGGCAGCAGACGCCGAGCTGATCGCGGCGTTGCAGGGCATCTGATCCGTCGGGTGACGCGCCCTGTCCCGTGTCGTTTGGGATACCAGCCGACTCTCCGAGTGCGCCTTATTGCGAGCCGCTCGCAACAGCGAGTACGCTGTTCTCAGGATCGGAGGGCGGTATCCACGTACCAGATGGCTTCGTGAACGCAGGGACGGCGGCCGCAGCCGGGGTGATCAGTGCCGGAGCCGTCGGCTACTCGCTGCGCCAATCGCGTCACCAGATGCAAGATCGCCAGATCCCTCTCGCCGGTATCACCGCAGCCTTCATCTTCGCTGCCCAGATGTTCAACTTCCCCGTGGCGGCGGGCACGACCGGTCACCTCCTCGGTGGGGCGCTGGCTGCGGTGCTGCTCGGTCCCAGCATGGGCGCCGTCGTGGTGACTGTGGTCGTGGTCGTCCAGGCGCTCGTCTTCGCCGATGGTGGCCTGACCGCGCTCGGACTCAACGTGCTCAATCTGGCGATCATCCCGGTGTACGGCGGCTACGGCGCCTTCCGGGTCTTTCGCCGGTTCCTCCCAAAATCGCGGCCGGGCGTCGTCGTTGCCACCGGCCTGGCGGGCGGCGTTTCTGTGGTGCTCGCCGCGATGGCGTTCTCAATCGAATGGCTCTTCGGGGCGACCGCGCCGGTGCCTTTCGACACCGTCTTCACGGCGATGGTCGGGGTGCACGTGTTCATCGGGATCGGAGAAGGCATCATCAGCGCACTGGCAGTCGGCGCGGTGCTCGCGTCACGACCCGACCTGGTGTACGGAGCGCAGGACTTGAGCCGGGCGCAACTGGCAGACCGCGCACCGATCCGCACCCGGACGTTCGTCATCGGCGGCGTGCTGGTGGCGCTCGCGCTGGCCGGGGTCGTGTCGCAGGCAGCATTCGAAGCCCCGGATGGTCTGGAGCGAGTCGCCGTAGACACCGGGATTGTCGATCAGGCGCAGGATCATGCGCTCCATAGCGGTGTCTTCGCGGAGTACGCGACAACCGGGATCAAGAACCAGACGCTGAGTCTCGCAATCGCCGGCTTCGCCGGGGTGACCATCACACTCGCGCTCGGGCTCGGCATCCTCTTCGCGGTGCGCGATCGCGGACGCAAACCCCGGGCTCCCGCCCCTACCTAACGCGATGGGGGCAGGGCATGCGCACGCGTTGTATGTGCACCAGCACAGTCCGCTGCATCGTCTCGCGCCCGAGGTGAAGCTAGTAGTCGCCTTCGGCTTCGTCTTCCTGATCGCGGTCACGCCCAGGGAAGCGGTGTGGGCGTTCGCGGCCTACGCCGTGATCGCCATCGGGCTCATGGTGGTTGCCCGCTTCCCGGTCCGTTTCGTGGTGGCCCGGATGGCTGTGGTACTTCCTTTCGTTCTCTTCGCGTTCCTCATCCCTTTCATCGCGAGCGGAGAGCAACTCCAGGTGCTCGGTGTCTCTGTCTCGCGCCAAGGCCTGTGGGGGGCTTGGAACATCCTGGCGAAAGCGACGCTGGGCGTGATGATCAGCGTTCTGCTCGCCGGTACCACCGAGGTGCCAGACATGCTGCGCGGGCTGGGTCGGTTGCACGTCCCGGCGTCGCTCACGGCTATCGCCGGCTTCATGGTCCGCTACCTCGAGGTGATCATCGACGAGTTGGCCCGGACGCGAACCGCGATGGCAGCTCGCGGATACGACCCGCGATGGTTGTGGCAGGTGCGGCCCATCGCCACATCCGCAGGCGCACTCTTCATTCGCTCCTACGAGCGAGGCGAGCGAGTGCACGCCGCGATGGTGTCGCGCGGGTTCTCGGGCGTCATGCCGAGCTTGGACGAGCCGAAGGCAACCAGCAGGCAGTGGGCCATGGCGGCTGGGTTTCTCGTGCTGGTAGGAATGATTGCAGCCTTGGCCTGGGTGCGCACATGACGCCGCCCGCCGTCCAGCTCGATGGCATCGAGTATCGCTACCCGGACGGGCGCGAGGCATTGCGCGGAGTGGATCTTCAGATCGACCACGGCGAGCGGGTTGCTTTGCTGGGACCGAACGGCGCCGGGAAGACCACGCTGGCGTTGCATCTGAACGGGATTCTCTCGGGAGGCTCCGGCACGGTTCGGATCGGCGATACGGTGGTAACAGAGGACACGCTCCGGGAAATCCGACGCAGGGTGGGCCTTGTATTCCAGGACACAGATGACCAGCTCTTCATGCCGACGGTTCGTGAGGATGTTGCGTTCGGGCCTGCGAATCTGGGGCTCACCGGGGACGCTCTCACCTCGCGCACTCGGGAGGCGTTGGAGTCCGTGGAGGCTGCCGACCTCGCCGACCGCGCTCCCCATCATCTGAGCGGCGGAGAGCGTCGCCGCGCCGCACTGGCAACAGTGCTCGCCATGGAACCGGACGTCCTGGTGCTCGATGAGCCGAGTGGGGCACTCGACCCCGCGGGAAGACGAGAGGTCATTCGGGTCCTGCAATCTCTGCCCCTCACTCAGCTGATCATCACCCACGACCTGCCGTTTGCGCTCGAGCTGTGCCGCCGGAGTGTGATCCTGGATGGGGGCCGGGTTGTGGCGGACGGCGCCACGAGTGACCTCCTCGCCGACGCCGGGCTGCTGCGACGCCATCGGCTCGAGCTTCCCTACGCGTTCGATCGAGCCGTGTTGTCATCCCGGCCTGGGACGGAATGACAATCAGTGGATTGCTGCTGAGGCCGGATGGGATTGAATTGCCCGGCGCGGTAACTAGCGTCTCGCCCCATGCCCAGGTCCCAGATACTCGATGTCGATGGTCCGGTTCATTATGTCGATCACGGCGGCGCTGGACCCACCCTGGTGCTCGTCCACGGGCTGGGCGGGTCACACAGCAATTGGGTATCGGTCGCGCCCGCACTCAGCAGGATGGGACGGGTGTTTGCTATCGACCTAGTCGGCTTCGGGATCACGCCGCCGGCGGGTCGGAAAGCAACCGTGGCTGCCAATCGCGACGTACTGGCCTCATTCTGCCGGGTGGTAGCGCCCGACGGGCCGGTGACACTCGTGGGCAACAGCATGGGTGGGCTCATCTCGTTGATAACGGCCGATGCCCACCCCGACATAGTGGAAGGTCTGGTTTTGATCGATCCGGCGCTGCCGGTTGCCTCAGTCGGCTCGGTGGATGTGGTCGCGGCGCAGCGCCTGGCGGCGCCGCTCGTTCCGGGAGTGGGGGAGCGGCTCATTCGGCATTACTACGCAGCCACACCGATTTCGACCCAGCTCCACGATGCGATGGAACTGCTCTGCGTCGATCCGACGCGGGTATCAACCGAAGCGCTCGAGTCTGCGACGGCGATGATGGAGCTGCGGCGGGAGATGGAATGGGCGCCCCGCGCCTTCACGGAGGCGGGACGTTCGATTGCAGTTGTATTGGCCCGGCGCCGGGCGTTTCGCGCCATGGTGCATCGCGTCGCGTCTCCAGTGCTGTTACTCCACGGTGCCCAGGATCGCCTCGTGCCCGTCGAAGCGAGCAGGAGGCTCGCGGCGGAACGGCCCGATTGGGCATTCGAGGTGTTTGCAGGTGTTGGCCATGTTCCGCAGATGGAGGTCCCCGACCTGGTAGTCAAGGCCATCGCCGGGTGGCTGAGCCCGGCACGAGTGTGAATGCGCCGGGCAGGCTCAGATGGTTTCCACCACCGGGTCTCCGCTGAGCCGCCGGTACACGTAGGCAGTGGCGACGATGCTCACGGGGATGGTGATGAGCCACCCGAAGAGCGTGATGACCCCGAGGAAATTGAAGAGTCCGAGCACGATTCCGTAGCCGAGCAGATGCCAGCGGTGACCGCGGGTAATGGTGGAACTCACGGTCAGCGACTCCCCGACGAGGGCGCCGCGATCGACGATGGGCCACCCATAGAAGCCCCAGGCCAGCGCGATCATGATTCCCGGAATGATGAAGAAGATGAGCCCGAGGACTACGGAAATGCCGAAGATGATCGACGTGACGACATACGCAACGAAGTTGATGTCGAAGATGAACAGATCGGCGATTTCCGGCGTCTGACCGTCTGTGATCTTCAACGCGATCCGAATGACTCCCATACCAATCACAATCGACACCGCCCAAGAGGCGAGGGCGATCAACGCGCCTGCCAGGCCGCTGTTCACGCCGCGGGTCAAGATCGAGAAACCGAGGTTGATTGCGACTGCGATCGCGATCACGCCGAGGAGAATCCCGACGTTGTCTCTGAACCGTTCCCAGCCGAATGAGATCGCGTCCCCGATGCGAAACGACGGTCGCTGCGCTTCCACTGCTGTCCTCCCTCACACGCCGACGCCGACCCTAGCGTGAGCGGTGTCTGCCCGGCAGACTGCGCGCGGGTCACTCCCAGAGGCCGGCGAGGACCCGGTCCACAGGATCTGCGGCCGGAGCGACTGATGGAGCCGATCCGCCCTCGGCGGCCGCGGCCCCGACGGCGGCTTCATCGAAGGCGGTACGGGCGCCGCTGAGGAAGCGGCTCGGGAGGCCGTAGCTGTGGGCGGCGTCCATCCCGCGACGTCTGTGATAGAAGCGCTGGGGCACCGTGACATGGAGTTCGGTTCGTGCCCTGGTGAGAGCGACGTACATGATGCGGCGCTCCTCTTCGACCCCGCCCGGCTCGTTCAGCGCCATGTCGGAGGGGAGGTTGCCGTCTGCTGCGTGGATCAGAAAGACGGCTTCCCACTCGCCTCCCTTGGCGGAGTGGATGGTGGACAGGATGAGGTAGTCGTCGTCGAGGTGGGGAGGCTGCGCCAGGTCGCTGGTGCTGTTTGGGGGATCGAGGGCAAGGTCGGCGAGGAACTGGCTGCGGGAAGGGAAATCGGCGGCGAGCGAGCGGAGCGTCTCGATGTCGCCGAGCCGGGCTGCGGCGTTGTCGTAGCCGTGTTCGAACACCATCCGGAAGAAGTCGATCAGCCTATCGATCTGTCCGGCGGGTCCGAGATCGTCGCCTCCGGAAGCGCAGTCCGCCAGCGCAGTCGTGAGCTCGGCGAGCGGCGCTCGACCCTGTACGGGAATGCGTATGTCGAGGTTGATGAACTCGCGCAATTCGTTTGTGCCGCCGGCCGCGGCCGTCGCCGCGAGGTTGCCCATCACACGGGCTGCGGTCGCCGGACCGATCCCGGGCACCATGCGGAGCACCCGGTGCCACGCCAGTTCGTCTTTGGGGTTGTCGAGAACCCGTAGGGTGGCGAGCAGATCCTTGATGTGGGCTGCCTCGAGGAACTTGAGACCGCCGAATTTCACGAACGGGATGCGGCGTCGGGAGAGTTCGAGCTCGAGTCCGTCGCTGTGGTGGCCGGTCCGAAACAGCACCGCCTGGTCCTTGAGGTCGACTCCCTGCTCCCTGAGTTCGAGCACGCGGTCACACACGTAGTCGGCCTGCGCTGCCTCGTCGAAACACGTCACGAGCCGGGGCCTGGCGCCTTCGGGGCGGGACGACCACAGCGTCTTCGGGAACAGTTCGGTGGACTCCGAGATGACGGCGTTGGCTGCGGCCAACACCTGGGGCGTCGACCGATAGTTCTGTTCGAGCTGGATAACGGTGGCCCCGGGGTACTCGTCCGAGAAGCCGAGGATGTTGTCGACTGTTGCGGCGCGGAAGGAGTAGATGGCCTGCGCATCGTCACCGACCACCGTGAGGTTGCCTTCCGGGCTGCACAGGCCCATCAGGATGTCGGCCTGGACGCGGTTGGTGTCCTGATATTCGTCGACGAGGACGTGGTCGAACATGGCTCGCAGCGGTGCCGCCGCAGACGATTCGATGAGGGCTCGCCAGTAGAGCAGGAGGTCGTCGTAGTCGACGACGTTGTGCTGATGCTTGCGAGCCGTATATGCCGCGAAGAGTTCCTTCAGTGGCTCGACGTGATCCCGGCACCACGGGAACCGGGTGTCGAGTGTTTCCGACAGCTTGGTCTGGGCGTTGACGCTGCGCGAGTAGATCGCTGCGATCGTCTCCTGGCGGGGAAACCTCTCTTTGGTCGATGCCACCCCGAGTTCGGTTCGGAGCAGACCGAACAACGACTCGCTGTCGCTCTGGTCGATGACTGTGAAGCCGTCGTTGAGTCCTACGGCGTTCCCGTAATGGCGTAGCAGCCGGTGGGCGGTGGCATGGAAGGTGCCACCCCAGACCCGGGCCGCGCTTCGGTCGGCGATGAGGCCATTCGCGCGGCGCAACATCTCGGCAGCAGCCCGGCGGGTGAAGGTCAGCAGCAGGATCCGATCCGGCTGCACGCCATCTTCGATGAGCCGGGCGACCCGTCCGGCGAGTGTTCTGGTCTTGCCCGATCCCGCCCCTGCGATCACCAGGAGGGGTCCTTCGCCGTGATCGACGGCAGCGCGTTGCTGCTCGTTGAGTTCGTCGAGCCAGGTGGGAGTTTCGGGGACGGGAGGAGCGAACATACGTTCGAGTGTAGGGCGGAGGGTGAGCCTCGTCGAGGATCAGTCGCACGACGACCGGGTGCGGGAGGCAGGTGTTGACTACAGGCTCACGAAGCCGATCCGAACCGGGCCTCGTCGACGATGACCCGGGTGTGTTCACCGTTGGCGAGTTCGACGCCCGCGGCGAACGCGGTCACTTCGAAGGTGATGGCGCTGCCTTCCACCTCTTTCACCGTGGCGGCTGCCGTTACCTCGGCACCGACCGGTGCCGGCGCTTTGTGGGCGAGGTCGATGCGGATACCCACCGAGGTAGATCCCCCTTCGAGGGCACCGGCCAGTGCGGCGACGGAGGCGGCCTCTACCCAGGCGACAATCCGGGGGGTAGCCAGCACCTCAACGCTGCCGCTTCCCATGGCGATAGCGGTGTCCTCGATGCCGACCACCATGGTCAGTTCCCCGTGTTGTCCCTGTTCGATCTCCACGCGCTCAGGCTACCGCGATGTCTCTCAGCGACTCCACTCGCCCACCCAGATCGCGCCTGGCGGTATTTCGGATTGGCCGGTGGTGCCCGCGACCAGCAGCAAGGATTCGGTAGCAACTACGACGTCGATGTCGATGCCCTCATCCTCATCCTGTTCGAGGCTGAGAACGCCGATCGCTTGCCAGGTCGATCCTCCCTCGACGGACACCCACATTGTGTTGGAGTCGTCGAGGCCCGCTATCTGCCCGCGGTCGTTCTCACCCAAGATAGGAATGAGGTCGAGCGAGTCTCCGTCGGCCTGGATCAGCTGATCGGCACCGGGTGGGATCCCCTTCGGGTTCCCACCCCTCGGGGTAGGTGGTGAGGTCAGTCGGCTTCGCGGCGTTCACTTGGCTACAGCCGAGTCCATCTGGTTCGGCTACTCGCTGATGCGGGCGCGGCGCGAACTGCGAGAATCAATCCTCCCTCGACGCGCCTTCGTCTGCTGCAATGGCTTCCCATGGGCGGCGACGCACGACCGATCGGAGTCTTCGACAGCGGGGTGGGTGGCTTATCCATCCTGCGCGAGATCACCGTCGTGCTGCCCGACGAGTCGATCCTCTACGTCGCCGATCAGCAATGGTCCCCTTACGGACGCCTCGGCATCGAGGCGGTTCGGGAGCGGGCCTTCGAGGTGACGGCGGGTCTCATCGCTGCTGGGGCCAAGGTCGTCGTGGTGGCCTGCAACAGCGCGTCCGCCGCTGCCCTCTACCCACTACGCGAGCGATACCCGGACACGCCGTTCGTCGGGCTGGAGCCGGCGGTGAAACCGGCCGCGCTGCAGTCTCGCACCGGAGTCGTCGGTGTGCTGGCAACGTCGGCGACCTTTCAGGGTGAGCTCTTTGCCACTGTGGTCGACCGTCACGCGAACCACGTCACCGTGATTCCTCAGGTCGGTGCTGGACTCGCCGGGCTGGTCGAGAACGACGGCTCGGGCACCGCCGAGGCACGAGAGCTGCTGGCCGCTCACCTCGAGCCCATGCGCGACGCTGGGATGGACACCCTCGTCCTCGGATGCACCCACTACCCCTTCCTCATCGCCGACATTCGGGCGGTCGTGGGAGACCAGGTCGACATCATCGATCCGTCGCCGGCCGTTGCCAGACAGGTCCGCCGACTGCTCACGGATGCCGGCACCACGGCCCCCCCCGATCACCTCCGCCGGATTAGATACACAACCACCGGCGACCCGGAGCGTTTCGCCTACATGATCGAGAGGCTGCTCGGCGAGACGGCCCAGCCTGAGCCGTCGCGTTGGTAGCCGCTGTTGCGGACGCCTCCCGCTGTGGTTGTTATACGATGTCGGGATGGATGCCATTGCTCATCGGGCGGTCGGTCGGTGCCAGATCTGGGTGATCCAGGGTGATCTCACCCAGCAGCCCGTTGCCGCGCTCGTCAACGCCGCGAATGAGCAGTTGTCACATGGCGGGGGGGTTGCCGTCGCCCTGGTCCGCACCGGAGGCAGGGTGATCCAGGAGGAGTCGGACGCCTGGGTGCGAGAGCATGGTCCGCTTCCCAACGGCACGGCGGCGGTGACGACCGCCGGGATGCTTCAGGCGTCACACATCATTCACGTCGTCGGCCCACGGTATCGGTCGGGGAGGGACAATGCGGGACAGCTCACCGCGGCCATCACCGCGGCGCTCGACGCCGCGATCGGCGTCGAAGCCAACTCGATCGCCATTCCGGCGGTCTCGGCCGGGATCCTCGGGTACCCGTTGGATGCGGCGACTGCCACCATCGCCAAAGCGGTGGTCGAGTGGTGCGAGGCACAGCCCGAAGCGCTCGACGAGATTCGACTGGTCGGGTTCGACGCCGACTCTGCCAAGGCGTTCGCCGCCGGCCTGTCGGCTGCGTGAGGTCCGGCCCGCTGCCGGCGTCGCTCGCGTAAGCTCGCGCCGTGACTTCTTGGCCGTTCCAACCGACGATCAAGCCGATGAAGGCGAGGATCAAGGCGAAACCACCCGAGCCTCCCGGCTGGGTGTACGAGCCGAAATGGGACGGGTTTCGGGCGATTGCGTGGGGCGGTGACTCCCCGCGGCTCGACAGCCGCAGCGAGAAACCACTGCTTCGCTACTTCCCCGAACTGGCAGAGCCGCTGTCACGCCTCCCAGACGGTTCCGTCGTCGACGGCGAGATCGTTGTCATCTCGGGTGATGTGACGCGGTTCGACATGCTGCAGCAGCGGATCCACCCTGCTGAGTCGCGGATCACCATGCTGGCCGAAGCAACGCCTGCCGAGATCGTGGCGTTCGATTTGCTGGCCGATGCGGGAGAGGACCTGCGGGACGCTCCCTACCAGTTGCGCCGGCGACGGCTCGAGGCGCTGTTTCCCGAACTCGGTTTCCCCTGGCACCTGACCCCGGCGACCGGGGATTTCGCAGAGGCCTCCCGTTGGTTCTCCGCGTTCGAAGCGGCGGGGTGCGACGGCATCATCTGCAAACTAGAAGATGGGCCTTATCACGAGGACAAGCGGGAGTGGATCAAGTGGAAGCATCGGCGCGACGCGGATTGCGTGGTCGGGGGCTATCGCGTCCACAAGGATGGCGACAAGATCGGTTCGATCCTGCTCGGGATGTACGACTCAGCAGGAGACCTGACGTTCGTGGGGCACTGTTCGGGGTTCTCGAATACAGATCGCACCGTGTTGCTCGAGCAGTTCGAACAACTGCGATCGGACGAAAGTTTCGGTGGCGGTGACGGGGTCAGGGTTCCCGGCGGACCCAGCCGCTGGAGCGGCGGCAAGTCGATGGACTGGACCCCGGTGACCCCCGGTGTGGTCGTACAGATCAGCTACGACCAATTGGAAGGCAACCGGTTCCGCCACGCCACCCGCTTCGAGCGCTGGCGACCAGACAAACCGGCGGCAGAGTGCACGATGGACCAACTTGAGCGACCCGAGGGAATCGGGTTCAGCGAGGTGGTCTTTCACTAGGCGAGCGAGTGGCGAGCTCAGTCTTCCCAGTTCTCGGCGACCTTCTTGGACGGCTGTACCCGGGGTGGCTCACCCGGCATCTTTGGATAGTGCGGCGGCCAGGGTGCATCACCAAAGCCGCGCTCCTCATCCGCAGCGACCATGTCAAGTACCACTTCGAGCCGGCAGGCCGCTTCGTCGATGCCGTCCGTCAGGTCTCCGACCTCCTTCCAGCGATCCTTGAAGCTCATGAGATCAAACCGGGTGTGGTCGAGTGCGGCCAGCTCGTCCCACCGGAACGGGGTCGAGACGTAGCCGGTATGGCGCACGCTGTAGGCAGAGGCGATGGTCTTGTCCCACGCGTTCTGGTTGAAGTCGATGAAGACACCGTCGCGTTCCTCCTTCCACCACGCGGTGGTTGCGAGCTCATGGCGGCGTTCGACTTCGCGCGCCAGCGCCAGCGCCGCCCGTCTCACCTGGAAATAGTCGTAGCGTCGTTCGAGCCGCACGTAGATGTGCATCCCGCGATTGCCGGATGTCTTCGGCCAGCCGACTAGGCCCTTCTCTGTCAGCAGTTCGTTGAATGCGGCCGCGACGTCCCTGGCTGCCGTGAAGTCGTACCCCTCCGTCGGATCGAGATCGATACGCAGCTCGTCCGGGTGGTCGATGTCATCTGCGCGGGCGTTCCATGGGTTCAAATCGAGGCAATTCATCTGTGCCATCCAGATGACGTCGCGTTCGGTGATCGGCGCGAACATGCGGCCGGGGCGGGCGGATGGAAAGGTGACGTCGACCAGGTTGCTGGCAGACTTTGGCCGCTTGACGAACAGGGGGTCGCCCGCCACGCCGCGGTTCCAACGTTTCAAAAGCGAGGGCCGGTTCCATACGCCGCGCAGGGCTCCGGCAGCACACATGACGTAGTGCTCGACCACGTCGAGCTTGGACCAACCCTGGTCGGGGAACATGACCTTTCCCGGACTCGAGATCCGGATCGGTTCGCCGACAACCTCGACATGGGTTTCGTCAGCGGCCACATTGCCTCCAGGACCGGTACGGCGCACTACTGCGAGTGTACGGAGCGAGTAGCGCGCTCGGGAGCGATCAGCCGCCTCCGCGAGCGCCGATCGTTTGCAGGTACTCGCGCACCGCCGTCGCGTAACCGTCCGGGGCGATGTTCCACGATCCGACATGCAGCGCCTTGGGAACTTCGAAGAGGGTGACTCCGAGGCGCGAGGCCTTGGTGAGGCGCTGGCTGACGTCGATCGGGACGGTGTCATCCGCCTCGCCGTGGAAGTCGAGCATGCGGAAGTTGACGTTGGCAGCTCGATTGACGTAGTCGAGATCGTCCCAGTCGATGTCGAAGCGGAGCCCGGCAATGAACTTGGCCACGGAGGTGAGGCTGTCCGGAATCGCGGTATTGATGAGCGGAAGGGTTCGCATCGATGCGGCGAAATCTACGGCGCGTCCCACATCGAGATTTGGTGCGTCCAGCACCGCCCCCTTGACCCTGCCTGCTGATGGAGACTTCTGTAGGAAGCTGATCGCGATCGGGCCACCCGTGCTGAGGCCGACGAGCACGACGTCTTCAGCGCCGTTGTCTGCTGCGTATTGGACCGCACCCTCGAGATCCTGCCATTCGGATACGCCGTATCTGTAGAAGCCGGAGGGATCCTGTGGTTGGTCGATGTCGTTGCGGTACCGGATCGAGAGGATGGGGAGACCGACCTCGAGGAACGGCTGCATGACCCGCAGGGTCTCGTCGCGGTCTACCCCCTTGCCGTGGATCATCACCGCCCAGGTGTCTGATTCCCCGGGGACGAACCATGCGTCCATGGGTCCCAATGGCGAGTTGTATTGCACGTCCTCGAAGGCGACGTCGAATGCACGGAGGGGATCTGGCGGAAAGACGTTCTTGTTGACATCGGCCTGGGTTCCTGCCGTGGGGGCTGCGCCTTCGAGCAGCGTGAAGACGCGGGTGACGTCGGTAGCACTTCCCGTGGTGAGGATGTCACCCAATTCGCCAGTTCCGCCATCCCACGTGACACCGTAGACGCCGGGAGTTCGGAGTTCGTCATCATGTCCGTCGGTTTCGCGCAAGGTGATCAACTCAGAGTCGACGGCCAGGACGTCGAGGTCATAGGAAACGGTTGGTGGCTTGACGGTGAGAAGGTCGTCTCGGATCTGGTTGGAGAAGTACCAGCCGCCACCGAGATAGAACAATACAACCAGAGCCAGGATGCCGATAAGGAAGTAGCGCGGCCAGCGACGTTTGCGAACGGTGTCTGCGGTTGCGGTCACGGCTTCTCCTCGCGTCGCCTCCATCATCGTGCGCTGTGAATCCGAAATGCATAATAGGGAGCCACCCGACTACGCGCGGGTGCCCGGTCGACTGGTTGTGATCAGACGAGCTTCATCTGGTACACGTTGGTATCACGTTCCTCGAAGCCGAGGCGTCGGTAGAGGCGATTGGCGGCTTCACGTGAGGGACGCGACGTGAGACCCACTGCCTTGGCACCTGCGGAACGGGCGCGTTCGATCGCGCTGTTCGTCAGGAGTTCGCCCACGCCCCGACCCCGCACTTCGCCGTCGACGATAACGTCTTCGATTCGGGCCTGAAGACCCGTCGGGATTCGATAGAAGGCGAGGCAGAGGCTGCCGACGACCTGCTGAGTTTCGGTGTCTCGGGCCACGAGTAGTTGTGTATTGGGATTGGCCGCGATGTCTGCGAGTCGGTCCCGATCCGGTGGTGGGCTGCTCGAAGACAGTTGGGGGATGAGGTGGTCGAACGCAGCCACAACGGAGTCTTCGACCTCGACCAATTCGGTGATAACGATCATGGGCGGCAGTGTACGGGCAACCGGTGTTGCGATGTGGTCGAAAGGATCGAGCCACCGCCAGAAAGTGGTCGGCCCCGCTCCGGGAGGGGGAGCGGGGCCGAACCGACAGCGGTGGGAGGGAGGGTTACCGCTGTGGGGTCACGGTCACCTTGCGAGGCTGAACCTCGGGCAGGAGGGGGATGACCACCTCGAGGATGCCGTCGTTCGATGTTGCCGTGATGGACTCGGCGTCGATGCCCTGGGGCAGACGCACCTTACGTTCGAAGTCGCCTTCGAGGATCTCGCGCCGGTGAGCGGTCCCGGTGAAATCATCGGCCGTCAGCGTGCGGGAACCGCTGAGGGTCAGCGTGCGACCTTCCTGCGTCACCTCGATGCTGTCGGTGTCGACACCGGCGAGTTCGGCGCGCAGCATCAGAGATCCTTCGTTCTCCAGCACGTCGATGCGGGGCATCCATGTGTTCGTACGACCGGGATTGGCCGTCATGAAGGCACGATCAAAGTCACGCATCACCGACCAAGGGTCGAAGCGAACGAGCTGTGCGGACATATTCAACTCCTCTGTATAAGAAATTCCTATATGAATAACAAGCAATAATCTAAGTCTATTCCGCTCAGATTGCAAGTTCAGGTGACGGCAGGACGGAGGAATCGATGGTTGCACCGGAGTCCGAGCTCGCTGATATCCAGGGGCGGGAACCTCGGCCTAACCTGATCAGATGACGCGCATCCTGCTGACCAACGACGACGGCATCGACTCACCGGCACTTGCCCCATTCGCGCAGGCTCTAGGACGCCTCGGTCCGGTGTCGATCGTGGTTCCGGCGCGCGAGCGAAGCTGGGTGGGCAAGGCCATCACCCGTCACGATCCGCTCACCGTGGAAACAACAATCCGCGACGGCCTCACCATTTCGGCCGTCGACGGGTATCCGGCCGACTGCGCCCAGATCGGTATGCATGCCGATCCCAAAGGGGTCCCCGACATGGTCGTGTCCGGAATCAACGTTGGGTACAACCACGGTCAGGCCTTTCTCATGTCGAGCGGAACTGTAGGTGCAGCCTTCGAAGCAGCACTCGGCGGGGTGCCTGCGGTGGCGGTGTCTGCCGGAATCATCGGTGATTGGCCCACCTGGTCGGCACATGCCTGGTCGGGGGCGTCTTTGCCGATGTGGGAACGTCTCTCCGTGGTCGCAGTCGACCTGATCGAGGTGCTGCTGGGACACGGCTTCCCGACCGATGCGCAGGTACTGAGCATCAATCTGCCAGGAGACGCAACTGCAAAGACCGAGCGACGCATCACTCGCTTGGCCCGATCGGCCTACGACCAACTGTTCGCGGAACAGGGAGACGGCACCTACCGTCACGCCGTCGAGAACCACCAGATCCACGGCGACGCCACGGGTACCGATATCGAGGCGGCCCACCAGGGAGCCATCGCGATCACGCCACTCGGCCTCCCTACGACTGGTGGCGTTCCCGATGCTCTGGCGAAAGAGTGGGGGGCCGCCAGGGGAGTGGCGCAAGGGCGGGAGGATCTAGCCGGTCGGGAGTAGGTCGCCCACCAGGTTGATCACAGACGGCCACGGGATTGGAGTGAAGGTGACGGTGCCTGAGGCATCAGCATCTGCCTGCAGACTCCAATAGCCGCCGTCGTCCCCATCGAGGACCAGAACTTCCCCGTTACAGGGGATCCCGGCCGGGTCGGTGCGCAGGCAGGTCACTCGCCACGAAGCGCGCCGCATGGCGTGGGCGGCAGCCAGCGCATCGGCGCCACGCTGCGGAATCCCCTGGTCGGCGAGTAGGTCACTCACCACCTCTGGGGTGTGCCAGTGGGGACGAGACGCGGCGAGGACCTCGGTGGCGACGACGATCGGCCGGCGAACATCGGGGGTCGGCCGCGGCCCCACCCCGACCAGATTCGTCACGTGGAACGGAAGGAGTCCGCGCGATGTCTGGTGGAGCGCAAAGGTATCGGGGGCGGGTGACTCGCCGACCACTCCCGTTGCCCCGCGCCCCCACACGGTGCCGAGCCACGGTCGGCGTTTGAGCGTCGTGCACTCGACGGTGGCTACGAGATCGGGGTCGGTCATCGTTGCCAGGATCGAATCGGCCACTGGATGTAGGTGTCCGTTTGCGAGGATCCCGGCATTCTCGAGGGCGGAGGCCTCAGCCACAGCGAGGGTGGTGTCACGGCCGGTGTGAAGCTGCATTGCCACAGGCATCAGCGTACGAGAGAGAATGAGGCGGCCCTCTGCCGCGTCAAGCCGTGGAGCGCTCGCGCCAGTCACGACGCCTCCGGAATCTCGGGAAGGACGATCCTTTCTCCGGGGAAGATCAGATTGGGGTCACCAGAACGAAGCCGGTTCCGGTTCGCCTCGATCACCATCAGCCAGTAGGTGCGGACGGCGATTGGTGTCTCTGCGTTGGCTGTGACGTGGCCGGCAGCGATCCGCCACAAGTTGTCGCCGGGTACCACGAGGTGCTCGCCCGTCGGATTGCTGGAGGGCGATGGAGTCGATGCGGCCGTTTCCGGGGCCACATCGCTCGTGAGGCGTTGCAGGCCGGGATGCGGGATCTCTGCGGTACCGGGCGTTTCGGGGGCTGCCGGTCCGGTCCCGGGCTTGAAATCGTCTGCGGCCGTGGCCGGAGCCCCGGTTCCGAGCATCGCGATGGTCAGGGAAAGGACGGCGGCGCGATCGACCAGGAGTCGGATCACTCGTGGCGTGAACCGGCCGATGCGAGAGGCGGCGCCCGTACGGCCGGCGACGGTCGCACCGGCGTACATCAGGCCGGTGATGAGAAACCAACCTGCGATGCCGGCAAGCACCCACCACGCCAGTGTGGTGAGCATCTCGTGGAGCGGAATCCCGGCGTGAGCGCGGGTGAGTCGGAAGATCGAGTCGTTCGGTTCGACGGCATCGAAGTTGGTGATGCTGATCGCCAGGACGGCGGTCTCGGTCGCGAGCACCACGATGACGAGTACATGTCGAAGCCGAAGGGACATGCTCGCAGACTACGGGCGGCACACGCCGACTGCAACGGTCATATACCGTTAAATATCGCGAATGAGCTATGAAAGTTCGAACATCGGCGACTAGTTGAGGAGGGCCAGTCGTTCCAGCACCTCGATGCCTTGTGCGATTCGCTCCTCAGGGAATTCGCTCTGATAGAGGAGCGTCGCGTACCTGGCACCGTCCCCGCCGACGACGATGGTCGTCCGGGTGACGGTATGCGATCCGTCTTCGTGATCGAGCTTGACCTGAGCCGCACCTGCCTCCGCCCCGTCTACGGTGGCCACCTCGACCGTCACCGTTTCGGTTCCGTCCTCGAAGAAGAACCCTGCGAGCCGACGGCTCACTGCAATCGCGATCTCGGAAGGGTCGGTCTCAACGATCGGTTCCTCGAGGTCTTCGACCCTTCCCAGGATGACGAGAGCGGCTGTGTCTCCTGCGTCGTACAGCATCGCGGCGGAACCCTGAGCCAGTGCCTCCTGGCGCAGCACCCACTCTGAGGGAACGACGGTCTCGAGGCCGAGGTCGGGGAACTCGGCTGCTCCTGCCGGTGCGAGTGTGGAGGTGGTTGTGGTCTCTACCAGGGGGATGGACGACGAGGTCGTGGTTTCGGCGTCCTGCTGGTTGGTTGCACATGCTGCGAAGAGCAGCAGTGTTCCGCCGATGAGGCTGAAGAGGGCACGACCGCGTTTGGGGCGTCTGCTGCAACTGGAGCCGTTGATCATGGCGCGCATCCTGCCACAACTCTTCGGTAATCGGGTTCTCGCCTGCGGGTTCACGCGGCGGCGCGTCTGGGATGCGGGATGAATCTCGGCACCGCTTGTTGGTAGGCCGGGTAGCCGGGGAAGGTCTCGGCGAGTCGCTGTTCCTCCCACGCCGACTTCACCCAGAACAGGGCTCCGAGACCGACGGTGAGTGCGACCACGATCCAGCTTCCGGATCGCAGCGCGACCCCGCTCACGATCAACATGACGGCGGTGTACATCGGGTGCCGCATGTAGCGATAGGGCCCCGCCGTGACCAGGGTGACCGCGCCGTTCGGCAGTGGCGAGGCGGTGAGTCCGCGTCCCAGGTAGCGCGCCGCCCACAGACCGATTCCGATCCCGGCGATCATGGCGATCCAGCCCACCCACTGCAGAGCCGGTGATACCGGCCATTGAGAACCGCGAGGTACGAGGATCACACCTGCGATCAACAGCACCTGCACCGCGACGAATCCCCAGGCGACAAGCTGGTGGCCTCGGTTCGGGGGCGGTGGATTAGACATTCCGAGCCATCCTCTTGGGTTGAACCATCTCCGGGGGGTACCGCTGCCGTATCATCGCGCACATGCAACCGACCGTGGCCGTGCTGGGAGCCGGATCGATGGGTCAGATTTTGACCGAGGGGCTGGTGCGCGCCGGCTGGGATTCGGGGGACCTGATTATGGTCGCCAGGCGGCAGGAGCGCGCCGTCGAGGCCGAGCGCCTCTCCGGAGTGTCGACCGTACTCGACCCCGTGGCAGCTGTGGCCGGACGTGACGTCATCGTGGTCGCGGTGAAGCCCAAAGACGTTGCCCATCTGTTGGATCAAATCAGCGGCACCGTGACGACCGATCAACTCGTGGTGTCTTTGGTCGCGGGCGTGCCGCTGGCGGTGTTCGAGATCGCGCTGCCGGGCATGCCGATCGTGCGATCGATGCCGAATACTCCCGCCGCGGTTGACGAAGCGATGACCGCCTACTGCGCCGGCACTGATGTTGGTGAGGAAGCCATCGCTCGCGCCGAGACCGTGTTGGCTGCTGTGGGCCAAACCATCCAGCTCAGCGAGGACCTGCTCGACGCGGTCACGGCGGTTTCGGGGTCGGGTCCCGCCTACGTGTTCCTGCTTGCGGAAGCACTCACCGAGGCCGCGATTCGCGAGGGACTCCCCCACCACGCTGCGGAGCGACTTGTGCTGCAAACGGTCAGGGGCGCCGGCGTCCTGTTGAGCCAGTCGGACAAGAGCGCCTTCAGACTTCGAGCCGAGGTGACGTCTCCGGGGGGAACCACCGCAGCCGCGATGCACATCCTGGAGAACGGCGGCTTTCGCGCCCTCCTCGAGGATGCGGTGCGTTCGGCTGCACAGCGGTCCCGCGAGCTCGGTGCCGCGGCTGCCGGGGATTCAGACTGACGTGGTGTCGACGCTCGGCAAGGCAACCCTCGCCATCACCGAGCGCGGACCAGTGCGCAAACTCTTCACCGACACCCGCCCCGGGCGGGCGGTGTCGACGCGATTTGTTGCTGGTGAGACGCTCGACGATGCGATTGCAGTTGCGAGAGAGCTGAACGCAGCCGGCGCGACAGTTTCGATGGACCATTTGGGCGAGCATGTCGTCGATCGAGTCGCGGCCCGAGGGGCCGCCGCCGACTACCTCGCGATCCTGGACCGGATCGGGGCAGAGGGGATCGAGGGCAACATCTCGGTCAAGCTGACGCAGCTCGGCTTGGGGACGGATGACGAATTGGCAGCTGAGTCGTTGCAGGCGTTGTCGGCGCGAGCTGCTGCGGTCGGCACCTCTGTGACCATCGACATGGAGGAGAGCCTGCATACGGAGTCCACCATGGCTCTGTTCGAGCGCATGCAGAGTGAGCACGGCAATCTCGGTGTCGCGCTGCAGTCGTATCTGCACCGTTCGCCGCTGGACCTCGATCGAGTGATCGCGGCGCACGGACATGTCCGGATTTGCAAGGGGGCATATGCCGAACCCGCCGAACTCGCCTTCCAGGACAAAGGTGAGGTCGATGCTGCGTTTGATCGCCTTACGGATGCGGCGTTTGCATCACCCGACGTGATCCCGGCGATCGCGACCCACGACGAGGCTCGTATCAATCACGCCACGGCGCAGGCGGAGCGGCGGGAAGGTCCGTGGGAGCTCCAGATGCTTTACGGGGTGCGGGTTCCACTGCAGCGCGAACTCCTCGCCGCCGGACACGCGCTGCGGGTCTACATTCCCTACGGCGTGGCGTGGTATCCCTACCTCACCCGGCGTCTCGCCGAACGACCCGCAAACATGGCGTTCTTCCTGCGAGCGCTGGTCGGCCGCACCTGAGGGGAATCGAAGGCGGCTCGCCGTCGGATCGCAGGTCCGGTCACTGCGGGGAAGACCGTCCGTCGTCGCCAGAGTTCGTCAGCCTCAAGGTGCCGGTTGCGGCGTTTCCTTGTTCTTCCCGCCGCTGAGCAGGCTCTGCACCGGGGACGGTCGAAGCCCCTCGGTTTCTCAATCGTGATCCTCCATAGGCCATACGTTCGAGTCGGGACCGCACCTCGGCAGCGTCGGCCGTAGTGAGATCCACTTGCGAAGCACTCATGGTGCGCAGCCGATCTGCGGTGCGCTCCAGATACTCCCTGTCGCCGTCCTCTGATCCTCCCATTCGGCCTCGCCCCCCAAGGTGTTGGCCACTCTGCTCTCGAACATGACATCGGCGCTGCGTGGGAAAGCCGCAGAGCGGTTTCCGCTGTACGCGTCGGGACTAGTCCACCGTGTGCCGCATGGCACAGCACACGGGAGGACCCCAAACTGTGGCAGGGGTCCTCCCGTCGAGTGTTCCGATCGCTTCCGATACGCCGTTCGGGAAATTGACGTGGCCGCGGTACCCCAGGATCCCGTTGACGACATCGAAGTCCTTGAAGTAGACGCGCCCGGTAACGCCTGCAAACACCCCGGTGCCGCTTCCCGCGACGATCGGATGCTGACGGCGACCGAAGATCTCGGCGCCGTCGGCGTCGAAAACTTGCTGGTGAAGTTGGAGGTGGTGCTGAACGACCGGGTCCCTACCTGGACTCCTGCATCGTCGTAGTAGCCGCCCACGAACGTCTCTGCGCCGCGCTACTGGTGCCTGCCGCTCGGATGGCCGGCACCGCTCGAGATCACGTCCGTGTACCAGCAGCCCTGCAAGCTGCCGGACAGCAGTTCGAACGTCCACTCGCTGGGCTGTCCGTTGCAGTCTCTCCGGGCACCGGTGGGACCCCTACCGTGAAGCCACCGCCATCGATCTGAGTTGCCGAGCCCGCGCTCACCGGTATCGCGATGCTCATGGTCGCGAGGACGGCAACGATGACGGATGTGGCCTTTCTAGCTTCTTTGCTCTGGGTGAGGTTTCCCCTTCGTTCCGAACCCCGCTTCTGTGGGGTTCTCCCTCTCGGACCTGCCCTACACGAATGGCGGGCCCTTGCAGTGCCGATTCGCAGCCAATCGGTTTGGGCGGTCTCGGTGGTTTGTTGTCTACCCGATGTCGATCTCTGGCAGCGCGCTGCAGGCGGCGGTCAGTTGCGCGGCCAGTCCGGGGAAGACGCGACGAATTCGTCGACGTACTCCAGTGCAGTTGGCACGCTCTTTGCCTTGGGGAACATCCACGGGAAGGTGTCGTATCCCAGGGCAGCTTCTTTGTGGTTGCGTGCCAGCCAGTTGCGAAACTCGAGGTTGAAGGCTTCGGACTCGCCTTGTTCCGCCTCAGCGGACTGGGCTACGACCGCTCCGTCCGCAACGACCCAGGCAGACACCAACGTTGTTTCGAGCCCGGCTGGGGCGTGGAAGTCGTTGGTTTCTTCCGTTACGCACCTGACTCGCTGCCCGGCGAATACTGCACCCTCCTCGCCGATCAACCAGTCGCCGAACCCATCGGGTACACAATCGATGGTGTGGATCCGGGCACCGGCCGCGGCGTTCGCGGCATAGATCTCGCCGAATCCGATCAGTTCGTTGCTCTGGAACCCTTGTGGCCAGACTGCCGCGAGCCAGGCCTCGGCATCCCCGGCGTTGTAAACGGCGTACGCGGCCTCGACTACCGCGACTGCCTCTGCTGCGGCAGGGTTGTCTACCTGATTTGCCGGCGGCGGCGAATCGTCTGTGCTCAGCGCCAGCGCCACACCAACCGTCACGGCGGCTGCGACCAGCGCTGCTGCCGCGACTCCGATCCCGATGAGGAGCCGCCTGGGTCGAGGCCCGTGCTTCGTCTGGTTGTTGATCTCTTCCTGGGTCTGCATCTCCGTGCTCCTTTGCCGGCTTGCGGCGAGGAGGATGGCCGAGTCGTGCGACTGCTTGCGAAGCAGGGCCGGTTCGGGCACCGGGTTTGAGTCGCGCAGGCGCTGGAATGCGGTGTCAGCGCTCATCAGTGTCCTCCTTCCTCTTGAGCAGCACGGGAAGAGAATTGTGAGGCGGTCGCAGGCGGCCTGAGGACCTTTGCCAGACGTTTCTTGGCGCGGTGGAGACGCTGTTCGGCCGCTGAGGTAGAGATGTCGAGTGTCGTCGCAATCTCAGGCGCAGTGAGCTCCTCCCATGCGGCCAGCATCAAGATCTCCTGGTCGGTTGGTTTCAGTTTGTGGATCGCTGCCACCACGACGTTGTCCTCTTCACGTCGGACCACGTAGGACTCGGGGGTCTCGGGATATGTGGCAGACAACCCGGAGAGCCTTCCGATGAGTCGGCCCTGGCGGCGCCATGATCGGCTTCGATTGGCAAGCACGCCTCGGGCGATCCCATAGAGCCATGGCCTGACGGTGTCCCAGTCGATCTGATCGACCCTTCTCCAGGCGACCGCGAACACGTCAGTAGCCGCGTCTTCTGCGTCGCTGCGTCCGATCCGCCGCGCGCAGTAAGCGAGCACCTCGTCGTACTGGGCATCGAAGAGGGCGGTGATTCGCCTGTCTGCATCGGCTGGCTTCATCGGACTCCCTCTGACGACCACTTCTTGTCCGCCATGCGGTCAATCCTGACAGGTGTCAGGAAGCGGTGTCGGGCGAACAAACAATCGAGTGAACCGGAGACCCGGTTCGCAGCACGGGAGAGAGCGCGATCGGAGGCGTGCACGCCTCCGATCGCCATCCCCTCTCCGGCTTCCGAGTGACCAGGTGCAGCGAGGCAGGTTCCGGTGATCGGCGCAGGGTGGTGGAGGCGAAACCCCCCGGCTCCGGCCGGCCGGTACACTCGCCGGTGCGCTCACGGAGAGGGTTTGACGTTGGCCGACACCGACACGCTCGCCGAATCCGGTTCCACAGCCGCGGAGCGGGCCGGCGCAGGGCAGATGGGTCGGCGCACGATCACGACGGCCCACGTGCTCGGTGTAGCCGGGATCCTCGCCGTTGTCGGAACCCTGCTCTTGTGGTGGGTCGGCACCTGGTCGGAAGAAGCGGCACCGGAGGTTGGGAGAGCGGTCTTCGGCAACATCCCCGCGGTTGCCGTCGCCCTCTTCTACATCGGGATCACAGCATTCACCGGCGTCATGTTCTACTTGTTCGCCGAGCGATCGCGCAGCTGGGAGCGTGGCGCCTGGGAGCGCAGGGCTGGGATGACCAAGCAGCGGTTGCACCAACTCCGCGAAGGACTCGCGATGCGTACGCTGATGCGCGACCGGTCGGCAGGGCTGATGCACTCTGCTATCTACTACGGGTTCATCGTCCTGTTCTTGGGGACGGTGACGCTCGAGATCGATCACCTGCTGCCGACCAACCTCAAGTTCCTCCACGGCACGGTGTACCAGGTCTATTCGTTCATACTCGACCTGTTCGGTCTTGTATTCATCGCCGGCATCGTCTGGGCTGCATTGCGTCGCTACGGCCAGCGACCCTGGCGGCTGCGTTCGAAGACCAGACCGGAAGACGGAGTCATCTTGGTCACGCTCGGCTTGATCGGTGTCACCGGGTTCCTGATCGAGGCAGCACGGATCTCTCTCATCGGTCGGCCCGACTGGGAAGTGTGGTCGTTCGTCGGTTACGGCCTGAGCGCGCTGATTCCGGTCGAGCGGGCCGCTTCCGTCCACCAATTCTGGTGGGTGATCCACGTCTTGCTGTTCGTGGTGTTCCTGGTGGTGCTGCCCGCCACCAAGCTGCGGCACATGGTCACGTCGCCGGCCAACATGTACCTGTCGCCGCATGACCGCCCCAAGGGCGCAATGCGTGCCATGCCGAATCTGATGGAAGCAACCGACATCGAAACGGTTGGAGCCCACGTCGTCGGCGAGTTCACCTGGAAGCAACTCTTCGACACCGAGGCCTGTACGACATGCGGGCGGTGTACCTCGGTGTGTCCGGCAAACATCACAGGTAAGCCGCTCGATCCGCGCGAGATCGTCCTCAAGCTCGGCCAGGTGGCAGGCCAGACGGCGCCGCGACCGGTGGCCCCGCCCGTAGGGGTTGACGCGGCACTCACCGTCAGCTCAGACGACGTTTTCGAGCGGATCACGGCGCAGGAGTTGTGGGCCTGCACGACATGTCGCGCTTGCGACGAGATTTGCCCGGTGAACATCGAAATCCTCGACAAGATCCTCGACATGCGAAGGTACCTGTCTCTCATGGAGGCGGACTTCCCTTCCGAATTGGGCAAGGCCTACGTCTCACTCGAGAACTCCTCCAACGTGTACGGCATGGACCAGAACGCGCGCGGTGACTGGACCGATGAGCTCGAGTTCCCTGTGAAGGTGCTCGGAGAACCCGGTGTCGAGGCCGAGTATCTCTATTGGGTTGGCTGCGCGGGGTCGTTCGACGACCGGAATCGGAAGGTCACTACATCGACGGCGCGTCTACTGCACGAAGCCGGCGTCGACTTCGCGATCCTCGGGCCGCGGGAGTTGTGCACCGGTGACCCGGCGCGCCGAACCGGTAACGAATACGTGTTTCAGGGATTGGCGCTGCAGAATATCGAGACCCTCAACGATCTCGGTATCACCAAAATCATCACGCAGTGCCCGCACTGCTTCAACACCCTTGGCAACGAATACCCGCAGTTCGGGGGGGAGTACACGGTGGTGCACCACAGTGAGTTGTTGATGCATTTGCTGGAGGAGGGGCGGATCGAGCCCAAGGGTGGCACGGAAACGATCACCTACCACGACCCGTGTTACCTAGGCCGTCACAACGACGTCTTCGTCGCTCCTCGTGCGGTGCTCGACTCGCTGGGCCCCCGGGTCGAGATGCTTCGGTGCGGAACCGAGTCGTTCTGCTGCGGTGCCGGTGGCGGCCGGATGTGGATGGAAGAGCACACCGGCAAGAAGGTCAACATCGAGCGATCTGAAGAAGCGATCGCCACCGGAGCAAAGGTGGTTGCCACGGGCTGCCCCTTCTGTTTCGTGATGCTGGACGACGGAGTTCGCGAACTCGGGGCGGAAGACACGGTGGTCGTCAAGGACCTTGCGATGCTGCTTGCCGAGCAATCACTCGATTGACCTGCGAGGAGATGACGCTGCGGTGACTGACGTCCTCGACATCTCGACCGCGATCGGGGCGCTGCTGCTTGTGGCGCTTGCCGTCGGGCTCTCGTTGTGGCAGCGAGTCGGGGTTGCGCGGTCCATCCTCTGGGCAGCGTTTCGGGCCGCGGTGCAATTGCTCGCGGTCGGCGCGGTCTTCACGGTCGTAATCGGCTCGGATCTTGCCGACTGGTGGGCATGGGTGTGGGTGGCGGTGATGGTTCTGGTGGCGGGAGAGACCGCCCGGCGCCGTGCGAGAGAGGTACCCGGGCTCCGTACGCTGGTGATGGCTGCGATTGCGGCCTCGACCGGAATCGCGCTCGCCATCGTGTTCGGGTCCCAGGTGTTCGACCTCGAGCCCGTGATCGTGGTGGTAGTGGCCGGGATCACCATCGGCAACACGCTCCCGGGCACCGTGCTGGCCGTCGACCGTTCCGCCGCCTACCTCTCGGACAACCGGACCCAGATCGAGGGCCTGCTCGCTTTGGGATTCGACGGCAAGGGTGCAACCCGTTTCATGGTCCGGGACACGGCCAGGCTGGCGTTGACTCCGCAGATCGAACGCACCAAGGTCGTCGGCCTGATCGCCCTCCCGGGTGCCATGACCGGCCTGCTGCTGGCGGGTGTCGATCCCGTCGAAGCCGTCGTCGTCCAACTGGTAGTGATGTACCTGGTGCTGGGAGCGGTGTCCGTGGCGGTGATCGTGGTTGTCACCTACATCGCGAGGAAGGCGCTCACTCCCGACCTCCGGCTGCAGAATTGGATCCGCCAGTAGTCGCCTCTCAGCGGTCGAGTCCCACGTTGATCGCAGCGGCTCCCACTCTTAGCGCGGCGTCTGCGGGTGCGGCTTTGTTGCGGATCTTGCCGAGTGCCTCACCCCAGGTTTCCCAGATCCCAGGAGTCATCGCGGGCAGATTGGGGGTTGGCTGGCCGGCGGCAGCAGACTCGACGAAGACCGACAGGAGAGGGTCGTCGATCGAGGCGGCAACAGCCTTGTGGGTGGGCAATGGGGAGTCTGCAGCATAGAGGGCGGCCATCGCGTTGGCGGACGCCACGTAGTCGTAGAGGAACGTCTTGGCCTCCTCCTCCAGCGTGGATCCGTTGCTGATGAAGAAGCCGCGTGCTTCGAGGAATGGCCGGGCAGGGCTGCCGTCGACGGTTGGGATCGACACTACCTGGTATTCGAAACCGCTGTCCGCGGCACCGGCCTCCACCACGGATCGCGCCCAGGGGCCGGTGAGCCAGTAGACCGCCCTGCCTGCGGTGAACGCGGCCTCGGCGTCTCCGTAGTTGTAGGAGGGCAGATACTCCTCGACGGCAAGTGCCTCGAGGACGGTGTTGCCTGCGATGCTCTCGGGACTATCGATACCCGCGTCGGTGGCGACGTACCCGAAGCCGGGGTCGAAGGAGAAGATCGATCCGCCGAGCATCGAGGTGAACGAGAACTGGTGATAGGCGTCCGGCGTAGCTGCGCCACCGGGAATACTGAGACAGACCTGTTCGCGCTGCTCGTCGACCACTCGGTCGCAGACATCGCGGACGGCGTCGAAATCAGCCGGGCCTTCCAGCATGCCGGCGAGTGTCGTGTTCATCCAGAGCGCAACGGCTTCGAACTGGTAGGGAAGCCCGTACGTCGACCCGGCCACCATGAACCCAAGGAACGGTGATGCGAAGAAGTCGCTGCGGGTAGCCGCCGGCAAGTCGTCCTGGCGGGTGACCACATCTGCCGCAACGAGCGCTCCAGTCCATTCGTGTGATCCGAGGAACACGTCGGGGCCTTCACCGTCGACGATGTCCCGGAGGGCATCGTTGAGCATCACGGCAAAGTCCCTCTCGACGATTTCCACAGCGAGGCCCGTGTTGGCGGTGAAGCGCGCCGCGATCTCGGTAAGGGGCGCGACCCGCTCTGCGTCCACCCACACCACCAGACGCTCCGGGGGGTTGGTCGAGGTTGTGGTAGGTGCAATGGTGGACGAGGTAGCCGGCGTTTCTGTTGTCGAGGAGCTCGAGGTAGTCGACGTATCTGCTGCACCGCCGTCGCCGCCACAGGCTGCCGCGACGACAGCCAGCGCCAGCACTGTGACTCGCAGCTTCGTGTGACGATTCATCTGGATCCTCCAACCGAAAGGCGACGCCCCGGGACCGAGGCACCCACTCGCGGTACTCCGATCCGGGCTCGCGGATCAATTCCGGTATCTGGCAGGGAGATTGTGCCAGCGGATACGGAATACGCGCGGTACCGACGGGTGCGACGCCACGAGGATACGTATGATTCCGGGCAGCAGCCGAGGAGAGCGGACAATGAAGGTGTTGGTCGCGGCCGCCGAATATGCGCCGCTGGTCCGTACCGGCGGTTTGGGCAACGCCGTCGCCGGCATCAGCGAGGCACTCGCGTCGCGTGGCCATGAGCTGACGGTTGCCATCCCGGGATATGCCGAGATCCCCCCCGGCGATCCTGTCGCCGATCGGTGGGAGCGGCTGATCGCCTCACCGGTGGAAGTGATCGGATGGCGTGACGAACTGTTCGACCGCCCCGGGGTCTATGGCCCCTTACCCGGCACAGGATACGAGGACAATTGGCTGCGCTACGGCAAGTTCTCGATGGCTGTTGCTGCGCTGGCCTCCGAATTCGAGGTTGGGCACCTGCACGATGCGCACGTCGGGCTGGTGGCGGCGGCCGGCAACCTCTCGACCGTCCTCACCATCCACAACGCGGCTCACCAGATGCTGGGCCCGCTCGACGAGGTGGCGGCGCTGCTGGGAAGGACCGGGCCGGTGACCATTGGCGGCGATCTGGAATGGTACGGGTCTGCCAGTTTCCTCAAAGCCGGCATGGCCCACGCCTTCCGAGTGACGACGGTGAGTCCCGGCCATGCTGCGGAGTTGACTGCCGAGGAGACCTCATTCGGGCTGGACGGAGTGGTTGCCCAGCTCGATCACCCGATCATCGGCATTCTCAACGGGATCGATACCGAATCGTGGGACCCGGCCACCGACCCCACCCTGCCGCAGAACTTCTCGGCCGATCAGCTCGGAAGACGCGCAGCCAACTGGGTCGCATTACTCGACCGTGCCGGTCTCGATGAAGGGGTGCTGTTCGGCAATGTGGGCCGGATGGCACGCCAGAAGGGGTTCGAGCTGCTCAGTCCGATTCTTCCGGGACTCATCGCAGACGGCTTTCGGCTCGTGCTGGTGGGCAACGGCGAACTTGATGATCTCGTCGATTCCTGGGTCGAGGCGTATCCCGGGGCGGTCGCTCACCTGCCGTACGACGAGACGCTCGCCAGGCTGGTGTCTGCCGGCTGCGACTCGTATCTCATGCCATCCGAGTTCGAGCCTTCCGGACTGGGCCAGATGTATGCAATGCGGTACGGAGCTCCTCCGGTGGTGCGGTTCACAGGAGGTCTGGCCGACAGTGTCATCGACGTGGCCGCGGACCCCGCAGCTGCGACGGGGTTCGGATTCGTTCCCTACAACAGTGAAGCGCTGGACGGTGTCATTCGGGAAGCGATGCGGACGCTGGAGGACGCGCCGGACACGTGGCGCGATCTGCAGGTCAACGGCATGAAGACAGACTGGTCGTGGGGAGCGAGGGCCGCGGACTACGAGGCGGTGCTCGAGGCGGCCCTGGTCGGATGAGGCCTACGCAGAGGATGCGTGCCACAGCGCGGCGCTGCGGGCGGGTATCGAGACCCGGAGGTTGTTGTCGCCGATCGTGAGGTCGGCGTCACCCCAGATGAGTTCGACCTGGAGGTGGTCGACGAGACCGGCCGGAGCGGTCAGCGTGTGTCGATCGTCCCCGGCATTCACTGCACCGACGATTCGGCCCCCGTCTTCGCTACGACGCTCGAAGACGTAAACCATCTCCCCGTGATCACCGCGCGGCGGCCAGATGCGACGGTATCCGCGAGCTCGCAACGCAGGATGGGCGGCGCGAAGTGCAATGAGGCGTTTGACGGTCGACCGCAGGTCGGTGTCCCAATCTGCTTCATCCCACGGGAAGGAGCGACGCGAGTCCGGATCGATGCCGCCTTCGAGACCGACCTCGCCCCCGTAGTAGATCGAGGGAGCTCCGGGGAAGGTCAGCAGCAGGAACATGGCGAGCTTGACTGAGGTCGGATCACCGGACGCGATGGTGGCGATTCGGGCGGTGTCATGGGAGTCGAGCAGATTCAAATTCGCCAGGTCGACCCAGTCCGGGTACGCGTCGAGGTGGTGTTCGATCCGGTCGCCGTAGGTGGCGGCGTCGATGGCGGGCTGTATCTCGTACGCCGGGTTGGGGAGTTGGGTGGCCGGATTGACCCGGTGACCAATCGCATACGAGATAATGGCCGTCGTGACCTGGTAGTTCATGGTGGCGTCGAATCGAGTGCCGTCCGCGACGTAATGGGTGGCATCCGACCAGATTTCCCCGACGACGTAGAGGTCGGGGTTCACTGCCCTCACCCGTGCACGAAACTCCTCCCAGAAGCCGGGAGTCTGGATTTCCTGGGGTACGTCGAGGCGCCAGCCGTCGATCCCCTTGCGCGCCCAGTGCTCGCCGACCTGCATGAGGAACTCACGCACCTGTGGGTTGTCGGTGTTGAACTTGGGGAGTGCTTTGAGTCCCCACCATGCCTCATAGTTCGCAGGGCCTTCATCACTGTAGGGCCGTAGGGGCCAGCCGTTGACATAAAACCAGTCGATCCACGCAGATTCCGGCCCATTTTCGAGGATGTCCCTGAACTGGAAGAATCCGCGGCTGGCGTGATTGAACACGCCGTCGAGCACGACCCGGATTCCACGCTCATGACAGGCGGCGAGCATTTCGTCGAAGGCCGCGTCGCCTCCGAGCAGCGGATCGACGGCGAAGTAGTCGTGGGTGTGATAGCGGTGATTCGCCGCACTTTGGAAGATGGGGTTGAAGTAGATCGCATTGATCCCCAGATCGCTGAGATAGTCGAGATGCTCGACCACGCCGAGCAGATCTCCACCCTTGTACCCGTGGACGGTCGGTGGATCAGCCCAGGGCTCCAGGTTGGTGGGCTTCTCGACCCGCTCCGACTTGGCGAAGCGGTCGGGAAAGATCTGATAGAAGATGGCGTCTTGCACCCACGCGGGCGGCCGATCGAGGGGTGTAGGCATCAGGCGAGACTAGACGACGATCGGCGTTGGCGGGGAAGCGCACCCGCACCCAGTTCACGCCGGGCAACGGAGTGCCGGGGGTAGGCCGCATCTGGTGGAGGGAGGCCGAGCACACTATGGAGGTCGGGATGCGGCCCAATTCGTGATGGAGGGCTCGGGTGGTCCGATGGATCCATCTCTGGTCATCGGGGCGCCGAAGTCGCGATCGCTGCCTACAACAGTTCGGCGGTCATGACGACCGCGGCGAACTCATCCTGGAGGTTGGCGGCGGTGACGCGGGCAAGTTCGTCTGCGGCGATCACGCTGCCGTCCAGTGCGGCAAGATCGAAGGTGTGGGTGGCGTCGAGTACGAAGAGTGTGTCGTAGCCGAGATTGCCTGCCATGCGGGCCGTGGTTTCACAGCAGAAGTTCGTCTGAATTCCGCAGATGGCCACTCCTGTGATGCTTCTTTCGTCCAGCCATTGCTGGAGGTCGGGAGCACCGTAGAAGGCCGAGTTGACGCTCTTGGTGACGAGCAGGTCGGGTTCATTGGAGAGGACGGGCTGCAGTTCGTTGCCGGGTTGGCCTGGTCGGAGAGGCGACCCGGGCGTGGCCGAGTCGTGACGGACGTGCACGACAGGGCGCTCGGCCGCCCGCCAGGACGCGACCAGAGATGCAATGTTCTGCTCGCAAGAAGGGTTGTTGCGCGGTCCCCAACTCGGGTCGGCGAAACCACGCTGGACGTCGACGACGATCAGGGCGGTGTTGGAGAGGTCTCGCGGCACCGCCTCGATGGTAATCCGCGGCCCCCGCGGTCCTGTTCACTCACACCGGCGTCGTGGGTCCGCCTGCTTGTTGCGCTACCTCGAGGGATCCTCGGACGCCCCGCAACTCGCAGAGGCATTGGCCCCTACCGGCCGCAGAATTCCGCAGGTGAGAATGCGCCAGAACTCGTCTTGGCCAAACCGAATGCAACTCAGGAGAAATCGATGAGGGCGATCGTGTACCGCGAGTACGGCGCACCTGACGAGGTGCTCGAGTTCGGGGACGTCGATATTCCGGTCTTCAAGGAGGATGAGGTCCTGGTGCGCGTTCATGCGGCCGGTCTGAATCCCTACGACTGGCTCCTCATGCGGGGGCTGCCCTACGTCGCGCGGGTGGTGGCGGGGCCTCGCAAGCCGAAGCGAACCCGGATCCTGGGTGGTGACATGGCCGGACGGGTAGAGGCTGTGGGCGGCAGCGTGACGCGGTTCCAGCCGGGGGACGAGGTGTACGGCGAGGTCGGCTTCGGGGGCTGCGCCGACTACGTGAGGTTTTCGGGCACCATGTTGGGGAGGAAGCCTTCGAACCTGTCATTCGAGCAGGCGGCGGCGGTGCCGATGGCAGGCGTGACGGCTCTGCAGGGCGTGCGCGACAAGGGGAAGGTGCAGCCGGGACAGAAGGTCTTGGTGAACGGTGCATCAGGTGGCCTGGGAACGTTCGCGGTCCAGCTCGCCATGGCGTCCGGCGCTGAGGTGACCGGCGTATGCAGTCCGAAGAACGTGGACATGGTCCGATCCATCGGCGCCGACCACGTCATCGACTACACCGAGCAGGACTTCACCGAGAGGCAGGAGCGATACGACCTGGTGCTCGATACGGTGGGAAACCATCCGATATCAGAGTGCAGGCGGGTGCTGGCGCCCAGCGGGACCTACGGTGCCTTTGGAGCAGGGGGCGGCAAATGGTTCGGGCCGATGGTCCAGCAGATCAAGGCTGTTGCCATGTCGCCGTTTGTGAGCCAGCGGATGGTGCCGGTGAATGACAGGCCCAACGAACATTTGGGGCTGCTGACAGAACTCATCGAAGCCGGGAAGGTCACGCCGGTCGTCGACAAGACCTACGAGTTGAGCGAGACCCCCGAAGCCGTTCACTATCTCGAAACCGGTCACGCCCGCGGCAAGGTCGTCGTCACCGTGGCCGCAGCTCACGCATGAAGCTCCGCACCGGTGCCGAACTCATCATCGGCGGGCTCTATGCCATCGGAGCGGTGCATCAGTCGCTGTTCGTGCTGCGCGAGAGCCGGGGGTTCTATGACGCCATGGCGGAGCAGGCATGGCTCCCACCAGCCGAGGCACTCATCGAGGAGCTGCTGGTGCCAGACAGCGTGGCCGTCACCGCCCTGGTGGCAGTGTTCCAGGCTGCGGTCGCGATCGCCATCCTCACCAGGGGAGCCGCGGTCCGTCCGGCACTGATAGCCGGCGGTGTCTTCTCGGTCATGGCGGCTCTCACCGGCAGTCCGGCAGAGACCGTGGGCTACGGCATCCTCGCTGCCATCCAGTTCAAGCTCGCCTCGGATCGGAAGTCTGCCGGTCCCGCGGCCGCTGCGGAGGACTGACGACGGAGCTCACGCGACGGGGTTCGTCACCTGGCCCAGGAACAGCACCTCGCTTGTAGTGGTGTGTTCGATCCAGAAGAGGAACGGCCGGTCTGCGGTGAAGGTCGCCGGCTGCGGAAGGGACGTAATCCCGATGATCAAAGCGGTCGCCGCTGCAGCCTCGGTTCCCTCCTCGTCGAGTGCGATGAATGAGTTGTGGAGTGCATCGCTGACGTACAACTCGCGCAGCGGGGTGATCCCCGTGAGGTCGGCTCCGTCTGGTGCAGCCGCGTCTCGGAAGGCAGCCTCCATGCCGAGCTCCATCAGCCCCTGCTTGAGAAGGATCTCAGATTCGAATTCGAAGCTCGGCAGCGTGATGTCGACCTGGGCATCACCCCACTGCGGGCTCATGTCCTCACCGTCGAGGGCTGCGGCGAGGTCGGCCGGCGTTCCCTGTTTGGGCAGCATGACCACCATGGCGGCGTCCCCGGCATACGGGAGTCGCACCGCCTCGTAAAGATCGGTGTCGGCGTAGCCGGTCCGCTGACTGCCGTGCATCATCGGCACCGCGATGGTGGATCCATCTGCCAGGGTGAAGTCACCGGGCTCCGTGAGCTCCGGTTCGAACGGCGCGGCCCAGTTAGCCTGGAACCAGATGGCGTTGACGAGCACCAGCCGGGTGAGTGAATCGATGGCTCCGGGTGGAATCAGGTCCTGGATTCGATCCTCGGTGGCGTCCTCCACCCACTCGTTGATGGTGTCCGTGGCACCGACAGGATCGGTTGCGAAATCGGTCAGGCGCAGCCCCGCCCCGTAGTACGTCGCCAGCACCGCCAGGTACTCATCGAGGAACGGGTAGCCCCCCTGGCCCCACGCCGAGTTGGCGGGTCGGATCGCGAACGGCTCGCGGGAGTCTTCCTCCTCCTGCGCCGGCGGCGCGGCGGCGAGTGAGAGGTCGAGTTGGTTCCGAGCGGCATGCAACGTCTCGTCATCGACGTTGAGGTGGAGCACCTCCGCGATTTCGGCCGCCGTTGTCCCGCGCGCTCCCGGGTACAACATGGCCAACGCGGTGGCGATCGAGTACGGCGAGAGCATCACGTTCTCGTCGGTTGCCACCGTGGTGAACAGGTCCAGCCCGAACTGGGTGTCGCCGGCCACGACGGCTGCAAGTTCGGCGTCCGAAACCCCGGTGGTGGCTCGGGGCAGGTCGAGTCGGATTTCCTCCCCGTTCACGAATGGAACGGTTGTTACCGGGACGTCCGCGGGTGATGCGGTGGTGGTGGTCTGCTCGTCGGACGGAGCCGTCGAAGACGACCCGCCGGCATCGTCCCCGCAGGCCGCGGCGATGAGGGCGAGAACCACCAGCCCGGTCACGACTCGCGCAAGTCTCATATGGGTACGACGAAACGTAAGGTGGGGAGAGTTCCCGAACTCGTCCCGACCTACAGATTTCCGCGGGCGGCCTGGTCTCGTTCGATCGCTTCGAACAAGGCCTGGAAGTTACCGATGCCGAAACCCAGCGAACCATGGCGCTCGATGATCTCGTAGAACACAGTCGGGCGATCCTGCACCGACTTGGTGAAGATCTGGAGCAGGTACCCCTCGTCGTCCTGGTCGGCGAGGATGCCGAGTTCGGCCAGTTCGTCGATATCGGCGTCGATCGTGGACCAGTCGAGCCGATCCTTCAGCTCGTCGTAGTAGTTCTGCGGGGTGCGGAGGAACCGCACCCCGCTGGCGCGCATCTTGCGAACGGTCTCCACGATGTCTTCGGTGGCGAGCGCCATGTGTTGGACACCGGGGGATCGGTAGAAGTCGAGATACTCCTCGATCTGGCTCTTCTTCTTGCCTGCTGCAGGTTCGTTGATCGGCAGCTTGATTCGTCCGCTGCCGTCCCACAGCACCTTGGACATCAGTGCCGTGTACTCGGTGGAGATCTGCTCGTCGTTGAAGTGGTGGAGTTGAGTGAATCCCATGATGGCGGCGTAGTAGGACGCCCATTCGTTCATCTTGCCGAGTTCGACGTTGCATACAACGTGATCGACGTAGTGCAGGCCGGCGTCCTCGGCCTCTGCCCAGTGCGTCGTTGGCCGATACCCGGGGGCGTAGACCCCCGAGTAGTTGCTCCGGTCCACGAACGAGTGGATGGTGTCGCCGTATGCCTTGATCGCGGAGACGACCAGCTTGCCGTGGTCGTCCTCAAACACCGCCGGTTCCTGGTGAGGGATGGCGCCACGATCCAGCGCTACCCGAAAGGCCTCCTCTGCGTCTGGGACCGAGAACGCGACATCCTTGACTCCGTCGCCGTGCAGCGCCTGGTGCTGCACGATCTCGGACTCTGGTCCGAGCCCTGCCGTGACTACGAAACGGATCCCGTTTTGTTCCAACACGTATGAACAGCGGTCACGGACTCCGTACTCGGGACCGGCGTATCCGACCACATCGAATCCGAACGCGGTTCGGTAGTAGTGCGCTGCCTGGCGTGCGTTGCCCACATAGAACTCGATGGCGTCGTACCCGAGAATGGGCATCAGGTCGGTCATGCGAACTCCTTGTGTGGCGCGTGCAGTCGTCTTTGTAACACGGTGCCGCAGGGACCGCCACAGGATCACCAATACTGGGAATCCGCCTCCCGGTCAGGCCTCGACAGGATCTGAGACCGTCGTCGTATCTCCGTTGGAGCGGAAGGCTTGCCACGCCAGCAAGGCCAGCGCACTCCCACCAAGCAGCGAAGCCAGCATCCCTACTATCCAGCCAAGCCCGGGGATGACCCCGGCGAGCACCAGCACCGCGGTTCCCACAAACGCCGCGAGATAGGGATGGCCTTCCCCGCCGTCGCGCGCAACCATCAGCTCTCCGAGCCAGATTCCGACCACGATGTAGCCGAGGAAGCCGAAGATCGGCATTACGGCGAACCAGACTGTGAACGCCGCTGGAATGCCGACGAGGGTGACGAGCAGCAGTCCGGCGAGCAAGGGCAGAACGATCCAGAAGACCAATCCGGCGAGGGCCACGTGTCCGAGGTCGCCGCGAATCGCGGCACCGGCGCGTCTCGCCACATTCGGGGCGATCGCGGCGAAGGTGAGGGCCCCCAGCACGACCAGCAGCGCAAGGCCCAGGCCGAGGATGAGACCGGCGATCCAGAGTCCTGCGATCCAGGTGCCCCGGAAGCCGCGACGAATCGCTCCTTCCACTGTGGAGTCTTCTGACCTGGTGAGGGTTGAGTCCGTGAGCCATACATCACCGGTGACGGTCGCCCCATTCGACAACATCGCGCTGCCGCGCACCACCACGAGCGTGTTGATGGTCGCTCCGACGGCATCAACGGTGCCGTCGACCACCACGACGGTTTCCGCGACGCCTTCGAGTATGAGGTCACCCTTGACCACAACCACGACACTGACCACTTCGTCTGCCGAAACGGTGGCATCGCCCTTTACCCGCACCAGTACGCCGTCCGCTTCGTCACTCTGGGCGAGTGCTGCGGATGGAATCGCCAGCAAACCCGCAACCGCGAGCATGACGATGATGATGCGTTTCATGGCTACTCCCGTCGACAGACTGCCAAGCCCAGGCTACGCGACTGCGCCCTGAGCCGGGTGGGGGCGAAGGTGTAGAGTCGCCGCTCATGGATATCAACACGATTTCGCGGGATGAGCTCAAGGCGAAGCTGGACGCAGGCGATGATTTTGCGCTCGTCATGACGCTGCACCGGTGGGCGTTTGAGGCGATGCACATCCCGGGTTCGCTGAATTTCGAGGACCCGGTTGCCGGTTTTGGCGCCTTCGACAAAGACCAGGAGATCGTCGTCTATTGCTCTGACGAGGCCTGCGTCGCCAGCCGGTTCGTCTACCGCCGGCTGATCGAAGAGGGCTACACCAGCGTGCGGCGGTACTCCGGCGGTCTCAGCGACTGGCAGAACGCGGGCTACCCGCTGGAAGGTACCGCCGTCGGCTAGGCAGTGGTCCCCGGTGCCGTCCCGTTCGGTAGTCCGCCGAACCCGACGAAGACGGCAGCCACCAGGAACAGGGAGGCGTCCGCTCGGGATGTGGGCTGTCAGCACTGAACCCAGTATCAGGCTGGCCGGACCGATCAATGCCACCGCCAGGCTCTTCGGACGCGAGAATCCGGTCTCCAGACGCAGCGCCCAACCGAGCAGCGGGGTGGCTACTGCGAGGATGAGTAACCCGACCAGTTCGAGCCCGAGCCCATTGTTGGCCCAGAAGCTTCCCTGCTCCAATGCGTAGTCCCCGAAGGTGCCCAGCGTGAGGACGCCGAGGCCGGTGATGAGCACCAGCCAGGCCCGGGTTTCTCGTGGTCCCTTGCGGCGACGCGCTCGTACGACGACCGCCAGCGAGACCGTGACCAGGAGGAGGGCCACACCAAACGCCTTGCCGTAGCGGGTGTAGGTGGCGACCGGATCGCCGCCGAGCAGCCCGAGTTCCTGCAGCGGTTCCCGGAGTGGGCTGAGCCAGGGAGACGCCGCTTCCCCGTTTTGTGTGCCATACGCAGGTAGGTAGGCAAGGGCGAACGGCGGCGTGACGAGGAGTCCGAGCAGGCCTCCGACAACGAGGCCGCCGCGAGCCACCCTCGTGGAGCGAGTACTGCTCGCAATCGCCGCTGCTTCAGTTGCTGCCTGGCTCCCCATGGCCCTCACCTGCGGTGGTGATCGTCTCCCCTACAGACGGGGAAGTCGACCTGGTGGGTGACACCACGAGGCGGGGCACACATCCCTCATCGGGTCATCCCCTCGCCGCGATCCGCTCGATCGCATAGTGAAGCGTCAGGAAGCGCACCCCGCCGAGGTAGAAACGGTGATCGGTCCTCAGTTCATCGGCTTCCACGAACACGTCGATCTCCTCATTGAAGCCAGACAGGCGCAGCGTGGTCATCGATTCGTCTTCGGCTTCGACGGCACTCAAGTAGTGGCCGGGGTAGTCGAGCTCGGAACGCGAGCTCAGCAGGAGGCCGTCGCCGCGATTCGCAACGGGGAGCAGTGTGGCCGTGAAGTTGCCGTCTGGGAGCGGGAATCCAACGCTCACGTATCCAACCTCTTCGCGGCGCAGCACCGTGTAGATGCCCACATACAGCGGCTCATTGGTGTCTTCGTAGGCACGAACCCAGGCCCGGAAGTCGATACCACCCGAATGGTCGAGATCGATGGTGTCGATCCAGCTGCGCACCCCGTGCTGCACCTCTTCGACGTCGAAGGGCACGTTCGCCTGGCCGATCGGTCTGGCGATCGTCGACCGGTAGACCAGGTAGACGGGTTTCATCCACGCTCGCCACTCGGGGGTGATCGAGAGGTGGAACCGGCTGGTGTGTTCGTAGAACTCGCGGATCAGCGGGTGAACAACAGTGGGGTCCAGAGATGGTCCACGGAGATCGTCGAATGACGATACGATTCCGACATCCTTCGGACTCCTGACGAAGTCGGCGCCCGTCATGTCGGCGTACTGTTTCAGGTAGTCGACTCCCACGTAGCGAGAACGAGCCGCGAACGGCACGACGAACTCGAGATCCGACGGAGGCACCGCCTCACCCATGATGGTCACCTGTTCACGCCCCCGGTAGATGACAGCGGCGAGGATGCGGTAGACGACGAGGGTGATCGCGGCCACCCAGGCGAGTCCGGCTTCAGGCCAGACGGCTTCGAACGCGAACCCGACGGCGATGCCGACTCCGGCACCGAGCGCCAGCTTCGCCAGCCTGAAGCCGACGGCACCGTAGATCAACCCGAACAGGGCCCCGAATACGGCGAGGTGGAGGTCAGGGGCCACCAGGTCGACAAGCCAGCCGAGCACGGCAGCAAGCGCGGCAGACGAAACGATGCGCCAACCAACGGGTTTGGCGGTTCCCGGTGTCCGGGTGGCGTCGGTGACGGCCTCACCCACTCCTACGATGACGGCGCCGGTGACCGCACCCCACACCGTGGCCGCGGTGCCTCCGGACGAGCCGAGCGCAGCCCCTCCCGCCCCTCCGATCAAGGCACCGGTGATCCCGGCGATCGCGATCTTCGACGGGTCGCGGCGCGAGCCTTCGTCCGGTTGTGGTCGCGTCTGCATGATCGACTTCCGGGTGGGGCCGTTCATCCTATGTGGTGTACACATCTTTCGCTTGAAAGGAGACGGGCCGATCACCGCCGGACGCGATCGGGCTCCACGCCGATGGTTCGGCGTGTAGGTTCGGAATGATTCCTGGGGAAGGGCGAGGACATCATGTGGAAGCTAGGTGTGATGCTCGTAATCGGAATGTTGGTAGTCGCTTGCGGTGGCTCCGACGGTTCGACGGGTGGCGAGGCAACCGACACCGCCGCGGTGTCGGCGACTCAGACGCCGGATCCCTGCACACTGGCAGGCGACGCCGTGCTGGAGGCCTACTTTGGTGAGGTCTTCGTGGGAGAACCAAGCGAGGCAGGGCCGATCGATTCCTGCACGTGGCGCGACGCGAATGCCAACAGCCTCCTGATTCAGGTTGCCTCGGACCACGCATTGACCAAACCCGATCCATGTGAAGGCTGTATCGCTCTGTCGTACGGTGACGACGGATACGCGGCGGAGAGCCCGTTTCAATCGAGCGCGACCTTCGTCTCCGGCTCGAGCTGGTATTCGGTGACGACCACAGGTTTTCGTGATGACGCAGCTTCGATTGCGGCGCTGGGCGAGACGATCTTCACCAACGCGACTTCCTAGCCGGACCAGCTTCGGTTCGAGGGCGGAACCCCACAGAATCCCGCGTTACCGGCCCTCGACTGACGGACGGCCGCTTTGAAGCGGGCTCCTACCATGAGCTCATGTCCAGCGCCGGCGGCGAGATCACCCGAAAGGCCATCACAGACGCCTCTGTTCGTATCGCGAACCATGTGCGTCACACTCCGGTAGTCACCCTTGGCTCGGATCCCGGCGAACTACCTCACGACCTCACGCTGAAGCTCGAGTTCCTCCAGCCCACCGGGTCCTTCAAGGTGCGGGGAGCCTTCAACTTGCTGCTCTCGACTGACGTTCCGGTCCAGGGTGTCATCGCAGCTTCGGGAGGCAACTTCGGGCTGGCCATCGCCTACGCCGCTCACGCCCTCGGCATCCCGGCTCACGTCTTTGTTCCCGACTCCTCGCCACCGGCCAAGGTCGATCGCTTGCACCGTCTCGGCGCAGAGGTCTCCATCGAGCCCGGGTACTACCGCGAAGCACTGGCGGCCAGCGAACACCATGTCGCCCGTTCCGGAGGGCTCTTTGCCCACGCCTACGACCATGCAGCAGTAGTCGCCGGCCAGGGGACCTGCGGCAGGGAACTGGAAGAGCAGTGGCCCGACGTGGACACGATCTTGGTCGCCGTCGGCGGCGGAGGACTCATCGGTGGCATCGCGGCGTGGTACCGCGACGGGGTCCGTATCGTTGCGGTCGAAACCGAGGGCACCCCAACCCTGTTTCGGGCTCGGGAGATGGGCCGACCAGTCGATGTCGAAGTGAGCGGAGTTGCGGCATCAGCGTTGGGTGCCGGGCGAATCGGCTCGATTGCCTGGCAGGCGACTCAGCAATGGGTCGAAGATGCGGTGCTCGTAAGCGATGACGCGGTTCGCGCCGCCCAACGGCAGCTGTGGGAACAAGCGCGGCTGCTTGTCGAACCGGCCGCGGCGACCACGCTGGCTGCGCTGGTGACCGGAGCGTACGTGCCGGAACCCGGCGAGCGGGTCTGTCTGCTGCTCAGCGGCGCCAACGTAGATCCGAGGTCGATTGCCGCTCCTCAAATCACCTGATTCGGGTGATCTGCCGGGCCAGATCCCGTGCTTTGATTGCTACCGTGGAGTTATCAGTCGTGACAGGCCGAGAATTGGAGGGTGGAATGCTGAAGGCGAAGGTAGGCGAGCTGATCTGGCGATTCGCTGCTTGGCAGAACCCGCTGACGGGAAGCCCGTCCGCACCACTCGAGAGCGTTGCGCTCGTGGATGCCTACTCCCCGTCGTTGATGCCGCGTGGGTCTGCGCATCAGGGGATCGCCGCCGCCCTCAGCGTGTTGGCCGCCCGATCGGTTGGCGTCGCATCTGAAGTCGTTGTGGGCAGGACGGTGGGACACGATGCCCCATATGCGCTGCGCATGGGAGTCCGCTCGGCGATCGGACTCGCCGGCTTCGGCGCTTCCCAGATTCCCCGCAAGGAAGGCGAGGCGGCGCAATTGGAGCCGCTGCGAGGCGCAGGGAGGCTGGCGATGGCGGGCGCTGCCGGAGGGGCCCTCTTCGATACGGGCAAACTGGTCCAGGAGAGGTTCCCGGCGGGTAGCTTCATTCGTCCGCTGATCGGAACCGCGGCCGGTGTCGGTGGACTCGCCTTCATCGCCAAGAAACGGCTGGCTGATCGTCGCGCGATCATTGACAGCTGGACCGAGGAGGACAAGCGAGCAACTGTGCCCGGATCCGTCGGCGTCGGTGTCGCGGTGGTCGGTGTGGGCATGGGTTTGGCCAAGGGGTTCGTGGCAAGCCGCAACGTTTCGATGAAGTTCTTCGGAGATGCGCCTCAGAACCGGCTCGTGGGGCGCGTGGTAAATGCTGCGGTCTGGGCCGGCGCCGGGACCTTCGCCTACCAGGGGCTGGTCGGCTCCATCGGCCGTGCCAACGAGAAGATCGAACCGGCCTATGACCGGCCGCCGGAGTCGTCTCTGATGTCGGGGAGCGCAGACAGTCACTCCCCATTCGATGAACTCGGTTTGCAGGGAAGGCGGTTTGTTTCGGATGCGGTGACACCGGAGTTGATCGAGGAGACGATCGGTGAGTCTGCCGTCGCCCAGCCGATTCGGTGCTACGTGGGCTTCAACTCGGAACCGATCTACTCGAGCGGTCGAGCAGAACTGGCTCTCGCCGAGCTCAACCGGACCGGAGCATTCGACCGCAAGTACCTCTTGCTCGTGGCAGCCACCGGGACCGGCTGGGTGGATCAGACGATGATCGAGTCCGCCGAGTTCTTTGCCAAAGGTGACATCGCCAGCGTGTGCGTGCAGTACGGGCGGTACCCATCATTCCTGTCACTGCAGAAGGTCGCCCTGGGGCGAGCCCAGTTCCGGCAGTTGCTTCTAGGAGTGCGCATGCGGCTCAGCGACCGTCCACCGGAGCGGCGGCCGAAAGTGCTTGTCTTCGGAGAGAGCCTGGGAGCGTGGGCCAGTTCCGACGTCATCATGCACCAGGGTTCGGAGGGTTTCGACTGGTACGGCATCGACCGGGCGCTGTGGGTCGGGCTCCCCGGCCTGGCCAAGTGGTCGAAGACGGGAATGCGGAGGGGGCAAGGTGAGCTCGTCTCGGAGGGAACGGTGAAGGCCTTCGACCGGTACGAACAGTTCGCAGCATTGACGGAGGAAGAGCAGGCGAAACTGCGTGCGGTGGTGCTCGACCACGACAACGACCCGATCGCAGTGGTTGATACGGCACTCATGCTCAAGCAACCCCATTGGCTGGAACCCGGCGTCGCCCGCGGCCGTGGCGTCCCCGACTCAATGCAGTGGCAACCCCTGATCACCTTCGTGCAGACGGTGATCGATGCCATGAACGCCATGGTCACCGTTCCGGGTGAGTTCAAGTCGTTCGGGCACGACTACCGCGCAGACATGGCCCGGTTTGTGCACTCCGCGTACGGGTTCGAGGGTATCTCGGAGGAGCAGATCGCGGCAGTGGATCAGCGGTTGCGCCAGCTCGAGATCGAACGTGGCGAGCGGATTGCCCGGTCCAAAGAGACGGCAGAAGAGATTGCCGAGGAAGCCCAGATCGATGGGGCGTTGAGTGGGTCACGCACCAAGGGGCCGAACTGGGTGAAGGACCGCGAACCGCTCGCCCTCGACGCCGCTGGCGTGGGTGCCGGGGAGTCCGCGGGCGACTGACCGTCCTAGGGTGCGGCAGATGGAGATTGGGTATCAAGGCGAACCACACTCGTACAGCTATCGCGCCGCGGGCGAGTTGTTCCCGGGTGCGACGGTGGAAGGTCTGCCCAGCTTCGTGGCCGCCTTCGCGGCTTTGGAGTCCGGTGAGGTAGATCGCCTGGTGCTTCCGGTCGAGAATTCGACAACCGGAAGTGTGTTGCCGGTGCTCGATCGCCTTCCGCACGTCCCCGATCGCCAGCCGCTGGCCATCGTGGCAGAGCATCTGGTCGAGGTCCGCCACTCGCTGCTCGGGGTCCCCGGGTCGACGCTCGACCAGATCCGGCAGGTGCGATCCCACCCCGAGGCCTTGGCCCAGGCCGAAGGGGCGCTGCTGGCATTGAGGGTCGAGGCGGTGCCGCGCCACGACACTGCAGGGGCGGTGCGCGAGGTTGCCGCGGCCGACGACCCCTCGGTCGCCGCGCTGGCCCCGCCGGGCTCCGCAGGGCCCCATGGGCTGGTGGTGCTCGCAGACAACGTGATGGATCGGGACCACAACACCACGCGCTTCTTCGTGTTGGCTCCCGGTGAGCCTGTGGTGGAACCTTCTGACAACAAGACCACCGTCGTCTTCACCACAGGCCACACCCCCGGTGCCCTCGCCCTTGCCCTCACCGAACTCGGATTGCGTGGCGCCAACCTGACGCGGATCGAGTCCCGTCCGTCTTCGAGGGCGTGGTCGTATCGGTTCTTCGTCGATCTGGAGCATGATCCCGGTATCGAAGGCCTGGAGCGGGTCGTGGATCCGCCTCCGGCCACGCTGGCACAGCTCGACGTCCTCGGCTCTTACCGCAGCGCCCGTATCCCGAACGACGATTGAACTGAATCCACTGCTGGTTCTGCTGCTCACGGGTTTGCCGGGTGCCGCGCGGTGTCGATGCTACGGTTTCCCGACAGGAGGTCGGGTGGCAACCAGTACGGCGAGTTTTGGCGCGGGCAAGCGCGAGAGTCACGACGCGACGGACTACTACGCCCGTCGTATGAGCGGTGATGCTGTTCCAGTGCCTGCAACCGGGACAATTGCGGAACCGCCGGATGAGGTGCTCGACAAGATCTTTGTGCAGTCCGCGGAGTCGATGGAGCAGCTTCCCGACGGCTGTGTGTCGCTCATGGTCACGTCACCGCCGTACAACGTTGGCAAAGAGTATGACGGGGACCTCTCCCTCGCCGAATATCTGGACTTGCTAGAACGGGTTCTGCGCGAGACCTATCGGGTGCTCGAGGCCGGCGGCCGGGTGGCAGTGAACGTGGCCAACCTGGGCCGCAAGCCGTACCTGCCGCTCAACCACTACGTGGCAGGCCTGCTGAACGACATCGGGTACCAACTCCGCGGTGAGATCATCTGGCAGAAGGCCAAGTCGGCAGGTGGATCCTGCGCGTGGGGCTCGTGGCAATCCGCCAAGAACCCCACGCTGCGAGACATCCACGAATACGTCATCGTGGCCTCCAAGGAGTCGTACCGGCGGCTGCGTCCCGGGGCAGACACGATCACGAAGGACGACTTTCTCGCCGCAACCGTTTCGATCTGGGAGATCCAGCCCGAGTCGGCGCGCCGGGTTGGCCATCCCGCGCCGTTTCCTGTGGAATTGCCCAGACGCCTGATCGAGTTGTACAGCTTCGAATCCGACCTGGTCCTCGACCCCTTCATGGGGGCCGGTTCGACTGCGCTGGCAGCCGTCGCGACCGGGCGGCGCTACGTCGGTTACGAGATCGACACCGATTACGCCCTGCTGGCAGAGGATCGCCTGCGTGAGGCGCGTGACTGAGCCGCAAACCTTCGTGTCATCACCCCTGGAGGTGGCTGCGGTGCGCTCACTACCGTGGCTCGTCGGCGGCCTGTTGGTGTCGGTGCTTCTATTGCTGGTGCCGGATGACCTCGACCTGACGCGACTGTTTCTGGTGCACCTGAGCGCGCTCACCATGCTCGGAGTGATCGTCTCGGCTCGGGTCGCGCCGCTGTTTGGTGGTGATTGGTACGCCGGATACACGTTGAGTGACACGTGGCGACGAATCGCGGGCGGTGCATCTCTCGTAGTCGTCGTCACGGGGGTCGTGGGGCTGGTGACTCTGGCTTCGTCTGCTGCACTTCGTTTCGCCCCCTCCGTCCAGTTCCTTCAATTGCTGTCTGCGCTCGATATCGCCTGGGTGGTCGCCGCGACCCTCATCGGAGCCACCCGGCTGTGGGGCCGGGCGATCGGCACTGGCGCCGGCGCAGTGATGGGTGCCTTCTGCGTCGCTTCGATCGCCAACTACCTGCGGGTGGTTGGATTCAGCTCGGCGGGGGAGTGGGTGCTGGACGGGGGCGAGTTGATGCGCCTCGTTATCCCATCCGACATGCTCGCGGCCACGGTCGCGATTGTGATCCTCGTCGCCGCGGCGCGGCGCGCGTAGTGATCCGCTGAGCCGGTGGTGCCTAGGCGTTGACAGTCTCCGGATGGCTGCTACCAGTTTCGACTCCGGTAGATGTCTCCTGGTTCTGGTTGGTCAGCTTGCTGCGCCGCCACGCCTTCTCCGCCGACATGAGGACGGGGGCCGCGAGCGACAGGGCGAGAACCCCGAGCCACTGGGATCCGCTCAGCGACACGGTCTCGAGCAGGCGCTGCAGGAAGGGGAGTTCGACACCGAGCACCGTGATGACCGCTGCGACGCTCAACCACCCGAAGTAGGGGAAGACGGGACCGTTCCAGAAGCCGCCCGGGTCGCGTCGGGCGACCACGCCGATCCCGACGGTTGCCAGGGCGCTGATCGCGAACGTCATCGTCATCGAGATGGATGGCCCGTCGACCTTCGGTTCGTCTGGGCCCCAGACCAGGGGGATCAGTGCGGCCACCGCGAGCACGATGCCGACGATCACCCAACGCATCCCTGTGGTGCGGTTGAAGACCGGAATACTCGGATCACGAGGCGGCCGACCCATCAAACCCGGATCCGCGGTGTCTCCCATGATCGCGAGCACCGGGAAAACGGCTATGAACAGGCTGATATACAGGATCATGCCTGGGGACAGCGCCACACCGCTGTTGATGTTGAGGATCGTGGCGAGCAGCATCAAGATCAGCAGGCCGAACATGCCCGTCAGCTGATAGGCGATGTACGCGGTCACCTTGTCGTAGATGTCGCGTCCGAGTTCGACGGCGTGGACGAGGGTGGCGAAGTTGTCGTCGGCAAGGATCATCTTGGCGGCTTGCTTCGACACCTCACTGCCGCTGCCCATTGCTACGCCGATATCGGCCTGCTTGAGGGCCGCCGCGTCGTTTACAGCATCTCCAGTCATGGCCACGATCTGGCCGGTCTCCTGCATGAGGGAAACCAGCCGCAGCTTGTCCTCGGGAGCCACCCTGCCGAACACGTGGAGTTGGTTGAGATCGGCCTTCACCTGGGCGTCTGGCATTGCATCGAATTCAGGGCCGGTGATGACCCCTGGGCCGAGGTCGAGGTCGTCCGCGATGGCTTTTGCGGTGATGGCGTGGTCGCCGGTGATCATGCGGACCTCGATACCGGCGGAGTGCGCAACAGCGACCGCCTCCTTCGCCTCGGGGCGTAGGGGGTCGATGATGCCAACGAGAGAAATGAATGTGAGCTCGCCGACGTGGCCCATCGGATCGTCGACAATGGCGGCCTGTTCTACTTCGGCGAAGCGACGGATCGCGAACGACAGGACGCGGAGGCCGCCCGCGGAGATCTTGCGATTGGCGTCGAGCAGGTCCGAGCGAACCTCGTCGATGCGGACGATCTCACCCTTCCAGTAGGCCTGAGAGCAGCGGTCGAGCACCACGTCCGGCGCGCCCTTAACCAGCTCGTACAGCGGATCCTCACCTGCGTCGGGGACCAGGTGATATGTCGCCATGAACTTGTATTCCGAGTCGAAGGGCACGGCGGCCACCCTGGGAAGTTCGCGGCGCGAGGTTTCGGCGTCGACACCGATCTTGGCGGCGAGCACCACGAGGGCCGCTTCGGTTGGGTCACCGACCACCGTTCCGTCGTCGGCAACGGTGGCATCGCTGCACAGTGCCAGCCCGTACCCGAGGGGGGTGAAGTCGGGCTGGGTGTCACCTGCCGTAGCCAGGATGGCTCCCTGCTTCTCGTATCCGCTGCCCTCGATGGTGTACCAATGGCCTCCGGTGAACATCGTCGTCGAGGTCATCTGGTTCATCGTCAACGTGCCCGTCTTGTCGCTGTTGATGGCACTCGTTGATCCCAGGGTCTCGACATCGGTGAGACTCTTCACCACGGCTTTCGAGTCGGCCAGGCGCTGCGCACCGGATGAGAGCATGATCTGGACAAACGTTGGAAGACCGGCCGGAATGGCAGAGATCGCGGTCAGCACGGCGAGCAGAATGAGCGTGTCGGCATCGAGGCCCCTGGCGAGTCCGACGACAAAGATGATGGCGACGGCAATCCATGCCACGACGCCGAGCCACTTGGTGAGGCTGGAGAGTTCACGCTCCAGCGGAGATGGCTGCCGGGTGACACTCTGGAGCATCCCGGCGATCTTGCCCATCTCGGTGTTGCTCCCGGTCGCGGTGACGATGAGCCGTCCGGTGCCACGGGTCACTGATGTGTTCTGGTACAGCATGTTGATGCGGTCGCCGAGCCCCACATCTCCCGGTGGGAGTGGCGTGGCATCCTTGGGCACGGGGGCACTTTCGCCGGTGAGCGCGGCTTCCTGGACCTCCAGGGTCGCCGACCTGACGATGCGGCCATCGGCGGGGACGAAGTCGCCGGCTTCCACCAGCACCAGGTCTCCTGGAACCAGGTCGATCGAGTTGACCTCCGAGACGGATCCCGAGCGAAGCACCCGGGCGGTCGGCACCTGGAGTTCGTCGAGTGCCTCCACCGAGGCGCGGGCCTTGAGCTCCTGGCTCGTGCTCATCACCACATTCATCACCACGAGGAGCCCGACCAGGATCGCAACGGCGATCTGCCCGATGATGAAACTCAATACCGTCACAACGACGAGCATCACGTTCATCGGCTGCGCGATCTGGGCCCTAGCCAGGCTCCAGTAGCTCGGCGGGTCCTCCTTGGGCAGCGAGTTCGGCCCGTAGCGCTCGAGGCGCGACGCGGCTTCCGCGGTGTCTAGACCCTCCTGGCTGTTCGTGTCGAGGTTGGTGGCTACATCTGCCACCGGTAGTGAATACGGCGCCGGTTCGTCAGTCGATGTCGTCACCCGATCTCCCTGCTCCAGATGGCGTCACGTTACCGCGTTGGGCCTGCTCCCCGACCCACTCCAGAGCCCAGCTTGGGCCAGTTGTTCCAAGTCGGACGGTGGAGTGAAGTCGCCGGCTGAAGAGCTCTCTTCGGGCGCCGGTGTGGTGAGGCGACGAGTTCGACTACCGCTTCCGGCCCGTGTGACGGCCCGGAAGCGCGGGGGCGCCTCGAGTTGGAATCGGTTCGATGCCTTCCCTCCACTTGGTGCTTGGGTGCAGCCATAAAGTGTGGCCATGACCCGAGCGTTCGTTCCCGAGCACTTCATCGTTCCCACCGAATATGCAGGTGACGGCTTCCGGCTGGAGCCGCTGGGGCAACAACACAACGAACGCGATCACGCCGCATGGATGTCGAGCATCGATCACATCAGATCGACGCCCGGTTTCGAACACTCCGACTGGCCCGCACCAATGGATCTCAACGCCAATCGAGCCGATCTGGTGAGTCACGCGACCGACTTCAGCAACCGCGAAGGCTTCACCTACTCGATCGTCGCGGGTGACGAGGTGATCGGCTGCGTCTACATCTACCCGTCCCCGGACGAGACCCACGATGCTGCGGTGCGGTCGTGGGTACGCGAGAGTCGATCTGAGATGGACCCGATTGTGCGGAGCCAACTCTCAGCCTGGCTGCGATCCCGGTGGCCGTTTCGCGATCCGCAGTACGCATCGCGGGCGTAATCAGCGCACCTCGCAGGCCAGGCTCCAGTCGTAGCTCTGGAAGGTGATGTTCGGCGCTGATCGCTGGACCCATTCCACCTGTTCGGCCTGTAGCCATGGGCTCAGGTGGGTAACGAGGCGCGCCTTGCGGGGCGGGAGCCAGGTAGGCATGCGCTGGGGGCGAACGAAGTCGCCTCCGTACCAGAGGAAGACCCGGGAAAGCGCGAGTGTGTTCCGGTCGCGATCTGCCACGGCACCGCCCCCGGCCAGAAAGTGCTGCATCTGATCATCGAGTTGGGCGTCGAGGTCGTTCCCTTGGTAGGTCTCGTATCGCAGAGTGGGGCAGGAAGCAGATCCGCACACCAGTGCACCGTGGATGCGTGGTTCAATGAATCGACGAATCTTGCCGTGCTCGATCTCGGTGAGCGTCAGCGTCTCCCCTCCAACTTCGATCCAGGGTTGCTCAAACCCTCCCGGGACCCGCAGCACCGAATTGTCTGCTCTCTGGAACGCCTCCGCGGCGAGGTCGATCGCCCCTGCGTTGTAGACGTTGAGCCAGAACGCGAGGGCCTGGTTCTCGCTCAATGCGTCTGGATCAACCATCGCCATCTGCATGCGGTAGCCGGCCAACGCTCGGCGCGATTCGGATAGTCCAGGCACTCCGGAGCGCCGCAGATCATCGAGCACCGGTTGCAGTGCAGCGTGGTCGACGGTCCCCGACCCGTGCGGAGAGGGTTGCCGCACCCGACGCGCTCGCCAGATGGCCCAGGCGGTGGTGATGGGGTTTGGTCCGGACGGCGCATTCATGGCAATTGGGCAACCGCGTCTGCGCTGGGGTTGTTCCTCCAGCTTGGTTCCCGAGACACCCGACTGGTGAAGGCCGGGTCTACGCGCTCGTCGGTTCGGGTTCGGTCGGATCACCCAGACCGAGGCTTTCCCTGCCGGCTTCGATCCGCTGCTGTGGTGTTTTCACAGTCCGCAGTATGAGGAACCCGACAATTCCGGCAATGATCGATCCGATGAACACCCCGATCTTGGCCTCGTCCTTGAGGAGTTCATTGGTGAACGCGAGTTCGGTGATGAACAACGACACGGTGAAGCCTACGCCGGCAAGCGTGGCGACCCCGATCACTTGTCTCCATGTCGTCCCGGCCGCCATGACTCCGAGGCGCAGCTTGACACCGAGCCAAGAGAATCCCGAAATGCCGATCAGCTTGCCGAGAACCAGGCCAACCGCGACCGCGATCGTGACCTCGCTGGTCACGGTCTCCTGCGCGTCCGCGAAGCTGACGCCGGCATTGGCGAGCGCGAAGATGGGTACGACGACGAAGGAAGACCAGGGGTGCAGCTTCCGCTCCAGTCGGTCGAGCGGCGACACCGATTCCTTTGCTACCTCGGCGAGTTCGAGCGCATCCTCGTCGACTCTGGCCCGCGCGTTGGGTGCGGCGCTGTCCATCTTGTAGCGCGACAGAATCCACCCGGATCGGCGGAAGTACTCCTCATCTGAGTACCAAGCTGTGACCGGGGTCATCAACCCGAGCACCACGCCGGCCAGCGTCGCATGGACGCCGGATTCGAATACAAGGAACCAGACGACGAAACCCATCGGCACGTAGAACACCATGGATCGAATGCCGATCCGCTTGGCGACTTCGATGACGACGAGCGCAGCAATGGCGGCGGCGAGGAAGGTGACGTTCAGGTCTGCCGTGTAGAAGATAGCGATGACCGTGATAGCGCCGATATCGTCCGCGATGGCAAGGGCCAACAGGAAGAGTTTGAGGCGGATCGAAATCCGGCTTCCGAGTAAGGAAAGGATTCCGACTGAGAAGGCGATGTCGGTAGCCATCGGGATTCCCCAACCGTTGGTCGCCTCCGGATCGGGGTGCCCTGCGACGATGAGCAGGTAGATGGCCGCCGGCACGATCATTCCGCCGAGTGCGGCGAACGCCGGCAACGCGGCCTCGCGACGGTCCTTCAATTCGCCAACGACGAGTTCTCGTTTGATTTCGAGACCGACCACGAAGAAGAAGATGACCATGAGGCCGTCGTTGACAATCTCCTTGTAGGTCTCTTCGAAGTGGATGCTTCCGATCTGGATACTGACGTGAGTGTTCCAGAATTCGAAGTAGCTGGCGCTGAACGGTGAGTTGGCCCACGCCACGGCGACCAATGCGGCTGCCAACAACACCACCCCGCCCGCAGCCTCCACATGGGTGAACTGGAGGAGAGGACGGACGAACCGGCGCGGGATCATTCGATCCGACGTCAACCAGGTGTCGTGCGCCCGTGAGGGGGGTTCGGCCATGGCCTGCGGAGGTTAGCGTCAACCGGAGAAGGGCCTGCGGCCGCCGCAGGTACCATCCGCGCCCGCAATTCGACGTGGGGAGCCGTGATGATCTGGGCATTGCTGGCGTTGGCCGGTGGCCTCGCAGTGCTGATCATCGCGTCCGATCGGCTCGTGATTTCCGCGGTGCGCCTTTCCCGTGCCTGGGGAGTCTCCGCGATTCTGATCGGCGCCGTCATCGTGGGCTTCGGAACTTCGGTACCCGAACTGCTCGTGTCGGTGCTGGCGTCTGCAGACGGCAGGGTGGATGTGGCCCTCGCCAACGTCATCGGCTCCAACATCGCCAATGTCACCCTCGTCCTCGGCGGTGCCGCGCTCGTGATCCCAGTGGTTGCCCGCCGCATGACCCTCAAGCGCGAGGGCGCGTTGATGTTGGCCGCCGTGACGCTGCTCGCCGTGCTCCTCTGGGACCTGCGGGTCGAACGTTGGGAGGGTGTGGTGCTCCTCGTAGGGATGGCGCTGGCGCTCTTCCTGCTGGTGAGGTGGTCGATGAGTGATGTGGAAGCGATCAGCGAGGCACAGTCCGAGGTCGAGGAGATGGCAGGAGCGGGCACGGTGACCATCAGGCTGGAGGTCGGGATCGGCATTGCGGCTCTGGTGGCAACCGTACTGGCGGCGCGCGTGCTGCTGGAGGGGGCACTCTTCATCGGTGAAAGCCTCGGGCTGTCTGATCTGTTCCTCGGCGTGATGCTCGGGGTGGGCACCAGCTTGCCGGAATTGGCGACCGCTTTGGCCGCGACACGTCGCGCCGAGACCGATCTGGTGGTCGGCAATGTGCTTGGTTCGAACCTGTTCAATTCGCTCGGAGTGGCAGGTTTCGCCATCGTCGTTGGCCCCGGTTCGTTGCAGAGCATCGACCGCAGCATCCTGGTGGTCATGGTGGGAGCTGCGCTCGTGGCCGGCTTCTTCGCCATCACCGGCCGGCGGATTGTGAGGTGGGAAGGAGCAGTCCTGGTGATGGCCTTCGTGTTGATGGCTGCCCTGAGCGTCTGACGTGGAGCATTCTGCGTCACCGAGCAACGGGACAATCGCAGCACAGCTTGCCGAGCTCGCCACGTTGCTGAAGCTGGAGGAGGGGTCAGCCCAGTCCTTCAGGGTTCGTGCGTACGAGAAGGCCGTCGATGGCCTGCGGGCGATGACGCGACCTGCGGCCGAGCTGAATCTCGCTCACCTGTTGGAGGTCGAAGGAATCGGGAGAAGCACCGCTCTCAAGATCCGTGAGTATGTAGATACCGGTCGCATGGAACGTCTCGAGGCGCTTCGAAGGAAGTATCCGCCTGCACTCGTCGAGCTGACCCGGATCCCCGGCATGGGTCCCAAGACGGTGTTGCTGGTCCGAGACGAGCTAGGGGTTGAGTCGGTTGAGCAGCTTCGGGAAGCGCTGGCTGCCCAGCGGCTGCGAACGCTTCCCGGGATGGGCTCGAAGCGCGAGGAGAAGATTGCCCGCGCCGTCGAACGTCTCGGCTTCGGTGAGGGAACGCGGCGCACGCCCATCATCGAGGCGCTGCCGATCGCCAGGCAGTTGGTCGCCACGCTCGGGGCACTCCCTGAGGTGCGCCACATCGACTATTGCGGCAGTCTGCGCCGGTTCTCAGACACAATTGGTGACATCGACATCCTCGTGGCCTCCACCGATCCGGGGCCGATCATGGACAAGTTCGTGGGCCTGCCTGTGGTGGCTGAAGTCCTCGGTCACGGCGAGACGAAGTCGGCCATCGTCACTACGAGCGGGCTCCAGGTGGACCTCCGGGTGGTGGCGCCGGCACAGTACGGCGCGGCCCTCCTGTACTTCACCGGTTCCAAGGCCCACAACATCGAACTGCGGCAGCGGGCGCTGGCAGAGGGCCGGACGCTCAATGAGTATGAGCTGTTGGACTCCGTGACGGGTCATGTCGTTGCGTCCCGTACGGAGAAGGCGATCTATCGGGCCTTCGGACTCGGTTTCGTGGCACCTGAAATGCGGGAAGGCATCGGAGAGATCGGATTGGCGGCCACGGGCGACCTTCCCCGCCTTGCAGAGGTTGGTGACCTGCGTGGCGATCTTCATGTGCACTCGACTTGGTCCGGTGACGGTCGCAGCCCGTTGGAAGCGATGATCGCTGCGGTGGCGGACCGCGGCCTGGAGTACGTAGCCATCACCGAGCACGGGGAGGACCTGGCGATCAACGGCCTCTCGCGAGCCAAAGTGATGGCGGAGCGCTTCGTACTCAAGGATCTCCGTGTCGAGTACCCGGACCTCACGATCCTCCACGGTGCGGAGCTGAATATCGGGGTCGATGGGTCCCTCGACTACGACCACGACTTCCTGATGGGCTTCGATTTCTGTGTGGCCAGCGTTCACTCCCACTTCGATCTGGCGGTCGTCGAACAGACGTTGCGGCTGCTGCGGGCGATATCGCATCCCGCGGTGAACGTTGTCGGTCACCTCACCGGACGGAGGATCGGACGCCGACCCGGGATCGAACTAGATGTTCCGGAGATACTCGAGGCAATGGCAGCAACGGGCACCGGGTTGGAGATCAACTCCCACCTGGACCGCCTCGATGCCCCGGCCGAGGTGCTCCGCCGCGGCCGGGACTATCCAGACCTTGCCTACGTGATCTCCACGGACGCTCACCACACCACCGAGCTCGGCAATAGCCGCTGGGGAGTTCAAGCGTCACGCCGCGGTTGGGTAGACAAGCGGCGAGTCGCCAACACCTGGCCGCGCCAACGGTTCCTGAAGTGGGCGGCTGCTAAGCGAAGCTCCTGATGAAGCTTTGTTTCGGAAATGGATAGGACTTCAGGCGCCGCCGCGTGGTGTCATATGGCCGGCCGCCCATCCAATTGAGACTGCGACGGCGTACAAGTAGAACGCGACCGAGTGAGGACCCTGGGGTGACGGACTCACAGCCACATTCTGATAGGGGCAATCGCCGCCTGGCCGGCCTGGCGGGCGCAGCCTCGGTGGGTCTTGCGCTCGCGCTCACTGAACTCATCGCCGGCCTCTTCGGCCGGGTGCCCTCCGCGATCGCTGCCGTCGGCGGATTTGTCGTCGACTACTCCCCGCCGTTTGTCAAAGAGATCGCCATCACGGTGTTCGGCACCGCAGACAAGGGTGCACTGGCGATCGGTACGGTGATCATCGGCTTGATGGTTGGCGCATTCGTTGGGGTTGCTTCTCTACGCCGACCTTGGGTGAGTGCCGTCGCGTTTGGTGCTTTCGGGTTGCTGGGCGCGATCGCGGCTTCCATGGAACCGCTGGTCACTCCGGCTGCCGCGGTGGTGACGGTCGTCTTCGCGTCTGCTGCGGGGTGGCTGACGTTGCGATGGTTGTTGCGCCGCGTCGTGCAGCGAACTCCTGAGCTACCCACCGACGGAGTTCCGCCGGATCCGGGAAGGCGGCGAGCCGGTCTGTTGATCGGAGGAGTCGGGCTCGCGGCCGTTGTGTTCGGGGTGGCAGGTCGCCAGATGATCATCTCGCGCTCAGAGTCGAAGCGTTCTGCAATGGACCTCCCGGAGCCGGTGACCACCGTCGCGCCGCCTAATGACGATCAGCGGTTCGCAGATGTGGTCGGGCTGGCGCCCATCGTCGTTCCCAACGATCAGTTCTACCGGATCGATACGGCTCTGGTCGTGCCCCGGCCCGACCCGGAATCGTGGACCATGAAAGTCACCGGAATGGTGGAGCGTCCCCAGGAGTTCACGATGAGTGATCTGCTGGCCATGGAGCTCCACGAGCGGTATGTGACGATCTCCTGTGTCAGCAACGAGGTAGGTGGAGACCTGGTCGGCAATGCCAAGTGGACGGGCGTCCGCCTGGTCGAGGTGCTGGAGCGGGCGGGCGTAGCCGTCGGCGCCACCCAGATCGTGGGTCGCTCCGTAGATGGATGGACTGCCGGGTTCCCGACCGAGCTGGCGTTCGACGGCCGTGACCCGCTGATCGCGATCGGCATGAACGGCGAGACGCTTCCACCGCGACATGGGTTTCCGGCCCGGCTGATCGTCCCCGGCCTCTACGGCTATGTATCTGCGACGAAGTGGCTCGAGGAAATCGAGTTGACCACCTGGGATGCGTTCGACGGCTATTGGATCCCACGTGGGTGGTCGAAGATGGGCCCCATCAAGACCCAGGCCCGAATCGACTACCCGCGTCGGGGTGAGCTGGTGAACGGATCGCCTGCAGTGGTTGCAGGAGTTGCGTGGGCCCCCACCATCGGGGTCGAACGGGTCGAAGTGCGTATCGATGCGGGACCATGGATGGAGGCGGAGCTGACCAGCCCGCTTTCGGACGACGCGTGGGTGCAGTGGAAGCTCGAGACACCCCTCGATCCCGGCGATCACGAGGCCGAAGTGAGAGCAACCGACGGTACCGGCGCAACCCAGCCAGAAGCGCGGTCTCCGGTTCGCCCCGATGGTGCCACCGGCTACGACCGAACGCAGTTTCGGACTTCGTGACGTCGCAGGGACGGCGCAACCACCGCCCCCTGTTGCGAGTGTGGGAGTTCGCTCCAAGGCGGCGTATCCTCGGGGCTATGGATCACAAGGAATTGCCGTCAGAGACGGAGCCCACCCCACTGCAACCTGACGTTGTGGAACCAGTCGACGAGGAAACCGAAGACGGGACCTACATCTCGGAGCCATCGAAACTCATTCGGATTGCTTCGATGACCCGCGCCATGCTCGAGGAAGTACGGCAGATGCCGCTCGACGAGGCAGGAAGCACCAGGCTGCTGGAGGTGTACCACTCGTCGCTCGAGCAGCTTCGAGAGGTTCTGAGCGACGACCTGCAGGAGGAGCTGGGAGCGATGTTCCAGCCGCTGACTGCGGGGAGTGTCTCGGAGTCCGAGCTGCGGATCGTGCAGGCTCAGCTCGTCGGTTGGCTCGAGGGTCTGTTCCACGGGATCCAAGCATCCCTGTGGAGTCAACAAGCCTCCGTCAATGCCCAGCTGCAGGAGATGGCCAGGCGCAAGGGACTTGAGTCGGGAGAAGAGCACAAGACGCCCGGGATGTACTTGTAGCCCAACAGGCCGGCTGGGGGCCTGTCGAGCTATACCGGAAGCCGCACTCGCACCGTTGTTCCCATTCCGGGATCGCTGACGACATCGACGTCGCCACCCCGCCTGCGGGTACGGTCGCGGATGTTGGCGAGGCCCATCCCGCTGGTGGGCGCGGTCGGGTCGAAGCCTTTGCCCGCGTCCGACACGATGACGAGGAGCTCGTCACGGTCCCGGATGACTCGCACCTCGACTCGATCGACTTCTGCATGGCGTAGCGCGTTGCTCACTGCCTCTTTGAGCAGTTGGAGCGCATCGTGGACGGTCGCGGGGTCGAGGTCGTGAAGCGATCCCTCGAAGGTAACACTCAGCTGGACGTCGTGGGGCTCTGCGAGTTGGTCGATGAGCCGCGACGCCTCCGAGCGCATGTCCCGCCGTGACCAAGCTGGAGGCTGGAGGTCGAAGATGAAACGGCGCAACGATGCGATTGTCTCGTCGAGGCGTTGGATCGTGTCCGCAATGACGCGGCGAACGTCATCCGACTGGATCTTCTGCCGGGTCGCTTCCAGGGACAGGCCGACCGCAAACAGGTCCTGGATGATGGCGTCATGGAGGTCGCGTGCGATCCGCTCCCGATCTTCTACGACGGCGAGGCGACGCAGGCGCCGCTGGAGGCGGGCAGTGTGGATCGCCGTGCCGGCAACGGTGGCAAGGCCAGTGACCAGCTCTTCGTCCTCCTCGAGGAATCCACCCTCCTTCTCGGTGAGGTAGAGGTTGCCGAATAGTTCGTCTCCGAGACGGATCGAGATACCGAGGAAGGACTTCATCTGCGGATGGTTCGCAGGGAAGCCCACGGAGGCCTCGTGCTCGGTCAGGTTCTCCATCCGGACCGGTTTCCGCTCTCGCGTGATCAAGCCCAGGAGACCTTTGCCCTCTGGCGCATGACTGATTGCCTGGGTGGTGTGATGGTCGATACCAACGTGGAGGAACTCCTGGAGGTTTCCCGACTCATCCAGGACCCCGAGGGCGCCATATCTAGCGCCGGTCAGCGACATTCCGGTCTCGATGACTGTGTACAACAAGGTTGTGAAGTCGGTCTGGCCCGCGACGACGGCCGCCGCTTCCATCAGCCGAACGAGTTCACTCTCTGACTTGGTAGTGCCTGCCATCGTGTGCAGGCTACCCGTTGGCGTGCCATGCTCTGGTCAGAAAGGGCCAAAGGGCCCAGGTTCGGCTGGATAGAGCGAAGTAGGTTGGGCGTGTCTGAAGACAACCAGGCGAGCGAAGCAGTGAAAGTACTACTGGTCGACGACCATGAGGTGGTCCGGCAGGGCCTGAGAGCCCTGCTCGAATCGCGCGAGGGCATCGAGGTTGTCGGCGAGGCTGGTACCGCGGCCGAAGGCGTCCGCCGGGTTGGATTTGATGCGCCGGACGTGGTGGTGATGGATGTCCGGCTGCCAGACGGATCGGGGGTCGATGCGTGTCGTGACATCCGGTCTCGCTTCCCCGACACCCAGGTGTTGATGCTGACGTCATATGCCGACGAAGAAGCTCTTGTAGCGGCGATTCTCGCCGGAGCAGCCGGCTATGTGCTCAAGCGGATCGACGGCGACGAGCTGATCCGCAGCGTCGAACGAGTCTCGGCAGGTGAGTCGCTTCTCGATCCGGAGATGACGGAACGCCTCTTCGCCCGAATCCGGGGCGGGGAGGAGAGCGATCCGCTGCTTTCTCGCCTCTCACCTCAGGAACAGCGCATCCTCGAGATGATCGCGGAGGGCAAGACGAACCGGGAGATCGCCGAAGAGCTTTATCTAGCGGAAAAGACCGTCAAGAACTACGTGTCGAACCTGCTTCGCAAACTCGAGATGAAACGCCGTAGCGAGGCGGCGGCGTATGCGGCCCGGCTCAGCGAGCAGCGGCTGCACCACTATCCGCCGGAGGACTGGGAAGAAGACGGATAACGGCGGCTCCGCTCTGGAGTGACCGAGGTCATCCGCGGCCGCGGTCTGCTCCGAAACAGTTGAAGAATTCGACGATCTTCTATTGACTTCCGGGCGGTTCTGGAACAAAGTCACCCCTTCCGACGTTGATATGGTTCCGGCCGAGATTGTGAGTGATACGAAATGGTGATGGCCCTCAGCGACCCGCTTTGGGAGCCGGACGAGAGCTGGCGGGATGATGCCGCGTGCGCCGGTTCCGGCACAGAGTTCTTCTTCCCCGTCGCGGAGGAAGACCCAAAGATCGAGTTGGCCAAGCAAGTATGCGCCGCATGTCCAGTGAAGGATGAGTGCCTCGCGTACGCCCTTTCCACCAATCAGACGGAAGGGGTTTGGGGCGGCATGACCGGCACCGAACGGCGTCGTCTGCGCCGTCGGCTGCGGGATCGGCAGCGCAGGGCCAGCTGACTCCGAGCAAAACCAAAGAAGTGAGGGGAGCGCGGGTGCGCTCCCCTCACTTCTTGCTAGGTCCGGTTCCCCTCACTGAGGCGCGGTGGTGGCGACTCAGCTTTCGGTGATCGTCACGGAGTTGACGACGCAGTCGTCTTCCGGGCGATCGGCATGGTTGGTGGAGACTGCGGCGATCGAGTCGATCGCTTCCATGCCGCTGGTCACCTGGCCGAAGATGGTGTAGGAGTGAGGCAAGCCGACGTCTGCGTGACAGACGAAGAACTGCGAGCCGTTCGTGTTCGGCCCTGCGTTGGCCATCGCCACGGTGCCTCGCGAGTAACGCCCGGTCCCTTCGAGTTCGTCTGCGAACCGGTAGCCGGGGCCGCCCGTGCCGGTGCCGGTGGGGTCGCCGCCCTGGGCCATGAAGCCGCTGATCACCCGATGGAAGATCACGCCGTCGTAGAAGCCGTCGCGGGCGAGGAATACGAAGTTGTTCACCGTGTTCGGCGATCGGTCCTTCATGAGGTCGATGGCGACGTCGCCGTGGTTGGTGTGGAGCACGGCCGAATAGCTCTTCTCGTCATCGAGCGTCATCGGCGGAGGTGCGGAGTAGGAGGTAGCCAAGGTGGTGTCCTTCGTTCGTGTGCAGCCTTCGGTGTGATGCTACCGCCGGGAAGCCCCCACTCGATCAGATGGGGTCAGATGCGGCGCCGGCGCCGTTTGGTCTTGGCAGCTGCAGTGCCTGCCGTCCGATTCTGCATTGGGGGCTTTTCGTCTGGTTCCCAGGACGAGAGGTCGGAGAGTCGCGGGTCGTTGGAGAACATTTTGACGATCGGGAGGTTGAGCCCTGCTCGCCGCTGAATGCCGATGACCTCGTTGACCTGGTCCCACTCCACCAGGGTGACCACGAGACCGCTCTCACCAGCGCGGGCTGTGCGGCCCGAGCGATGCAGATACGTCTTCGGGTCGTCTGGTGGGTCGTAGTGGACCACCACGTCCACCCCGTCCACATGGAGTCCTCGGGCGGCAACGTTGGTGGCCACGAGCACCGGGGTGCGCCCGGCTGAGAACGAACCGAGTGCTTCCTCGCGTTTGCGCTGGGGGAGATCACCGTGGATCGCTTTGGCCCCGACGCCCTCCGCCCGCAGGTCCCGCGCCACCCTGTCGCATGCGTGTTTGGTGCGTACGAAGACGAGCGTCCGGTCCTCTCCCGCAGCAATCGCCGAGGTCACCTTCACCTTGTCCATGTAGTGCACCTTCAGGAACCGCTGCTCCATGGTGTCGATCGCTTGCGACTCAGTTTCGACCTCATGTTCCACTGGATCAGACATGTAGGCACTGATGAGCGTGCCTACCTGACCATCGAGCGTCGCCGAGTACAACATTGTCTGGTGATCGTCGTTGACGTGGCGCATGATCCGTCTGACCTGGGGAAGGAATCCCATGTCCGCCATCTGGTCTGCCTCGTCGATTGTGACCTGCTCGACTGCATCGAGCGTCACGACCCTCCGTTCGAGGAGGTCGATGAGCCGGCCCGGCGTGGCGACGATGATTTCGACACCCTTTTCGATCCGGTCGATCTGGCGACCCATCGAAGCGCCTCCGTATACGGATGCGAGGCGCATGTTCTTCACTGCAAGCAGTGGCTCGAGCTCCTGTGCCACCTGATTGGCAAGCTCGCGGGTCGGCACCAGCACGAGGCCGCGCGGCGCTCCTTTCCTGGCCTGCTGCATTTGCTGCACCATGGGCAAACCGAACGCCAGGGTCTTGCCGCTTCCCGTCTCGGCTTTGCCGGTGATGTCACTGCCGGACAGCGCATCCGGGATCGTCAACTCCTGGATGGGGAAGGGGGAAGAGATCCCCCGTTCGTCGAGTACCGCTACGAGGTCGGCGTCGACGCCGAGTGACTCAAATGTCGCCGGCCGAGCCGGCGCGGGGGTGTCGTGGTCTTCGGTCGTAGTCACGTTCAGGGGACTCGCAGTCGATCAGGGGGAGGTCACGCGGCATGCTCATCGGTGGCGCCGCTGCCCTCAACATAGCCGCGATCGGTCACCAAACAGCGAGTTCGACGTTGCACCGCCGCTTTGGTATACCGGCACCCACTTGCCTATAACAACGTGATGCGCGTGTTGATCGCCGGTATGTCCGGTGTACTAGGTACCGCGCTGGCGTCTTCGCTGGCTGCGGATGGGGTGTCAGTTGTCGGGCTCGACCGACGTCCTCACCCCTCCCCCGACCGCTATCAGTGGGATCCACCTGCCGGAGCCCTGGATGCAGCGGCACTCGAGGGAGTCGACGCCGCGGTCAACCTCGCAGGCGCGCCGATCGGAGACAAACGCTGGACCGAAGCACGAAAACAGCTCATCTGGGACAGCAGGATCGGCACCACGAAGCTGCTCGCAGACGCAATGGTGGTGCAGCCGAATCCGCCGGCCACCTTCGTCAGCCAGTCGGCGATGGGGTACTACGGCGACCGCGGCGACGAGGTACTCGACGAGAGTGCGACCCGCGGCCCGGACACCGACTTCAGTGTGAGGGTCACTGCTGCATGGGAGGAAGCGGCGGAACCGGCCCGTGCTGCAGGGATCCGGGTGGTCCATCCGCGAACGGGACTCGTCCTCATCCCGGGAACCCAGCTGCTCGGAAGGCTGGTTCCGCTCTTCAAGGTCGGACTCGGTGGTCCGATCAGCAATGGGCGCCAGTGGTGGAGTTGGGTGACACTCGAAGACCAGGTTCGTGCCCTTCGTTTCCTCATCGACGGCGATCTCGCAGGTCCGGTCAACCTCGGTACCCCCAACCCGGTACGCAACGAAGAGTTCTCGAACACGTTGGGCGACGTCCTCGGGCGGCCGAGTTGGCTCCGCGTCCCCCGGACCGCTCTCAAGGCTGTGATGGGCACCGAGGCTGCGGAGACGATCGGCTACTCGAGCATTCGACTCGATCCGGCGAAGCTGCAGAACGCCGGCTTTAGCTGGACATATCCGGACCTCGGGGTCGCGTTGGCGCATCTGCTCGGCTGAGGTCGGGGCTGGGTCTTCCTCGGGTGGCACGAGTACGCTCGCGGGCGCAGGCGCCGTGGAGCAACGATGATCGAACAACTCGCCGACACCCTCAACACGTCCACCCACACTGCATGGCAGGTGATCTGGACGGTGGTCGCGATCGTCGTGACGCTCCTCGCGAGGTGGGCGATCATTCGGGCTGCCAACAAGCGGACCACAGATCCCGACACGCTCTATCGGATTCGGAAAGGGACGACCTACGGCGCCACCGTGATCATCGTCGTGGCGATCGCCCGGATCTGGGCGGATCTGTTCACCGACATGGGCACCTTCCTGGGGCTCATCACCGCGGGTCTGGCGGTGGCTCTTGCCGACGTCTTCATCAATATGGCCGGCTGGGTCTACGTGATGACCCGCAAGCCGTTTGCGATTGGAGATCGGGTCGAGATCGGGGGAGACGCCGGCGATGTGGTCGACATTCGGATGTTCCGTTTCACGCTGCTGGAGATCGAGGGATGGGTCGGTGGGGATCAGCCGACGGGGCGGCTCATTCATGTGCCCAATGCTCAGTTGTTCCGGGTCCACATGGCCAACTACACCCTCGGCTTCGACTACATCTGGCATGAGATTCCACTGTTGGTGACCTTCGAGTCCGATTGGCGACGAGCGGAGGAGATGATGCTGGCGGTGCTCGCGGGCCATCGCGTCTCGGAGGAAGTGGTGCGAGCCGCCCAGCAGATGAAGGATGCCAGACAGGAGTACTACATCACGGCCAAGCAGGTCGAACCCTCCGTCTATGTGAACGTCGAAGAGAGCGGCGTGCAGCTCACGGCGCGACTCCTCGTGCAGCCGTGGGAGCGACGCAAGGTCAACGATGAAGTCTGGCGCCGCCTCCTCGATGGCATCTCGGAAGAGCCATCGGTGACCCTGGCCTACCCGACGATCAGGGTCTACCGGAGGCCCTCGGACTGAGCTCCCGCAGTGCCCTCGCTTCAGCCGGTGTCTTGCGCGTGCATAACAGCTCGACGATTCTCGGTCAGTGCGTTCACCTCGGCTCCTACGAGCACCGCAAAGCCCGAGAGGAAGAACCACAGCAGCAGCACGATGACACCGGTCAGCGTGCCGTAGGTGGCGTTGAGGTTGCTGGACCGGCTGATGTAGATCGACAAGCCTGCTGTTGCCAAGATCCAGCCGGCGGCAGCTACGACCGAACCGGCTGATGCCCAGCGCGAGTAGATCGGGTGGCGGCTCGGGGCGACGCGATACAACACATTGAGGCCGGCGACGGCCACCACGAAGGCCAGCGGCAGCACGATGAGATCGGCAAGCGCACCCCCGTCTCCGAATCCGACCGAATCCAGCCAGACGGGAAGAAAGATGATGATCGCCATCGCAGCCACGATGGCGATGATCGCACCGAAGGTGATGCCGTATGCGAGAGCACGGACGGTGGCGAAGGACCGATCCTCTGTTACGTCGTAGGCGACGTTGAGGCCCTTGATGAGAGCCCGCACCCCGGCAGAAGCCGTATAGAGCGAGATGAGGATCGCCACGACCACACTGAATCGCAGGCCGGTTGCGGAGGCGTCCGTGATCTCGATCAGCTGCTCGGTGATGATGGTGGTCGCCGCGGCCGGAAGCACCTCTGCTATCCGCTCCAGTTGCTCGGCGAGGTCGTCCGGGTTGAAGACGAGGCCGTAGATCGAGACTGCGGCGATCATCGCCGGGAACAGAGCGAGCATTCCGTAGTACGACATACTCCCCGCGATCAGGGTGACATTGTCCTCCCGGATCTCGCCGCCGAGGCGCTGCAGGTAGCTGCGCTGCGGCTGGGTCTGCTTGAGCAACCGCCCGGTCACCGTGTTCTCCTGCGTCGCTTCCGCGACCGCCGCCTCGGTGGAGCCGCCGCCCCCGGGTGGCGTCGCCTTCGGCCCGCTGGGCTCTTGCTGGACGGTTCGCGTGCTGCGGTCGGGTCGCACTAGGGCGGCAACGGCCGCGCCGACTCCGAGCGTCCAGAGGAACCCGTTGATCACCCTGCGCATGGAACCCCGGTCAATCGGCCAACGGGGTGGCGTAGAGGGCCGGGGCTCCGGCTTCGACTGCGGGGCGCAGACCTGCTGCCTGGGGGACGATCTGCTCGATGTAGAAGCGTGCCGTCTCCACCTTCTCGTGGTGGAACGCGACGTGTTCGCCTGCAGCTGCCGCAGCCAGGGCGCTGCGGCCGAGGTAGTAGCCGCCTGCCACGATCCCCAACATGCGAAGGTATGGCGTAGCCCCGGCGAGCCGATCGGTGGCGTCAGATCGGGTCGCAAGCCATGCAGTAGCAGCAGCAACATCGGCGACGGCTGCAGCCAGCACGTCTCCGAGTCTGTCGGTCGCGCTCGCGGCGCGTAGGGCGACGGCTACCGCCTCTACATCGAGGAGGAAGCCGGTGATGACTGCCCCTTCGTCCATCGGCAGCTTGCGCATGACGAGGTCGATTGCCTGGATTCCATTGGTTCCCTCATAGATGGGGGCGATTCGAGAGTCGCGCCACAGTTGTCCAGCCCCGCTTTCCTCGACATACCCCATGCCGCCGAGCACCTGGATGGCAAGCGAGGTCATTTCGACCCCGAGGTCCGATCCCCATGCTTTCGCGATTGGCGTCAGTAATTCGGCCCGACCGGCGGCAACAGCGGCGACTGCCGGATCTGGATGGTGGCGGGAGACATCGAGCGAAGCCGCGGTGTCGTACATCAGGGCTCGCATCGCCTCGACGTTCGACTTCATCGTCAGCAGCATCCTTCGCACGTCCGGGTGCTCGATGATGGGCGACGCCGTTCCAGGTGGCTCTCCGGGAGCAGCCCCCTGGGCGCGTTCGCCCGCGAATTCCAACGCGTGCTGGTAAGCGCGCTCCGAGATTGCGAGCCCCTCGACCCCGATCTTCAGGCGGGCATCGTTCATCATGGTGAACATCGCTCGCATTCCGTGGTGCTCCTCGCCGACCAGGTACGCAACCGCTCCGGCCTGTTCACCGAAGGCCAATACGCAGGTCGGGGAGGCGTGGATGCCGATCTTGTGCTCCAGGGACACGCAGGTCACGTCGTTGCGGGCACCGAGAGTGCCGTCGGCCTCTACAAGGAACTTCGGTACCAGGAAGAGCGAGATGCCCCGGGTGCCGGGCGGCGCCCCGGGGGTGCGTGCCAGGACGAGGTGGATGATGTTCTCGGCGACGTCGTGCTCACCCCATGTAATGAAGATCTTGTTGCCCGTGAGGTGCCAGGTGCCGTCTTCCGCCGGTTCCGCTTTCGTAGTGAGTGCCCCGACATCGGACCCTGCCTCCGGTTCGGTCAGCACCATGGTTCCGGTCCACTCACCGCTGATGAGCTTCTCCAGATACCGTGCTTTCTGCTCATCCGAGCCGTGCTGTTCGAGCGCCAGGATCGTGCTGGCGGTCAACATCGGGTTCAGCGAGAGCGCCATGTTCGCCGTCGTCATCATCTCTTGGGTGGCGATGGCCACCAGCCCGGGGAATTGGTGGCCTCCATATTCGGCTGAGCCCGTGACGGCGTTCCAACCCGCGGCCACGTATTTGGCGTAGGCAGCACGAATCTCCGGCGGCATAGTGACCGACCCGTCTTCATTGTGGATCGCCCCGACCGTGTCGCCGATCCGATTGGTCGGGGCCACGACTTCCTCCATGAACCTGGCTGCTTCCTCGAGAATGCCGGACACGAGATCCGGCTCGACATGTTCGAAACTAGGCAGTTCGCAGATGCCGGCGAGATCCAGGACGTAGCGATAGAGGAACTCGATGTCCTGCAACGGAGCTCGGTAGACGGTCATGTGCCGAGGATAGATCCTCGGGTGGTATCGCGAATCTCTCCGCAGCCGTCGAAAAGCGGCCGGCCGATTTGCCCCACCATCGTGAAGCGCTCGATACACGGTGGAACGTTGGTACCTCGAAAGCAGACCCGAAACCCCTGGCACGACCAGCTTTTCGTCCAGGGGGCGCCAATAGGTCGAGCGACTCATTTTGCCCGAGCTCGCTCAACTCTCGGCCGCTTCGACCGATACTTGTGGTGGGTGACCGGGCGGGACCTCACACGAGGCCCCACACAGTTCCCAGACGGACGGTGGCCCGGCCACTCCCGTCGCACAACCGATATGGAACGGACGGCAGTAACCAAAGCAATAGGCTGAGGTGATCCAAGCCGCCGGACGTTCTCCTTCTCGACGGAATCCCGCACTTGTGCGGGTTTCGTCGCGTCTGGCATGTTTGACTGGCCGTCTTGGCGCTCGCAGCGAACCAGTCCGAGGACGTAATGCAGGGGTGCGATGTCAGCCGGCGACGGTCTCGCGGATTGCAGCCAGCACTTGCCCCTCGTCGATGAGTGCATGCCGTTCGATCGCGAACTGCGGCCACGGCGCGTCGGTAGCGCCCACTCTTTGGATTGGTGCTTCGAGCGAGTAGCCGCAGCGCTCGGCGATGGTCGCCGCGACTTCGGCGGCGACTCCGCCCGTCCGCTGCGGTTCCTGGACTACGAGCAGATGGCCGGTTCGGTCAACGCTGGCGACGACCGCTTCGACATCCCAGGGGTAGATGGTGCGCAGATCGATGATCTCCACCGACATCCCCTCGACGGCCGCGGCTTCTGCCGCACGCACTGAAACGGGCACCATCCCTCCATAGGTGACGAGCGTGAGGTCGCTTCCTGCGCGTCGGGTGCGGGCGACGCCGAGCGGCACCTCATAGTTGTCGTCCGGGACCGGGTCCTTGGCGGCGTGATACAGCACCTTCGGCTCCATGAAGATGACGGGATCAGCGCCTCGCAATGCCGCGGTCAACAGGCCCTTGGCGTCATATGCGGTCGAGGGGACCACGACGACCAGGCCGGGGGCGTGCATGAAGAAGGCTTCGGGGCTGTCACAGTGGTGTTCGTGGGCGCCGATGCCCGCGCCGGTGGGGAACCGCACGACAACCGGCACCGAGGCGTGGCCCCGGGTGCGGAACCGGATTCGGCCCAGGTGGGAAACGATCTGGTCGAAAGCGGGGTAGACAAATCCTTCGAACTGGATCTCGGCGATGGCCCTACTTCCCGAGATCGCCATACCGATCGCTGCGCCGACGATGCCCGATTCGTTGATCGGAGTGTCGATGACTCGGCCCTCGCCGAACTCGTTGTAGAGATCTTGAGTGATCCGAAAAACGCCACCTGCCACGCCGACGTCCTCGCCGAGCAGCAGGGTGTCTGCGTTGGCAGCCATCGCAGCGTGCAGGGCCTCGTTGATAGCGGTGGCCATCGTTTTTGCGGGGGCGCTCGGATTGGGTGCGGGGTCGGGGTCGAGCCGCCAACGTTCGTTGGGGGCAAACTCGGTCTCGGGTTCACCGGCGCGGCGTTGGATGGTGTGGAGTTGGTCGATCAACAGATCCGGCACCTTGTCGTAGGCATCACGTACCACGCTGGCCCTATCCGGTTCGGGGATTGCCTCGATTGCCTCGAGTGCGCGGCCGAAGGTGGCTTCCCCCTCTGCAACCAACGCTCCGTCATCTGCCGGATCCCAGAGGCCGCGTGCGGTGAGATAGGAGCGGTACCTGTCGATCGGGTCCTTGGCACGCCAGGCTGCCACTTCGGCATCGTCGCGATAGAGGTTGGGGTCGTCTGCGGTGGCGTGGGGCCCGTAGCGGAAGCACAAGGCCTCGATGAGGGTCGGACCTTCGCCTGCTCGTGCCCGCGCCACGGCTTCCCGGGTCACCTGGTACATGGCAAGCACGTCCATGCCGTCGACGCGGACTCCGTGCATGCCATAGGCCAGTGCCTTCTGCGCGATCGTCTCTGAGCCCGTCTGCTTCTCGTAGGGGACTGAGATCGCGTACAAGTTGTTCTCGCAGATGAAGACGTTGGGCGTCTTCCACACGCCTGCCTGGTTGAGGCCGGAGTGGAAGTCGGTCTCCGAGGTGGCGCCGTCCCCGAAGTACGTCGCGACCACCACGTTCTCGCCCCGCCGGCGAGTCGCATAGGCGTGCCCAACCGCCTGGGGGATCTGGCTCGCAATGGGGACCGCGATCGACATCATGTTGTATCTGGCGACGTCCCACTCCTCGTTGGGGAGGCCCCTCCAGTACGAGTAGACGACCTCGGGCGGCATGCCCCGGGCTACCTGCACTCCGTGCTGCCGATAGGCGGGGTAGATGAAGTCGTCCGGAGCGAACGCCAGGGCAGAACCGATGTGCACGGCCTCGTGGCCCTCAGACATCGCGTAGGTTCCGAGCCTGCCTTGGCGCTGCGCTGCGGTCGCTTTGCGGTCGAGTTGCCTGGTCAACACCATGAGGCGGTACATGTCGACGGCTTCTTGGTCTGTGATGTCTGGAGGTTCGCCGACGAGTGTCCCGTCTGGTGTGATGATCTGGCGCGGGTCGAGTTCGAGCTTGGCTGCGTCGCTCACGCGGAGCCTCCGGTTCCCGCTCCTGCCAGGACACTGTCGAGTGCCGCAAGGAAGCGATCGTTCTCGTCTGGAAGTCCAACCGTCACCCGAACCAGGGCCCCGAGCGGCCGCACAATCACTCCTTCGCGCAGCATCAAGTTCGCGAACTCGCCGGGTGGGAGGGGTGGCGTGAACGCCACGAAGTTGGTTTGGCTCGGGTAGTACGGGATCGAGCGCCGCTCGAATGCCGATTCGAGATGATCGCGTCCTGCCGCATTCTCCTCGACACGTTCGGCCAGTCGGTCCGGGTAGCCCAGCGCGGCGAGTGCACCGACCTGCGCGAGGTTATTGACCACGAACGGCAGTTGAGTTCGTCGCAGGGCGGAGATGAGCTGGGGCCGCGCCACCGCGTACCCCACGCGGAGCCCGGCGAGTCCGTAGATCTTCGAGAAGGTGCGTGCCACCATGACGTTGTCGCGTTCCAGGGCTGCCGGAAGCTGGGTGGCGTAGTCGGGTGCGGTGACGAATTCGTAGTAGGCCTCGTCTACGAGGATGAGGACATCTTCAGGAACCGATGCGATGAAGGCACTGAGCGCCTGGTCCGGGACGGTCGTTCCAGTCGGGTTGTTGGGGTTGCAGACGTAGACCAGGGTGGTATCGGTCTTGATCGCGGCCTGCATAACGCCGAGGTTGTGGCGGCCGGACCCGTCAACCGGCACTTCGATGGCCTCAGCACCCGCCATCGCCGTCGCGATTCGATATCCGATGAAGGAGGGCCACGCGTACACCGCGGAGGTTCCCGGACTGCCGACCGCGGCTGCCACACTCCGGATCAGTTGGGTGCTGCCCGCTCCCAGCCAGACGTGGTCTGCGCGAACGTTGAGGACCTCGGCAAGGGCATTGGTGAGGTAGTAGCACGAGTCTTCGGGGTACCGGTTCACTTCGGCGGCTGCATCTGCGATGGCCGCCCGGACTTCAGGGAACGGGGGAAGTGGGAACTCGTTGGATGCGAGCTTGACGATATCCGAGATACCTAGTTCTCGTGAGACCTCGTCGATGGGCTTGCCGGGGACGTACGTGGGGATGGTCTCGATGTCGGGCCTGAATCGCGGCACGTTCCTGGATACTCCTGGGTCGATGCTCAGAAGCCCAGGATACCGGGTCGTGGTTTACGGGTTTCATCGGGTCGCGGTTTCCGGGGTTCAAAGGATGGTGGTCTCCGGCTCGCGGCCATGCCGGAAGCAACCGGTAGCGGCGGCCAATGTCTAATCTGCGGCCAGCTGATATCCCCGTTTGGAGCCTGATATGTCCCGCCCGATGAACATCCGCTGGCTGATCGCGTCCCTCGGCGCCCTCGGCCTGGTTGCATCCGCATGTGGCAGCGTCACCGAAGGCATTGAGACGACGACTACGGCCGCTGCGGTTGCTGAGACGACGACGACGGAGGCTCCTTCGGATGTTGCGGCCGGAGACGGTGTTGTGGTGGCGATTGGGGACACCGTGTCCGTTCACTACGTCGGCACGCTTGATTCCGGTGAGCAGTTCGATTCATCCCGCGATCGGGATACGCCGCTGACGTTCTCGGTCGGAAGCGGCCAGATGATCGTCGGCTTCGACAATGCGGTGCAGGGAATGAAGCTCGGCGAGATCAAGACCGTGCGCCTCGCCCCCGCAGACGCCTACGGTGAGAAGAACGCGGACGCGTTGATCGAGGTGCCCGTCGCGCAGGTACCGGAGGGGACGCAGGCAGGCGATACTCTGGTCAGCGGGCAGGGCCAGAGCGTCACCGTGGTCGAGATCAATGACGGCATGGTGGTCATCGACGCCAACCATGCTCTCGCCGGAGAGTTCCTGACCTTCGAGATCGAGATCGTCTCGATCGAATCTTGACGCGGCTGGGTTCTGCGTGCGTCCGGGGCGATCACTCGGATGCTTCGAGCCAGCCCTCCCACAGGAGACGGAACTCATCTGACGCCGCCAATGCAGCGTCCACTCCGGGAGCCACTGCATCGATTCTGCCGTCCTTCATCACGATGATCTGATCGGCACGTTGCAGCGCCGGCCTGCGATGGGACACCACCATCGCGGTTGCGTCTCCTTCGCCGGTGAACAGTCGCTCCCACAATGTCTGCTCGGTCTCGACGTCGAGTGCGCTCGACAAATCGTCGAAGACATAGAGGTCGGGGCTGCGCAGGAACATGCGGGCTGCCGCGGCGCGTTGGATTTGTCCGCCGGAGAGTCGCATCCCGCGGGGCCCTACGAGCGTGTCGAGCCCTTCCGGCATGCCGGCCAAATCCTGCTCCAGCGCCGCGGCACGGATCGCTTCATGGATCCGCTCATCGCTGTCGTCACGCCCGAGCAGCAGGTTGTCTCGCAGAGTCATGGAGAACAGCTGCGGCACCTGGGGCGTATAGGCGGCATGAGGTGGCACGAACCAACGATCCGGCGTCTCGACGCTTACCCCGTTCCAGCTCACTTCGCCGCCGTCTGCGGCGACCAGACCGAGGACTGCTCGCAGCAAGGTGGTCTTTCCGGCCCCGATGCGCCCGGTGATGACGGTGAAGCTGCCGTGCTCGACTGTGAGGTCGACGTTGTCGATGCCGGCGTGTGACCTCGGATAGTGAAAGGTGAGTTGGCGGATCTCTACCCGTTGCAGCCGGTCCGTCGCAGCATCCGGAACTCCTGCGGGGTGCGTGATAGACCCGCGAAGCGCCAGGTCAGCCCTTCGCGTCAGCCGTTGCCATGGAGCGCCGCGCATCAGTTCGACCATTCGGTCGACGGAGACCCCCGCCTGTCGGAAGCGAGCGATGAACAATCCCATGAAGTAGACGGCGTCTGTGACGAAGTTGAGGAAGTACACGAAGAGGGCGAACTCACCGACCGTCATCGTTCCCTCAGACATCGAGGTTGCGGCCAGCACGAGGATCAGCCCGGTGCCGATGTTGAGGGTGTTCCAGAACACCGACTCGAGCGATGCGGTGAGGACCCGGTCGCGTACCATCGCCTTGCGGCGCACCTCGTTGAGCGCAGAGAAGTGCTCGAGCATCCGGTCCTCAGCTCCTGCGACCTTGATGGACTGCACCGACCCGTACATCTCGCCGATCGCACCGGTGATAACCGCGGTTGCCTCCCTGGCGGCAACCCGGTTCCGGCGGATCCGGCTGCCTGCGCGCTCGGCGATACCGATCACGATCACCAGGGGAGCAAATACGAACAGTGTGATCCAGGGATCGATCCCGACGAGGATTGTCATTGCGAGCAGCGCGAAGACGAGGGAGCCGATCACATCCACAGTCCAGGTCAGGGCTTCGGAGGTGTGCTCGACGTCCTCGCGGAATCGACTGATTGTCTCGCCCGGGGATTCGTCGATCGCCTGGGCGCCCGGCAATTCGTAGATTCGCTCGAGCATGTTGTGGCGCAGCAGGCTGCTCACTCGGAAGCTGAAGTTCACGTCGTTCCACATGGCGATGAACATGATCACGACGCGGGCCACCCCGTAGGCGAGCAGCGCCGCAATCAGGGTTGTGACGTCGAACGCAGCACCTTCTGTCTCTAGGCCGTCGAAGAACGCCTTGATGATCAGGCCGGGGATGATCGGGATCACCCAAATCAGGGTCCACAGCGCCACATTGGTGGCGTAGCGGGCTGGGAAGGCCCGAACGAGGCTCCACAACGCCCTGCCGGTGGGCACAGAGGCTCGTTTGGTGGTCATGCGAGCACCTCCTGCATGCCGGTTACGAGGAGTCGGGAAAATCTGGAATCTGGATCGGCGACCAGGGCTTCCCTGGCGCCGAACTCGACGATTCGTCCTTCCTCGAGGATCAGGATGTCGTCTGCTCTGGTGACGGTGTCGAGGCGGTGGGCGATGATGAAGCCGGTTCGGTTTTGCAGGAGTCGGTCGACCGCCGTCTCGATCATGGCCTCAGTCGCAGGATCGAGTCGCGATGATGCCTCGTCGAGGATCACCAGGCCGGGGTTCTTCAGGAAGATCCGCGTGAAGGCCAGGAGCTGGGCCTGCCCCGCGGACAGGCCGGAGCTGCCGGACTCGAGCAGGGTGTCGAGCCCCTCCGGCAGTCCTTCGAGCCACGGAGTGAGGCCGAGTTCACCGATGACCGCGATGAGCTGCTCGTCGGTGATACTCGAGTCGAAGAACGTGAGGTTGTCCCGCACCGAGGCGCGGAACAACTGCACGTCCTGGGTGACCATGCTCACATGGCGGCGCAGGTCGTCGAGGTGAGCATCGCGGGCTGGTACGCCGCCGAGGCTGACGATTCCGGTGCCAGGGTCGTAGAGCCGGGTCAGGAGCCGGGCCGTAGTGGTTTTGCCGGAGCCACTGCGACCCAACACACCGATGACGCGGCCGGGCCCCACTGCGAAGCTGATGTCGTGGAGGACTCGGTCTGGAACCCCGTCGCCGTCCTCGTCGTACGCAAAGGTGACATCATCGAGTTCGATGCTGAGCGGGCCAGACGGAATGCGGGTATCTCCACCGATCGGCAGTGCGCTTTCGGCGGCAAAGAGCTCTTCCACGCGTGAGATACCGGCACCTGCCTTCTGGAAGTCCTCCATCTGAGCGCGAATCTGCTCCATCGGGTGTCGGGTCATCTCGGTGTAATGGAGAATCAGGTAGACGGAGCCGATCGTCAGGGTGCCGTTGCCATAGAGGACCGAGCCAAGCCAGAAGACGAGTGCAGTCCCGATGACGTAGGAGCCGATGCTCATGCCCCACAGGGCAGCGAAGCCGAAGCGAGCCTGTATCTCTTCCGGCAGCCAGGCGCGAATCGTCAGCGTGAATCGGTACATCATGTAACCGGTTCCGCCGTTGCCTCGGGTGTCCTCGGTGCCACCGAGCTGCTCGCCGATATTGCCGAAGAACTCGGCGGAACGGGCTCGCACCGCCTTCCACCAGGGGACGGCCACTCCCTGCACGCCGATCATGCCGACGAATGCGATCAGCGAAAACACGGTGAGCCCGAGACCCACCCACGGGTTCTCGATCCACAGCAAGATGAGGATGCCAACGATCAGCACGAAGTTGGCGAGCACCCGGATGACAAACGCCGAGAAGAAGTTCGACAACGCGGTGACATCTCCATCGATGCGCTCGATCAGTTCGCCGGGGGTGTTCCGCTTGTGGAATCCCATGTCGAGGTGTAATACGTGGTCGGCGAGGTCGCGACGCATCACGTTGGTGGCACTCCAGCCGACGTCCTCGGCGATGTAGGTGGCGTACACCGAGAGTGCCTGGTGGGCGATGGCGATGAGGATGAACCAGATCGCCAGCGGGATGAGATCCGACACGGTGGCTCCGTCGGCGGCTTCGTCGAGGAAGGCCCGGATGAGCTGGGGGTTGAGTAGCTGGAGGGCGATGACGGCGATCAGCACCAGCCAGAGCACGACCACGCGACCCCGCATCGGCCGCAGGTACCGGGCCAGCAGTTTCAGGTAGGCGCGAACGGGAATCATTGGGTGGGCTTTCGGTCGGTGGAGGCGAAGCCTCCGCAAACGAACACTCGGGCGCGGTCGATGACCGCGGCACCGGCTCTGGTGGGCCGCTAGGGCCTTATCTCATCGCCACGAGGTGAGCCGGATTCGTGGCGCTGGTGCAGTGTGCTCTCAGCATCGAAATGGCTCCTGTTCGCTCCGACCGGGTGGACCCGGTCCCGTCTGGTGTCTGCAGGCACCCCGTGGGGCTCATGGCAGACAAAGGGCCGCGCACGCAGATGCTGCGTTCACGGCCTCCAAGAAGTGTCGCGCTCGGACCGCAGAGTGTCAAGCAACGGAGGGGGCTGGGCGGGCGGTCGGCCTGCGTCGCCGGTTCATTGAGTTGGTGCTCTTGTCCTGCGAAACAAGCCGGAGACGCAAGCAACTCCGCCCGCGAGGCCTTCCCGGAATATTATGGTGTCTGCGATGGACAGCCCCCCCGACACAAGTCGCGCTTCAGAGCGGCCACGCCACTACGTTCCGCGATACCTGGCTCTGTTGCTGCTCGGCCTCCTGTTGGTCACCGCCGCCTTCGCCATCTACTTCGCAGTGGAGGCAGCAGACGCTGCCGCAGACGCGGAGATGCTCTCAGACGGAGTCGATCGATCCGCACTCCCACGCGCCGAAGCCGTGGCACTGGCAGGACTTGCCCGGAGTCGAAGCGCCAGCGTCCCCCACGACATGGAGGCCCACGGCCACCATGATGGTTCGAGCCACGAGCATGAGGAGATGACAGCGGAGGAGCACGAGACCCTCGCCGCCCAGCTACGTGCCGCCCAAGAGGCAGTCACAGGATTGGACACTGCCGAGGAGGCCGCGGCGGCAGGCTACGTCGAGGGCTCCAGCATCACGGACGGCACCGGCGCGCATTGGATCAAATGGTCTCTCGTGGATCGAGCGTTCGATCCTGCCGCTCCCTCGATGATCCTGATGGACGAACTGGAACGGGGGAAGGGTCCGGAGTTGATCGCCTTCTCCTATTGGGTGGCGTCACCCGAAGCGCCTGAGGGGTTTGCAGGGGAAGCGGACCAGTGGCACCGGCACCTAGAAGTGTGCTTCGACAACGGGTATCTCGTGGACCAGGACGTCTCCCCAGACGAATGCGAGGGCGACTGGGTAAACGGAACGGATTTGTGGATGCTGCACGCGTGGGTCGTCCCCGGTGTCGAAAACCGGAACGGGATGTTCGCTACGGTGAACCCGCTGTTGTGCGAACGAGCCTGTGGCCTAGAGAACTGATCCACAAAGCCGCAACGTCTCGCTGTCGTATCACCTCGAGTCCCGAATACTCGCCAGGCCGCGCCTGCGGCGCCCGACACGTAGGATTCACGTCGCAGTGCACAGGACGGATCCAGGAGGCAAGGTGCCCACAGATTCCAACTTCGTCGTCTTGCTTCGCGGGGTGCCGCTGTTCGTCGACGTGCCAGACAAGTCACTCGAGCAGGTGAGCGCAATGGCCGCCGACGTCACCCACGAAGCGGGACACGTGATAGTGCGACAGGGGGTCGGCAGGGCCCACGCGCTCCACGTCATCATCGAGGGGAAGGCGAGTGTTTCCGCAGATGGGGCCCGCATCGCCACGCTCGGACCCGGCGACTACTTCGGCGAGATCGCGGTGCTGGATCGAGTGGACCGAACGGCAACGGTGACCGCGGTCACGCAGTTGCGGTTGCTTGCCCTTGATGCGACTTCGTTTCGTCGTCTCGTGAGATCTGATCCTGCACTCGCCGCCACCCTGCCAGACGCAATCTCGGAACGACTTCGGGATCTCGACGAGAAGCTCGACGGCTGACGTCTCCAATCCCGGTCCGACGTACCTCCGGTCCGGGTCACTCCTCCGGGGGCACGATGCGGGCCGTCGACCCCGATTGCCAGGTGCCGTACTTCTGGTCGACGGTGACGTCGGCTTGAGCCAGGGTGTCGATGTACCAGGTATCGATTCGCTCGAATATTTCGGCTCTCTGTAGGGTCGCCTGCACGTCCTCGACGGTCGGGTCTACCCGGCTGGCGACCACCATCACGTGGAAGCCGAAGTCGGTCTGGAGAGGTCCGAATACCTCACCGACCGGCTCCACAAGGGCGGCGGCTCCGAATTCGGGAACGAACTCCGACGCAGCTGCGCACCCGAGATCGCCTCCCACCGGAGCACTGCTCGGGTCTTGGGACAGCGTGCCTGCCAACTCGGCGAAATCGGCCCCCGTTTCGAGTCGGCCGATCACTGCGGTAGCTTCCTCCGCGGTCGGAAGCAGGATGTGGGTGAGACAGACGTCCGTGAAGTCGGCTGGGAACTCGGTGAGTGCGGCCTCGGCATCGGAGAGCGATACCTCTTCTACCTCCTGGGCCAAGGCCGTCTCTAGCCCCTCCTCGATGAGGATTTGGATAGCCGTCAGTCGCAGCCCTTCGACGGAAATGTTCTGCGCCTCGAGGAAGGCTTCCTGGGTGGGGGCGCCGGATTCGAACAGGATTTTCGTGATCTCAGTCTGGATGTCGTCCTCTGCCGGCTCGATCCCGAACTGCTCGCGCGCCTGCTGGGTGAAGGCCGTCCACGCGATGTACACGTCGAGCAATTCGACGTACTCAGCCATGGTGAGTTCGGTCTCGGCGTCGTACTGGAGGCTCTGCACAGCATCGAGGGGAATGTCCTCCCCGTTGACCGTGGCGACGGTGCCGTCTGATCCTCCGCAGGCGGCGAGGAGCAAGGTGAGGGACGCGATCAGGATGACTGGGCGGAGCACGGGGTTCCTCAGTTGCTGACTCGGGATCGTACCGACACCTCCGGGCTAAACGGTTTTGCACTGCCGAGTCCGCACGTTGCGAGGACCGCGGCGTCACGAAGCACGACACCAGCTCGTATCCTTGGCCGCCGAGAGATCAAAGGAGCACACATGCTGAGCAAGGCAAGCGCTAATTGGCAGGGCAACCTCTTCGAAGGCGCCGGCACGACCACACTCGAAAGCGGAGCAGCCGTGGCGCTGCCGGTGAGCTGGGCCAGCCGTACCGAGGCCGCGAACGGCAAGACGAACCCCGAGGAACTCATTGCTGCTGCTCATGCCGCATGCTTCTCGATGGCGCTTTCGAACGAACTCGCCAAAGCAGGCCACCTGGCCGAGAACCTCGAGACTTCGGCGCTGGCGACGGCGGGCAAGACAGATGCGGGCTGGCGGCTGCTCACGATGGCGCTGACGGTTCGCGGCACCGTGCCCGGCCTTGACGCAGACGGCTTCGCAGCGATTGCAGTGATCGCCAAAGACGGCTGCCCTGTCAGCAACGCGTTGGCAGGCAACGTGGAGATCACGCTCGACGCCGCGCTTTCCTGACCACGACGACAACGCTGACAGCGGGGGCGGTGGCGAAGGGAGAATGACATAGAAGTCATCATCACCCCCACGCCGCGTGATGGCGCACGGGTCGTCGCGGACGGCATCTCGCGGCTGCTCGCCACAGGTTCGGCTTCGGTTTTGGGTTTGGCCACCGGAAGCTCGCCCCTTGCCACCTACGCCGAACTCGTCCGCCGATATGAGGGCGAGGAGATCTCCTTCGCCGCCGTGCAGGTCTTCCTGCTGGATGAATACGTAGGGCTCGAGGCGGGCGACCCTCAGTCCTACAGGGCTTTCATCGAGCGTGAATTCATTTCACGCATCGACCTCCCCAAGGAGAATCTGCACTCCCCCGACGTGGCAGACGCCGGCTTGGAGACATCGGGGGACCGCTACGAATCGACCATCGCTGCGGTCGGCGGTATCGACCTTCAGCTGCTCGGCATCGGAACCGATGGACACATCGGCTTCAACGAACCCTCGTCCTCGCTGGGTTCGCGCACCCGGCTGAAGACTCTGACAGCCGCATCGAGGGCAGACAACGCGCGCTTCTTCGACAACAACCTCGATCAGGTACCTCGCCACGTTGTGACTCAGGGGGTCGGCACCATTCTCGATGCCGGGCACCTCGTGTTGACCGCGACCGGGCCGGACAAGGCCGGGCCCGTGGCACGAGCCATCGAAGGTCCGCTCACCGCAATGGTGCCCGCATCTGCCCTCCAGCTTCATCCCCATGCCACCGTGGTACTCGACGATGCGGCCGCTTCTAAGCTCGAACTGGCGGATTACTACCGGGAGACGTTTGCTGGCAAGCCGTCCTGGCAGTCGGTCTGATTTGAGGGACCGCCCCCCGGCTGTGCCAGATCGCGATTGGGCCTTCCGAGGGCGGCCCGGAGGGCGTAGTCTCAAGCGAGACGTCTTCGGCTCCGATGGATAGCCATGGCTGACTTCGATACACCGCAGGGTTCAGTACCGGAAGGCCCGGACCCGATACCGCTGATACCTGAGACGGCAACGCGGGGCGCCTCCAGGCGCGGCCTGGTCATCGGCGGGATCGTTCTGGGGATCGTGCTGGTTGCTGCCGTGGGGGCTGCATTCGCCTACCGGAATCTCGTTGGTGAGCCGTTTGCGGCAGCAGGAGCTGTGCCCCCAGACGCGGACATCGTGATCAGTTTCGATCTGCTTCAGGTACGGGACACGGATCGGGTAGATCGTCTGGTCAGCGCCTTTGCCGAGCCGCTCGCCGCCGTCGGGGAGATCGATTCGGCGGACGTCGACCTGTTGCAGGAGATCGACGAGGAGATGGAGGCGGAACTCGGGATCACGCTCACGGATGACGTGATTCCGTGGATCGGGCGCTCAGTGTCGATGGCCGCGTGGCTTCCCGAGGATTTCGAGGGCGATCCCGACATGCTCCTGAGCGTTGCGGTTCGAGATCGAGCGGCTGCGGCCGCCACCATCGAGGTTCTGACCGACCAGGCGACCATCGATTCCGGCGCCACCGTGGAGCGGTCGCCGGCGCGCGGCGGCGACCGCTGGATTCTCGCCGAAGACGGTTCCACCACCTTCGTTGTGTGGCTCGACGGTGATGTACTGTTGGTGGCCCCCACCATGCGGACGATCAACCGGGCGCTCGACGCGCGAGAGGGAGTCTCGCTGCTCGATGAGACTGCCTTCAATGAGGTCGTAGCCGAACTGCCGTCGGATCGTCTTGTGACGATGTACTTCGGGTCAGAGTTCTTCCAGTCGATCACCGATCTCACGACCGCTTTCGTCGGACCAGGCGTGACGGGTGCGGAGGTGCCCAGCCTTGAGGCTTTCGGGGTTGGCTTCACATTGCGCAACGATGGCGTGCAGTTCGATCTGGCCCAGGTGCAGGAGAGTGCGAGCGACCTGCCCCTCGATCCCCCGACTCGGGTGATCGAGAGCTTGCCGGAGGACACGCTCGGCTACCTCGCATTCGTCCTTCCAGAAGGGCTCTACGACGAAGGCGTGCTCGATGCGCTGCGCTCGGAAGATCCGGAGGGGTTCCAGGCGATGTCGGCCGAAGCAGAGGAATTCCTCGGGGTTGACGTATTCGGTGAGTTGATCCCGGCGTTCGGCGGTGAGACGCTTCTCGCCGTCGTTGAGGCCGCCGGGGGAGTGATTGCCGACCAGACTGGTGCTTCCCTCGGCGTTTTGGGGGCGCTCGGGGTCGGTGACGCGGAGCCGGTTGCCACCGCCATTGGCTCGATCGAGGAGTTGGCGCAAGGCGAGGGTATCGACCTGTTCGGTGAGAATCCGACCGTCGTTATCGCCGATGGCAGCGAGTTGATGGCCTATGCGCTCACACAGGAAGCGTTGCTGGTCGGTTCGCCTGCGTCCGTGGTGGTCGACTATCTCGAAGGGTCGGGTGGCTTGACGGATGCCACGCTGTACCAGGAACTTGACGCCGCGGTTGCAGGCGATTCGTTGACCGCATACGTCAACCTGGAGCGGATCTTCACGCTGGTCCGTGATGTGGACGCCGAGTTTCCCGATCTGCCGATGCGCGGGATTGGTGCCGGAGGGAGTAACGACGGCAGGGTCACCAACGCCTCTCTGTTGGTACTGATCGACTACTGATCGTCTGTCCCCTGCTCTGAAGCCGGGTGGGCGCTTCCTGACCCGGAACGGACTATGTGACCGATGACACTTGCGTAGCGAGGTTGGACCGAGCAGGGTGGGAGTAGCTCAGGCGCGGCACGGGCTGGTCGGATCCTGGCGGGAAGGAAGGCAAAGATGCCAGAAGCGGCATTGCTCATTCTCCTGCTCAGCGCGACGTTTGCGATCGCATGGGTCGGCGGGATGGACTACCAGCGGGCTCGATTTCTCCAGCGGGAGCGCGGCGACAAAGACTGAGGACACGACCGGTCAGCCGGACAGGATCCGGTCGACCACCTTGTCCAGGTCCGGTTCGGAGATGTCCGGTGGAGGGTACAGCGGGTTCCACACCATTCCGGGACGCTGTACGAATGCCCCGCGAGTCCCTGCACGCATAGCTCCAGCGATATCCCAGTCGTGGGCAGCCACCATCGTCATCGCGTCGACCGGCACCTGCAATCGGGCGGCAGCGCTCTCGTACACGTCTGCCGCCGGCTTGAATCGCTCCACCGTGTCGACAGACAAGATCTCGTTGAAGTGGTCGATGATGCCGGCGTTGGTGAGTTGCGTTACCGCCAGCGGCCGCGGCGAATTGGTCAGCGCAGCCACCGTGGTCCCGGCGGTTGCGAGCCGAGCAAGATTGCGGTCAACGTCGCCGTGGGGAGGGAGCGAGGCCATTGTTGCCGCCACCGCTTCCAGGTCATTGGGTGCAAGCACCACATCCTTTGCTTCGGCCACCATCTGGAGGGAAGCGCGGCCGACCGCAACGAAGTCGTGATAGTCGCGCGTCACCGTCAGCGTCAGGGCGTTGCGGAGCACCAGCCAGAACCATTCGGTGCGGGCCGTGGCATCGCCGAAGATGCGGGCGAAATGGACATCGAGGGCGCGCAGGTCGAGCAGGGTCTCGTTCACGTCGAAGACAACGGTGCGCCGCATCGGGCTCTCAGGTTCGTGGCTGTTGTGCAGACGGTACGCGATCGCGGCTGCGAGTGCTGGATCCAGGCGGCAGACCGCAGCACTCTCAAGCTACCGACGTGTGTGATTGGTGCGTCCTGGAGACTTGAACCACCTGCCCGTTGGGCTGCCAGGTTCGGCCGCATAGGAGGCCACGACCAAGAGACGGGCTCCATCTGCCAAGTACACCAATGGCACCGTACGGAGCTTCCGGGCACATCTGTCTTCAGTAGTGAAGAGCACCACCGGGACACTCTTGAGTTCGCCTCCCATGCGTTACGCCGGATCGGGTCGTGCGCGATGCGGACCTCGCCGACCAGCAGACCATGTGACCTGCTCGCATTTCAGAGGCGGCCGCGCTAGTGCGCCTTGCGGCTGATCAGCCAGCCTCCGAGGAGTGCGACCGCCACTCCGGAAATCTGGAGCGGGGCGACCTCGTCGTTGAGTAGCACCACTCCGAGAACGAGCGCCACAACCGGAATGATGTAGGCAGAGATTGTGCCGCGCGCCGGGCCCACCCTGGTGACGAGTTCGACGTGAGCGGCACGGGCGATTCCGGTCCCAAGCACTCCGAGGGCAAGCAGTGCCATGGCCGGCTTCACCGCGAACGTCGAATCCGACCAACCCAGCAGGCCTGCCGGGAGCAGCACCACCAGCGCCACTACCTGTGACCACAGCTGCACTGCCAGTGCCCCGTACTTGCGTCCGATCGGGACGTAAACGTTGTTGGATGCGCCGTACCCAGCGACCGCCAGCAAGACCAGCGCAACGCCGAGCGGTGCCGCCTGCGCTCCCCGGAGTTCGGGCAACGCCAGCATGAAAATGCCCACGAAGCCAACGAGCAGGCCCAGGCGTTGGCGAGGGCCGGGGAGTCGTTTGGTGACGAGTGCGAATATCGCGGCACTCACGATCGGCACGCCGGATACCAGCATGCCGGCGACAGCCGAGTCCACGGACTGTTCCGCCACTGCGAACAGGTAGGCCGGCATCGCGATGCCGATGATCCCGACAAATACGATGCGAGCGCGGTCTCGTCGCTCGATAACCCTGCGGGCTCGCGAGAACAGCGCCAAGGTGGCGGCCCCGAGGACGACTCGCAGAAACGCGATCACCCCAGGGGAGAACGCTTCCAGGCTGACCGCGATCAAGAGGAAAGAGGCGCCCCAGATGAGGGACGTCGTGACGACAAGACCCCACTCCGCCGGCCCGTAAGCGTCCTGATGGCTCCCGGCGTCTGCGCTGAGCAGCCTGCCATCATCCTCAGGCGGGGGGAGATCGCCCCCGCTGGCGGGTTTTGTCACCGGCCGGCCTTCCTTGCTGCGGCGGAGCTGTGGTCTACGGGGTGGTCGGCGTCAGCACGAAGACCGGGATGGTCCGCTCCGTACCGGCCTGGTAATCGTTGAAGAATGGGAACCGCGCGGCCTGGTTGGCGAAAAGGCTGGCTCGCTCATCTCCGACAGCCTCCCTCGCCTTGACTGCGATCGTCTGTTCCCCGACTTCGATGGTTGCCTCGGGGTTGGCGAGGAGGTTGTAGTACCAGGCCGGGTGGGAGTCCGCCCCCGCCTTCGATGCGATAACGACGTAGCCATCGCCTGAGGTGGAGTACAGGACGGGACTCGTGCGCTGCATACCGCTCTTGGCTCCCGTCGAGTTGAGCAGCAAGAGGGGTTCGCCTACGAACCTGCCGCCCACCGTTCCGCCGTTGGCGCGGAACTCCTGGATGAGGGCGGCATTCCAGTCAGACATATGTGGTTCCTCCGAGAGTGGTGAGGTGAAGCGAGCCAATTCGGCCGGCAAGGCTAGTGGGCTCGAGAGTCGCGATGTACCAAACGCCTTGAGTGTGGAGGTTATGCCATCGCGGGTGTGCCCGGCAGATCCAGGCTCTGGATCGCTGCTGGCAAGGCGGCGGCGTCGACGTCGCCGATCTGATAGATCGCCCACGTCTCGCGGTGTTTCGCCGCGTGACCGGGGGCAATGACCTGTGGCGATCCCATCGTCTCGAGTTCGACGAACCGATCGTTGCGATACACCTGCATCGTGGCGTCGAGGTCGAGATAGCGCCGGCTCGAGTCGTGCCGCCTCGTCCACTTCACGAATAGTTCGCCTGCCGCGGCGTAGGCGAGCCAGCCGCGGTCGTTGCGTTGACCGACCTTGAGCGGGGCAGGATCGGAAGAGCCTGTGATCAGGATGGCTTCACGGTCCCAGGCGATCTCGGGAGCGCCGGGGTCGGTGTAGGGCCACAGTACGACGGCGCGGTTGGGCTGGACCCCCTCCGGATCAACGAGCCGGTCATTCTGTGGCAATACGGCCATCCCGCCTGAGACCATCTGGGTGATGGCCCACGGAGCACCTTCGATTGGTTTCCAGGAGTCGTTGCGCAGCTCGTGGTCGACGATGATGTAGCCACCGTGCGAACTGACTGTGAGCCGTTTGACGAGACCGTCAGATTCGGGGGCACCTTCGACGACCAGCGTGACCTCCGCTGACGCTCCGTCCTCCGCGGTCTGCAGTTCGATCGATACCGGCCGATCATCTGGTTCATAAGTGACGGCCGGGACCTCAGGGGCTCGCCACAGCCGGTGACCGCCAAGTAGCGCGTAGTCCGGGAGGCCTGGATGCTTCAGCTTCAAGTCGCCGAGGCTGGCGAACAACTGGGCACCGCCACTGCGGCGGAATCCGATCAACCGTGGCCCGGCACCGGTGACGACGCTCAGCTCATAGCCATCGAGATCGTAGGTTGCGGTTGCCGTCGAATCTTCGGCCATGGTCTCCGGTGGGGTCCGTCTGCCGGCTGCTGCGGGCAGGCTACCGGAAGGTCGGCCGGCTCCGGGCGCGATCTCGGGGTTCGGCGTTCGCGCGGCGAGGAACCGCGAGACGGCCGCGGTGGCCAGGTACGCGGTGATCACGGCAATCGCAGTGGCTGCCGTTGCCGTCGCGCGGACACCGACCCTTCCTGCCGCGATCAGGATCAAGCTCAGCGGTGCTCCGAAGAACGATCCTGGAACTCCGCCGGCTACCCAACCTCAGGAATCGCTTGACAGGTCGCGCCGACCTGTGCGATAGTCGCGGCAGGCCGTGAAAACCCGATGGGTTCTTCGCGGCATTGTTGTCTCCGGGCAACAATCTGAGAGATCGAGCCAGGGCGTACCGCAAAACGCCTGCTCACGAGGGAGAGAGGAGGAGCTTCATGTTCACGATCTGCGCTATTGACGCCGGCACGACCGCGCCAGCGGACTCCTTCCCCCGCGCCGCACTGTCGCCAGTGGCCGGTGATCTCACAATTCAGGCTCCTCGTCCCACGTTGGTGTGCGACTGATCATCCTTCACCAACCCACGTACCGAGGAGCCGCCCACCGGGCGGCTTTTTTTAATGACCGCCCCCAGCCCGAGCAAGTGCACATTGACAACCCAGCACACATTCAGGGGCGAGTCTCATCGGGAGGTCGCCGGGAGGTTCGACTCCTCCTCGTCCCACGAATGGTGATCTCGCTCCGACCGTACCGACGCTGTTGACGGCAACGACATACATACGGCCTAAGCGCCGCTGATGGCCTCGACCGCTCGAGGCGGGATCACCGTTCTTTCACCACCCTGCAGGCACCGATGTCCGGTGCCCCGACATGAAGAAAGGAGGGGGAGGTGCAGCACACGAAACAGCACCGTGTCTCCGACGCCATGAGGCGTCTCAGCGTCACGGAACGACGCAGCCCGCGCTGGGTCGAAGAAGCAAACGGAAACGAACTCGCGGAGTACGGAGAGGCGCGTAACGCCCTCGTCACGCGATGACCACCACCGCTCCCTCCACGGGAGCACACAGAAAGGACCGGACATGTCTTCATCGAAGATGCCACACCGGTCGTCCGCTGGTCTGGGTGCACTCCCCGATGACCACGACGATCGATCCGGGCGGAGCCTGTCGAGTGAGCTCGAGCACCTCCGTCACCTGATGCCGGTGCGCTGAACGGTTGCCTCCGCCCGGCCGAGACGAGATCCCGCGCCTCGGCCGGGGGACGCACCGGCAAGCACTGCCGACCCCTTGTCACGCTCGCCGCACATCTCTATGGTTAACTGAATGGTTAATGATGTGAGCAGTCAACGATCAGTTGACGCGAGCCGCCTGGACCATCTGTTCGGGGCGCTGGCCAGTCCAGCACGACGGACGATGTTGCGCCGCTTGGCGCGCGGTGATGCCATCGTCTCTGAACTTGCCGCCCCACTCGAAATGAGCGGACCTGCCGTGAGCAGACATCTGCGAGTTCTCCAGGCCGCCGGGTTGATCGATCGGAGCAAGGAGGGACGTACCCATCACATTCGGCTGCGCCGGGGAGCTTTCGTTCCCGCAGCCGAGTTCATGTCGGCGTTCTGGGGCGATGCGCTGGACGCGCTCGAGCAGCACCTCGACGGACCAGTCGACGAGTAGAAACCGCTTGACGCGTAGACGGGGAGGCCCAACACATGGCAGTCGAAATCGATTCGGGAATCAATGTCAAAATCACACGACACCTCACGGCGTCACCCGACACGGTGTATCGCGCATTCGTGGAACCCGATCAAGCGGCGGTATGGATGTGGGGGGCGAACGCACCGAATCCCGGCGCCGAGATCGATCTTCGAATTGGAGGCCGTTACCGGGTGCGACGCGACGCCCCGGTCGATGACGACAGCGGGTGGGGGAGCGATGAGTGGGCGATCGCGGGCGTGTATGCCGAGATAGTGCCCAACCAGCGCCTCGTGTACACGCTGCACTGGGAGGGTCCCGTCGGCTACAACCAAACCGGCGACGAGGTGCTCGACGAGGTTGCCATTGTCGAGTTCGCAGCCGTCGACCAGGGCACGCTGCTCACCTACCACCACATCGGGATTCCACCTGATGGTATCTCGGCAGCGGAACACGGCAAGGGCGTAGACGGATCGTTCGACGACTTGGCAGCCTTTCTGGAGGGCTGATCAAAGGTCGGCTGCCAGCCGGCGCAATGTCGCATCCGACTCGGCATCCGCCGCGTAGAACGTCTCGAGCCGCAACTCTTCAAGGGTGATGTCGTAGGGAGCGCCGATGGTCGAGATGGTCGACATCAGCCTGACTTCGAGCGTATCGGTGGAGTAATGGATCGGTATGAGGAGGTCGTTGCCCGTCGGCAGCCGGGTTGCTTGCCGCAGGTCGGCCACGCCAGGGTAGGTGAGGACCTCCGCGAGCAGGTCGGTGAGCGCGGAGTCGCCGGGACGGTCGACTACCTCACGCTCGAGCCTCGCCAGCAATGATGTGGCCACGTCCGCCCAGTTGGAGGTGACCTTCCGGAGCCCTTCGGGATGAAAGCTGAGGCGAGCGATATTGACGCCGCGCTGCACCGGAGCGTTCGCCGGATCGATGAGGAGTGCGGTGAGACGCCCGGCTGCCTGGTTCGACATCACGAGATCCCACTTGCGATCCACCACCAGCGCGGGATAGGGCTCGTGGGCGTTGAGGATGAACTCGAGCACGTGGCGAACCTGGTCCATCGCGGGCTCATCGATGGCGGTTTCCGGATAAGCAGGAGCGAATCCCGCAGCGAGTAGCAGCTGGTTGCGGTCGCGCAGTGAGAGGTCGAGGACTATGCCGAGATGGATGGCCATCTCGCGGCTGGGTTGCGCCCGACCGGTTTCGAGGAAGCTGAGATGCCGCTGCGAGACCCCGGCCGCGGTCGCCAGCGCCAGCTGGCTGTAGCGGCGCGTGGTGCGGCGCTTCCGCAGCGTGCTGCCGAAGTCGGGAGAGCGAGGCGAGGCGGTTCCGGTGACCACGTGGCAAGCATATGACGTAGAGGTCAGGTCGGCAATAACCCGTCAGGTAATTGATCTCACTCCCTTGGCACCACACATTGTCCGAAAATAAGATGCAGGAGGGCACGAAATGATCGACTTGCGCACCGCGACCCGATCGGAACGGCTGCTGCGCCGGGCACTGCACGCCAACGCGATGTTCAGTGCCGTCAGCGGCGTGGTCCTGGTGTTGGTGGCGATTCCGCTGGCCGGGCCGACAGGGGTGGCTGCCTGGCTGCTGGCAACCGTCTGCGTCGGTCTGCTGCCCTTCGCCCACGTCGTGCGAATCGATGCTTCAGCCGAGCCGATCGACACGCGTCGGGCGTGGGCGATAGTGGCAGCAGAAGCCGGTTGGGTGATCGCCGCGGTCGTCATCATTGTGCTGCCCACATCGACGACGGCTGCGGGCAAGCTGATGCTTGGAGCGGTGTCGCTCGCGGTAGCCGCGTTTGGTATCGCGCAGGCGATCGACCTGCGAGTGAGGCAGTCTCACTAGATGGACTCGTGGAGAGACTCGATCCGGCCTGCCGCACCAGCCCGGTCGAGAGGTGGCGCTGCACAACCGGCTATCGCGGGGCGGTGCCGCGGCATCAGCCGAGACACCGCCCCGCCTGACGGGTCACTCCATCTCGGGGCCGCTCGGCGTCGGCACGATCTCCACCACCGTGGTGTTGCCGGAAGAATCGGTGCACGTCACCGTCAGGAGGAACGTCGCTCCGTAGATGTCGAGACGGGCTTTCTTCAAGACCGCATCGGTGCGGTTCGGATGGGTGATGAGCCGCACCAACTGCCCGGCCACGACCGGGTAGCCGTTGATATCGGCCGTCGTCGTCGTGTCCGGGTCGGCATCGGTGCACGAGTAGTCGACCACATACCAGCCGACCTGGTCGTTGCCGTGGTCGAAACCGGCCTCGGCCTCAACCACGGGTGGGGTGATGTCGCTCACGAACACTGCCGTCGTACGGGCAGGCACTTCGAACGTTCCGGTCGCGATGTCGAAAGTCGACAAGCGCACCACCTGGTCCACCGAAGTCTGCTGCACCGGGTGCAGTTCGAACTCACGATCGGCGGTCCCAGGTACGGTGAGGGTCGCCGGGTCATCCGCGGCGTTGAAGAACGTCACGATCTGACTCAGCTGCGGATCGAGTTCCGCGCCCTCCAGGTCCGAGATGCTCATCACGATGAGTCCCGGGATCTGGTCGACCCCGGTGTTGTAGAACACCACCCGGTCCATCACCTCAGCTTCGGTCTGGAGACGGAACAGTGGTGAGCTGTTGCGGATCTCCAGCATCTCCTGCATGTGGACTGCGTTCGCCTGGATCGCTGCTGGTCCCGGAGCAAGCGCCGGGTCGGCCAGCAGAGGCTGCATCAGGGGCCAGTTGTCCTGGTTCTTCGATGCCACCGGCAGCCCGACCCCCCAGTTGTTTTCCTGGTAGGTGAAGTCGAGCCGGTTGAACCAGTCACCCGAATTGAACGAGTCGCGGTCCAGGGACTTCGAGCGCAGCATGTCGCTGCCGGCATGGAAGAAGGGCACACCCTGCGACAGCACGGTGAGGTCCAGACCGAGGTTCTGTACCCGGACCCGATCGGCCATCGAAGTGGGGACCGGGTTGTGGTACTGGTTGATGTCGAACAGCGTCTGGTTGTCGTGAGCCGCGACGTAGGTGATGTCCTCCTGCGGATCCTGGGTGTACCCGGTCGGCGATCCGTTGTAGTCCACGTCCTTGCCGGTGACGGTGTTTCCGTTGCGGTCTTCGAACTCGTAGTCCGCCAGGTTTCCGGCGAGGCCGACCCGGATCTGATCACCAGAGAGCAGCAGCTCGTCGAGCTGATCCTGCTCCGGCACGGCCGCAGCAACGACGGCGTCATTGGGGTCGTACCAGACGCCGCTGATGAAGCCCTGGTTCAGCAGCAGATCGTTGCCTCCGTCGAACGGCCCGCCGCCCCGGACTGCGTCGCGCAACCTATCGTTGAAGGTACCGATCCCGGTTCCGCCCATTTGCAGCTGGGTGGCCTGCTCGAAGCGGGCATTGTCCGCCACCTCGCCGAAGTTCCAGCCTTCGCCGTAGACATAGATCGCAGATCCGTCTACGCCGTCGGCGTCGAGCGTCAACGCGTCGAGCGCGGCCCGCACGTTGAGCATATTGGCCTTGGAGTGGTGCCCCATGAGGTCGAAGCGGAATCCGTCGACCTTGTAGTGCTTCGCCCACGTCACGACGGAGTCGATCATGAGCTTCTCCATCATGGCGTGTTCGGACGCCGTGTTCGCGCAACAGGTCGAGGTGGTCACAGCACCGTCACCATCGAGGCGGTGGTAGTAGCCGGGCACGATACGGTCGAGGACCGACTTGTCCGCCTGTCCTGAAGCGTTGGTGTGGTTATAGACCACGTCCATCACCACGCGCAGTCCGGTCTCGTTGAGGGACCGAACCATCTCACGGAACTCGACCACCCGCGTCGACCCATCCGGGTTGGTTGAGTACGAACCCTCTGGTGTTGTGTAGTGCCAGGGGTCATATCCCCAGTTGAACCCATCGAGATCAGCGGTCGCTTCGACCGCTGCCTGCTGTTGATCAGAGTCCGGCGGATAGGTTTCGAGCACTGCCGAGTCGGGCTCCTGCCACTCCGCCTGGTTCTCGTTGATCGTGGCGATGTCGAACGCGGGGAGCAGATGGACATGCGTCAGCCCGGCGTCCGCGAGCGACCCGAGGTGTTTCATGCCGTTGCTGTCCTCGAGGGTGAAGGCCTTGTAGGTGCCTACGAACTCGTCCGGGACCGAGGCATCGTTGGCCGAGAAGTCACGGATGTGCAGCTCGTAGAGGCTGATGTCCTCCGGAGCAGTCAGATTCGGCTTCTCGAGTCCCTCCCAACCGGCAGGTGCCAACCCGCCGTCGCTCAGATCCACGATCTGGGTCCGGGCACTGTTCGTCGACAGCGATTCTGAATACGGGTCGGTGACGAGGTTCGTCTCGACCTGCGTGGTTTCGGGCGCATACACCTCGACTTCGTAGACGTAGTACCTACCGCTCCACGTCGCGTCGCCGGTGTACGACCAGATCCCGTCGTCCCAACTCATCGGGAGCGGCGAGCCACCGGTCGCGGGGTCGGCGTCGTCGTACAGGTGGAGTGTCACCGACTTCGCCGTCGGCGCCCACAGCGTGATGGTCGGCGTGTTCCCACTCCAACTCACTCCGAGGTCGCCGGTGTAGGTGTACAAGTCATCGAGGACCCCGGGGATCTGGAGCCCAGTCGCTCCGAGCCGATTCCCGCCGGCGTCCCAGCCCACGATGGCCGTCTGCCCTCGCAGGATCTCAGGAACAAGGCCCAGATCACCTGCACCGATTCGCAGCTGGGGGAGGCCGCCGAGATGGAGCCAACCATCGATCCCCGGCGAGAACGTGCCGTCGAGGGTCAGCGGGATTGAACTCCCACCGGTGACCGCACCGTCGCCTGCCAACTCGAGCGATCCGTTCGGTGAATACCACAGCTCGTACGTGGCGCCCGCGACATCCGCGGCGTGCCACACGAGGGTGTCTTCCGCCACCCAGTGGGCCTGCTCCTTGGTGAGGTCGCCCTGGTGGCCGGGCCCTCCGGCATGGATCGGCAGCAGGTAAGGATCCTCCGGATCGGTCCCCTGGAGCTGCCATACCTCGTAGCCATCCACCCCGAACTGGAGGAACTGGTCGGGTCCCGGATCTTTCTCGTCGCCGCGGTGGATGATGTACGCCAACTCCGGCGCACCTTCGACCAGATCGACCTCGAAGACCGGCCCGAAAATGTCTAGCTCACCCCATCGCACGGGTTCGGGCCAGCTCGGGTTGGGGTTCAGAGCGCCGGTCCAGACGTGCATGCCCCAGAAGTCGTTGAAATCACTGCTGGATGGGTCGCCGTAGTCGCCATCCGCGCGGTGGTAGTGGACGGCGGCGAAGTCTTCGGCCGCGCCGCGGGAGGCGTAGATCTCCTCGTCGCCCGACTGGATCCACACCGTGGCGTTGTCGACGGGCACCAACGCCTGGTCGGGACCCGGGTCCTTCTCGTCACCCCGATGGATGATGAAGTTCACCGGCAGCGAGGAGTCGACGATCTGGACATTCCAGAACGCCCCGTAGTCGTCGATCCCGGTCGGAGGCTTCGGGGAAGTCCATTCCGTACCCTCACTCGGATCGATTGCATCACCCCAGAGGTGGAGGCCCCAGAAGGTGTTGTAGTCCGGGCTGGGTGTGCCGTAGTCTCCGTCGTCGCGGTGGTAGCGCACCGTCACGTAGCCCTGGGCGTCTGCCTGACTCGTGTGGGTCGTCCCGTCGTCCTGGCGGATCCAGATTTCCGGGTTGGTCGCAGGATTGAAGAACCGGTCGGCGTCGGTCCCGTCCTTCACGTCACCGCGATGGACGATGAATCCAACGTTCGAAGCATCCGGGGCCAGCTCGACCCAGGCGAAGCGGCCGTACTCGTCCTCGCCGAGGAACGGCTTCGGAGCAGTCCACTCGATGGTCTCTTCGATGTCGCCCCATAGATGGAGACCCCAGTAGTCGTTGAAGTCCCCCGTGGTGTGGTCGCCGTAGTTGCCGTCGTCGCGCAGATAGTGGATGACTGCGTACGGCTCTCCACCGCCGCCGCCCGGTGGTTCGGTCGCTTGAACGAGCGGAATGATGCCGGTGACCTTGTCCGCATTCAGGTTGCCGGACAGGTCGTCGACGATCGCCTTGAAGGAGACTGTGGCGCCGTCTGGCAGGCCAGTCACGGGATAGAAGACCCGGTACGGGGGATTGTCGTCGGTGCCGATGGGCTCGTAGTCGCCGCCGTTCACGCTGGCGGCAAACGTCACCTCGGCGAATATGTTGCCGGTGACATCGGCGGCTACCTCGATCCGGTCGACCACGTCGTGGCCATCGAGGTTCTCGACGCCAAGTGTTACCTCCTGCCCATCGGTGAGGCCGCTGATGGCAATGTCGGGGGCTGAGGTGCCGGCCGCGATCGGAGCGTCGGCCCGGTAGACGGCGAGACCCAGCGGAGCGACGTCGACCGCCACCAGGCCGGAAGCGTCGGCCACGAGCGTCGGCGCCGCGGTGCCCTCGCTGATCAGGCGCGTGAACGTCGTTCCGGGGGAGAATGTATCGAATGCAGCCGAGGCTGCGGACTCAGAGTTGTTGAACGCCACGAGGTACTCGACCTGTTCCGTTCGATCGATCCGGGAGAAGGCATAGATCCCGGGTCCGGAGGTGGAGTATCGGTGGATTTGGGCGCCCGCGCGAAGCGCCGGATGGTTGGCGTAGATCCCGGCGTAATCCGCCAGCGCTTGATAGATCGGATGCGTCGGGTCGAAGTTGTCGTCCCCCGTCGTGCTGCTCGTGCCGATCAGGTTGTCGTCGTTGTACTCCGGCACGAGGCTCGGCATCATGTCCTGGCGTGCCAGCTTGTCTCCGCCGTCTCCGGTGAAGCCCTGCTCGTCTCCGTAGTAGATGACCGGCTGACCGCGCGTGAAGTACATCATCGCCTGGGCCAGCTTGGAGCGCGCCAGCAATTCGGCGTCCGCGGCCGCCGTCTGGTCGACCCGCTGCAGGAAGTAGCCGATGCGGCCCATGTCGTGGTTGCCGACAAAGGTAGGCATCGCGTATGCGTTGCTGTCCGCGTCTGTGTAGTAGTCGTCTGCAGCAAAGAAGTCGCGCAGGGTGTCGGTGGCACCGTCCTGCGACGCGAAGTCGCGCGCCGCGAGCTGGAACGTGAAGTCGATGGTCGACTGGAGCTGGCCCCGGGTCGAGAATTCGCTCGAGAACCGCGGGCCGTGCTGCTGGTCGAAGACCTCGCCGAACGCGAAGAAGTGGTCGAGTCCTTCGGCTTCAGCTGCGGTGAGGATGTCCGGTCCGAACTTCTCCCAAAACTCCATATTGACGTGTTTGGTGGTGTCGATGCGGAATCCGTCGACGCCGAACTGCTCGATCCAATACTTGTAGATGTCGATCATGCCGTCGACGGCCTCTTTGCGTTCTGTCCAGAGATCATCGAGGCCGAAGAAGTCCCCATAGAGCGAGTTCTCGCCGGAGAAGCTGGAATCGCCACGGTTGTGATAGAGCAGAGGGTCGTTGAGCCAGGCCGGATTCTTCGTGGTCTCCTCACCGGCCGGCACGATCGGCCGGTACGGGAAGCTGTCTTCGTTGACCTCGGGGAACGTCCAGGGATCCTGTCCGTAATAGGCGAAGTCGGAATCATCGAATGCAGTGCCGTCCGTATCTATGTAGGGGAAGTTGGTCTTGTTGCGGTACCCGGCGTTGCCTTCGAGTTGGATGACATCGGCCGTGTGGTTGGTGACGATGTCCATGAACACCTGCATGCCGCGGGAGTGGGCGTCGTTCACCAGTGCCTCGAATTCCGCGTTGGTGCCGAGGTGGGGATCGACCTGCTCGAAGTCGGTTATCCAATAACCGTGGTAGCCGGAGGAGTAGCCGTACAGGTTGCTCGAGTCCGGCTGGACGGTCCGGTTCTGATAGATCGGACCAACCCACACCGCGGTGATGCCCAGGTTCTCGAGGTAATCGAGTTGGTTGTGGAGACCGACGATGTCGCCGCCGTGGTAGTAGCCGCGGTCGCTGGCAAGGTAGCCGTGAGTCAGGACGTTCGCCTGAGTGTCGTCGTTGATGCACGTACCGACGAAGTCGCCGCAGTCATTTCCGGGATCTCCATTGTCGAAACGGTCTGGAATCGCGAAGTAGAGGATCTCGTCGGTGAACGGAGGGCGCAGCGCAGGGCGGACGAGGTCCGCGTCGCCGGGTTCGAGGCCGCCGCCGTCGCCTCCGGTGACGATGGTGACGGCGTTGCTGGCTGAATCGTATGTGAACGTGACGGTGTCGCCGTCGGTCGCGACCGTGAATGGAAGGTTGCTGCCCGGGTAGGAAGTGTCCCAGGCTTCATCGAGGGCGACCTTGAACTCGTAGCCGCCTGCCGG
>CAYNHF010000050.1:0-1952 GCA_964397045.1 uncultured Acidimicrobiaceae bacterium | reverse complement strand
GGACAGTGTCTGCGGTGCGATGCCTCGTTCCTCGTACTCACCCTTGAAAACGTTGCCGGTCAGCACGATCGCGAGATACTGGTCCGCCGCGATCACGTTGATACTGATCGCCGTGGCACCCGTGGCCGCCACGATCGCCCGATCGGACTTGGCCCTTCTGACGAGCGGGTCGATCAGACGCCCGAGCATGCCGGTGTAGTCCATGATTCCACCGAAAGCGAGCGCTGAGAGAATCAACCAGACGGTGTTCATCATGCTTGCCATCCCGCCACCCGTCAGCAGCGCGTCGAGGCCTTCGTAGCCGGTGTCCGCGACAAACCCGGTCGCCATTGCGTCCCAGACGCCCTTGATCATTGCCCACGGGGTGCTCAGGCTCGGATCCGCGACAAACGCCAGTACGACATCTGGCTGGAGAATGACAGCGACGACTCCCCCCAGCAACGCTCCGGACATGATCGATATCGTGGGTGGCACCTTGCGCACAGCAAGAACGATCACAAGGATCAGCGGGAGCATGGGGACGAATCCGATATGGAAGACGCCCTCGATCGCATCCAGGGCGGGCCCGACGTCGAACGCATCGGTAACGTCCGTTCTCAATCCGAGGAAGGTGTAGAGGGCCAGGGCGAGGAGCATCGAGGGAACCGTCGTCGACATCATCGACCGGATGTGGGTGTAGAGATCGCTGCCGGCAACGGCGGGAGCAAGATTCGTGGTCTCGGACAGTGGCGAGAGTTTGTCCCCGAAGTACGCACCTGAGACCACCGCACCGGCCGTCACCTCTGGAGACACCCCGAGCGCAGTGGCGATACCGATGAGCGCAACGCCGAGTGTGCCGATGACCGTCCAGGCGCTCCCGATCCCGAGAGCGATCAGTGCACACACGACGGCCGTTGCGACGTAATACCAACTCGGGCTCAGGATCTTGAGCCCCCAATACGTCATCGTCGCGATGGTTCCCGACATGTTCCAGGTTCCGATGAGCGAACCGACCGCAAGGAGGATGAAGATGGCCCCGACTGCGGTGGAGATGCTGTTGACAGCAGCCTCGCCGATCTTCTCGATCGAGTGGCCGTTCTTGACGCCGATGAGCCCCGCGATGATCGCTGTGATGATGAGTGCGACCTGGACGGGTCCAACGATCGCATCGCCGCCGTACAAGTAGATGGCGGAGCCGAGGAACACGACGAGAATGACGATGGGGATGAGCGCGTCCAGCATCGACGGCGCCCGCGGCTGCCTGCTGCGGCTCGTTTAGTTCGTCCCTACCGCTCCTTGCCGTACCCGATTCTGGCAGCCTCATCATAGCGATCGTCGATAGGCCGAATAGAGAAGGTCGGCTTCGGCAAACGATTTCGAGACGAACCGCGGGCGCGAACAGTCGTCGAGCTGACCTCAACTCAATGCCACGACCACGACTCGGCGACTGACGCCACCCACACCCGCCTCGCTGCCCTCGACAAGCCAACCAACGGGAACAGAGAGAGCCGCCATATCACCCGGGTGAACTGGGCTCCGCTCCCTTGAAGTGAACCCGCCGCACAGCGAAGCTGGTTGTAGCACGGTGAGTCCCGTGACGTGAGTGGAGGGAGCAGTCGGTCATGACGCAGCGAGAGGTGAGTGATTGGGCGATCGGGTGGACGTGGTTCGCAGCGGTGATCATGTGGATCATCGGTGCCTTCCATGCCATTGCAGGACTGGTGGCACTCGTCAACGACGAGTTCTATGTGGTGACTCGCGAGTACATCTTCCAGTTCGATGTGACCACGTGGGGATGGATCCATCTCATCGGCGGCATTGTCGTGTTCGTCGCCGGCATCTACCTGTTGAGCGGACAGGTGTGGGCACGAACGATCGGCGTGATCGTGGCCATCCTGAGCATCCTGTTCAACTTTGCTTGGCTGCCCTGGTACCCGTTCTGGTCCATCTTGATGATCGTTGCCGCTGGCTTC
>CAYNHF010000049.1:0-91850 GCA_964397045.1 uncultured Acidimicrobiaceae bacterium | reverse complement strand
CAACGCTACCGGCAGTGGCCATCATCAATCGGGACCGCAGTACCGTGCTCCTCGTCCCGCACGATGGAACGATCATCCATGGCGAGATTCGAGAGGCCTTCGAAACGCCGAAAACCCCTGCAGCGCAAGGGTCTTCGTTCGTAGCGGGGGTAGGATTTGAACCTACGACCTTCGGGTTATGAGCCCGACGAGCTACCAGACTGCTCCACCCCGCGTCGCTTGTGGCTGCATTGTATCTCAGCCTGGGACCAAAGCGTCAAGCCCATGGCCGTACACCGGAGAGCCCGTCTCGTCATATAGAGCATATTGAGTCATACCGCCGTTGCCAGGACAAACATGACGACTCCCAGCTGAACACCCCGCGTACACCTCGACATCCGCACGCTTCAACGGTGACCAGCCCCTTGTTTACAGTGTCAACTAGTGCACAAGTCACCCTTCTCGATCCGCCCACAATACCTAATAGATGGCGTCGTACGACCACTCTATGTGGCTGATCTCACTAGGCCAAAACAAGGTACATGAGAGAGGGATTGGCGTGAAGGGCAGAACCGGCCGGAGTCAGGACCAGAACGAACCGACTTCGCGCAAGAGTGGCGCCGCCCTCCTTTGCTCTTCATGATGGCGATTACAACAACAAGTGGCTCGAGTTCCGATTCAACGTGCCCCCGGACTACACCTGTGCCAGCTGTTGGGTCAATGTCAGCTACGGCGTTTCGGGCGGGATTACAGACCGCACCACGTAGTCGGCCAGGATGAACGGCCAACCGATCCACCTGGTCTACTGAACCATCCCCTCGCGCCGGCCTCCGACCCGGATCCATCCGGCCGAATCGTCACGCGGGACGACGCTCCAGCCCAACTCGCCGCGATCACCGGTGGGCTTCCTGCAGAGCGCCCCACACCTTGTCCGGTGTCAGCGGTATCTGCAGGCTGGTGACCCCCCAGGGCCGCAGCGCATCGATCGTCGCATTCAAGATTGCAGGAGGTATTCCTATGCATCCGCCCTCGCCGGCACCCTTGGCACCCAGCGGGTTGGATGGCGCCGGATGCGAGATGTGATCGAGGATGAGCGGCGTTCCGAGCGCCACCGAGGGGATCAGGTAGTCCATGAACGTGGTGGTCTGCGGCTGACCCCCGTCGTCGTAGCGCATGCTTTCGTACAGGGCGGCACCCAGACCTTGCATCACCGAGCCGTGCACCTGTCCGGTCACCAGCATGTCGTCGAGTCTCGTCCCCACGTCGTCCACCGCCACCAGCCGGAGAGGAAGGACCCGGCCCGTGTCGAGATCCACCTCGACCACCGCGATGTGAACCCCGTATGGGAAGGTCTGCGCACCGGGCGAGTACTTCTCCTCCGCGGTGAGAGTGATGTCACGCGCGGCTGACGCGTGCGCAACCTCCGCAAGGGTGACTCGCAGGTCGGGGACACCTGCGACGTGGAACGCACCATCTGAGATCACGACATCGTCCGGCGCCGCTTCCAACATGTCGGCGGCCACCGCCGTTGCAGCGACACGGACCCGTTCCGCACACCTCCATACCGCGGACGCACCGATCTGCGCCGACCGGCTGGCGAAACTGCCCACCGAGGTCGGGATCTCCGCGGTGTCACCGGCGTGCATGACGACCGTTGCCGGGTCGATCTGAAACGCCTCTGCGGCGACCCGACGCCATGCGGTCTCGTGCCCCTGGCCCGCCGCGGTCGATCCGGTGCGAACGACCACGGTGCCGACCGCGTCGATCGCAACTGCACCGTACTCCCAGGAGTCTGGGGCACCACCGGCCCGCTCGATGAAGGCTCCGATGCCGATGCCGAGTGGATTGGCACCACGTTGCCGCCGGTCGGCCTGTTCCTCTCGCGCCGCGGCGTAGTCCGAAAGCGCGAGAGCACGCTCGAGCGCGGCACCGTAGTCACCGGAGTCATGTTGGGCACCGGTGGGAGTCTCGAATGGCAGGGAGGTGATGAGATTCCGGCGGCGGAGCTCGGCAGGGTCGATCCCGATCCGATCCGCCAGCGCGTCCACCGCGCGTTCGATGGCGAGCGCCGCTTCCGGCCTCCCCGCCCCCCGATAGGGGCCGGTCGGGGGCAGATTGGTCACGCCTGCCACCACCTCGAAATCGACATGCGGAATGTCGTAGAGGCCAGTGGCCACCAGCCGCGTGAACAAGCCGATCTGGGCACCGGCGTGCGGGTAGGCCCCAACATCGGCACTGAGCACGAATCGAGCGCTCCGGATCCGCCCCTCCGACGTCGCGCGCAGGGTGACCTCGTGCTTCTGGCCACGACCATGGGTCCCTGAGAGGAAGATGTCGCGCCGCGGCTGCACCCACGCCACCGAACGTTCCAAGCGCCGCGCCGCGGCGGCGACCACGACGTACTCCGGGTAGAAACGTTTCATCCCGAATGCACCACCGACGTCCGGCACCGACACCCTGATCTCGGTGGCATCGATCCCAAGCGAATCGGCGATATCACGCTGCATCTGGTGGGGCGACTGCACCCCTGCGTAGAGCCGCAAACCGGTGTCATCCGGCACGGCCAGGGCGGCCAGTGCTTCGATGGGAGAGGGTGCAAGCCTGGGGTGTTCGACTACCACGGTCGCCTCGATGAGGTCGTCACCTGCCGGTTCCGTACCGACAATGATCCGGTCGTGGAAGGCGACGTTTGTGCCTGCCTCCGGGTGAACGAGCACATGGTCGCGGATCGCATCGCTCGCCGAGAGGACAGGTTCGGCGAAGTCCACATCGATGAACACCAGGGCGGCAGCGTCCTCGGCATGAGGTGCGCTGTCCGCGACCACGACCGCGATCGGTTGCCCCACATGCGTCACCATGTGGCGCGCCAGCATCGGACGATCCATGCCGTCAATGGTCCGCCCACCAACCGGTGGAGGGCGGAGGTCGCCGAGGTCGAGGTCGCCTGCGGTGTAAACGGCTAGAACGCCTGGGGCTGCGACGGCCATCGACACGTCGATGTCGACAATTCGTCCACAGGGAAAGAAGCTGCGTACAAACCAGGCGTGCAGCGCTTCGTCCGGTATGAGGTCGGCAACGAACGAGCCGCGGCCGGTGATCAGACGCTCGTCCTCCACGCGACTCATCGGGGCAGGCAAAGGGCCCGGCCCGCTGCGGATCGTCACCGCAGGACCGGCGTCATTCCCGCGGACCCCCCGGCACTCATCGCTGACTAGTACTCATTGGCCACCATGAGCTCTTCGCAGGGAAACAGGGTGATGACCAGCGGTCCGTCTGCGGTGACGACCACCTCTTCCTCGATCCGGGCCGCAGACCGGCCGTCCGCCGCCGGAGCAAACGTCTCGAGGGCGAACACCATGCCTTCTTTGATCTCAACCGGATCGTCCAACGAGTTGAGTCGACTGATGATGGGACGTTCGTGCAGACCCACCCCGACACCGTGGCCGAACTGGAGCCCAAACGCCTCCATCTCGTTTTCGAAGCCAAACTCTTCGGCGGCCGGCCACACTCTCGCGATCTGATCGGTGGTGGCCCCCGGCTTCACGAGGTCGATCGCGGCGTCCATCCACTCCCGAGACTGCTTGAAGGCGTCCCGCTGCGCCTGGCTGGCCCTGCCGACGACGAAAGTGCGGTAGTAGCAGGTCCGGTACCCGTTGTAGACGTGGATGATGTCGAAGTAGGCCTGGTCACCCGGCCGGATGAGACGATCCGAGAACACGTGCGGGTGAGGGCTGCAGCGCTCACCTGCAATCGAGTTGATGGCCTCGACGAACTCAGACCCCATTTCGAAGAGTCGCGCGTGCGCAAGTGCCACAACGTCACTCTCGCGGATGCCGGGTTTGAGCGCCTCGTAGATGTCCTGATAGACACCGTCCACCATGGCGCACGCCTGAGTCAGGAGCATGATCTCGTCCTGATTCTTGATCTCGCGAGCAGTCATCATGGCCTGCTGGCCGTCGACCACGTTCACTCCCGCCTTCTGGAGTTCGAGGAGTACCGTTGTCTCCGCCATGTCGAGACCGACCGGCATGTCCGCTACACCCTCTTCTCTGAGGATCGAGGCGATCTCTTGAGCCGCGTGCCGCTGAAGCCCGCTGGCGGGGCCGATGGCTCCCTGCAGCCCGGTGTTACCCCCGATGGATTGCTCGGGACGCATGGTCGGGTGCTGCAGGCGATGGGCCTTGGCCGCAGACCCGAAATCCCAGATGCGGAAGTCGCCGTTGCGCGTGATCAAGGAGTACCGCTCACCCTTGTTGAACGCCCAGTAGCCAATGTGAGTCGAGGTCAGATAGCGAATGTTGGAGGTCTCGAACAGCAGCAGAGCCCCCAGATCGTGCTGGTCCATAGCCATTCGGACGCGGGCCAACCGGTATTCCTTCAGCCGATCCCAGTTGACACGGTCCTCCCAATCGACGGACTGGATACCGGGAGCCGGTGTGGTGGCGACGGGGAATTCTGGCCTGGTTGCCATGCGTGCCTCTTTCTTCCCGCGAACGTCTACTGCAATCGATTGTAGCCCTGCATCTGGCCATCAACTCCACCGTCGCTACCCCACCATCTGGCCTCAATTGTTGGGGTATACAATCGATTGCAGTACAAGGGTAATGGCACCCTCAAGAACGACGTGGGAGGGGCAGATGCTGACACAGATCACCACAGGCGGACAGAATCGGCTCTACATCGGCGGCGAGTGGGTGCCCGCGTCTGACGGCGAGCAGTTCCCGGTACTCGACCCATCTACCGGTGAAGTCATCACCGAAGTGGCGAGCGCCTCGGCAGCCGACGGCCTCACCGCCGTCGGTGTGGCCTACGAGGCCGCACCCGAGTGGGCGGCTGCGGCGCCGCGGGAGAGGGGAGAAATCCTCCGCCGTGCATTCGAGATCATGACCGCGAGGGCAGATGAAATCGCCACCCTGATCGTGCTCGAGATGGGTAAGGCATTCAGCGAGGCGAGGGCTGAAGCGGTGTACGCCGCAGAGTTCTTCCGCTGGTTCTCGGAAGAGGCGGTACGCAATCTCGGTACGCTGGGGATCGCTCCGGGGGGAGACAAGCGGATCATCTCGGTTCACCAACCCATCGGAGTGTCGGTACTCATCACTCCGTGGAACTTCCCGGCTGCTATGGCGACTCGCAAGATCGGGCCCGCGTTTGCCGCCGGGTGTTCGGTGATCCTCAAACCCGCGTCCGATACGCCGCTCACCGCCCTGGCGCTTGGTCAGATCCTCGAGGAAGCCGGGGCTCCTGCCGGCACGGTCAGCGTGATACCGAGCAGACGGTCCTCCGAAGTCGGCGAGGCGATGCTCACCGATCCGAGGGTCCGCGCCCTTTCCTTCACCGGGTCGACGTCGGTGGGGCGTCGCCTCCTCGAAGTCACCGCGCGCCACATCGTGAGGTCTTCAATGGAACTCGGAGGGAATGCGCCGTTCGTCGTATTCGATGATGCCGACATCGAAGCAGCCGTCGCGGGAGCGATGATCGCCAAGATGCGCAACGGAGGCCAGTCGTGCATCGCCGCCAACCGGATGCTGGTGCACGAAGCGGTGGCAGATGAGTTCTCCGCTCAATTCTCGGCGGCGATGGCGTCCGTCAGCACCGGACCGGGGCTCGAGGCGGGTGTCGAGTTGGGTCCGATGATCAACCAGAGCGCCCAGGACGAGATGCGGGAACTGGTCGACGTGTCGACCGGCGCCGGGTCGTCGGTGGCAACGGGTGGGGTTGCTCCGGCTCGTCCCGGGTTCTTCTTCGAGCCGACGGTGCTCACAGACGTGGGCCTCGATGATCCCATTCTCGATCGCGAAATCTTCGGTCCGCTTGCCCCAGTGATCCGCTTCGAGACAGAGGAGCAGGCGCTGGCCCTGGCCAACAACACGGAGCACGGCCTGGCTGCGTACGTCTACACCAGCAACCTCACCCGAGGCATGCGGGTGGCAGAGGCCATCGAGGCAGGCATGGTTGGCATCAATCGCGGGCTGATTTCGGACCCTGCCGCACCCTTCGGCGGCGTCAAGGAGAGCGGGCTGGGCCGCGAAGGTGGTCACCACGGGATGTTCGAGTTCCTCGAAACCAAGTACATCGCCGCCGACTGGTAGCCGGCCCGCGTCCGGACTTCAAGTATCGGTGGGGGCAGGTTCGGTCATCGCAGCGGTGCCAACGCTGTTGCGATTCCGGGGACGGTATCTGCAGTCACCGGCGGAAAGGCCGTGACCAAGATGTGATCGGCACCGGCATCGAGGTATCGCCCTGCCAAATCGGTCAACTCGGATGCCGATTCCAGATTGCGGATCTGAACCGAGACTTCGATTTCGGAGGGATCCCGGCCGATTGCTTCGCACAAACCGCGCAGACGATCGAGGTGTTCGCGAAGCGCCTCAGGTGGCGCTCCCGGATTGAAGTAGTTCCAGTGGTCTGCCCAGCGGGCCACCAGCGGCATGGTACGTCTTGGTCCGATGCCACCGATCACCAGCGGAGGTCGAGGCTGCTGCACTCCCTTCAGCGCAAGGGTGGCCTCGGAGAGCTGGAACTGCGACCCGGAGAACGAATAGGTGTCCTGGGTGAGGAGGCCGTCAATGATCGTGAGCGCTTCCTCGAGCCGTTGCCAGCGCTCGGCCGCAGTTCCGAGCTCGATACCGAATGCGGCGTGTTCGGCTTCGTGCCAGCCAGTGCCGAGTCCGATCTCAAGCCGCCCGCCCGACACCTGGTCGACCGATGCCGCCATGTGAGCCAGCAGCGCCGGGTGCCGGAAGGTGTTGGAGGTGACCATGACACCGAGGCGGAGCTGCGTCGTCACGGCTGCCAGCGAAGCGAGCAAAGTCCAGGCTTCGAACATGGGTCGCACCGGCCCGCGAGGTGGATAGAAATGGTCGAAGACCCATCCGGCGTCGAAGAAGCCTGCGTTGTCTGCCTCTTGCCAGATCGTGGAGAGTTCTTTCCAGGAGATGTCCAAGGGGATCACTTTGAATGAGAATCTGGCGGTCACCGTGCCACCCCGATGGCATCGAGCAGGGGCCCGATCTCGACCGCCCGTCCCCCTTGCTCGGATGATTCCAACGCAGCGCGCACCACGGCCAACGCCCGGATCGCCTGGTCGATCCCGACCTCCACCTCGGCCGTTCCTCTGATAGCGAGGGCGAACTCCTCCAGCTGCTCTCGGAACATGTCCGTCGGCGGCAGCTCGACCGCGCGACGTGTCATGTCGCCATAGCCCTGCGATACCAGCGCGCTCCACGCGTCGGCCTCATGGGATTCATCCCAGTGGGTGAAGTCGAGGTCGTACATGAGATTGGCCTTCGTGCCCTGGATCCGCACCTGGTAGATCCCGGGTGAAGCCCATCCGCAGCCGATGTAACCAAGGGGCCCCGACTCGAACTCGAGGATGGCCATCACCGCATCCGGCACCTCGGATTCGGTGTAGAGCCGACGGGCATGTGCCGTCACCCTGGCCACAGGCCCGAGCAGGTACTGGAGGTTGTCTGCGTGGTGAACGCCGAGCTGGATGAAGGTGCCGCCGGGGCTCTTATCGGCGTACCAGCGCCAGGTCTCGGGTGTCAGCTCCAGCCCTCGTTCGTTCGAGAAGTTGGCCTCAGCCAGCGAGACGTCACCCAGTGCACCCTCTTCGATCCATTGCTTCATGGCGCGGCTTCCCGACAGACGCCGCGCACTGTGGCCCACGGAGAATACGCCGCCGGTTCGCTCGACCACCCGTCTCACTTCCAACGCATCCTCGAGAGTGTGTGCAATCGGCTTGTCGGTATAGACGGCTTTGCCGGCTTCGAGGCTGGCGATGATCAACTCGCGATGGGTGTCGTTGGGTGTCGTAATGAGAACACCTTCGACGCCTTCATCCTCGAGTAGCTCGTCGAGGCTGGTCGCCGCCCTGGGGATGGCAAACTCCTCCTGGAACGCCAGCCGTTTCTGTTCGGATCGGCTGTAGCAGGAATACAGCTCGATGAGGTCGCCGCGCTGGGCTCCTCGAGCGAGCACCCTCGCCCATCTGCCCAGGCCGATCGGGGCCAGCCGCACGCGTACAGTCATCTCGAGGCCATTTGTGGGGTCACTCCCTCAGTATTCATACCCGATTCATACCCGCATTACATCTATGTCCGTGTCTTCGAGATTCCCGGCAAGGTATGGATGCGGAAAGAAACACACCAACTCCATCTCGGTATCAGCGTCGGGGATGGTGGCGTGAGCCACTCCCGGCGGAATGTACACCGTGTCGCCCGCCGTGACGGAATTCTTCACTCCATCAACAAAGACGACGCCGCGGCCTTCGCGCACGTAAATGATCTCTTCGCTGGCAGGGTGGCGGTGGGCGAGTCGCCGCGGGGTGCGAGCAAGTCGCACGATACGGACACTCGATGCGGCCGCCAGTTCTTGGAGTGGGTCCCCGGAACGTCTGCCCGGTAGCTCGGAAAACTCCACGTGATCCCCCGGGACGACGGTCATGTTCGCAGCTCGAAGATCGACTGTACGCGGGTCATGATTTCGGAGGCGACGGTGGCGGCGAAGTCGACGGCTCGTTCGCGAGTTGCCCAGCCTGGATCGCCGTACCACCCGTCCGCATCGATCTCAGTGACGTCGGTGATGTAGCCGTATACCTCGCGATTTCGGCGCATATCGTCCATTGCGATCGCTCGCTCCGACCGAGCGGCTTCTCCGGCCCGTTCGGCGTGGAAGAGGCTGGGATCGTGCGCCAGCACCGCCAGCGCCTCGATGCCGCCACCGTGGGTCAATTCGCCTCCTTCATCTGCGTACAGCCGCTGTGCGACATAACACGCCTGCGCGGAGACGACCTGGATACCCTCATGACGCTTCTGCAGCTCGGTGCCGACCGCATCCAGGGCGGCGATGTTGCCTTCGTGCCAGTTCACGAACAGCAGACGATCGGCTCCCATACTCACTACTTCATCACAGACGTCGGCGAGAAGGGCTTCGAACGTGGCACGTCGGAGGCTGATTGTGCCCGGATGACCGGCATGGATCGGCGTGATCCCGTATGGACCGTACGGCAAGAGCAACCCGTCGAGTCCGGCAGCAAGCTCACTTGCCACCAGGCGGGCTGCCATCGTGTCGGTTCCCGTTGGGAGGTGTGGTCCGTGCTGCTCAACGCTGCCAAAGGGAATCACAACGAGGCCGGATCTCTCCAGTGCAGCCGCAACCTCAGGAGCAGCCAGATGAAAGAAGGAGAAGCTCACGCTCGGGTCCTCCCGGCATCGACGGGGTGCAAGACCGGCGACCCTTCAAGAATCCGCTTCGCTTCTTCGGCAGTACTGGCACGCAGCTCGCGTTCTGTCTCCTCCGTGTACCAGGCAACGTGGGGCGTGAGGATGACCTGGTCGAGTACTCCGGCGAGGGGACCAAGGTCCGGGGGCTCCGGTGAGAACACGTCGAGCGCCGCCAGCGCCGGACGCCGCGCACGAAGGGCTTCGGCCAACGCAACTGGGTCTATCAGAGAGCCACGTGCGGTGTTCACCAGAATGCTGCCGGGTTTCATGAGGGCCAGCTCGCCGGCCCCGATGAGGGGGGTTGCGTTGGTAGCGGCGGAGGCATGGAGACTGACCAGGTCGGAGTCGCTGAGCAGGCGCGGCAAAGGGACCGCAGTTACGTCCGGGGCGTCGGCGGTGGTGAAGGCGTCGTGGGCGAGGACCTCCCCGAATCCGAGGCCCGCAAATAGCCCAGCCGCTCGTCTGCCGATCCGACCGAAGCCAACGACCCCGACCTTGAGCGCGCCCGGGAGGTGAAGGGGCCGCACCGTCCCAACATCCCAGGTTCCGGCCTTCACGAGTGTGTCTGCCATCGGGATGCGACGGAGAGCCGCAAGGGCGAGTGCGACGGTGTGGAACGCGACCGCCTCCGTCCCGTAGTCGGGGACGTACGCCACGATCATTCCGCAGCGGTCGGCGGCGGCAACGTCGATGTTCTCGTAGCCGACGCCGTACCGAACGATCCCTTCACCGGTGAGCTGATCGATGGTGGCGGCGTCGAACCGAGCACGTGGTCCGGAGAGGATCACCTGAGCGTCCTTGGCTGCAGCCACAATCCCTTCCATCGTTGTTCCCGGGTCGCGAGAGACCTCATCCTCGGCGAGACCAAGGACTTCGCACTCGACATCAATGTCGGCCCAGCGGGCCCCGATGATCGCGACTCGCATCGTGGCGACCTCCTCGCCTCACAGTAGCGAACGTTCACTTGCACCATCGTCTGTGTCTCAAGACTGATCGGCGGCGCAGCAAGCGAAGCGCCTTCTACCGCGGCCGCCCTCAGAATCAGTTGACATGGCCGCGGCGCGGGCCGTATGTTTCAGCACCTGCCTGCAATCGATTGCGTTGTCAGGCCGAGATGGAATCCGGGGATCGCTTCGGAGCCACCTATGAGAGGGGTATGTCATGACGCGAAATGGACTCCGCAAAGGGCACGCACGCCGCGGCTGGTCGATAATCGTGCTTCTCCTTGTGTTCACGCTCGTCGCTGCGGCGTGCAGCGATGACGACGAGCCAAGTGAGACCACTGCCAGTACCGCAGCAGGCAGCACCGAGACCACCACGACCGCGGCCTCCGGCGCCGAAGTCAGCAACCCCGGAGTCCTGGTTCATGCGGCAGATGATGAGCCCACGTCTCTCGATCCTGCTCAGGTAGAGGCAGGAGAAGGCGGCGAGACGGTCATCTTCCAGGTCTACGAGCGGCTGCTCGAGATCGGCGAGAGCGGTCCCGATCCGGTGCCATCGCTGGCCACTGAGGTGCCCACGTTGGAAAACGCCCTCATTTCGGCTGACTCCCTGACCTACACCTTCCCGATCCGGGAGGGCGTGGTCTTCCATGACGGGACCCCGCTCACTGCAGATGATGTGAAATACTCGTGGGATCGAGTCATGACGATGGATCTGCCAGAGGGTCAGGCAGGCACGCTGAGCGATACGATCGCCGCGACTCGAGTCGTCGATGACTTCACGTTCGAAGTCACGCTCCAGGGGGTGAACGCTTCCTTCCTCAACGCGGTGGTGCCTTCGATGGTTTCTTCCATCGTCAGCCAGGACGCCGTAGAAGCGAACGGGGGCGTGGTGGCAGGTGAGCCCAACGAGTTCATGACCACTGACATGGTCGGCACTGGGGCGTACAAGTTCAACGTCTGGAACCGCAACGAGAATCTGCAGATGGAGATCAACCAGGACTATTGGGGGACCCCGGCAAACCTCGACCTCCGTATCGAGATTGGCTCGGATCCCGATATCCGCGTGCTCGGGTTGCGGGCCGGAGACTTCGACACGATCGAGACCGATCCTTCGTTCATCGGTGATATCGAGGGGGCTGAGGGTGTGACCATCTCCTCTGAGGGCCTCACAGTCGAGCCGATCCACATTGCTTTCAACATGAACGCACCGGTGGATGAACTCCCGGGCACCGATACGATTCCGGCCGACTTCTTCCTCGACCCGAAGGTGCGCCAAGCGTTCAACTACGCCTTCGATTACGAGGCATTCCTGGCGGGAGCGCTCGGTGGGTTTGGGGACTTCAATCCGCACTACATCCCGATCGGTATCTTCGGGTACGACCCGAGCGCGCCGGTCTACGGGCAACAGGATGTCGCCAGAGCGGAGGAGTTGTTCCGCGAGACAGGTTGGTGGGACGAAGGGTTCAGCGTCTCGGTGATCACCGAAGAGGCAAACCTATTCGAGATTGCCGCCCTCGTGTTGAAAGACTCGCTCGAGACCCTCAATCCGAACTTCGAGGTCAACGTGCTCGCAGTGGCCGAGGCTCAGTTCGATGAGGCCCACGCCTCCGATCCGGTCCCCTACGCGATGTGGGTGAAGAACGCCGATCCGTTTGCCGACCCGCATCCGTACCTGTCCTCCTACGCACATCCGGACGGTGAGTGGGGTGAGATCCACGGGTTCCGCCAGGCGTACCAGGATCCCGATCAGGTCGCAGCGCTCATCGACGCCGGTTCGGTCGAACTGGATGTGACACGCCGAGCCGAGATCTACGCCGAGGTACAGGCCCTGCTCTTCGACGATCCGATGTGGCTGATCGCCGCACAGGAGGGATCGGTAGTGGCGTATCGGTCGTGGGTGCAGGGGTTCACGAACAACCCGCTTTGGCCGCGGCCGAGCCTCAAGTTCGCCCTAATGGACAAGGGCTGAGACAGAACCAAACATGCTCCGGGCGGCCCTCGCGACATCCGCAGGCCGCCCGGAGTGGACCGTCGCCCTTGAGGCAGGAGTGAGAGATGCAGATACGCGCCTACATCACTCGTCGGCTCCTGGTCTTGCCGCTGCTGATCGTCGGCACGTCCATCATCGTGTTCACCTTGACTCGTGTCGGGGGATCACCCATCGGCATCTACCTCTCGCACGAGATGAGTCCCGACGAGGTGGCGGAACTCGAGGCTCGCTATCACCTGGATGATCCGCTTCCGGTGCAGTACTACTACTGGGCCTCCGGCGTGGTGCGTGGTGATCTCGGATGGTCCGGCGTGGCCGCCGCACCGGTCACAGAGGTGTTCGCACAGAAGCTCGCGGCGACGATGGAGTTGGCGGTTTCGGCTGCGATCGTGGCCGTCATCCTGGGCATCTCATTGGGGACGTTCGCCGGTGCGAGACGGGATCGATTACCCGATCATGTCACCCGTATCTTCGCGATCAGCGGGGCTGCGATGCCCTTGTTCTGGTTTGCGATTCTCTTGCTGATCGTCTTCTGGGTATACCTCGGCTGGTTCCCGATCGGGCGCAGTGATCCCGACGTGTGGGCCAGTATCAGCCATCCGACAGGCCTTTACACGGTGGACTCGCTCCTCAACCTCAACTTCGTAGCCTTCCGGGATGCGCTCTGGCACCTCTTTCTCCCGGCAATGGCTCTCGGGTACGGTGCAACCGCGATCATTGCCCGGATGATGCGATCCTCGCTCGTGGAGGAAGAGCAGGAAGATTACGTAGACGCGGCTCGGGCCAAGGGTTTGCCGGAGCGACTGGTACTGCGCCGTCACGCCCGCCGCAACGCGCTCATTCCCACTGTGACGGTCATCGGGCTCAGCTTCGGTTTCCTGCTGCAGGGCAGCGTCGTCGCCGAGATCATCTTCCGCTGGCCGGGTCTCGGTCGATGGATGGCCGATGCTGTATTGAGGGGCGACCAGGCGACGATCATGGCGTACGTGATGTTCACTGCGATCTTGTTCCTCCTGGTGAACCTGGCCGTCGATGTCATCTATGCCTACCTCGACCGACGCGTCGTGTTGGGGAAGTGACCGTGGTTGATGTTGCTGACACCCCCGCCGTTGCCGTCGCCGCTGATTCCGCCTGGCGGGTACGACTCGGGCGATTCCGCGAGCTCGGAGTCTCGATCTTCTCCAACCCAACAACCGTTGCAGGACTGATCCTGATCGTTCTCATGCTGTCGATCGCCGCATTCGCCCCTTTGATCACCGAACCCAACACGCCGGATCCCTATCAGATGCCGCGCGACTGGTCTGCCATCAGCGTGCCGCCGGGCAGTCCCGGACACCCGCTCGGCACGACGAATGTCGGCGGAGATGTCTTCTACGGGATCGTGTGGGGAGCCCGCACATCACTACGGCTGTCGGTGATCGTGGTTTCGATCACGGTGGTCGTCGGGGTCACCATCGGCAGCATCGCCGGCTTCCGCGGCGGCAGGGTCGACGAGGTCCTGATGCGCATCGTCGATGTCTTCTTGTCGATCCCTGAACTGATCTTCGCACTGGCGATCGCTGCCGTCCTCGGCCCCTCGTTTCGTAACATCGTCCTGGCGCTCGCGGTGGTGTTCTGGGTGAAGTATGCCCGGATCATGCGCGCCCAGGTGATCCATGTGAAGGAGAACGAGTATGTCGACGCTGCCCGGGTGATCGGAGACTCGAAACTGCGGATCTACTTCAAGGACGTACTCCCCAACTCGATCACACCGGTCATCACCCAGGCAACACTCGATATGGGCAATATCGTGCTGGTCGGGGCGACGCTGGCCTTCATCGGCCTTGCCGAAGCAGGTCTGGCTGAGTGGGGAATCCTCGTCTCCGAGGGTCAGGCCGGGATCTCTGCCGGGCGGTGGTGGGCGTCGACCTTCCCGGGCCTCATGGTCTTCCTCTGGGCGCTGGCTTTCAATCTCTTCGGCGACGGCCTGCGGGATGTTCTTGATCCTCGTACCGAGACGAGCCGGTGACCCTGGTGGGAGACGGCAGCGCGACGGTGCCACAAATGACCGGCGCATCGGTTGCCTCCGTGGTCGATCTGCGGGTTCACTTCCGTTCCAAGGCCGGCATTGTTCATGCCGTAGACGGGGTCTCGTTTGACATCGGCGACGGTGAGACCGTAGGTCTGGTCGGTGAGACCGGATGCGGCAAGAGCGTCACCGCCCGTTCGTTTCTTCGCCTCATTCCGGTGCCTCCGGGAATCCTGGCAGGGGGCGCGATCTACTTCCGTCCTCACGAGCAGTGTTCTTCCTGCAACGGGAAAGGGTGCGACCGATGCGGGGGCGTAGGTCGTTTGCCCGGGGCCTGCCCCCACTGTGATGGCGCAGGCTGTGCGGAGTGCGGACAAACCGGTCACCACACGGTCGACCTGCTCGACGTGAGCGACAACGAGATGCGGGACATTCGCGGGAATCGGATTGCGATGGTGTTCCAGGACCCCGGCAAAGCACTCAACCCTGCGCTCTCGATCCGCGACCAGGTAGCCGAGGTCTTCTACCAGCACCGTTCGGACGATCTTCTCGCAGACGCCGGCGTCGATCCTGAGGGCCGGGGCCTCGCCTCGCTGATGATCAGAAGGAAAGCAGGCCAGCGCTCCCGCCGCGTGGAAGATATCGCGTTGTCCCTGCCACCGCTGCGATCCCGGCGCAATCGGATTCGCGCCGTTACCGACGCGCGGGTCGCCGAAGCACTGGCGGAAACCCAGATTGCCAATCCGAGGAAGGTCATGCACCGCTATCCCCATGAGCTATCCGGAGGTATGCGGCAGCGGGTGATGATTGCTCAGGCCCTGGCGTGTGACCCCGATCTTCTGATCGCAGACGAACCGACCACAGCTCTGGATGTGACGGTGCAGGCTCGAATTCTCGAACTGGTGCGTGAACTCCAACAACGACACCGCACCTCGGTGCTGTACATCAGTCACGACTTGTCGCTGGTGCGCGAGGTGTGCGACCGGGTGGCAGTGATGTATGCAGGTCGCATCGTCGAGGTGGCCGCGACGGACCAGATCTTCTCAGATCCACGTCATCCGTATTCTCGTGGGCTCCTGGCGGCGATTCCTGCGGCGTCCCACGAGCGGGGCCAGTTGGTGGGTATCTCGGGAACGGTTCCAGAACTCATCGATCCACCGGCCGCTTGCCGGTTTGGTGGACGCTGCCCCTACGAGGCCGAGTACTGCAACACGGCCGAGCCCGAGCCGGCCTTCGTCGGCGACGACCACGAGGTGGCCTGCTTCATCCAGCATGCCCCTGCTGGCGCCACCGGCCTCCCGACCTTCGACCGGAGGGTGCGATGAGGTCACCGTTGCGCGCGGCGGAATCAGCAGAGTCGTTTGACAGAACGCACGTGCTTGCGCTGCGAGATCTGCAGAAGTATTTCCCGATCCGTGAAGGGGCGATGCAGCGGGTCGCGGGCCATGTCAAGGCAGTCGACGGCGTCGGCTTCGATATCCAGCGCGGTGAAACCCTCGGCCTCGTCGGCGAGAGCGGGTGCGGCAAAACGACCCTCGGCCGCTGTGTGAGTGGCCTCACTGATCCCACCGGGGGCGGGGTGTACTTCGGGCTCAATCCCGAAGCGCAGGAGCGTCTCGATGCCCTGCTCGAAATCGACGAGGCCAATCGGACCCGGGACCAGCAAGCGGAGCTGGAGAATCTGGATCGCAAATTCCGCGTGGATCGCATGAAGGGTGATCGCTGGCGCTACTACCGACGCAACTGCCAGGTCGTCTTCCAGGAGTCATTCGCCTCGCTCAATCCCCGTCACCTGGTCAAGGACATCGTCGGTCGGCCGCTGCGGGTTCACCACGAAGCTTCCGGCAATGACCTCACCAGCCGGGTGGTCGAGTTGCTGGAACAGGTTGGCCTCGGTCGACAGCACCTCTACCGATATCCTCATCAGTTCTCCGGTGGACAGCGTCAGCGCATCTCGATTGCCCGGGCGCTGGCGCTAGATCCGGAACTTGTGGTCCTCGACGAACCAACCAGCGCGTTGGATGTTTCGGTACAAGCCCAAATCTTGAATCTGCTCCACGAACTCCAGCAAGACCGGCAGCTTGCCTATCTGTTCATCACCCATGACCTCTCAGTCGTGCGCCACATGGCCGACCGGATCGTTGTGATGTACCTCGGCCGTGTGGCAGAGGCCGGGCCCACCGAGGCGATCTTCAACGATCCGGAGCATCCCTACACCAAGGCGCTCCTGGCAGCGAGCCCCGACGTCGAGGAGGGCACAGACTCGATGCAAACACTCGAAGGCAATATTCCGGATCCGGCACATCCTCCCCGCGGCTGTCGTTTCCATACCCGATGTCCGGTGGCGACACCCGCCTGCGGATGGGACGTGGACGACGTGGTTCTCTGGCTCGAGGATGTCGAGGGGTTGTTCGATGCCCTATCCGGAGTGTCCCGTAACTCGGACTTCGATGCCTGGTTCGGCTTTGAGGATGAAGCAGCCGCAAATCGATTGGCCACGACGTTGCGGGGGGACGGGATCGCCCCCGCGATGCAGACCGCACTCTCGGGCGTGGCGGTGGACGGGAACCGGGTGAGGGTGCAGTTCATGCCGGTCGACGAAGTCCAGCTCACGGTGCGGGGACCGGACCATGTCGCGGCATGTGTACTCGGTGAGCCAACGGGCTGATCGCGATTCGGCCCCTGTGTCGGCGCACCACAGCCCCCTCGTAGCGCGAATCTCCGACTCCTCCGCCCTTACGCGGGCTTCAGGTGCGCATCGAGGAAAGCAATGACACCCGCGATGGCCTCCAACTGGACGTCGTTCACCTCGTACTCGCCGTCGGCTCCGCGAACCGGGTAGATGTATCCGTGGAGCGGATGGTCGTAGGAGACCCAGGACACCGGTTTGCCCATTTCGGCCAGCACGTCGTACGAGACCCGAAAGATGCCCTGGAGGTGATCGTCCTTGCGGCCCATCACCAGGATCGGGGTGTTGATCGGCGCGCAGCGCGACCGGGCAAGGTCTTCATCGATCCGAGCGCGGACCTTCTCGACTTCACTCATCTGCATGCCCTCGATGTTGCGGAGGTGGGTCTCCTCGTTTACGAACGCAGTGTCGTCCGGGGTGAGGGCCAGGAACTCGTGTGATGCCGGTTCGCTGGCGACGGCTGCCGCCACGCCGTCGTATTCGGAGGTGAGCTTGAGCACCATCTCTCCGCCGTGGCTCATACCGATGAGGCCAACCCGCTCGCCGTCGACCCACGGCAGCGTCTTCACGTAGTCGATGATGGCGATTTCGTCCTCGTACTCCAGTGGCGAGCGATTGAAGAGGTCGCGGCCCTGCCGGATATCGCGCACGATTGGACCGCCGTCGTGATAACCCAGCTCGACCTCCGAGCGGTATCGCAGCCACGCGCACGCATATCCTGCATCGAGCAGGCAATCCATGATGTAGCCCCGATTGACCACGGCATCGCGCACCCACGCCATACCTCCTCCGCCGTTGCCAGACGCCAGCAGAACTATCGGGAACGGACCGTCACCTTCCGGCTTCCGTACCCCGATCGGGGCATAGAGGCCGTCCCAGGTTTCGACGTACATGAGGTCAACCGGAATGGTGGAGCCGGCCACCGGGCCGGTGATGACGACGTTTTCGGGATCAAGCTGAGCGGTCACGATATCTCCTCAGTGGTTCACAATTCCTGAAGTCGGCCGCAGCCGGGTCACGGCGACGGTCGTGTCCATTGCGGTCACGGCGCTGTGATCACGGGCTCGCGATGCGGATCGCTCGCGCGCCGTGTCCGAAGGGCAACGGTAGCTGAAGTCCTTCATCGTTCCCCAGGCAGCCGGTTGTCGACGCAAAGTCGGAGCGGAGGGAGCCGTGCCGGACAAACGTCTTTCACGGCACTCGACGCTTTGGTCACCCGTAGGCTCGCGTGTCCGGAAGTGCCACCGCCGCGAGCAAGGTGACACTTGCGGTGAAGATGATCAAAGGTACCGTCGCCAGCGCCCTTCCCGAATATTGATAGAGGATCCCGGCGAGCAGGGGAGCGACAAAGAGTGCCACATCCCCCGTTATGCGGAACATGCCGAGACGCGCTCCGAGGCGGCCGCCCTCACTGAGATCGGCCAGCATGGTGGCCGCTACGTTCACTGCGGAGCTTCCGAGCGAGGTGAGAACGATCGCTGCCCACCATGCTGCCGCGGAATCCGCAACCGCAAACACAACGAGGCCTACCAGTTGAAGCGACAGACCGGGAAACAGGCCCCACCGCCTCGAGTATGCGTCCGAAATTCTGCCACTCACCAGCGCACCGACCAGCCGGAGCAGGCCGGCAAGGCCGATGGCCAAGCCTATGGCGCCGACCCCGTACCCGAGTTCACCATCACCGACGATCGGGACGAGGGTCTGAAGCAGGGCACCACCGATAGCGAATTGAACTGCCGGAAGGAGATAGAGCGCCACCCGCACGGGCCGAGCAATGGATACGGTGCCGGCTTCCTTCGTGCGCTTCGAACGATCTGATCTCCGACCGGGTACCGCCCGCATCAGCAACACAGCCACCACCGCAGCGAGGACGGCCGCAGCTGCAAAGGCGGCCCGCCAGTCCGCCACGGAAGCGACCGCACCTCCGAATACGGGCCCGACGGCCTGTCCCACGAGCAAGGCAGCAGCGAATCCTGACATGGCCGCACCCCGCCGTTCCCGGGGAGCCAGAGCGAAGGCTGCGATTCCTGTCGTATTGGTCCAGGCCGACCCGACCCCGAGGACGAACGCGGCGACGAACGCGATCGTGCTCGTCGGGGAGAAACCGGCAAGGAGACTCGATACTGCAGTGACTCCGGCGCCGACCGCCAGCATCGACCTGCTGGGACGGCTGTCGGTGAGCCGTCCGGCAGGAATGTCCGTGATGATTCGGCCGAGGGCGAAGACGGCCACGAAGGCTCCGAGCGCCGCGGGCCCCATGCTCAGCTCCCGACCCATCGCGGGAAGGAGTGGGGATCTCACGTGAGCCGCCACGGTGATGAGGAACACCCCCGCGCCGACCACGGCGAGGTCGGATCGGGCCCAGACGGATAGCCGCACTCGGCTCACCGCATCGGGGCCGTCGAGGTTTCGACGCGGGGCCGCCCGGCGAGGCGCGTGTGGCAATCTACGTCGGCATGCTCCGGACGGCCGGTTTCAGCATCACTGCAGGGCAGATCGATGAGGATCGGAGAACGGTACAGAAGGAGTGCACTCGTCGAGTGGCCGGCGCGATGGCCCAACCAAGCATCCAGCCGGGTTCCATTCATGGCTCCTCATCGGCGAGGGCTGTCGTACCAATCGCGGCCGGCGCCCAGGTGCACTGATCCTCCGTGACCCAAACGGTTTCGCTCGGAGCGGGGACCCACAACTCGATAAAAGTGAAGTCCTCGTCCGCGCGATTCTCGAACCAGTGCACCTCGTTCTCCTCGACGAGAGCCACGTCCCCTGCCGCTAGTTCCACCGGAATCCCATCGCCGTGCAGGAAACCGCGGCCACTCAGGATGAAGAAGAAGTGCTTGGCGTCGCGGTGGTAGTGCGCCGCCGCAGTATCCCCGGGGTGGTAGGTGATGCGGTCGGCCCTCAGGTCGGTAATGCCAAAGATATCCTCGGTGACGAGATCGACCCGATCGCGGGTATCTCGGGTCGACCCGAGCTTCGGGAGCTGATCGGCGTGTACCACCTGCGCCATCGGCATAACCTCCTCACTTGGGTCCCCTCACGCTAGTCGGCCGGGGGCTGCAATCGTTTGCAGCTTTCCCTGCAGAGTTGATTGCCGCACAACGCAACCGATGAGGATCGCAGCGGTAGACCTCCGGCTCTGGCCCCTAGGATGAAGCCGCATGCACGGTGAAACCGCCAGGGGATTCAAGCTGAAGGGACACTCCGACCTGGGGGGGCACGGTGACGGAATGCAGTTGATGCGATCTGGAGATGCGCTCTACGTCGGGCACTTCGGCCCCTCGGGACTTGGTACCTCCATCCTCGACGTTTCCGATGCTTCCCGTCCTTCGCTCGTCAGGCAGTGGGCGGCGCCTGTCAACAGCCATACACACAAGGTGCAGGTGGCGGACGGGCTGCTGCTCACGAATCATGAACGCTTTCGCAGCGACGATCCCTGGTCGGCCGGTATGGCCGTATACGACCTGACCGATCCATTTGATCCGACACAGATCGGCTTCTGGGACAGCACCGGGAACGGGGTTCACCGCATCGTCTATGAAGGCGGCCGTTACGCGTATGTGTCGGCCACCCCCGAGGGGTACACCGGCCGGATCTGGGTGATCGTCGACCTCGCCGATCCCGAGAACCCCAAGGAGACGGGACGGTGGTGGTGGTCCGGTCAATGGCATGCGGGCGGCGAGGAGCCATCGTGGCCGTCGGAGCAGAACTGGAACACCCACCATGCAATGGTGAGTGGCGATCGTGCCTATCTCGGTTTGTGGGACGGGGGCATGGTGATTCTGGACATATCCGATCTGACGCATCCCTCGTTGGTCTCTCACTTGAATTGGGACGAGGGAGGTACCACCCACACGTGTTTGCCGCTGATTGGTCGTGACCTCGTCGTGGTCACCGACGAAGCTACGACCGAAGACTGTATCGGCCCCCCCTATATGGTGCGGGTGGTAGACATCAGCGACGAAACAGACCCACGGGTGCTTGCCGTGTGCCCTGAGCCCGATGGGGACTTCTGCGATCGAGGTCTTCGCTTCGGTGCACACTGTCTCCACGAGAACCGCCCCGAGAGCTACCGCAGTGAGGAGCTGATGTTCGTGACCTATTTCAATGCGGGCTTGCGCGTGTATGACCTCGCCGCGCCGTCGTCTCCCGTCGAGATCGGTTCCTTTGTCCCCGAATGCCCGGCGGACCAGCAGGCAATCCAGATCAACGATGTCTGGGTGGGCATTGATCACACTGTGTACATCACGGACCGCATCAACGGTGGGGTGTACATCCTCGAGCCGGATGCCGCGCTGAGTTCTCGTATGGCCGAGGCCGCAGCATGACCATCGACGTCCACGCCCACTGCATTCCGGCCGAACTGCTTGCAGCACTCAGCGCGGAGAGTGCCGATCTCGGCATCGAATTGACCGAAGACCGCCGTGCTGTGATCGCCGGCGGGAGGCCCACAATGCCAATCCGTGGCGATCTCGTCGACTTCGATGCGCGCCTGGGCGTGATGGATCGCGCCGGTATCGAGATCCAACTGCTCTCGAGCTGGGTGGACCTGACGGCATACGGCCTCGATCCAGTGAAGGGAGAGCGATGGTCGCGGCTGGTCAACGAAGCACTGGCTGCCGAGGCCGCGCGACGACCGGATCGTTTCCTCGCGATGGCCACGGTCCCGCTCCAGGCGTCGGACTTGGCCGTCGCCGAACTCACCTACGCCACGAAGGAACTGGGGATGGTCGGTGTGGAGATCGCCACCAGGATTGGTGACGCCGCCTTGACGTCGGGAGGATTGGACCCGTTTTGGGAGGTCGCCGAACGGTTGGGCAGTCTCGTGCTACTCCACCCCATGGATCCGCTTCCCGGAATCGATCTCAAGGACTACTTCCTTCACAACCTCGTGGGCCGGCCGGCAGAAACGACCATCGCGATCGCCCGACTTGTCATGTCCGGTGTGTTTGAACGCTACCCCGGAGTGCGGATCTGTGTGGTGCACGGTGGTGGCTTCCTCCCCTATCAGATCGGCCGGCTGCAACGCGGCTGGGAAGCCAAGCCCGGGATTGCGGCGACAGATCTGTCGACTCCCCCAAAGGAAGTCGTCACTCGGCTCTACTACGACACCATCGTGCACGACCCTCAAGCGTTGCGGTTCCTCATCGACAGGGTCGGCGCCGACCGGATCATGACCGGCACCGACTACCCGTTCGAAGCGGGTGATCTCGACCCGCTCGCGACCATCGATGCAGTTCCCGGGCTGACAGCAGAAGAGCGGGACTTGATCCTGTTCGGCACCGCTCAGGCGCTGCTCGGGATCTAGTCAAGTCTTACCCGATCCGCGTTCCGGGTGCCGGCGGTGCAATCCCCCTTCGGTAGTGTGCTCTTTACCTGCAAAGAGGAGCTCATGGCCACATCTCTCGGGTTCGCCCCAAGCGAAGATCCGTTCGTCGTCGAGCACGGTGGGTTCTACCGGCGCTGGCTATCGATGATCGACGACCTTGCAGAGCTCGAGACCGTGGTGGCCGAACTGGAGGGCACCACGCAGGACAAGTGGGTTCCGGTCTGGCGAGCTGCGGGACGGCGCCATGAAGACGAAGGTGATCGCCTCGAGGCCGCCGGGAGCTTCGAGGCGGCCCGGCGAGCGTTTCTGCACGCAAAGACCTACTACGCAATCGCTCGATTCCCCGGCGAGATCACTCCGCTGAAGGCGGATGTGTCTGCCGATTGTGCGCGGGCATACCGCAAGGCGTGTGGCCACCTGGATCCTCCGCTCGAGATCGCAGACGTGCGGTGTGAGGGCGAGACGATCACGACCCATTTTCGTGCTCCTGCCGGTGCCGGACCCGATGACCCGGTTCCGGCCGTTCTGATCATGTGTGGCGCAGACGTATTCAAGGAGGACCGGGGGTGGGCAGGAGAGATGGCTCTGGATGAGGGGCTGGCATCGCTGGTGATGGACGGTCCTGGTACCGGTGAGAACCCCTTCCCGTGGGATCCGGCTTCGGTCACGGCGTGGGCCGCAGCGATCGACTACCTGGCACAGCGGCCCGAGGTGGATGCCGGCCGGATCGCGGCGTTCGGTATCAGTCGGGGCGGATACTCGGTGATGCAGCTCGCCGGAACGTACCCGGAGAAGGTCCAGGCGGTCGTGGCCATTGCCGGTCATCCGTTCGGCTACCGGATGACGGACGAGGAGCTAGACATCTACGTCGCAGCGCAGAATCGGCGCGCCGAGTTCGTTTTCGGAGAGGCGGGCGGCCCTCAAACCTTTCCAACGTGGTCTCGCGAACAGGACGAAGCGGTCTTCTCGAAGTGGGCACTCTCCGAACTCGGGGTCCTCGATACCATCCAACAGCCGGTCCTGATGATCAACGGCAAACTCGACCATCTGGCACCGATCGGAAACATCTACTTCATGCTCGAACACGGACCGGTCACTGGTCGTGAGGCTCGTGTCTACCCGGATGCCGGCCACTGCGCGTTCAAGTATTACCAGGAGTGGGCACCGGCTTCGTTCGGGTGGCTCCGAGAACGGCTCGGTTGAACAAGCTCGCAGCCGACTTCATCGAGTGTCGCTGCCGCGCCCCGTTCGAACCGACCCGTGGAGCGACAATCGGTTGATCAGCCGGTAACGCCCGTCGTTTCTTCGACGGCTTCTTCTGGGGCACCCTGAGCAGCGTTGATGAGGTCGGCGGCATCGCTGATCTTGGATTCTGCGATCGCAATCTGCTCCGCGTAGCCCGCGAGGTCACCCGCACGCAACGCGGCGTCTGCCGCCACGAACGCCAGGTTCGCCTCCTCCACCAGCTGCGCTACCTGTTCTGGCAGCGTGCCCTCGAGCGGGCTGTCCGGATCCTCCTGAGACGTGGGCAACCCGAAGATCGCAGCCAGCGCTTCGCCAAGCGTGTCGCGCATCTCGATCTGGCCGTTGAAGGACACCACGACTCGCTTCACCTCGGGAATCCCGCTCGATCCGCCGGCTGCTGCCCCCGAGTTCGCGTTCACGTAGATCGGCTGCACGTAGAGCAAGGACTCTTCGATGGGAACCACGAGCATGTTGCCCTGAATCACCTCGGAGCCTCCCTGGCCCAACAGAGTGAACTGAGCCGAGATCTCGGTGTCCTGGTTGATGAAGTCACCGACCTGTCCCGGGCCCGGCTGTGCCGTATCCGTCGGGAAGGTGTAGTCGACGATCTCTCCGTACTCACCCGGGTCACTCTTGGCCACCAGGAACGAGACCATGTTGGGTCGGTTTCGCGGCGTGAACGGCTGCATCAAGATGAAGGACTGGCTGTCATCATCCGGAAGCCGCATCAGCAGGTAGTACGGGAGCATCGGCCGGTACGGCTGGCCCTCGTCATCCACGAACGCGTTGCGCAATGGGGCCCGCGCCGAAGTCGAGGGATCGATGGCGATCTGCCAGGGGTCGACGTTGGAGAAGAAGTCGCCGGCGTCCCTCACGTGGTAGAGCCGGTAGATGTCGGACTGGATGCGGAAGAGGTCCTCCGGGTACCTTAGGTGGGCCCGCAGCTCGTCTGGCATCTCGTCGCCAGAGGTGAACAGGCTCGGGAAGATCTCCTGCTGCGCCTTGATCATCGGGTCTTCCGGGTCGACGACGTAAAGGGTGATCGTCCCGTTATAGGCGTCCACCACTGCCTTGACCGAGTTGCGTATGTAGTTGAAGTTGTTCGGGAGACCGGGGCCCTGGTTGAGCCGGCTCGTGTCTGCGCCTGCCGAATACGGATACCACTCGGACAGCGTGTACATGTCGACGACCCACCCCAACCGGCCCTGCAGCAGTACCAGGTAGGGGTCGGAGTCTGCATGCAGGAAGGGCGCCACCTTCTCGAGCCGTGACCGCACGTTGCGCTCCAGCAACACCTTGCTGTCTCCGGTCAGCTGATCCGAAATCAACGTGTCGATCTCACCGAACCGTAGCGCCCACGCTGCCCGGCGGGCGAAGCTGCCCAACTCCACGCCTCCGGTTCCGTCGTAGGAGTTGGTTTCCACGGTTCCGCTGGTCGTGCTCGGGAAATCCACTTCGGGCTGGTTGGTGCCCGCAATCAGGTGATCCGGAGCGGCGCGATCCGAGAAGTAGATGCGGCTCTGATCTACTTCCAGATTGGGCTCGACGCTCACGGGCGGAAGATCCTGGATCAGGAACACCGGCCTGCCCTCGGTGGTGACATCATTCGCACGACTCATCACTGCGCCGAAGCCATGGGTGTATACCAGGCGTTCGTTGACCCAGCCCCCGCCGGGGATGTTGTCCTCGTCGAGTTCTCGGCCAGACACCATCACTTGGGTGAGCCGATCGTCGACGACGTAACGATCGACGTCCACATCCTCGATGGCGTAGAACGTGCGAATCTCCTGGAGTTCGCTGAAGGTGGTGGAGAGCACCCCGGGGTCCCACAGCCGGATGTTGTCGATCGTGTCTGCGTTCTCCACGAGGTCCGCAGAAGTCAATGCGGGGGACGCGGCGAAGTCTTGCACTTCGACGGAGTCCATCCCGTACGCGGCAAGCGTCGCATCGATGTTGTGGGCAACATATTCCACTTCGAGCGTCTTCTCGTTGGGCTCGACCCGGAAGCGCTGGATCAAGGTCGGGTACAACCCACCAACCACGATCGAGGTCACCAGCCAGAGCCCGACCGCCACCAGCGGCAGGGTCCAACCGCGGAAGCGGAGGTTGACGAGCAGGATCACGGCGGACACCAGAGAGATGAGGATCAGCAGATTCAGCGCGGGAAGCTGAGCATTCACATCGGTATAGGAAGCGCCGATCACCTGGCCTCGCGCCGAGTAGAGCAACTCCCATCGGTCCAACAGGTAACCGACTGCCTTGAGGAGGGCCAGAATGGCCAAGAGAACCGAGAGGTGTACTTTGACCCCGGGGCTCACCCGGCGCCCCTCCTGCACCTGGATCCCCCCATTGAGATAGTGGACGGCCGCCGTCACCAGGGTTACCACCAGCACCAGCTGGAATGCCCACCCGAAGACATTGCGGTAGAACGGGAGGTCGAAGACGTAGGTGGAGAGATCGTTCCCGAAGATCGGATCGTCGATACCAAAAGAACCACCGTGGCGCCAGAGCAGGAACGACTCCCACCAGACGGCTGCGCCCAACCCGAGCATGATCCCGAAGAAGCCCGCGACCAGCAGTCGCACCCGACCCACCCGGGGCGAGATCCACTCCTGGAACCGTTCGAGAAGCTCCTCGTCCGGGGAGCCGCCGTAGAGCAACTGGCGAGGCGAAAGCCTGTCTGCCAGATAGAGGTTGAACCAGAACAGGGCGAAGGCGAAGACCGAGGCACCGAGAACCAGCCACACTCGCGTGAAGATCAAGGTCCGCCAGACGTCTGTCTGCTCGAGAGAGCTGAACCAGAGGAAGTCGGTCCAGAAAACCGCGATCGATCGGATTGCGAAGAGCAGGATGACCAAGAAGACTGCGACGACCATGAGGACCCGCCTGGAGCGGGCCCGCGATTTCGGTGGAGCTGGGTCGCGATTGATCACAGGTGCGATTCTACGGTCGCCGCAGACTTGACATGTCAATCGGTCGCGGCAGGCACGATCGTCGCCGTGCAGCCGGCCATCGCAGGCGGAAGGGCAGTGCCTGCCGGAAGCTCGTCAGCCGGCCTCCACACCAGTCCGGTTCCGGCCGGACAGGCACCACAAGGAGTTCCCTCGGCGATCGCGGCGACCTCGGTCACTCCGAGCCCGGAGAGAGCGTCGAGAATCCCCGAATGGTATGCGAGAGCCCCGAGACGACGCAGCCGGCGTTCTGCCTCGTCGGTGCGCCACGCCCGAAACACCCGACTCACCGCGGCAGAGACCTGACGGGCGCCGCCTCCGGTGGCACGTGCCCGGTCCAGAGCCTCGCTGGTTGCCCCCAGGGCGCCATCTACGAACTCCGCGGTGGACTCCTGATCGGCAGCGTGATCGGGCGGCGGCGTGGCCGGTTCACCCAGCAATTCGGCCGCAGCCGCGTATCCGGCGACATACGACTCCTGTGTCAGCATGGCCACCTCGTCGCCGATCGATGCCGCGAAGAGCGCCCGGTCCGGTTGCCACCCCTCGTCACCCATGCGCAGTTCCTCTAATACCCGGTTCTGCAGATCCACAATGCGACGCTTGAGGGCGCGCAACGCCCGGTTCTCGATCGGAAGCAACATACGTTCTTTGAGATCGAACGGGTCGATGACGGCGCCAGATTCCACCGCGAGCACCGGTTGCGCGGCGGGGTCGGGCGACGAGTCGATCCATGCCGCAGGCGGCACCGCTGCCTCCTCGGCCACCTCGGGTCCCAGCTCTGTCGGTGCAGTATCCGGCTCCGGCTCGCGCAGAGTGGCGAACAAGCTGTCGAGGTCCCCGTCCTCAGGTTCGGGTCCGGGCTCGGCCGGCGCGGCGGCTTCGGCGGCTTCGGCGGCTTCGGCGGGGGCAGGTTCGAACGGAGCGGCCACCTCGGCGGGTTTGTCATCAGCCTCCGGCCCATCGTCCACCGGGAACATCACCGCGGGCGACTCGGTGTCCGTCGGGCCTTCAGCCTCGTCTCCCAGGTCTGCCGGCGCCGTGTCGGCCAGCGGCATGACGTCGTCTTCGGATCTGTCTCGCGATTCGTCTTCAGACTCGTCGAGCGCGTCGAGCCATTCCCCCCCGGCCGTGACCGGTGCGGGCTCCGGCGGAGGCGGCGGGGCCGCCCGGAGTTGTTCGACCTCGGCGACAAAGCTATCGGCGTCGACCGGTTCCTCTGCACGCAACTTGGCGGCAGGCACGATCTTGACTGAAGCATCGTGGTCGAGCCAATCGGTCGGCGACTTGTCGGGCGCCGGCATCGGTTCAACCGATTCCGCGAGGGGAACCACCGGCGGAACGCCTGCGGGAGGAGCCTGACCCTCCTCGACCTCGCCGATCGAGCGCCTGGCCAGTTCCAGCTCCTCCATCAGCTCGCCGCGACGCCGTTCGAGCGCGCGAGCTCTTTCTTGGGCCAGCTCCGCAGACCGACCCGCGTTCTCGAGTGTCGTCTGTGCCTCGGCCTGGGCGTTCGCGACCAGTCGTTCCGCTTCCCCGCGGCCTGCCCGGACTGCCTCCTCGGCGTCACGTCTGGCATCACCGGTGAGCCGCACCGCTTCTCGCTCGGCTTCGGCGCGGATGTACAGGGCGTCCTGGCGAGCGCTTTCGAGCAGGGCGGCCGACTCGTGTGATGCCTGGTCGAGCATTTCGGCGCTGGTTTCCCATGCGTCACCGCGGGCAGCCTGAGTGGCCGTTTCTGCCGATTCGCGCATGTCCCTGGCTCCTCGATCGGCATCGGCCCGCCAGCGGGCCGCATCTTCAGCCGCTCGCGCTCGCATGTTGTCTGCTGCGAGCCGCGCCGCGTCGAGGATGGCTGCGACTTCGGATCCGACAGCTTCCAGCTCCCGCTTCACAGCTTCCTGGTCGACCGCGGTGCCGTCCGGCCCATTGCCTGCGTCCTCCAGTTCTGCCTCGGCCGCGCGCAGACGCGCCTGAAGTTCGCGGACGTGGGCATCAACTGCGGCCCGGTCGTAGCCGCGTAACGCAGAGGGGAAAGCGGGCGCGGCTGGCGCCTCAGGCGTGAATTCGTCGGTCATCATCTGGCACGATACCCACCCTCGGCTCGAGACCAACGTCTCGCGGTCCTCGATACCGCCGCGGGGTGCTGCGGAGCCCACCTGAGGGAGCGCCGCCAAGAAGACGAGGACTCAGTCGCCGGGCAGAGCCACAGCCCCGAATCAGCGTTTCCGCCGGTTCGACGGGGGCCGGCTAGAGCATCTCGAAGAAGGCCAGCGCATCGTCGATGGTGGCAACCCGGACCACAACGATGTCGTCGCCTGCTGCCAGGATTGCATCGTCGTAGTTCCCTGCAGGCACGAGGACGTGGGTTGCTCCCATGTCGATCGCACCGAAGATCTTCTGTCGGATGCCGCCGATGGAACCTACGACGCCATCCTGGTCGATGGTGCCGGTGCCTGCGATCCGGTATCCCTTGGTGAGGTCGTCCTCGGTGAGCTGGTTCAAGATCTCGAGTGTGAACATCATCCCGGCCGATGGCCCGCCGATGTTCTGACTGTCGATCTCTACGTCGACCGGAAAAACGACGAAGTTCTCGGCATCCTCCAGAAACACGCCGAGCATGCCCCGCTCTGGGTCTTCGATCAGCTCGCCGCTCTCGTCGATCACCGAATACGGGCCGAGCACCGCCACCACCTCGAGTTCCTCGACCTCTCCTTCGGAGTCCGCGATCGGTCGCTGGATCAACAGGGTGATGCTGTCGCCGGGCGCCCTGCCTCCGATGAGGTTGGCTGCATCGGTTGAGAACTCCACCGATTTACCGTCGACCGCGACGATGACGTCTCCCGGCTGCAGTGCTGCCTCGGCTGCTGTGTCCTCGACGATGCTGGTGATCGCGGCACCTGTGCCGTCATAGGTCACCTCGTAGCCGGCGCGAGTCAAGGCGACGAAGATCGCGTTGTCTTTGGAGCGCTCCATCAGAGTCAGGTTCTGCTGGCGGAGTTCCTCGGGGCTCACTCCGGCCGGTCGCACGTTCTCCTGGGGGGCCAGATCTACCTCGTCGTCGATCAGGGCAGCGACATACTCGAGCACGTTCACTTCCTGCAGCGACACGGTGAGGAAGAACAGTTCGCCCTCGGTCGGGTTGGCCTCGGGAACCGTGACGAAGTCGCTGGCGTCGCTCGCCGGTCCGGGTGCGAAGGCGTAGTAGGGGACGTTGATCGGCGTTATCACCGTCACCATCAATACGGCGGTCACGAGCAGCCCGACCAACCCGGCGAGGATGAACGGCCACTTCGGGAGCTTCTTGCGGGGTTGGAGTGAAGCCGGAATTCCGTCCCACTCTTCGGTGGGGTCGACGTCTACAGTCGAGGTTTCCGGGGTTCCGGTGCCGTCCATGGCGGCGATGGTACTTGGGGCCATGGCGTATTGACGTCGATGCCGACCTGCTCGGTTCCTTGCCGATAGAATCGCCGGGTTGCGAAGGGAGCAAACGTGCAGACGACATATCCGGGCAGGGTGATCACCGCAGTGGTGCTCCCGAGGACACTCGTAGCCAATGTGCTGCTCGTCACTGCTTTTGCCCTCCTGACCTGGGTTGCGGCCCAAATTGTGATCCCGGTCCCGGGAACTCCGGTGCCGATTACGGGCCAAACCTTCGCGGTGCTGCTCTCCGGGGCCGCGCTCGGCAAGTGGCTCGGGTCTGCCAGCCAGCTGCTGTATCTATCGCTCGGGGCCCTCGGATTGCCCTTCTATGCGGAAGGTGGCGGCGGATGGGAGGCAGCCACCGGTGCCACGGCCGGCTACCTGCTCGGCTTCATTGCGGCTGCCTGGGTCGTCGGGTTCCTCGCAGAGCGGCAACAGGACCGCAAGGTGAGCACCGCCATCCCAGCGTTCCTGGCAGGCAACGCGGTGATCTACGCCTGCGGAGTCACCTGGCTGGCGTACTACCTCGAGGTGTCGTGGCAGGAGGCAGCCACCCTCGGGCTCGTACCCTTCATCATCGGTGATTTGCTGAAGATCGTGCTCGCCGGCCTGCTGCTCCCGGCGGCTTGGAGGCTGGTCGGCGCGGTCCGCAAGTGAGCCGGACCGGCCGGTGACGTCCCCGCAGCGAGTCGAAGATCTCTTCGCCGCAGATGCCTACGCGCGACGCCTCGGGATCGAACTGATCGATGCGGACCCCACACGGGTGACGGTGCGGATGCCGATCACCCCAGACCACCTCAACTTCTACGACGTGACCCACGGCGGAGCGCTGTTCTCGATCGCCGACTGCGCATTCAGCCTGGCTTCGAACGCCCATGGTGAGCGTGCGGTTGCCATCGACACCCACCTGGCGCTCACCGCAGGGACTACCGAGGGCGCCATGCTCACCGCGGTCGCTGAAGAGGTCACCCGCGGCCGCACCGTGGCCACCTACCGGGTAGTGGTGAGCCGCGACGACGACAGGGTGTGCGGGCTCTTCACCGGCACGGTCCACGTCAGTTGAGCCGTTTGGCTCGACTCATTCCTCTCCGAGGTACGCCCGGATGACCTCGGGATCCCGCTGAATCTCCTCGGGGAGTCCGGTCGCGATCGGCTGGCCGAAGTCGAGCACCATGATCCGATCCGCGATATCCATGACCAGCCCCATGTCGTGCTCCACGAGGATCATCGAGATGCCCAGGTCCTCCCGGATGTCGAGAATGAACCTGGCCATGTCCTCGGTCTCCTCCAGATTCATGCCGGCAACCGGTTCGTCCAGCAGCAGGAGTTGGGGCTCCATTGCCAGCGCCCTGCCCAGCTCGACCCGTTTCTGGATGCCGTACGGCAGCAGCGCCACCGGGTAGGACCGCCATTGCTCGATTTCGAGCAAGTCGATGATGTCCTCCACCTTCCTCCGTACGACCATCTCTTCCTGCTTCGCCGGGCCCATCCAGAGAGCCCCGGTGAACCACGAGGTCTTGGTGCGCACGTACTGGCCGAGCGAGATGTTCTGCAGCACCGTCATATGAGGAAACAACTCGATGTTCTGGAAGGTACGGGCGATGCCGAGCTGGGCCACTTTGTCTGGTCGCCTGCCCAGGATGCTCTTGCCCTTCCACCTGACGTTGCCGTGCTGCGGCTTGTAGACCCCGTTGATGACGTTGAAGCTGGACGTCTTGCCCGCCCCATTTGGCCCGATGATGGCGAAGAGTTCCTTGTCATCGACGTGGAAGGTCACGTCGCTGAGCGCATGGACTCCCTTGAACGACAATCCCACGTGTTCGAACTCCAACAGGTGGGTGTAGCCGGGACCCGATACGTCCGTCGCAGCTTGGGGGCTTGCCGTCATGAGAGCCACCGCTTGCGCCGCTTGTAGTGCTTCACGTCTCGGAAGGACTTCCGTTCCCCTTCACCGTGCAGGCCGAGGTAGAACTCTTGGACATCCTCGTCGCGCAGCAGCTTCTCAGGATCGCCGTCCATGACGATCTTGCCGGTCTCCATGATGTAGCCGTAGTCGGCGACCGACAGGGCCATCGTGGCGTTCTGCTCGATCAGCAGGACGCTCGTGCCCTGCTGGTTGATGTCGACGATGATGTCCCTGATCTGCTGCACGAGTAGCGGAGCCAGCCCGAGGGATGGCTCATCGAGCACCAGCAGCTTGGGATCCGCCATCAGAGCGCGACCGATCGCCAGCATTTGCTGCTCGCCGCCGGAGAGGTAGCCTGCCGTGTCCTTCCTGCGGGTCTTGAGCACGGGAAACAGATCCATCACCCGCTCGTACGACGCCTTCACGCTGGAGCGACTTCCGTTGGTGAAGGCCCCGGCCCGCAGGTTGTCGTCGACGTTCATCTCGACGAAGATCCGGCGACCCTCCAACACCTGACCGATCCCAGAGCGCACGATTGCGGAGGGGTCCTTGTCGTTGATCTGCTCATCGTTCCAGGTGATCGAACCCTTGGTGATATCGCCCTCGTGCACGTCGAGCAGCCCCCCGACCGCCCGCAGCGTGGTGGTCTTGCCTGCACCGTTGGCGCCGAGTAGTGCCACGATCTGTCCGTCGCGCACCTCGAGCGATATCCCGCGCAGGACAAGAATCACGTCGTTGTACACGACCTCCAGGTTGGCGATTTCGAGCATCTCTCTGTTTCTGGTTTGAGGTGGGGTGGCCGGTCTGCCGGCCACCCCACCGGATGGTCAGTTACTCAGTCAACTCGACTCACAGCTGGTAGCAGGCTTGCTGGAAGTCGAAGTTCTCGGCAAGGGTGCCCACGTAGGAGTCCTCGATCATGACGATTCCGTCGCCGCCTGCTGCGAGGTTCTCGATCGACGTGTTGTAGATGATCGACACCCGCTGCAGCTGTTCATTGGGAGTTCCCGCGTACGACTCGTTCGGCGCCAGGCCGCCGAAGTCGAGGTCCGTAATGGACTTGGCCGCGGCCAGCACACCGGCCTGGGTCATATCGCCGTTGTCGTAGGCGATCCGCAGCGCTTCCTCAATCATCTGGGCCTCGATGACTCCTTCTCCGTAGTAGGACGTCGCCTGAGTGGCGCCTGCGGCAGTCATGAGGTCGCGCACCGCAGCGTTACCGGGCGTGTCCGCCCCCCACGGCCGCAGATAGGCCGAGCCGTACCAGTCGCCGACGAACTGCTCCGCGAAGTCCGACGTGAGGTACGCAGGGCTGTAGGTCACAAACGCGCCGGTCCAGGCCGCGGCGTCGAAGCCTTGGGCAATTGCGTTCTGGTAGATGGGTCCGAAGGTTCCCGACGTCGCGGTGACGAATACAAGGTCTGCCCCGCTTGCCACGATCGCGTCCGAGACCGGCTTCAGCGCTTCGGCGCCGGTTATGGCACCGGAGCCGTCGTACACGACTTCGATCCCGAGCTCAGCTGCAGCCATCAAGGCACCCGCAGTCGAGTCGAGCCCGTAGTCGCCTCCCAGCGAGGCAACCGCCATCGTCTGGATGTCCATCTGTCCACTGAGCCACTCGATGGCGTTCATCGCCTCGACGCAATACGGCACACCGTGATGCAATAGGTTGGCGTTGATCGAAGGGTCGGTCCACCCGGAGTACCACGTCAACGGGATGGCGAGGACGCCGTCACTCTGCAGGGCCTCGTTGATGGCGAGGGTCTGCGGGGTGCCGGTCGACTGCGAGAACGCCACGACCTCTTCCTTGAGCTCCTCATAGAGGCTGATGTGGCGGGGCGCTTCGTAACCCGTGTCCCGGGTGATTGGCTCCACCATCAGTCCATTGATGCCCCCTGCCGCGTTCAGTGCCGCCCAGTAGGCCTCCTGGCCTGCCACAATCGGATTGACCAGGCCCGCGAAGGGACCGCTCAGGTCGGCGAGCAGGCCGACCTTGATAGTGCCGGCCTCGAGGTCGACACCAACGTCCGTCGCGATATCCATCATCTCGCCCGCCGTGGTGGTGGTCTCTCCACCGCTCGCAGCCGTCGTGGTCGTCTCTCCGCCGCTCGCGGCTGTAGTAGTTGTCGTTTCCCCTGCCGTGGTTGTGGTATCACTCGAGTCATCACCGCACGACGCGGCCACCAGAGCGAACACGACCAGCAGAATGAGCACGCTGTATCTGCGTTTCATCTGCAACCTCCTCCTCGTTTGGGTGTCTTGGTTGTTTTCTTGCCATCCGGGTCGATGGTGGAACGGAGTACCGCTCGCCTCGCCCGGAGATCTGTCAATACGTGAATGGCCAGCCCTTCCAGTAGTTGCGGATCCGCAGCCAGATCCCATAAAGCCCGAGTGGCTCGAAGATCAGGAACACGATCAGGATGATGCCGTACAGGAAGATGTTGAGCTGCGAAACGTTGAACCCGGGGGACTTGCCTGCCAGCGTCGATACCAGCCCGAAGTCATCCGGACCTGTGGACATCACAACGTCTGCGACCGGGGCGAAGAACCCGGTACCGGTCTCAACGGTGCGGTCCAGGGTGTCGGTGAGATCCTGGACGATCCTGGGCAGCACCCCGACGAGCACCGCGCCCATGAGGGTGCCTGCCACAGTGCCTACCCCGCCGATCAAAAGGATCGCCAGGAACTGCACGGAGAGGAACAGTCCGAAGCTCTCGGGTATCAGCCTCAGGGTGAACGCTCCGAGCAGGGCACCGGCGACACCTGCATAGAACGAGGAGAGGGCGAACGACACGGCCTTGCTGCGTGCTTCGGGCACCCCCATGATTTCGGCAGCTACATCACGGTCGCGAATCGCCATGAAGCTGCGGCCGGGCCGGGTCCTTTGAACGTTCTTGGTCACAACGACAGCAATCACCGTGAGCAGGAGCAGGAACAGATAGGTCTTCGCCTCCCCGGACATCTCCTCGACGCTGACCCAGGGGATCAGCCAGTCGATTGGCTTGAGGATGATCCATAACGGCCCATCCGAGCCGAAGTCGATCAGCGGCTCCTCCTCCTGCCAGACCCGCAGCGTCATCCCGGGAAACTCCCTGCCCGACTGTGATCCACCCGTGATGTCCGGCAGACTGCGCCACAACCACTCTCCAATGAAGACCAAACCCAACGTCACAATCGCCAGGTAGATCCCGCGAACCCGAACCGCGGTGGGGGCAACGAGGGCACCCACCAGCGCTGCGACGATGCCCGCGGCAGGCAGCCAGATCCAGATGGGGAGTCCGAGACCCCACGTCGCTTTCCCAGTCTCGCCACCGAGTACCGCTGCGGTGAAGGCGCCCACGCCCATGAAGAATGCATGGCCCAGCGACACCTGACCCGTGAGGCCGGTCAGGATGTGTAGCCCGAGGGCACCAATGGCGAGGATCAACACCTCGCTCAGAATCCGCATCCATCCCGAGTCACCCAGGAAACCGAGGCCGGGGATGATGCCGCCGCCGTCTGCGCTTTGCAGTGGGATGAGGACCAGGAACCCGAGGAACACGATCGCGGCCACCCGCTGGGTCCACGTTGGCAGGAGCGACATCTCCGCCGAGTACGACACGTAGAGGTTCGGACGTCCTCTCATACCCTCCGGATCTCCTCTGTGCCGAACAATCCATAGGGGCGTACGAGCAAGACGATCAGCATGACGATGTATGGCCAGATGCCGGCGAAGCCGAGTCCCAGGAACGAGAAGGTGTCTCCAGTGAGGTAGGCCCCGGCGTACACCTCGGCGAGACCAACGATGAACCCGCCGATGATTGCGCCCGTGATCGAGTCGAGCCCGCCGATCACCACCGCCGGAAGTGCACGGAACGCGAAGAACGCCGTGAGCTCACTGGCACCGATGGATCGGGGAAACAGCGAAGAGAAGATCCCCGCCAGCGCCGCCAACCCGGCGCCGATGACCCACGCCAGTGTGAAGATGCGGCCGGCGCTGATGCCCTGGGCCATAGCCGCTTCCTGGTCGAAGGCGGTGGCCCGCATCGCGATGCCGAGTCGCGAGCGGAAGAACCAGGCCACGGCGCCGAACGTGAGGATCGCGGCCACGATCGTTGCCACCTCGGCCTTGGCGATGATCCCGGTCCCGAACTCGAGAACGTCCGAACCCCATGGGCTCCCGAGTGGACGCGGATCGTCTCCCACGAGATCGCGCACGAAGGTGCGCAGAATGATGTCGAGCGCAATGGTGATCATGACAACGGCGAACAGCGGCTCGCCGATCATCGGCCGAATGGTCAGCCGTTCGATGACGAAGCCCAGCGCGGCCACGACAAGGACTGCAGTGGCACCAGACAGGATCCACTGCAGTGTCTGTGGGGCACCGTCCATGTAGCGGCCGGGGAAGTTGAGCGTCACCGCGAAGTAGGCGGCGAAATAGGCGCCGAGCGCCGCCAGTGCTCCGTGGGCGAAGTTCAACACTTGTGTCGACTTGTAGATCATCACCAGGCCCAAGGCGAGCAGGGCATAGATCGCACCTAGTGCGAGGCCGCTGAGTGTGGCGTTGGCGAACTTCTCGACCCCCCCTTGTGCGGCCTGGGCCAGCATGGGATCGAGGAACATCAACTGCGTTGGTTTCTGGAGTTGCGGCCGGCAGCGTGCGGCAGCAGTGTTCGCTGGCGACCCCCCGGCGTCATCGGTACAGGCCCTCCACCAGATCGCCGAACATGGCCGTCATCGAGTCGCGCTTCAACTTCTGAGTGGCGGTGAGTTCGCCGTCCTCGTGGTCAAGTTCTTTGGGCAGCAGCCGGAACTTGCGTACGTGTTCCACCCTGGCGAACTTGTCGTTCGTATCGGTCACCACGCCCTGAATCAGCTCTATGACCTGCGGTTTCTCGGAAAGGTCGCGATACGTGGTGTAAGGGATGCCTTTCCGGAGTGCCCAATTGCCGACCGTGTCCAGTTCGATGCCGATCAGCGCCGTGAGATACTTCCGGCCGTCCCCGATCACCATGGCCTCTTTCACATAAGGCGACGTCTTGAGGCTGTTCTCGATCTCGGAGGGCGAGATGTTCTTGCCGCCGGACGTGATGATGATGTCCTTGACCCTGTCGACGATCTTCACGTGGGTGCCGTCCACCCAGATCCCCACATCACCGGTTCGCAGCCAGCCGTCTTCGGTGAACGCCTCTGCGGTTTGCTCCGGCTTGTTCCAGTATCCGATGAACACCGCAGGATGTTTGGTCTGGATCTCGCCCGTCTCCTCGTCGATCCGCAATCCGATTCCGGGATACGCTTCTCCGACGGTCCCGAGCTTCACGCGGTGGGGGAAGTTGTTCGTCGCCACCGCTGCGTTTTCCGTCATGCCGTAGAGCTCGTAGATCGGGACTCCGAGACCCATGAAGAACTCGAGGACCTCCGGTGCGATCGGAGCGGCCCCCGATGCCGCCCAGCGGGCGCGCCGCAGCCCGATCCGCTCCTTCAGCGCCCGATAGACCAGTACGTTGCCCACCCAGTACATCAAGCGACTCGATACGGTGTGATCCCCGCCGTTGGCCACCCGTTTCCGGCCAATCGAAGCCGCCATCTTGAGACCGAACCTGCTGACCGTGCGTTTGAACCGGGTGCCGTCCTGCAACTTGATCAGCACCGTGGCGTGGATCTTCTCCCAGATCCGGGGCACCGCGAAGAACAGGGTCGGCTGGATCTCGCGCAGATTGACCTGCACCGTCTCGATCGACTCTGCGAAATTCAATGTGATGCCGTTGCCTGCCATTGTCCAGGTGGAGAAGATCCGTTCCGCGACGTGGCACAGCGGGAGGTAAGTGACCACCTGATCCCCGAGGCGGGGTGGGCCGGTGATGATGCGGCCGTCGACGTTTACCACCTGGTCGATGCAGTAGGCCGCGTTCTCATTTGTGAGCATCGCGCCCTTCGGAGGTCCGGTAGTGCCGGACGTGTACACGAGCGTCACCACGTCTGAGCCCTCTGCGGCCGCCATCAGTGCTTCCACGGCCCCGTCGTGTTGTGCCCGATGCTCGCGGCCGAGATCCATGAACGAATCCCAGGACATGAGCCGCGGATCCTCGTAACGAAGAAGGCCGCGCGGTTCAACGTACAGAATCGTGGAAACTCCCGGAATCTCCGCGTCCGGGATCTCCATCACCTTGTCCACCTGCTCCTGATCCTCCGCCAAGTGCACTCTGGCACCCGAGTCCGCGAGCAGGTATTGAGTCTCGGCGGTTGGATTGGTGGGATACATGCCGGTGGTGATGGCGCGAATCGCGACCGCAGCAAGGTCCAGGATGACCCATTCGGGACGGTCTTCTGAATGGACCGCCACCACGTCGCCCAACCCGACGCCGAGTGCGAGTAGTCCATGAGCTGCAATCCGGACGTCATCCCAGGTCGCGGCCCAGGTGTATTCCTGCCAGATACCGAAGTCCTTCTCTCGCATCGCCACGAGATCCGGGGACTGAGCGGCACGGTCGCGCATCCGGCTGGCCACCGTCGGATAACCGCGGCCGACTTCGGGTGCCTGCGAACGATCGATCGTCGAGGTCATCGGCCCTCCCAAGCTCGCGGCCTCTCCGCACCGGTTGTATCTCACCTGAGGCGAGGTGCGCTTACGTTAGAGAAATCGGTTCCGCGATGTCGGAGAGAATTCGCGAGCGCTCACAGAGAGAGGGGGAGGTCAGCCTCCCCCTCTCTTCGGTCTGTGTCCGTACCGGAAGCGGTCAGCCCTGCGGAGCCTCTGGCTGCGGCGGAGGCTGATGGGCTGTGGCGTCACGCTGCGAGACGCCTGGCGTGGCGTACTTCTCCCACCACTGCTTGGCTGCGTCGATGCCGCCAACCCCGAACGCGATCGCTAGCGCGATCCCGAAGGCGGCCGTCACGATCTTGACCACGTCCTCGGCAAACCTGACCTGCAGGATGTCGAGTGCGAACAGCACACCAAAGACGATGATCCCGATCTGGATGGCCCAAGTCAGCCACGGAATCCCGCGGTTGTCTGCGAACGGCCGCACCAGATCCGCCGTCCAGCTCGCCACGGCAGCGGCAACGATGATGATGACTGCCCCCAGGAGCAACACCGGGATCCATGCCAGCAACCGTATCAGCAAGATCTCAATCGTCTGCAGGTTCAGAATCCTTACTACCACGGTCCACAGACCCAGCATCAGATACGCGTAGACGATGGTCCCGGTGATTGAGGCAGCAGTCTGACCCGAAGGGGCAAGGGCCGCGTTGACGCCAGACCGTTGCCAGACCCCGTCGAGCCAATTGGCCCCCAGGAGCTTCACGATGATGCGCCGCACCCATTGCAGGATCCATCGACCGATGATCAGTACTAACAGCGCGACCGCAAGGATGATCGCCCACTCGACGATCAACTCGGCGAGTGATCGCAATTCTTCGACTAGCCGGTCCCAGAACGACACGGTTGCCTCCCTTTCTATGGAATGACGCAGAGAATAGGGATCGAACCCCCGAAATCCTTGGATTACGGGGGTCTTAGGACGTCAATCGTTCAGATTACGTCGACCCGGGCGCCCTAGGCCGGCGTCCTGACCCCGATCACGCGGAAGCGCCCCGCGATGAACGCCGGATCGGTCAAAGATGCATTACCGGACGGATTTGCCCCGGTCACGTGGAAATCGCTGAAGGCAGCAGACTGGTTCACGAAAAGGGCACCGGTCAGATTGAACGCCACCGATACACCGGCGTCGACGGCAGCGTCGATCGCCGCCTCCATCATGTCCGCGTCCGTGGTGTAGACCAGCCAGGTGAGCGCACCGTGCGACCGAGCAGACTCGCGGGCAAGCGCCAGGCTTTGCTCGGTGGAATCGGTCGCCACCACGTAGATAACGGGCCCGAACATCTCTCGCATGTAGAGCGCCTGGTCCGCCGCGTCTACTGCGACGACTACCGGCGTGCGGACGACGGCGGCCGGGAAGGTCGGGTTGACCACCGTCCGTGACTCCAGGACGACCTCGCCTCCTGAACCCGCCGCGTCGATCCGCTCCATCGTGGCCGTACCCTTGATGGAACCGAGAATGTCGCTGGCTCTGGCGTCGTCTGCCAGCAGGCCCTCAATCGCCCCAGAGAAAGCGTCCAGCACCGCGTCGAAAGGCACCACTTCGTCGCCCACAACGATGCCATCTCGAGGTATGTAGACGTTCTGCGGCGTCGTGCACATCTGACCCGAGTACATCGACATGGAGACGCTCAGGTTGCGGAACACGCCCTTCAGGTCCGGCGCCGAATCGAGGACCACGGAGTTCACGCCCGACTTCTCGGTGAACACAGCGGCATGGGTCGCGTTCTCCTCGAGCCAGTTGCCGAAAGCAGCGCCACCCGTGTAGTCGACGATCGCCACTGCCGGATCCTTCACCAGATCTTTGGCGATCGGACGGTCGGGGGTATCGGCAGCGAGTGTGACTACGTTCGGGTCGAAGCCCGCCTCTGCCAGCACCCCGCGCGCCGTCTCCACAAACAAGGCGAACGGCAGGATCGTCTCCGGGTGTGGCTTCACGATCACGACATTGCCGGTCACGAGGCTGGCAAAAACCCCCGGATAGCCATTCCAGGTGGGGAATGTGGACACACCAACCGTCACGGCGATGCCGGCAGGGCGGGTCCGCCAAGTCTTGTCGATGACAATCGGATCGCGCTTGCCCTGCGGCTTCTCCCACTGCATCTCGCGAGGCATCCGACGCAGTTCGTTGAACCCGTACGCGGTGGCCTCGAGGCCCCGGTCCAGTGCGTGCGGCCCACCTGCCTGGAACGCCATCAGAAACGCTTGCCCCGTTGTTTGCATCACCGCATGCGCCATCTCGAAACTGGCAGCAGACAGGCGATCCAGGATCTCCAAGCACACACCGGCGCGGGTTTTGGCGCTCGCCAGGCCCCATTCCGCCATCGCTGCCTGCGCCCCGGCGATCAGTTCGCCCGGATCGGCCTTGGGATAGCTGATCCCGAGCTCTACCCCGTAGGGGGAGGATTCGGCGACCTCGATGAAGCCCTCGCCCGGGTGGCCTTCCAACACGAACGGCTTTCCGAGTCTTGCGGAATACGCAGCTTCACCTTCCTTGGGGGCAGCGTCTTCATAGGCCCGAGGGCTCTCGGCGTACGGAGACCAGTACTCACGTGTCTGGAGGGCCCCCCGTGCCTTCTTGAAAGTGCTTCGATGGGTGTCGTAGTAGTCGGTGGCCATCGTCTCCTACTTCTCTCGTTCTGATTGATTCCGTGTTCCGGCGCGTCCTCGATCGCGGCGCCGACTCATACTCGCTCGAGGAGCATCGCGATCCCCTGACCCACCCCGATGCACATGGTCGTTAGGCCGTATCGCGTGTCACGCAGCCGCATCTCCCGCACCGCGGTGGTTACCAATCGAGCCCCGCTCATCCCCAGTGGATGGCCTAGCGCTATCGCACCACCGTTCGGGTTGACGTGTTCCGCGTCGTCCGGCAGGCCGAGCATGCGGAGGACCGCCAGCGACTGCGAAGCAAACGCCTCGTTCAACTCGATCACGCCGATGTCCTCGAGCGCAACTCCGGTGCGGTCGAGCAACTTGCGGGTGGCCGGTGCGGGACCGATGCCCATGATCCGCGGTGGCACGCCGGCTACCGCCATTCCCACCACTCGGGCCATGGGTTCCAGCTGGTGGCGCGCAACGGATGCCTCGGATGCAACGATTGCTGCCGCAGCACCGTCGTTGATGCCGCTGGCATTGCCTGCGGTAACGGTCCCTCCGTCCGGGAAGATCGTCCGCAACGCACTGAGCTTGTCCAGCGACGTATCCGGCCGGGGATGTTCGTCGGTGTCGACCAGTGCCGGGGCACCGCGGCGGCGCGGAACCTCGACCGCGACAATCTCGTCTGCCAGCCTTCCCGCCGCGATCGCCTTCGCGGCGCGCTCCTGGCTGCGCAAAGCGAAGGCGTCCTGGTCCTCACGAGACACTTCGAACTCCGTGGCAACGTTCTCAGCTGTGCCGGACATCTCGTCGCGCCCCACCCGCGCCTCGAGCGCAGGGTTCACGAATCGCCAGCCAAGAGTCGTGTCGTAGATCTCGGCACTGCGCGAGAACGCCGTTTCTGCCTTCGGAATCACCTTCGGCGCCCGGCTCATCGACTCGACCCCACCGCCGATCATGAGATCGGCCTCCCCCACTTTGATGGCGCGCGCCGCGAGTCCAATCGCCTCCATGCCGGATCCACAAAGCCGGTTGACCGTGCTCGCGGGCACTTCGAAGGGCAGGCCCGCGAGCAAGGTGGCCATCCTGGCAACATTCCGGTTGTCCTCACCCGCCTGATTCGCGCAGCCCATCACCACGTCGTCTGTGACATCCCAGTCGACCCCGGGGTTCCGTTCCATGAGGGCTCGGATAGGGATGGCAGCGAGGTCATCGGTCCTGACTGCGGCGAGGCTGCCGCCAAAACGCCCAATCGGGGTACGAATCGTGTCGCACACGAAGGCTTCAGCCATCTCATCCCTCCTTGGGGTCGGAATTGGTGAGTGCCGCTCGTCGCAGATTGGCCGCGACGCGATAGCGCTCTTCCCGGTAATGCTCGCGCATGTGATCGAGTACGGAGACGACCGTTCCCGCACCGATCCGTGCTGTCCACTCCAGTGGACCTTCGGGGTAGTTGGTGCCGGTTCGCATCGCGAGGTCGATGTCTGCTGGGGCCGCCACCCCAATGGCGGCGGCGTCCGCAGCCACGCTGGCCAGCTGGACCATGATCCGCATCAAGACGAGACCGGGCGTATCGTCGACCGGAGCCACATCGATCGAAGCGGCACCCAGCACTCGTGCCAGGTCCTGTAGCGGCGAGCCAGAACCGGTGTCAGCATCGACACCGTCCGCCTGAGCTGCTGCAACTCGGCCCGTCTTCGCCCAATCCCTCGCCAGGTCGATGACCACCACCCGACTCCCCGCCAGGACGCCTGCCGCCTGGAGCGAAGTAGCAGTACGCCCATCGGTCGGTGCCACCAACGTGTCGCCTACCACGAGGTAACCGAATGAGCTCGAATCAGAGGCACGCTCGACCGGGACTCCGCCGGCTTCGAGGCGAGGGACGAGACCGGCGGCGTGCCGCAGATCGCCGACCACCCGAACGGCGGGGACCTGCCGGTCGGTGACCGCCACGTACGTGCCAACGCGGGGTGAGTCTGGGTCGCCTTCCTGGTAGCGATAGAAGCCCGAGCCCGTCTTGCGGCCGAGCCGACCCGCATCGACCATGGACTGTTGGACCACGCTTGGCGCGAACCGCGAGTCGTGGAAGGTCTGCTCGTACACAGACTTCGACACGGCGAGATTGATGTCGATGCCGATGAGATCCATCAACTCGAGGGGGCCCATGCGAAACCCGCCCGCCTCGCGCACAACGGCGTCGATGGTGGGCGCGTTCGCGGTCCCCTCCGCCAGGAGCCGCAACGCCTCGCCGTAGAAAGGTCTGGCAACCCGGTTCACGATGAACCCTGGTGTTGACGTGCAAACCACGGGCGTCTTCCCCCAATTCGCGGCCAAAGACACGACTCGGTCGACCACCGCATCGGCAGAGGCTTCACCCCTGACGACCTCCACCAACGGCATGACCGCAGGCGGGTTGAAGAAGTGCATCCCGATGACACGCTCCGGGCGCTGCAACGCACCTGCGATCGCGGTCACCGACAATGAAGACGTGTTCGTGGCCAGGAGCGTGGTCGGGTCGACGATATCCTCCAGCTGCTGGAACAAGGCTTGCTTGGTGGCGAGATCCTCGACAATTGCCTCGACCACCAGGCCGGTACCTGCCAGATCTGACACGCTGCCGAGCGGGTGGACTCTGGCATCGATCGCCTCCGCCTCCGCATTGGTGAGGCGGTCCCTGGCGACCTCCCGCCGCAGGCGTTCTTCGATCTCACGGGTGGCCCGCTCCAGAGCGTCGTCAGAGGAGTCGAACAAGCCGACCTCGTGGCCTGCCCTTGCCGCAACGAGCGCGATCCCAGCCCCCATCGCGCCCGCACCGATCACCCCGATGCGAACCCGGGCATCGGACGCGGGGCCGGGACCAGTCATCGGCCCTCGAAGCGCGGCTCACGCTTCCCCAGAAAGGCGTCGACACCTTCTCGGTAGTCATTCGAGCGACCTGCCTCACCCTGGAGATCTCTCTCCAGGTCCAGATGAGCGTCGAGGGAGGGGGCGGTCGACGCCAGCAGGGCCTGCTTGACGTAGCCGTAACCCCGGGTCGGACCGCTCGCCAGTCGCAAGGTCAATGCCCATGCGTGATCGGCGAGGACGTCGTCCTCCACCACGTCCCAGATCAGGCCCCACTCGTGTGCCGTCTCGGCGGGTATCGGCTCGGCCAGTAGCGCAGCCCCCATCGCGCGGGCTCGACCGATCAGCCGGGGAAGCAGCCACGTACCTCCGGCGTCCGGGATCAGCCCGACTCTCGAGAACACCTCGATGAACTTCGCCGAACGTGCCGCAATCACGATGTCGCACGCCAGTGCCAGGTTGGCACCGGCTCCTGCGGCGACGCCGTTCACGCTGCACACCACGGGCTTGGGCATCGTCGTGATCGCCCGCACGATCGGGTTGTAGAGCGTGTCGAGCGACTCAGCAAGGTTCGGCGGAGTTGACGAATCACCCGCCACTCGCCGATCCCCCAAGTCCTGCCCTGCGCAGAATCCCCGCCCTGCCCCCGTCAGGAGCACGGCACGCACGTCTTCGGCGGCTACCGCAGCACCGATCGCCTCTTGCAGCGCCAGCAGCATCGAAGCCGTCGTGGCATTGAGCTTCTCCGGACGGTTCAGAGTGATGGTGGCAACCCCTGAATCGACCGTGTAGATGATCTCGTCCGACATTCTGCTCCTCCGGGACCGCAACCTGGCCCCAGCCTACGCCGCCGCCTGCTGTCGCACGGAGCGCCCCGTCACAAGAGTTACCCTGCGAAGGCATGGACCGCTCCCGACTCGTCGCTCTGGTCGACGACCCCACTCCGTTCCTGGAAGACCCGGATCCTGCGATCCGGCGGCTGGCTGCGTCCTCATGTGCAACCCACACCGGCGATGCCGCCACCGTCGCTGCCCTGGAGCACGTCCTCGCGTTTGACCCCGAGCCCCGGGTCCGCGCCGAAGCTGCGGAGGTGCTGGCGCTGGCCGGTCCGGAGGTGCAGGAAAGCCTCCTGGAACACCGGTCCACAACGAACCCCGCGGTCGCGGAGGCAGTTGCGACCGGTCTCGGTGAGGTCGAGTCGCGCGCCGCAGTGCCGTGGCTCATAGATGCCGCAGCCAGCAATGACGATCGTCTGGTCCGCGAAGCCGCGGTGGCCGCGCTGGGCGCCATCGGGGACCCCCGAGCTACACGGGTTCTACTCGATCTCGCTGCCTCCGGGCCACCCCAGGTGCGGCGGCGTGCAGTCGTGGCGCTCACCGCCTTCGAGGGTGAAGCGGTGCAAGCCGCGATCGGGGCGGCTGCCACCGATCGAAATCCCATGGTGCGAGAGGTCGCGGAAATGCTTGTCGGTCGCCCGATCGAGGGCAGCCAAGATCGGAATCCCGACCGTCACCATTGAACCCGCCCGGCCCGATGATCCGGTACTCACCCGCGCTGGTGATCCTCGCGCACCCACTCAGCTCCTCCCGGCCAGTGCTCCTTCTTCCAGATGGGGGCACGGGCCTTGAGTTCGTCGATGATGTAGCTGCCTGCGGCAAATGCGTCTTCGCGATGCGCGGACGAGACGGCTACCGCCACCGCGGTCTCGCCGACGCCGAGAGATCCGGTGCGGTGGACGGCTGCGGCGCGCTCCAATGGCCACGCTTCCCTCGCCTCGGCCACGACCTCGGCGATCTTGGGCTCCACCACACCCTCGTAGGCCTCGTACTCGAGGTGGGTCACGCCGTCACGACCCGGCGCATGGTCACGGACGGTGCCGAGAAACAGCACCACGGCCCCCGCCCGCTGATGATGGGCATGACCGATTACAACAGTCGGATCGATCTCGTGATCCGTCACCTCGATGTAGTCGTCGGAACGCCCGGATAGGCCGGTCGAAGTCATACAATCTCCTATGTGGACGAGCCTACCCCCGACACCGCGACGCCAGAGACGGTTCCCGGACCCCTTGGAGAGCCGGCATTAGACACGACTCCGCCCGCCGAACCCACAGTGGGCAAGCTCTGGGAAGACCAGCCGTCGGAGTCATCCGGTCCCGTCTACTCCGGCCCCGAGGCCGCCGAGCCTTCGCAGCCGGCGCGCACGCTGCCTGCTGATGCCGGAAGACCAATCGGGCCCGCCACCGTACGTTATGGCACGCCCCCACCCGACGCACCCCTCGAACGCGTACCGGGCCGTCAGTACCCCGACCTGACAGGCCGCACCTACCTGCCTGCTGCTCCCCGCCTCACCACACGCCCAACCCCGGCCGCGCCCGAGCGCCGTGGGGTACAGCTCGGCACGGTCGCCGTCGTGGGTCTGCTCGCAGGTATCGCCGGTGCGGCCCTGACCGCGATAGCGCTCCTCGGATCAGATGCGTTTCAGGCAACCGACACCACAGTTGCCGCACCAGTCGTGAACGCCACCGTCGTTGCACCTCCACCCACCGAAGCGTTGCCCCCGATACGGACAGAAATCGTCACGCCTGCCGGCGACCCGCCCACTGCCGCCGCAGTAGGCGTCAAGGTGCTCCCCTCGATCGTTACGGTCGAGATCGGCGGCAACGACTCGAGCGGAGACTTCGTCATCGCCGCCTCGGGGTCCGGGGTCGTCCTTACCGCAGACGGCCTCGTCGTCACGAACCATCACGTCATCGAGGATGCCGCGCAGACTCAAGTCGTCTTCCTGGATGGACGGATCTTCGAAGCCGAGATCGTCGGGTCGGATCCGGTCACCGACCTGGCCGTGCTCCGGATCGAAGGTGATTCTTTGGTCCCGATCGATCGCGGTTCGAGCGACGCCCTGGTGATCGGTGACACCGCTATTGCAGTCGGCAGTCCGCTCGGCCTTTCAGGCGGCCCTTCCCTGACCGCCGGGGTGGTATCTGCCCTCGATCGCGAAGTCATCGTCTCGAGCGACGCCAACGGGATCCTCTACGGTATGTTGCAGACGGATGCTCCCATCACCCGGGGGTCGAGCGGGGGTGCGCTCGTGGATCAGCAGGGGCGCCTCATCGGCATTACGACGGCGATCGGTGTCAGCGACGCAGGTGCGGAGGGAATCGGCTTCGCAATACCGGTGGAACTGGTCACCAGAGTGACAGATGAGATCGTGGAGAAGGGTGAGGTGCGGCACGCTTTCCTCGGCGTCCTGCTGGAAGATGTCTTTGTAACCGAGGGCCCACTACAGACCCCGGCAGGAGCAGCCATCTCTCAGTTCGTTGATGACTCGGCAGCCGAGGCTGCCGGCCTCCACGTCGGTGATCAGATCATTGGCTTCGAAGGCAACCCGGTGGACACCAAGGAAGACATCATCATCAAACTGCGCCGGTACCGGGTCGGCGAGCCGGTGCATTTCATCGTGATTCGAGATGGCGCCACCCTGGAATTCGACGTCGTATTGGGTGAACGCCCTGCCGACCTCTGAGGTGAATCGTGAGTGACAATCTGTTCGAACAGCTCTTCGAGCTTCTGCAGTCGCCCGGAAAGGTGAACTGGCGGCTCGCCCGTGAGGTCACCAAGTCGATCGCAGGCCAGCCGGAGCCGCTGGAGCCGCTGCTCGCCGAGGAGTATCTCGAGCTGGGCCTAGCCGCCGAGCTGCGCCTGGCAGATGGACCGACCCCGGGCATTGCCTCTCTCGACTGTCCCGAGCCGTACGACCGAACTGCGTGGGTTGAGGCCAATCAGCAGGCATTCAGCTACTTGATGGAGCCGATGGCGGACAAACTCGGCGCCGGCCAGCTCGATACTGCGGGACCGATGGCAGCCATGTTGCAGCCCCTGGCACCTGCGATCCTTGGTATGCAAGCCGGCACGATGCTCGGCTTCATGAGTCATCGGGTGATGGGCCAATTCGATGCCGGCCTGCCTCCGTTGGAGATCGACCGGTCGATCCTGGTCGTACCGAACGTCGAGGCCTTCGCAGCCGACCACGGCGTCGATCGCAGGCAAGTGCGTCTCTGGGCAACGCTCCACGAGATGGTCCACCAGGCCGTGCTCTCTTTGGACGGCATCCGCGACCACATCACTGAGACGATCGACCAATTCTTCGAGGGTGTCGAGATAGATCAATCCGGGTTGATGGACACCTTGAACGACCTCCAGAACCCGGAGCAACTCGAATCCAGCCTCGCGGCTCCTGGTGCCATGGCCTCGATGCTCGGAGCCACCAGCCGGCCCGAGGACGTGGCCGATATCCAAGCATTGGTCGCCTTCCTGGAGGGGTACGGAGATTATGCGGTCCGCCTGGCAGGGGCTGCGGTGCTGCCGGACCTCGATCGAATCGAGGAAGCCAACGGCCGCAGACGGACGGAGCCGACGCAGGCAGAGCAGTTCCTCCAGCAGATCCTCGGCCTCGAACTCGACAGGCACCGGGCTCGTGACGGCGCACAGTTCTGCATCGAAGTCGTCCGACGCTGGGGTGATGAAGCGCTGGTGCGCATCTGGCAGGAGCCCCGCAACATGCCAAGACTCGACGAACTCACGGACCCGGTCGGTTGGGCAGCGCGGGTGCTGCTGGACGACTTCCCGGAGGGACTCCCCAACGGGACTGAGGACTAACGTCTCGGTAGCGTCCACCGAAAGGACCGTGCCATGGCCGTCGCCGTCGGATCGCCCGCCCCTCAATTCGAACTGTACGACCAGGACCGCAACCTGGTGTCCGATGCGTCTTTCCGGGGCCGCAAGGCGCTGGTGGTGTTCATCCCGTTCCCCTTCACCGGCATCTGCGACGGCGAGTCCTGCCTGATCCGTGACAACCTCGCCGGCCTGTCCGACCTCGGCGCGGGCGCAGTCATCATCACGACCCACGCGGTATCGACCAACAAGCACTGGGCTGAGGAGAACAGCTTCGATTTCCCAGTGCTGTCCGACTACTGGCCGCACGGCGAGGTGGCCAGGGAATACGGCACGTTCAGCGAGAAGGGCGGAGTTGCCTACCGGTCCACCTTCGTATTGGACGAGACCGGCGTGGTACGCGACATCATCGCGACCGACTCGATCGGGGTCGCTCGCGAATTCGAGGCCTACACCGCGGCGCTGGCCGGATTCTGAGCCGGGGCCGCGCCGAGTTGGGGCCTGTCCCGTCGCCACGGGGAAGCACCGCCGGCCCCAATAGCTCAGGCGCGCAAAGCACCAGACCGAAAAGTGCCCATGGACCCCCGAACCCAGACCGCAATACTGCCCGCTTTGGCGCCGGCATCCACGGGCATAGCCGACAACCACCGGTAGGCTGCCGCCCGTGAAACTCCTCGCACCGTTTCTCGTTGTCATCGCGCTCGTCGTCGCGGCATGTAGCCCCACCACCTCCGCCCCGACGACCACCGCGACCACTCAGCCTGCTGCCACGCCCAACCCCTCTCAGCCGGACCAGGGGACAGCTTCATCCGACGCTCCCCCGCCGGCTACCGGTGCCGTTACCGCTGCATACACTCCCGTGTTCGAAGATGCGTCATGTGCCTTCGACGTCCCGGTCGACCACTCGCCGCGCTGTGGGTATCTCGTCGTTCCCGAGGATCGTGACGACCCCACCGGCCAGCAGGTTCGCTTGCACGTGGCGATCTTCCCTGCAATGGGAAATAACCCGGAGCCAGACCCGGTGGTGTACCTCGACGGCGGCCCCGGCGGCTACACGCTCGAGCAGCTCCAGTTCGCATTCGAAGATCGCTTTGCTCCCTTCACCGAGAACCGGGACCTGATCCTGTTCGACCAGCGAGGCGTCGGTTTCAGCGAACCGAACCTGAGCTGCCCCGAGGTGCGCGAGGTAACGATCGAGTTGCTCGATGAACCAATGTCGGCAGAGGCCTATAACGAAAGGGAAGCGCCCGCCATCGCGGCTTGTTCGCAGCGGCTGGCGGCAGGTGGCGTCGATGTCACCGCCTACACCAGTGCAGACAATGCCGCAGACGTCGCCGACCTCCGGGTCGCGCTCGGGTACGACATGTGGAACCTCTACGGCATTTCCTACGGCACTCGACTCGGTCTGACCACGATGCGTGACCATCCCGCAGGCATCCGTAGTGTGATCCTGGACAGCACCGTGCCGCTCCAGAATGAGATGCTGGTCACTGGGCCGGCGGCAGCGCAGCGTGCCATCGATACCTTCTTCGAGGACTGCGCAGATGACGCTCGTTGCGCGGCAGCTTTCCCCGACCTCGAGGAACGGTACTTCGCGCTCGTTGCGGCCCTCAACGAAGCCCCAGCCGCGGTCGAGATACAGAACTTCACCACAGGCGACAAGCACCCGGCCCGACTGTCGGGTGACGACATCACAGGGCTGTTGTTTCAGGGTTTGTACTCGGAGGAGATCATTCCACTCCTGCCGGACATGATTGCCGACGCCGAGGCAGGGGATCTGGCACTGGCCGAACGGGTTGCGTCCGCGTTCTTTACTCAGGGCGACTTCTTCAGCCTCGGCATGTACGTGTCGGTGCAGTGTGCCGAGGAATACGCCTTCACGTCTGTGGAGGCCGCCGAAGCGGCGGCCCAGGCGTACCCCGAAGTCGAGTACATCTACGCTGACCCACAGGGTGAGTACCACGAGTGCGACGTCTGGGGGGCCGGTTTGGCAGACCCCATCGAGACCCAGCCGGTGATCAGTTCGATCCCGACGCTGATCGTCGGCGGGCAATTCGATCCCATCACCCCACCGTCGTATGGGGAAACGGTGGCTGCCGACCTCGAAGCGAGCTTCTTCTACGAGTTCCCCGGACTGGCACACGGGGTGAGTACGGCCTCGGCCTGCCCGCTCGGCATCACCCTGGAGTTTCTCGAAGATCCCACCACGCCACCGGATGCCACCTGCGTCGACACGCTGGAGGGTCCTGTCTACTTCGTGCCCGGCAACGTCGAGATCGTGCTCATACCGTTCTCCGAGGACTTCCTCAACGTGGTCATCAGCGGCGTCGTTCCCGAGGAATGGTCGAGCCAGGGCTTCGGAGCGTACGTGGCACCAGGCCTGGGAGACAGCGGAATCATCCAACAGGCCTTGCCTGCAGGTTTGGTCACGTACGACTCGCTCATCACCGACCTCGGCTCCCAGTTCGAGATCACCGAACCGTGGGAGACCAGCTTCTACGAGGACGACCGGTCGTGGACGATCCACGCAGCCACCGATGGCGATCTGCTGTACGACGTAGCGCTCGCGGAGGACGGCGGTTTCCTCTACATCGTGATGCTGCTGACCGTGCCGGAACTCCACGACGAGTACGTGGCAAAGGTGCTCCATCCAGCACTGGCCGCCATCAAGGTCGGCTGACTCTTCTCCGGCTGCGTACCCAGGGTCGCTCTCGGCGAATGCAGCTGCACCGCGCCACCGGCGGTTATCCGAAGATGCCGTGCCAGATACGGTTGAACAACCCGTCGCCGTCCGGCTGCGGCAACTCTGCCAGCACCAACGCCAGATGGTCGGGGGGGAGATCTCCCACCAGAACGTACGTCGATCCGGCTGCACTCCACATCACCCACAACTCGCTTGGAGTGACCAGTTGCAGGTACGTGGCTTCGTTGACTTCGAGTACTCCCGCTGCCTCGAACCGCTCCGGCGATGCGTCACCCGCGATCTCGAAGATCGAAAACTTGAACAAGCCGTCTGTGTAGAACGTCTGAACGGTGGTATCCGGACCGCCGTACGTATCGGCGCGTACATATCCCGCAGCCGTCGACGGCATGGTCGCTGATTCAGCGGGAAGCATCACGTCGTACTCGCCGGCCGCCGGAACAAGGTCGGCGTATCGGAGCGAAGGGTTCGGGTCGAAGTCGATCATCGCCGAGTAACGGAACAACTCACCTTCTCCGTCGAAGATCTCGGTGAGGAGCGGCACCCGCGTGTCGAGGTCGAAAACGATCCTTGCCCGCACCAGACCATCCTCGAGCACATCAACACTCTCAGCCGCTCTACCCAGACGGGTGACTGCCTCGGGCGCGGCGGTGGTGTAGCGATCCGTCAGCGACGAACGTGACCAGCCCTGGAGCACCACCGCATCTCGGTCCTGGCCGCCTGTCACGCGCCCGTCACTCACGTTGGCCGTCTGCCCGCCCTCGATCATCGTCATGTCGCCGGCATGTGTCACGTCGAATACGCCCACCTCGGAGCCATCGGCCCAGAAGGTCACCACCAGCCGGCGCCCGGTGTAGTCGGCCTCCTCAGCCTCCTCCAGGTACTCCTCGAGATCGGCCGAGGCCGGTGATGCCGTCAGCACAAGTGCCGCCGCAACCAGCAGCGTTACCCAACCGAGGTGCCTTGCCCGCCTCACGGCGTCGCCCCCGTCGGGCCGACTGCGGGAATCACCGCGAAGCCGGGTTCTACAGAAGCCCGGGCCACGTGGCGATCGGCGAACGAATCCAGGTCGATGTCTGCAACCTGCTCCGGCCCCGAAGCCGCGACGCCGAGCGCGACGATCAACGCGGCAGCAACACCTGCCGTCACCGTGACCAATCTCCAGCGCCGGGTGTGGCCAGTGCGACGCGCTGCTACCTCGAGCAAAACTGGTGGCTCGAGGCGGGGCAACGAACGAATCGCAACCCGGGCCGCGTCCAGTTCCTGCAGTTCCTCGCGGCAGTACAGGCAGCCGGCGAGATGATCGGTCACCTCGCGCTGCTCAACCAGACCGAGTTCACCATCCAGGAACGCAGACAGTTCGGGTCCGTAGTGGACCGAGCGCACGACACGATCAGGCACTGCAAGTTCCGGCAGCGTGCGCAGCCAGGCTCTCGTCTCCTTGAGTTCGTGAAACTCGGCGATGCAGGCCTGACATCCACCCAAATGATCCACTACGACGTCGAGCTCTCCCGACTGCAGTTCGCCGTCCAAATAGGCAGAAAGCACCTCCCCTGAGACGTGGCGATTGGGAATCAGACCGGCCACGTCAGCATCTCCCTGAGCAGTTTGCGACCGCGGTGGATCCGGCTGCGAACGGTCCCGATGGGCGCATCGATGGCCGTGGCGATCTCCTCATAACTGAGTCCGACCACGTCGCAGAGGACCACAGATTCGCGAAACTCCATCGGTAGCTTGAGCAGCGCAGCCTGCACGTTCTCGCTGAGGCGAACCGAAGCCAGCACCTCATCCGGCGACGGGCTGGTGGCCATCGTCCATCGATCCTCGTCGGGTAGGGGCGATTCGGGACGTCGCTTCTTCTTCCGAACAGAATCGAGGAAGGCGTTTCGGGTGATTCGCCAGAGCCAGCCCTCGAATGATCCCGGGGTGTAGCCCGCGAGGCCCTTGCGGACTCTGAGGAGCACCTCCTGGACCAGGTCGGCAGCATCGTCCGGGTTGCCGGTGAGGCGATATGCAAAGTTGTAGATCTTGCGCCCATACAGTCGCGCTACGTCTTCCCAGCTCGGAACCAGGTCGTCAGCCATGTCTTCCCCTGTTCACGAATGGGGTAACGAATGCACGCACGCTGCGGTTCCCGGGGGCATCAGCTCGCGGAGTTGTTCTCATCCTCAGGATCCTCGGCACCTTCGTCGCGGCCCTTGCGGAACTCCTTGCGGGAAGCTCCAATCGATCGGGCGAGGTCGGGAAGCTTCCGGGCCGTGAAGAAGAGAACGATCACGAGCACGACAAGCAGGATTTCCATCGGCTGGATGTTCTGGAGCACTGCTGCCTCCTTCGACAACCCCAGTGTAGTGAGGCGCCGCTCTGGCACCGGTAGCTGGGCCGGCAGCCCAATGTCGCCTCACGACAACGCGAAGCCGTCCACCACTCCCTGCAAACGCTCCCGGGTGACGAAGCGGCACTCCGGCATCCTGCGCTCCTTCTCGTAGACCGAGAATGGACCGAACTTGTCGGTCACCAGCCACCCCCGCTCCGCCTTGGAGTGAGTGAAGCCTGCTACGAAGGCTCGCATGTCCGCCTCATCCAGCTCCGGGTAGGAGCCCGCCGTGTGGTCTACCACTTTCACGAACAGCGACACGCCGGGGCGACGTGCCAGATACGTGTCTGGGGCCGTCCCCGGAGTCACTTGGTGGTCCGAGAGGCGGAGCAGTCCCAGGATCAAATCACCGGCAGACATCGTTTCCGGATCGACGCCTTGTGCCCGCAGCCCGGCCTCGATCCCGGAGGTCAGTTCGATGTCTTCTCCGATTGGGTCGAGGCGGTCGCCTTCCGCACGTGCCGCGAATTCCGACCTGCCCGATGTTGCAGGGGCCTCTGGGTCGACCTCGACATCGTGAAGCTCAGCCATGGGGAAGCCGTAATCGGGGAGCTCGTCCGAAACAGCGACCTCGACCTCACCGACGAAGACGTCGGCTCCGGCACGACGGCCGTACGCCTTGACCTCCTCGATACCTCCGAGCACCGTGTCTTCACGTTGCTTTTCGCGCAACACCTCGACGGCCTCTCGCACCAGAAGCGAGGAGAGGACCTCGTCGGCACCATCCTGACCCAGCGGCACGTCAAAGGTCACGTGTGCCACGGATCCCTCGACGTGGAACTCGCGGTACCGGGGCCGCAGCCGGTTGTAGTCATCTGGGATGGGGCCCTTCGAGGCGGGCCCGGCTTCGGCACCGGCCCCGTCGTCGGACGACGACCGCCGACTTCGAATCACCGCTGCGATCACGACCGCGGCGATCACCACGAGGACGACAACAACCGCAAACGACATGGCTACTCCTCTTGGTGGGCGACTGAACCACAACACGCACGGCCGGAGCGCCAAATGACCTGGTCATCGACTCTCAGCGGACGCGCGGTCTCCGGCATCAGCACCCTTCGTGGACGTCTCAAACGATGCTATCGAAGCGTAGCCGAGACCAAACCGAGACGATCGAGAAACTACCCAGCCTGCCGCTGCGCGGCGGCTACCGCACGCTGGCGCCGGATCCGTCGCCGCTCGCGCTCCGACATCCCTCCCCAGATCCCGAACTTCTCGCTCGAGACGATCGCAAATTCGAGACACTCACCTTGTACCGAGCATTCTCGGCAAATCCCTTTGGCAGTGCGCGTGGACGCGCCCCGCTCGGGGAAGAAGAGATCCGGATCCGCCCCTCGGCAATTCGCCAGGTCCTGCCAAGCGAGATCATTGGATCCGAGGACCTCAAGCAATTGCGTGAACACGCTGTAACTCCTACACGGTTGTAATTACGCCGGTGTGATTCAAACAACCTGCCGCGCGCCTGTCAACCCCGAAAGGCTTGAGACACAACGATTATCGACAACGGACGATGCGTTCGCGGGCAGAGTCGCGGGGCCCGAGCCTACGAATTCGAACAATCCCCTCCCGCCGGGCATAATGCGGCCGACCACGGTCACGCCACGAGGAGGAACGAGGCAGGTGACGACGACCGCAACTCCAGGAGCCGGCAAAACCCGCCGCCGCGAGCCCTGGGTCGTCACCTTCTATCGCTCTGAGGTCGGCAAGAAGTGGATCATGGCGATCACCGGCATCTTCCTCCTGTTGTACGTATTCGCCCACATGCTCGGCAACTTGAAGGTCTTCTTCGGCCCCGAAGAGATCAACGAGTATGGCGAAGCCCTCCGCGACCTCGGTGGCCATCTGGTCCCGTCTACCCACCTGCTGTGGATCATGCGGATCGGACTCACATTCACCTTTGCAGTGCACATTGTGGCCGCCTACCAATTGGCGATTCGGGCCAGGCAGACCCGCGGCCCGGTGAAATACGAGGCCTCGCGGCACTGGGTTGCCTCGAACTACGCTTCGCGCACCATGCGTTGGACCGGCACCATCGTTCTGCTGTTCCTGCTCTTCCACCTGGCGGATCTCACCTGGGGCACCCCAGCACCACCAGCCACCACCGCCTTCGAACGGGGCGACGTGTACGGCAACCTGGTAGCCAGCCTGAGTCGTCCTCTTGTCTCCGCAATCTACATCGCGGCCAATATCGCTCTCGGCTTTCATATCTTCCACGGCGCTTGGAGCCTCTTCCAGAGCGTCGGCTCCAACAACTCCCGCTACAACCATTCCCGGCGCACTTTTGCCTGGGTGTTCACGGCGATCATCGTGATCGGGAACCTCAGCATTCCCATCGCCGTCCTCACCGGCATCATCTCATGAGCGATTTCGTACAGTCCGAAGCCGGCATGCGCAGCCTCGATGCCCGGACGCCGGCGGGTGACATCTCGCAGCAGTGGGACGAGCACAAGTTCAACATCCGTCTCGTCAACCCGGCCAACAAGCGCAAGTACCGCATCATCGTCGTCGGAACCGGCCTCGCAGGCGCGTCTGCGGCGGCCACCTTCGGCGAGCTCGGCTATCACGTCGATGCGTTCACCTACAACGACTCCCCGCGGCGGGCGCATTCGATCTCGGCCCAGGGCGGGATCAATGCAGCCAAGAACTACCCCAACGACGGTGACTCCATTTTCCGGCTGTTCTACGACACGGTGAAGGGTGGCGACTACCGCTCTCGCGAGTCGAACGTTTATCGGCTCGCCCAGGTGGCGAACGAGATCATCGACCAGTGCACCGCCCAGGGGGTGCCCTTCGCCCGCGAATACGGCGGCCAATTGGCGAACCGATCCTTCGGCGGGGCCCAGGTATCCCGCACGTTCTACGCCAGAGGACAGACCGGCCAGCAGCTCCTGCTCGGCGCGTACCAGGCACTGGAGCGGCAGGTAGCGGCAGGGTCCGTCAACGTCCACCACCGAACCGAGATGCTCGACATCGTCGTGAAGGACGGGCACGCGGTAGGAATCGTCGTGCGTGACCTGGTAACAGGAGAGATCAGCTCGTACTCGGCTCATGCGGTGGTCCTGGCAACCGGCGGCTACGCCAACGCGTACTACCTCTCCACCAACGCGATGGCATGCAACGCCACCGCGATCTGGCGAGCCCACAAGAAAGGCGCGCTTTTCGCCAATCCGTCTTTCACCCAGATCCACCCGACCTGCATTCCCGCCAGCGACGAATTCCAATCCAAGCTGACCCTCATGTCCGAGTCCTTGCGCAACGATGGCAGGATCTGGGTGCCCGAATCTGCGGACGAAACCAGGCCTGCGGCAGACATACCCGAAGACGAACGCGACTACTACCTCGAACGCGTCTACCCGGCTTTCGGAAACCTGGTCCCGCGCGACGTGGCGTCGCGAGCCGCGATGCGCATGATCGATGCGGGGCGGGGTGTGGGTCCCCTCAATAACGGTGTCTATCTGGACTTTGCAGACTCCATCGAACGCCTCGGCCGCGATGCCATCGAGGCCCGCTACGGCAACCTGTTCGAGATGTACGAACGCATCACAGACGAGAACCCATACGAAACGCCGATGCGCATCTACCCGGCGCCGCACTACACGATGGGCGGCCTCTGGGTGGACTACAACCTGATGACGACCATCCCCGGCCTCTATGCGATCGGCGAAGCGAATTTCTCAGATCACGGCGCCAATCGGCTCGGGGCCTCCGCACTCATGCAGGGACTGGCAGACGGCTATTTCGTACTGCCGTACACGATCGGCGACTACCTGGCCGATTACCTGAACGCCGATCCTGTCCCCACGAGCGACCGAGCCTTCACCGAGGTCGAAGACGAGATCAACCGCGAGATCCGGCGCCGTCTCGACACCAAAGGCACCAGGACGGTCGACTCGTTCCATCGCGAACTCGGCAACATCATGATCGAGTACTGCGGCATGTCGCGCAGCACGGAAGGCCTCGAGAAGGCACTCACGGAAATCCCACTGCTGAAAGCTGATTTCGCGAAGGACGCTCGCGTCCTCGGTCAGAACGAGACGGTCAATCAGTCACTGGAGAAGGCAGGTCGCGTGGCCGACTTCTTCGAACTAGCGGAACTGATGTGCCGTGATGCGCTCGATCGCGAGGAATCGTGCGGGGGCCACTTTCGTATCGAACACCAGACGCCCGAGGGTGAAGCCCTGCGCGACGACGAAGACTTCTCCAATGTGTCCGCCTGGGAATGGCGAGGACAAGGCGCCGAACCGGCCAAACACGTGGAGGACCTCGAGTTCGAGTACGTCGCCCTCACACAGCGGAGCTACAAGTAGATGGACGTCACGCTGCGAGTGTGGCGACAGTCGGGCCCGACCACGACCGGCTCGTTCCAGAGCTACCAGGCCACTGGAATCTCCGAGGAGGCGTCCTTCCTGGAGATGCTCGATGTGGTGAACGAGCGGCTGATCGAGTCGGGGGAAGAGCCAATTGTCTTCGATCACGACTGCCGGGAAGGAATCTGCGGTACGTGTGGGCTCATGATCGACGGACAACCTCACGGTCCTCAGCTCGGCACCGCCACCTGCCAGCTTCACATGCGCAAATTCAGCGACGGCGACACCATCGTCATCGAGCCGTGGCGAGCCTCCGCCTTTCCCGTCATCAAGGACCTCATGGTCGACCGCTCCCCGCTCGACCGCATCATCGAAGCCGGGGGCTACATCTCGGTTCCCACCGGTGCCGCGCCGGACGCCAACGACATCCCCGTCCCGAAATATGCGGCAGAAGCCGCGATGGATGCCGCCGCCTGCATCGGCTGTGGTGCTTGCGTTGCCGCGTGCCCGAACAGCGCGGGCCAGCTCTTCACGTCTGCGAAACTGGCCCACCTGAATCTGCTCCCCCAGGGCCAGGCCGAACGCTACGAACGGGCGGTCGCGATGGTCAACAAGATGGAGGAGTTCTTCGGGTCGTGTACGAACCACGGCGAGTGTGAAATCGCATGCCCCAAGAGCATCTCGGTCAACAACATCGCGTTCATGAACCGCGACTACCTCGTTGGACAGTGGAAGGACCGCAGACGGAGCGGCCAGAACAACCTCTGAGCCGGAAGCTGCCGCTCTGCGGCGGGCGTTTAGACTTCCACTTCCAGCAGTCGACCATCCGAAAGGACCCGCAATGGCTCAGTTCCTGAGCGACCAGTTCATGAGCGAGGCCACGGCGTCATTGGCAGATCACGCCGGATTCGCCACCGCCATCGCCAATACCGCGCTCGAACTGCAATTCGTCGTGACCGACAGCCCGGAAGGGGAGATCCCCTACTACGTCTCCGTGGCGGACGGTAACGCCGACATGGCCCGAGGAACCCTGGAAACCGCAGACGTCACCATCCGGAGCACCTACGAGACCGCGGTCGGCATCTCCAAAGGAGAGATCAACACCCAGATGGCGTTCATGACCGGCAAACTCAAGGTAGAAGGCAACATGGCGAAGCTTCTGATGAACCAGGCCATGCTGAGCGAGTACGCCCACGCCCTGGGTGATATGGACATCGACTACTGACCCAGCAGGCGGTCTTCGCCAGCCGAAGTAGATCTCGCACCAGCGAGGCCGCCACCGCACCAGAAGTGCCTACTCCAGAAAGTGGAAGGGGCGCCCCGAGGGGCGCCCCTTCTCGTCGAATCCGAAGACCCGTCAGCTGTTGACGGCGTCCTTCAGGCCCTTGCCCGCCTTGAAGGCGGGGACATTGGCGGCCTTGATCGGTACCGGCTCACCCGTTTGCGGGTTGCGGCCCATCCGAGCCTCACGGTGACGGCGCTCAAACGTGCCGAAACCGGTGAATGTGACCTTGTCGCCCTGCTGCAGGGCGCCGGTGATCGTGTCTAGCGTTGCGTCGACAACCTTGCCGACGGTCGCCTTCGACTCGCCGGTGGTACCGGCAACAGAGTCGATGAGATCAGCTTTGTTCACAGCGGAACCTCCTTGGAAAACCCCTATCGAGGTGAATTACACGCGTGAAACACTAGCCGCAAGGCGTTGTGGGTCAAGGCATTCGAGCGATTCACAATGCGCAGAGGCACAAAACGATTCTCCCTGCGGGAGACCTAGCATCGATTCACGAAGTGCCCCGACAGCCGCCGTTCGCCCCGCCCCACGATTCTCGCGGCGCCGCGACGCCGCGGTTCTGGGTGAATCGAGGTGGGAAGGGCGCCCATCAGGAACCGCGCTCAGAAACCAATTAGAGTACGTCCACTCGCCAGGAGAGGCCCTCAACGTTGACTACCAGCTGGACCCGCGCTCTTGCGATCATCGGTTCGCTCATCGTGATCCAGACCATCGTGTGGGAACTGGTGCGCATGAAACCCGATTACCGCTTCCTGGTGAGCCCCTGGGTTCTCCGGGCCCACGAGTTCGTCAACGGATGGGCCTACATGGCTATCGGCATCGCCCTGCTCACAGGTGTTCTCCTCGTACTGTGGCCTGGTTCGGAGAAACTCGGGATCGGCATCGCGATCATCTTCTACATGATCGGCGCCGGGGTCGTCATCGGCCTGATCTTCGGCGAAGACCAAGTAGAGGTGACCGAAGGGCTCGCCGGCCTTCTTGCCAGGGTCATCACCATCCTTTTCACCGGCACCGCGCTGTCGCGGGTCATCAGGCCCGGGCTGGCTGCCCTGGAACGGACCATCCGTGGGAGCATGGGAGTGCCGCTGAAGATCGGCAAACACGGCGAAGCGCCGCTGCTCGTGGAGCGTGGACCGGGAAGATTCCTCATCTGGGTGCTCTCAATGGTTCTGTCGGCATTTGGCTTGATCTGGGTGTTCAACACCATCGACGTGGCGCTCGAAGTGTGGTTCGCCGTTCTCGTCGCGGGCCTGATCATGGCTGCCTATTCGGTGACTGCCGCCCCGCGCAAGCTGGCACCCAGTCGCATGCTGGTGTTGATGGTGGTGTTTGCGGCCATCATCATGCTGACGATGGCGGGTGCCATGCGTACGTCGCTGGTTGAGGCACAGGTGGAGGCCGCCGAGGGCCCCACTGCAGACTACGACGACACCCAGGTGGCCGCCGGCTACTTCGTTGCCCTCGGAGGGATGTTCCTGATCTTCCTCGGTTCGGTGGCAATGTGGGCGCGACGCAAGGACATCCTGGACAGTCAGGCACGGGCGGAGCGACAGCGGATCGCCGCCGAGGAAAGCGCCAGAGAGATCGAAGAAGCTCGCGTCGCTGCCGGGATCGGCGCGGCGCCGTCCGCAGACGCCTGACGCCGCTTCACCGATCGCTGCCGCGCGCCCTCTACAACTCGATCTCGTCGAGATCGGCCACCTTGGCTCGCACCCCCTCTGCAGCTTCCCGCAACCCCGCGAGTTCCTGGTCTGTCAAGGGAAGTTCGTCGATTCCGGTGAGCCCACCGGCGCCGAGTGTGCCGACCACGCCGAGGTAGACGTCGGAAATGCCGTACTGGCCAGTCATCCAGGCGCAAACCGGCATGGTCTCATTCGAGTCGGTGATCACCGCCTGCACCATGGCAGCCGCCGCGGCAGATGGTGCGTAGTAGGCGCTGCCCGTCTTCAATAGACCGACGATCTCCCCTCCACCGGCGCGGGTGCGCTGCACCAACGCCTCGATCGTGGCGGTGTCGAGTACGTCGGTGAGCGGCTGGTCACCGACCCTGCAGAGCGAGGGCACCGGCACCATCGTGTCACCGTGCGAACCGAGCGTCACGGCTTGCACCGCGAGGACATCGGTGTTGGTGGCTTCGGCGATGAAGTGGGCGAAGCGAGCGCTGTCGAGAATACCGGCCTGCCCGATCACCCTGCTCCGAACCACACCCGCCACGTCCGCTGCCAGGGTGGTCATCTGGTCGAGCGGATTGGTGACGACGATGATCACGGCGTCCGGCGACCCCGCCATCACGGCCTCGGTGACACCCTTGACGATGCCGGCGTTCACCGACAGCAGATCCATCCGGCTCATCCCCGGCTTCCGCGGCAGCCCGGCGGTGATGACCACCACATCGCTGCCCGCGGTATCTGCATAGTCGTTCGTGCCGGTGACGAGCGTGCGATAGCGCTCGATCGGACGCGACTGGTTCATGTCGAGCGCCAAGCCTTGCGGCAGGCCCTCGACGATGTCGGTCATCACCACTTCATCGACGATGTCGGCTCCGGCCAACCGCTGGACGGTTGTTGAACCGTACTTCCCAGCACCGACCACCGTGACTTTGCTCATGAGCCAACTCCTCGTGTCACTTCAGGGACACGCGCAGGCTAGTTCGGCTGGAGGCGGCCAAATCCGTCGCTCGAGGCAGCTACCGGAAACCCCACGAGGGGGCCCGCAAAACGAGGCGTCGCCGGTTGCCGCGCCGGCGCCCCTGTCGGTTCCCCACCGCAATCGTCTAGATACGATCGACCATCGCCTCGGCAAACTCGCTGGTCTTGACCTCGGTGGCTTCCTCCATGAGCCGGGCAAAGTCGTAGGTGACGATGCCGTCCATCACTGCGGCCTCCAGGCTGGCCTCGATGCGGTCCGCCACCTCGTTCCAGCCCATGTAGCGGAACATGTTGGCCCCAGACAGGATCACCGACCCCGGGTTCACCTTGTCCATGCCGGCGTACTTCGGGGCGGTGCCGTGGGTCGCCTCGAAGATGGCGTGGCCCGTCTCGTAGTTGATATTGCCGCCGGGAGCGATGCCGATCCCACCGACCTGAGCGGCCAGGGCGTCGGAGATGTAGTCGCCGTTGAGGTTCATGGTGGCCACCACGTCGTATTCGGCGGGCCTGGTCAGGATCTGCTGCAGAAACGCATCTGCGATCGAGTCCTTCACCAGCAGCTTCTCTCCGGAAGCTCCCCCGGAGTCCGCCCAGGACACCGCGACTTCCGAGAACTCTTCGGCCACCAACTCATACCCCCACTCGCGAAAGGCACCCTCGGTGAATTTCATGATGTTGCCCTTGTGTACCAGCGTCAACGAATCGCGGTGATTGGTCAGGGCGTATTGGAGAGCGGCCCGAATCAGCCGGCGCGACCCCTCCCGCGAGATCGGCTTCAGGCCCAGACCGCTGTCCGGACGGATGTCCCAACCGTAGGTTTCCCGCACGAAGTCAAGAAGCTGTCGGGCACCCTCGGTGTCCGCCTCGAGTTCCTTACCTGCGTACACATCCTCGGTGTTCTCCCGAAAGATGACCATGTCCACCAGCTCCGGGTGTTTCACAGGTGACGGCACACCCTGGTACCACTTGACCGGGCGCAAGCATACGTACAGGTCGAGAATCTGTCGGAGCGCAACGTTGAGGCTTCGGATCCCGCCGCCGACCGGTGTCGTCAACGGACCCTTGATCCCCACCAGGTGGGAACGGAACGTGTCGACCGTGGCTTCGGGCAACCACTCGCCGGTTTCGTCGAACGCCTTCTGGCCTGCCAGCACCTCGAGCCATTCCACCTTGCGCTCAACGCCGTGGACGGTGGACACCGCCGAATCGAACACGTGCCGGGCGGCGCGCCAGATGTCGGGACCGATCCCATCACCCTCGATATACGGCAGCACCGGCTGGTCGGGGACCTCCAGGCCTTCGGGTCCCATCGTGATCACATCTGCCATCGTCACTCCCCTGTCGCGCGCCTGTAGCTGGTTGAATCCGGTCGAAGTGTCAGGCTAGCTCGCCTCCGCGAGACGCCTTTTGCGAGAACCGATCCCACTCGGAGCCGATTCGAGCTCAGACGTTAGATCGAGGTGGGAGCAGTCGCGGTCGAAGCCAGCGCGGCGGTATCAGACCCGCCGATCGGCAGCGATACGACGAAACACGCGCCACCGAGGTGGTCTGAGCGCCGCTGGCTGATCCTGCCACCGTGGGCTTCCACCAGGGCGCGGGCGATCGGGAGACCGACCCCGGAGCCAGGAATTGTTGCATCGTAGCGGTGCGCTCCCCGCTCGAAGCGTTCCCAGATGCTCTCTTCGAATCGCTTGGGAATACCCGGTCCGTCGTCGTGAATCTCCAGGATGACGCTGCCGTTCGTTTCGAAACCATCGACACGGATCTCGCCATTGCCGTACCGGACCGCATTGGTCAGCAGATTGATCACGACCTGGGTGAGACGGTGGAGGTCGGCCTCGACCCAGAGACCGGATTCGAGGTGGGTGTCTGCGGAAATGGTCGCGTGAAGCCGGTTCCCGAGCATCGCCTCGGCATCCACAACGATGTTCGCTAGATCACATGGCTCCAGTTCGATATCGGGGAAATCGAGAGTGTCGCGAGCCAGACCAACGAGATCGGTAACGATCCGGTTGACGTGCTGAGCCTGGCGGTTGACGATCGACACCATCTCGGCACTTTCGGCCGGGTCGAGCGTCTCCCAGTCTTCGTCGAGGAGCGAGGTAAACCCGCTAACCGACGTCATGGGAGTACGCAGCTCATGAGATATCGAGGCGATCAAATCGTTCCGTTGCTGCTCCACCAGCTCCCGATTCTCTCTGATTGATACTCCCTGGCGCACAATTACAAGCAATACGACAAGCGCGGTGGCGATCTCCAAAACCGAGCCATTCCCCCCGACGTGCCACAGGGTGAGAACGACGAGGATGGCGATCGCGCTGTACGGAGCCACCAACTGCCAGTAGTGAGGCGAACGGTCGGTTTGCTCGTGATCGGCGATCGGCCGCAGCAAGTACCAGCCCGCCAGAGCAAAGGCGCCGTAGGCGAACAACCACAATGAATCGAGCCCGCCACCGGACACGTAGGTGCCGGCGTCGACCTGGAGCACATACACGATGTCGGCAAACACGGTAACGAGCAAGCCGACGGCAAGTGCGAGGAGACGGATATCGAACCGATGGATACTGCGCCGGGTCGCGAGAATCATCACCGCGATGAGCAGGATCACATCACCCAGGGGATACATCAGGTTGACGAACTGCTCGAAGAAGCCGGCGTCGGGATCGAGGTAGATCTGGTCGGCCAGGTAGGTGACCCACATGACGGCCGCCACCGCCACCGTGCCGGCCATGGCATCAACCGTGATCCGAATCCGTTCGAGCCGGAGAGGCCTGACGTGGGGAAGGAGAAGAATACCCACCAACATGACCGGATAACCCGCGACATACGCAACATCGGCCCATCCCGGATAGGGGACCTCGCTCGAGAGCACATACTCGTACCACACCCAGATGATCTCACCCACACCCCACAACAGCACACCGGCACCGATCGTGACCCAGGCGATCCGGTCCTGCCCTCTCAGCTGAGCTGCCGCGGCAATCATCCCCACGCCGGCCGCGAGGGGAATCACGAGATACGCGATTTGAGAGAAGTCAAAGGCGAAGTCCGATTCGAGGATTGGGAAGCCCAGAATGAGCCCGGACAGGATCGATGCTCCAATCAGCGCGATGAACGCCCAATCCTGTCTGTCGGTCGTCATCCCAACGATTGCGATTCGTGAATCGGACAGCGAGTCGTCCATGAGTGCTCCTTGGCGGTCGAACGTGGCCCTCAATTGCCGCGTGTTCACTAGTGAGATCGGCAGCAGAAACCGTGGTTCCTAAGAGCCATTTGTGAATAGCCACGTCCCGGAAGGCGGGTGGTTGGCGGTTTCGACCAACCGTCGGCCTCGCGCTGAGCCGTGCGGGACAGAACTCATGAATTCGATCGCGGTTGCCTGCTCATCGTGACAGACGAGCAGGGAGCACTGCCGGAGCCGGGTTGGAGCGGGCTCACCTCTGCTGTCGGAACCCACCGGGACCCACGCGAGGGGCCTCGGATAGGGATCCGGGGCCAGTCCCGCTGGTACCGCCGCGCTTCGCGGTAGGGCTCCATGGGTGTTAGGGGGCTACACCCGCGGTGCGCTCGGCGGCCTCGACGGTGTTGGCGAGCAGCGAGGCGATAGTCATCGGGCCGACCCCGCCGGGAACGGGCGTGATGGCTCCTGCCACCTGCGCCACGGAGTCGAAGTGGATATCGCCCACGAGGCCGGCCTCGGTGCGGTTGATCCCGACGTCGATGACCGTTGCCCCCGGTTTCACATCCTCACCCTTGATCATCTCTGCCCTACCCACAGCAACCACCAGAAGGTCCGCGGCCCGCGTGAGGTTCGTGAGATCTGCGGTGCGAGAGTGGGCCTGGACCGCAGTGGCATCCGTGCCCTTGGCTCCCAGCATCAGTACGATGGGACGACCAACCAGAAACGACCGCCCCACCACCACCGCGAACTTCCCTGCCACGTCGATGTCGTAGTAGTCGAGGATGCGCATGATCCCGCTCGGGGTCGCCGGACGGGGACCTTCTCGTTCGAGTACCAGCAGTCCCAGGTTGTACGGATGCAGGCCGTCTGCGTCCTTCGCGGGATCGACGGTGGCTACGGCGTGGTTCCCGTCCAGGTCACCGGGAAGCGGCAGTTGGACGATCATCCCATCGACCTGAGGGTCCGCGTTGAGTACCCGAATCTGATCCTCGATCTGTGCTTGGGACGAATCGATGGGCAAGTGGATATCGAACGACAGCATTCCCGCCGCCTCTGCTGCCCGGTGCTTGTTACGGACATACACCTGCGAGGCCGGATCTTCACCGACCATCACGGTGGCGAGTCCAACAGTGCGATCTTGCGCGGCGAGCGCCGCGACCCTGTCTTTCACGTCTGCTCTGACCGATGCGGCCACTTCCTTGCCCGAGAGCATGATGGCGCTCAATGTCTGAAATGCCTCCTCCCGGTGAATACCAGGGCAACACCGTGCTCATCGGCGGCGGCGATCACCTCGGCGTCACGTTTTGAGCCACCCGGTTCAATGACCGCGGTGACCCCTGATGATGCCAGCGTATCGAGCGTGTCGCGAAACGGAAGGAATGCATCACTCGCCGCCACCGCTCCGCGGGTTCGCTCGCCTGCCTTGGCGATGGCCCGCTCCGCGGCGCCCACCCTGCTCTGATCGCCGGCTCCGACGCCGACCGCGGCCAGGTCCTTGGCCACAACGATCGCATTGGACTTCGCGTGCGCGGCCACCGTCCAGGCGAAGTCCAGGCTCTCCGCCTCCTCCGGTTCGGGTGCTCGGCGGCTGACCACTTCCCAGTGCTCGCGGCCCGGGCGCAACCGATCGCGCCCCTGGATCACGAATCCACCCTCGATTCGACGCAAGTCGGAGTCTGCGGGGTCGGGGGGTGGTGCCTGCAGCAGACGCAGATTCTGCTTGCCGGCCAGCTCCTCACGGGCGCCGGTCGTCACGTCTGGGGCTACGACCACCTCGACGAACCCCGCCGCAGCGATTCGTGCGGCGGTTGGGGCGTCGAGTGCCCGGTTCACAGCAACGATGCCGCCGAATGCAGAGAGTGGATCGCACTCCCATGCGGCCCTGAACGCCTCCTCCAGGTCCGGCCGAACGGCCAACCCGCACGGGTTGGCGTGTTTCACCACCACCGCGGCGGGCGCTTCGAAGTCATTGGCCATCCGCCAGGCAGCCTCGGCGTCGAGGTAGTTGTTGAACGACATCGCCTTGCCCTGGAGCTGATCTGCCTCTACCCACCACGGACCGGCGGAGGCGGCCGCGTAGGCGGCGGCTGCTTGATGGGGGTTCTCCCCGTAGCGCAGCTCATCGCGTCGCTCGAGGGCCAGAATCATGCGCGACGGGGGCTCAGTATCACGCTCGAACCAACTGAGGATGGCTGCGTCGTAGCGGCCGGTACGGTAGAACGCTGCAGTGGCCAGGTCCTGCCGAAATGCTACGTCGATCCCGCCGCTGGTTATGGCTCCGAGCACGGGGGCGTACTGGCCGGGGTCGGTGACAACTGCGACATGGCGATGGTTCTTCGCGGCGGACCGGATCATGGCAGGTCCACCGATGTCGATCTGCTCGATGACATCGCCTGCGGTGGCATCGGCGGAGGCCGCGGTCACTTCGAAGGGGTAGAGGTTCACCACGACGAGTTGAAACGGCTCGATGCCGGCTGCTTGAAGATCCTCGAGATGGTCTGGATTGGTCGGGTCCGCCAGGATGCCGCCATGGATGCGGGGATGTAGCGTCTTGACGCGACCCCCGAGCATCTCGGGTGATCCGGTGGCCTCTGCAACCGGGATAACAGGAATCCCGGCTTCGACGAGCGCCGCGGCGGTGCCGCCGGAAGAGACCAGAGTGACCCCGGCGGCGTTCAGCCCGGTGGCGAATGGAACCAGCCCCGACTTGTCCGAGACACTGAGCAAGGCCCGGCGAACGATCAGTCGACTCATGGTGCTCCCTCCCAGGAGACGATGCGGCCCTCGACCCGGAGTTTTCCTGCGGCGAGCGCTCGTACAACTTGCGGGTATGCCCGATGTTCGATCGCCTGAATGCGGGCGGTCACCGATGCCGCGGTGTCATCTGGGTGCACCGCCACCGCCTCCTGATAGACGATCGCGCCGTGGTCGACCTGCTCGTCCACGAAATGGATGGTCATGCCGGTGCATTTCACGCCGTGGGCCAGCGCATCCTCGACCGCATGGGCCCCAGGGAAGGAGGGAAGCAGGGAGGGATGGGTGTTGAGAATTCGATTCGGGAAGCGCTCCATAGCCACCCCGGAGAGCACCCGCATGAACCCGGCGAGGACGAGCACCTCGGCTCCGGACGCCGCGGCGGCGTCGCACACGGCTGTAGTGAACTCCTCGCGGTTCGCGAAGTCCTGCCAAGGCACGACACGCGCGGGGATCCCGGCTGCTGTCGCACGATACAGGGCCCGAATCTCCGGGCGGTCTGCAATCACCACGGTGACCGTGGCACCGAAGTCGGGAGCTGCGCAAGCGTCTACCAGCGCCTGCAGGTTGCTGCCGCTGCCCGAGGCAAGGACGGCGATGGGTAGGCGGGCGGATACGTCGTCAACCATTGGTGATGTCAGACTAGGCGGCCGAGTTTGGGCCCGAATCTGGTGGGTTCAGCCGTCCTGCCGCGGGTGAGCAATGAAGAACTCCCACAGAAGATCCGTCGCCGAAATCGACTCCGTCGTCTGGAGGATCCCTCCACTCGAACCGGGACCCGGCCAATCGTGGCCCCCGCCTCGCACCGTGTAGAACCTGACGGTGGCGCGGTTGCTGCAGTCCTGCCACTCGTCCACAACCACATCGCTCGTGACTTCAGAACGCGCAGGCGCCGAGGTGCAGCCGTTGCGATCCGCCCATGCCTGGGCCCAGGCGGGCACCGAGGGAAAGACGGCGAGGCCGCCGTTGTAAGGAACCACGAGATCCTCGTCCCCATGGAAGGCGGCGAACGGTACAGGACGGGTCGGAACGCAGTTCCCCGGCGCGAGGTAGCTCCCGGCGACGGCGCCGACGGCAGCAAACATATCGGATGCCTCGCAAGCCAGACGGTTGACCAGTCCCCCACCCGCCGAGAATCCGGTGGCAAAGGTGCGCTTCGGGTCGATCGGTACTCGACTCTCGACGTCTGCGAGCAATGTGCGCACGAAGGGCACGTCAGAGGAGTCAGCCAGGACATCCCAGCTGTTGCCGAGCAGAGCACCGTCCGGCTGCGCCACGATGAATCCCTCCGCCTCGCCTTTCGCTCGCATCCTGGAAAGTGAATCGTGGCCTTCGCCGGAGTCGGTGAGCCCGTGGAAGTCGACCACGAGGGGATGGGGTCCGGGCCCAAGGCCCTCAGGAATGAAGAGCACGTACTCGCGGCTGCGGCCACCCACCTGCAGGGTGAGGCGCTCGGTACGGGCCTCAGGGGGCGAGAGGGTCGTCGTGGTCGTCGTGCTGGTGGTCGTCGATGTTGTGGTGGGGGGAGGCGGCTCCGACGTAGCAGTCGTCGGGGTGGGAGGAGGAGACGTGGTCGTCACCGGAGCCGCCGTGGACGTTGTCGTCGTCGATGCAGGTGCGGTCGGTGAGGTGGTGGCACTGGGAGAGGGCACAGCATCCGCGTCGCTGCAAGCCGCCAAGAGAACAGCGGCAACTACGGCCAGAAGAGCTACACGGGATGCGTTGGAAAGTGCCAAGGTGGATCGAGCCAGATGCTACGAGGGTCCCCGGCCTATCCACGACCGCTCATGCCGATTGCAGACCCGCCACCAACAACAGCGCGCCGCCGACGATGAGCAATCCACCTCCCAGCACGACCAACCGGAAGCGCCAGACGGGCGATAGGTGCCTGCGGCCTACAGCCACAACCCATGCCAAACCGAGCTTGGAGCCGATCAGGGTCGCGTAGAAGCCCGCCAGGAATGCGACTGCGAGCGAAGGCGACTCCTCCCACGCCTCGAGGAGGAAAGGGGCCCCGGCAGCTATCCAGAACAGCCAGGGATGGGGGCTGAATAGGTTCACTGCCGCGCCTCGCCAGACGTCACCGGACGAACCCGTATCCACCGTCTCGGGCTGTTGCGCCGATTGGCGCGCTCGACTGATCTCCCATACACCGAAGGAGACAACGAGGATGCCGCCTGCAATACCCAGGCCGCGAGCCCACGGTGTGGGGATCGTGCCGACGAGGAAGAGCGAGAGCAGCACGATGGGGACGTCGGTGACGAGGGGCGCGATCGCGACCCGCCAGCCGGCGCTGAAGCCGCGCTGCAGCGTCGATGTCACGATCAGGGTCTGGAGCGGACCCGGGCTGAGGCCGGCAGCAAGGCCGAGCGAAAGCCCGGCCAGCAGCTGGGTCATCGAGTGGTACTCATCTGCCGTTCATAGCCTCGAGCATGGCGCTGCCCATGTCGGTCGGGGTGGCGGCCATCAGGACGCCGGCACCTTCCAGGGCGCGGATCTTGTCTGCAGCCGTGCCCTTGCCGCCTGAGATGATCGCCCCGGCATGGCCCATTCGTTTGCCGGCAGGTGCCGTCGTACCCGCGATGAACGCGGCGACGGGTTTGGTCATGTTGGTTGCGATCCATGCTGCCGCTTCCTCCTCAGCGGTGCCCCCGATCTCACCGATCATGATCGCCCCGTGGGTCGCCGGGTCCTGGTTGAACAGGTCCAGGCAGTCGATGAAGTTGGTCCCGTTGACGGGATCGCCACCGATTCCGATTGCGGTGGTCTGGCCGAGGCCGTTGCGGGTGAGCTGATGAACCGCCTCGTACGTGAGCGTGCCGGAGCGGCTGACCACCCCGACGCGACCCGGGTTGTGAATGTACCCCGGCATGATGCCGATTTTGCATTCCTCGGGTGTGATGACGCCGGGGCAGTTGGGGCCCACCAGGCGGGTCGCGGTGTCGCTGAGAATCCGCTTGGTCACGACCATGTCTGCCACCGGAATGCCTTCGGTGATGCAAACTACGAGACTTACTCCCGCAGCTGCAGCTTCGGCGATCGCATCGGCTGCGAACGGTGGCGGCACATAGATGACCGACGCCGTCGCCCCCGTCGCCGCCACTGCTTCGCCGACGGTGCGATAGATCGGAACCTCCACGTCGTACGTGTCGGGACGTCCCGGCACCCCCGAGTGGTCGGTGGGACCGGTGAACCGTTCGGTCGTTCCTGCTTTCGAAGGGTGGACCGCACCCACCATCTGCGTGCCGTATGCGATTGCGGTGTCGGTGTGGAACCGGCCGGTGTTGCCCATTCCCTGCACGATGACCCGGGTGTCCTTGTCTACCAGCACGCTCATGGCGCCAGTTCCAGGATCTTGTTCGCCCCGTCCTTCATGTCTGTGGCACTCACCACAGCAAGGCCCGACTCGTCCAGAATCTGCTTGCCGAGTTCGACATTGGTGCCTTCGAGCCTCACTACCAGTGGCACCTCGAGCCCCACTTCCCTGACCGCGTCCACGATCCCTTCTGCGATCGTGTCGCAGCGCATGATGCCACCGAAGATGTTCACGAAGATGCCCTTCACATTGGGATCACGGGTGATGATCTTGAATGCTGCGGCCACCTTCTCTGCCGTGGCGCCACCTCCCACGTCGAGGAAGTTGGCCGGCTCACCCCCGACGTACTTGATGATGTCCATGGTCGCCATGGCCAGGCCGGCGCCATTGACCATGCACCCGATGCTGCCATCCAGCTTGATGAACGAAAGGTCGAACTCCGCAGCTTCGCGCTCGGCAGGGTCCTCTTCACTCTCATCTCGCATGGCTTCGACCGCGGCATGGCGATACAGCGCGTTCGGATCGAACCCCATCTTGGCGTCGAGCGCCATCACCTCGCCTTCGGTGGTGACGACGAGCGGGTTGATCTCGATCAAATCCGAGTCGAGATCAACCGCCGCCGCGGCGAGGGTCGCCATGAACTCTGCTCCATTGCGGGCCGCTTGCCCGGTGAGTCCCAGGCTGTGAGCAAGGTCCCGCGCCTGATAGTCGAGCAATCCGTACGCAGGGTCGATCTCGGCTCGCAAGATCTTCTCCGGGGTTGATGCCGCGACCTCTTCGATCTCGGTCCCTCCCTCGGTGGAGGCCATGATGATGTTGCGACTCACGGCACGGTCGAGCAGCACGGACAGATAGAGTTCGCGATCGATGTCGATGCCCTGCTCGATGTACAGCCGGTTCACTCGTTTGCCTGCCGACCCAGTCTGGACGGTGACCAGTGTGCTGCCCAGCATCTGCTCGGCCAGGGAGCGCACCTCGGTCTCCGCCGCCGCGACGCCTCCCTCGATCCCTGCGGTGACCACGGTGACGCCACCGAGGTCCGGGTGTTCGACGAACCGGCCTTTGCCGCGTCCTCCGGCGTGTATCTGGGTCTTCACGACCACGACCGGATTGCCGCTTTCCTCAATGAGCGGCCGCACCGCCTCCACCGCCTCCTGAACGGTGGTTGCCGGGCTGCCGAGCGGCACCGGGATCCCGAAGGATTGCATCAAGGCTTTGGCCTGGTACTCATGAACCTTCACGTTCTCCTCCGGACACGTGGAAACCGATTGCTTCTCCCGGTCTGCCTCGGGTGTGCGCCGCCATCTCGCTCAGTATTCGTCCAGGTTGTTGTCGACCCAGTCCGAGATCTCGGAGAGTGGCGTACCGGGGGTGAAGACGGCAGCGAGGCCTGCCGCTTCCAGCAGTGGAATGTCGTCGTCGGGGATGATGCCGCCCCCGAACACCACGACGTCCTCTGCACCTCGCTCGCGCAGTAATTCGACGACGCGGGGAAACAGGGTCATGTGAGCGCCGGACAACACCGAGAGCCCAACCCCGGACACGTCTTCCTGGAGCGCGGTTTCGACGATTTGCTCAGGAGTTTGATGCAGTCCCGAGTAGATGACCTCGCAGCCGGAGTCTCGCAGCGCTCTGGCCACGACCTTGGCCCCGCGGTCGTGGCCATCGAGGCCTGGTTTGGCGATGAGGACCCGGCGTGGCATGCCGCGAGGTTAGTCGGGGCAACCGGGTCGGATTCAGCTCGATCCGATGCCTTCTCGTCCTCCGATCTGGCATCGACTGGGTCATCGCGCCGGCCGTGGGCTCAGACCTGCTCCAGCGGCGCCCATGCGAGGAGCAGTCGCTTGACTCCCTCCGCGTCGAAACTGACAACGGCCTCTGCCCGGTCTCCTGTGCCGATCACCTCACGGACGGTCCCTTCGCCCCAGTGGGCGTGGCGTACCCGATCGCCCGACGCGATCGATCCGTCGGCCACGGTGCTCGTCTGCCGGGTGACCGACTCCAGGACGCCCCGTCGGGAGCGCCGTGTCGCCTGCGAAGTGAGGTGCTCCGGGATCTCGCGCAGAAACCGCGAAGGTGGGTTGAAGTTGTTCCCCCCCCACAGGTTGCGGCTCCACGCTCGAGTCAGGTAGAGCTCCTCCATCGCGCGAGTGATTCCCACGTACGCCAGCCGACGTTCTTCCTCGAGTTCCGCCGGTTCCCCGAGCGAACGCATGTGCGGAAAGACCCCGTCCTCCATGCCGGTGATGAACACTACGGGGAACTCGAGACCCTTGGCGTTGTGAAGCGTCATCAAGGTCACCGCCTCGGAGTTGTCCATGCTGTCGACGTCGGTGACGAGGCTGATTGCCTCGAGGAACATCTCCACCCGCCGCAGGCCGTCGATCGCCTCCCACTCGGCCGGCCCCATCGAAGCCGGCCCGGTCTCCTCGAAGTCGGCTGCGGCCGAGATGAGCTCTTTGAGGTTCTCTTCGCGCCCCATCGCTTCGATGGTCCGCTCGCTCCGGACCCAATCCATATACCCCGTGTCGGTGGTGATAGCCTCCAGCGCGGCACGCGGTCCGGCTGCCGCCTGGAGGGTCAGATGCTCCAGCAGTGCCACGAACTCAGCGATCGACCGCTGCGCTCTCGCCGCAAGTCGGGGGTTCTCGTCGCTGCGGGCCAGAGCTTCGTAGAAGCTCAAACCCTCGCCATCCGCAAACCGGTCGACATGAGCAACGCTGGTGGCTCCGATGCTGCGCTTGGGTACGTTCACGACCCGCTTGAGGGCGACCGTGTCGTCCGGGTTCACGATGGCCCGCAGGTAGCCGAGTACGTCCTTCACCTCGCGCCTGTCGTAGTACTTGAGCCCCCCCACCACCTGATAGGGCACGCCGAACTTGACCATCACCTCCTCGATCACCCGGCTCTGGGCGTTGGTGCGATAGAACACAGCAATCTCGCTGCGTCTGCGGTCCGTCTTCTCGAGTTCGGTCACTACCTCGGCGAGGTAGGCGGCTTCGTCGTGTTCGTCTTCAGCCTCGAACACAACCAGCGGTTCACCCTCACCCAGATCGGTCCAGAGCCGCTTCGGTTTGCGGCCCGCGTTGTTGGATATGACGGCGTTGGCCGCTTCCAGAATGGTCTGCGTAGACCGGTAGTTCTGCTCGAGCAGGACGACACGGGCGTCGGGGAAGTCCTTCTCGAACTCCATGATGTTGCGCAGGTCTGCGCCCCGGAACGCATAGATGCTCTGGTCGGAGTCTCCCACCACACAGAGATTGCGGTGCCGCTCGGTGAGCAGCTTCACGAGCATGTACTGCGCGTGATTCGTGTCCTGGTATTCATCGACCAGGACGTACTGGAAGCGCTCCTGATAGTGCGCGAGCACCTCAGGGAACGCCTGCAGAAGTTCCACCGTCACCATCAGGAGATCATCGAAATCCATCGCGGAAGCCTCGACGAGCCGCTGCTGGTACAGCCGGTACACATCGGCAACCTTCTCGTGATAGATCCCGGTACCCGTGGTGGCGTAGGTCTCGTAGTCCACCAGTTCGTTCTTGGCATTCGATATGACGGCTCGAAGGTTGCGCGGTGGGAACCGCTTGGGGTCGAGATCGAGATCCTTGACGCAGAGTGTGATCAGTCGCAGCGAGTCTGCAGCGTCGTAGATCGAGAATGCAGATCGGTAGCCCAATCGCGGCGCCTCCCTTCGAAGGATTCGCGAGCAGGCGGAGTGGAATGTCGACACCCACATGTTGTGTGCGACCGGGCCGACGAGGCCCGCGACCCGGTCCTTCATCTCGGAGGCGGCCTTGTTGGTGAATGTGATCGCCAGGATCGAGAAGGGTGACACGTCGAGGTCTCGGATCAGATGAGCGACTCTTCGAGTCAACACGCGGGTTTTACCGGATCCGGCGCCCGCAACGACCAGAACGGGCCCTTCGGTAGCGGCTACCGCCTCGCGTTGGGTCGCGTTGAGATCGTCGAGCAGCATGGTGTCAGGCATGGGCCGCTGAGTATACGGACCGAACTACACCTGTGTGATTGGGCCGCGTGGCTGCTCGTCAGGCGTCGAGCATCTCCCAGAGCGCGTCGGCGAGCACTCCCTCCTGAAAGGATCCCTTGGCAAAGAAGGCGTCGACCCCGGCCCGTTTCGCGCGGGTCTGGTCTTCCTCGTTGGCAACTGCCGAAAGCATCACGATCGGCATCGGGTCTTTGCGAGCCCTGACCTCCTTGACGAGCGCAACTCCATCGGCGTTTGGCATCGAGAAATCGACGACCAGTGCATCGACTTCGTGCTCGTCGAGCACCTCGAGTGCTTCGGACACCGATCCTGCCACGCTTGGAGTGAGCCCTGCCGAGGCCAAGGCACTCGAAACCACCGCCCGCGCACCCCGCGAGTCGTCGACTACGAGCACCCGAACCTCACGGTGTCGGTCGTCGTCGGGGAGACTGCTGGCGCGTTCGACCATCCGGCCAGCGTCGAGTACGAGCACCGCCTCGCGGTTGGCGAGAAACGACATCCCGAAAACATGGCGAGGCGCGGCGTGCGATGCCCCCAGGTGCCTCACCCAGAGTTCGTACGTACCACGCGCACCGCCGCAAGTGAATGCGGCTCGACCCGTCCGGTGCGACATCACGAGCAGCGTCTGATCCCGTCGTCCGGGCGCAACGCCGGCGGTCACCGCCAGTGAGCGCAGCGGGATCCGGGAAGCGTTCCACTCAATCTCGCGTGCGTCCCCGTCTTCGAATACGGTGACATCCTTGATGGGATGCACCGCCTCGACCGCAGCCGAGGGCACAGCCCATAGTCCTCCCCCGGCCTCGACCAGCAGCAGCTTCTCGAGTGCCCTAGCCGAAGGTACGGCAAGCGTGACCGTCGTACCGACGGCTGGTTCCGACACCATCCGGACGCGTCCGAATAGCCCTTCGACGGTTTGCGCCACAACCGAGAGGCCATGTCCGGAACCGGTGGACTCCGCCTCACTTCCTGTGCTGAGTCCATCAAGGAATACCAACCGTTCAAGGGATTCGTCGGAGACTGCCGCCTCGTCGATGAGGCCCCGCTCCACGGCTACGCGGCGTACTGCCGCCAGGTCGACCCCGGCGCCGTCGTCTGCGATCTCGATTTCGAACGTGCCGTCGCGAAGCCCAACGCGCATCTCGAGACTGGCCTCCTCAGGCTTGCGGGCTGCGGCCCGGGCCTGCGGCGACTCGATCCCATGGATGAGGGCGTTGACAATGACGTGGCGAACCGGCTCGCTCAGCTGTTCAAGGATCTGGCGGTCTACTGAGATGCTCTCATCGCCCGTGATCTCGAAGGCAACGTCCTTGCCGAGCTTGCCCGACAGCAGTCGAACCAGCTGCGGCAGCGTGTTGGTGATGTTGGTGACCGGCACGGCCGCCAGGCCGAGCGACTCGTCGAGCATGCCTGCCGCCGACTGCTGGAGCCAAGTCGATACGCGGTTGAGATGATCGGCGATGTCTGCCGGCACCGAGTCACCGAGCTGGCCGACGAGGTTGACGAGGATGTCTGCCTGCGAACGCGTTTCGGACAAACCGTTGACGAGACGATTCAGCGACCCGGCGTTGACCATCGAGGGTTCGACCACCCAGCGCCCAATCGACTCGATCAGATAGTCGACATCACTGGAGCGAGAAGCGGGCCTCCCCGGCTCAGATGCCGCGGCGACGAGCGGGGGAGTCGGGTCCGGCATGGCCACCGGCTCGCTCGCAGCAGGTGCTTCGTGTGACGTGGCGACCGCAACCGCGGCGACGGGTATCGGGGCCGCAGGTTCGACGGGTACCGGGACCGGAGCCTCCGCCCCGTGGTCCTCCTGGCCCCGTAGCCTCCGCACCGCGGACATGGCTCCCACCGGATACTCTCCACTCGGACTTCGGCCCAAAGGCGGGCGCGGATCGACGCCCCCTCCAGGGGGAGACGCGGCCTCAGGCTGTGGTGGTGGCGCGGACTCAACTGCAGGCTCCTCGGGAGCAGCCGCGATCTCCTGGGGTGACGCGCTGGTGGCGACCGGCTCTTCCTCGACGATTGGGGCGGCGACAATCGGCTCTGCAACGGCCGGGGCCATGGTGGTCGGTTCCACGACGGTCGGGTCCGTGATCAGGTCCACCGAGACCAAGGGCTCCAGTGGCGTGGTCGCGGCGACTGCCGTCGGGTCTGGTGGCGTGACCGCGGGAAGTGCGACATCTGGGACCAGGGCGGAAAGTCGGGTCATTGCTTGGTAGTGCTCGACGGTACCGGTGTCCGGATCGGCCTCACCGGCGCCAACCACCGTTTCTGCCAGTGCCTCGAGCGCCAACGCGAGCTCTTCAGTCGGCTCGAGGTCACCGTGCTGGATCCGCTTCCAGATCTCTTCGACCAGCAGACCGCCGACCGAAACCGCCTCAAACCCGAGGACACGTGCAGTGCCCTTGATCGTGTGGCCCTCGCGCATCATGCCGCCTGCGTACTCCGAGTCCACCGGCCCATTGCGCATGGCGCGCGCACCCTCAACCAGCCGAGACGACCTTTCGTTCAGCTCGTCCATGAACATCTGACGGAGTTCAGGGTCGGGACTCCAGCCCATCCAAGCAACCTCGCTTCGCCTACCAGATTCGGTACCCGTCACCTCTCTATCGACGTTCGTGTCTGGAGGCTTGAGGAGGCGGTCATGGCGAACGGCAGTGGTATCAGGCGGTTTCGCCTTTCCGGGCACCTGCATCGGCCGGCGCAGATGTGGGCAAGTGCGGTCGCCAGACCGCGCAGCTACGCAGTGATCCGGGTACCGGTCTCGCCTGCCATGGCGCGTTGCATGTTGTCGGGATCGGTGATGATGGCCTCGCGGCCGCCCTGTTCGAGGAACTGTACGACCGCACGCATCTTCGGCGCCATCGACCCTTCTGCGAAGTGGCCGCCCTCCGCGAGATATCCCTTGACCTCGTCGAGTGTCATGTGGCTCACCCACTCCTGCTCTGGAGTTCCCCAGTTCAGCGCCACCTGCTCGACCGCCGTCGTAATGAGGAACGTGTCCGCCCCGATATCGCCTGCGAGCAGAGCAGACGCCAGGTCCTTGTCGATCACCGCGGCCACTCCCACGAGATCACCGTCTCGCTCAGCCACGGGAATCCCCCCGCCACCTGCCGCAATCACCACGAATCCGGAGTCCATCAGGAACTTGATGGCGCCTGCCTCTACCACGCGTACCGGGGCCGGCGAGGCGACGACACGACGCCAGCCTCGCCCTGCGTCTTCGATGCAGGTCCAGCCGTTCTCCAGGGTCCGTTGTGCAGCAGTGTCCTCGTCGAGAAATGACCCAATCGGCTTGCCCGGTTTGGCGAACGCAGGATCGTTTTCGTCGACCTCGACCTGCGTGACGACGGTCACGACCCCCTTTTCGATACCGAGCCGGCTCAAGTCATGCCCCAGCGTCTGCTGCAGGGCGTAGCCGATGGCTCCCTGGGTGTCTGCGACGCATACCTCGAGCGGCACCTCGTGGAGCTCATGGGCCGCTAGCTCGGAGCGGCGCATGATGAAACCAACCTGAGGCCCGTTCCCGTGGGTAATACAGATCTCCCACCCCTCGCGGATAAGCGCCGCGATGTGGTGATCGGTCTCCGCAGCCGCGAGGTACTGATCCTCGACACTCTGCCGACTTGCATCTCTGATCAGGGAGTTTCCCCCGATCGCAACTACTGCTCTTCGTGCCACGCTGTCCTCCAGACTTGCTGCTCGGTTGTACGCACGCCGCCGGAGCTGTACTGCCCCGTCCCGTTGCCTGCGGAGCGCTCACATGGTGAGCGCCATTACCGCCTTCTGTACATGGAGCCGATTCTCCGCCTCATCGAAGACGGCGCTATTGGGTCCGTCGATCACCGCGTCCGTCACCTCGATGTTGCGATCGGCAGGCAGCGGGTGCATATACATCGAGTCCGGCTTAGCCAGCGCCATGCGCCGCTCGTCTGTGATCCAGTCGGTGTACTGCGCCCCGATCTGCGCCGAATCCTCGTCATCTGTCGTCGTGAGCATGGCGCCCCAGCTCTTGGCGTACACCACGTCTGCATCCCGGAACCCGGCATCGAAGTCTTCGACGACCTCGAAGGAGCCGCCTGCAGCTGCGGCATTGGCCTCCGCTTGGGCCATCACCTCCGGCATGAGCTTGAACTCGGGCGGCCGGGTCAGCCGCACGTTCATCCCGTAGCGGGTCATCAGCGTGATGAGGCTCTGGGGAACACTCAACGGCTTCTGATAGCTGTCGGCGTAGGCCCAGCTGACGTCGATCGTGAGGCCCCGCGGGTCGCCCTTGTACTCGATGATCGTGAGCAGATCAGCCAACGCCTGGAACGGGTGGTACCAGTCACACTGCATGTTCAACACCGGGGTGCGGGAGGCCGCAGCCACGTCGCGGATGTAGCCGTTGCCCACTCCCCAGTCGACCTGCCGGATGGCAATGCCGTCGTTGTACCGGCCGAGGATGTCGCCGATCTCCTTCGCGGTGTCGCCGTGGGAGATCTGGGTGCTCTTCGACTCGATGAACTGGGCGTGCCCCCCGAGCTGAGCCACCCCGGCCTCGAAGCTGGCACGGGTGCGGGTCGAGGAGAAGAAGAACAACATGGCAAGCACCTTGTCCCGCAGCAGCGGATGGAGCTCGCCGAGCGCCCTGCGGCGCTTGAGATCGAGCGCCACGTCCAGCACGGTATCGAGTTCGTTCTTGGTCCATTCCTGGGTCGTGATCATGTCACGACCACGCAAGCCTGTTTGCACGTCTATTTCCTCTCTCAATACCAGATGGTCGGGGTGCGGCAGCTCGCCGCCCGGCTCACTCGGCTCACTCGGCGGCGCCGAGCACCAGCGACAGCAGCGCCATGCGCATGACGACGCCGTAGAACGCCTCTTCCCAATAGCGGGCGTGGCGGGTCTCGTCTACGTCCATGAGCAGCTCATCCATGCGGGGCAAGGAATGGAGCACGATGGCGTCGCTCTTGGCGCTCTTCATGACTTCGCGGGTCACCTTGTAGTTGTCCGGGGTGAGTCCGATATCGCCGGTTCTCTCATCGCGCGGCTTCGTGTAGTCGGGCTGCACCACGGGCTCCATGTAGACGACGTCCGCCTCGCCGATCACGTCCATGATGTGCTCCGCCTCGCGGAAGTTGGTGTCCTTGGCAACGAGTTCCTCTTTGAATTCATCGGTGAGGTTCATCTCAGGCGGGGCGATGAAGATCGCCTCGGCGTCGAACTGGCTCAGGGCGTAGCCGATGGAATGCATGGTGCGCATCCGCATGTCCCCGATGCACACGATCTTCAAGCCGTCGATGGTGCCCTTCTCCTGCAAGATGGTGTACAGGTCGGTCAACACCTGGGTCGGGTGCTCACCCCAGCCGTCGCCGGCATTGATCACCGGGATGCTCGCCCAGCGGGCGGCTTCCTGGGGCGCCCCCTGCTGGAAGTGGCGCATGACCATGACGTCGCCGTAATACTCGAGCATGTGGACGGTGTCTTTGATCGACTCCTGGTAGAAGTCGCCTGCCCTGGTCATCTTGGCGTCTGAGAACCCGAGGACGGCGCCGCCGAGGCGATGCATGGCGGCCTCATGAGCCAACCGGGTTCGGGTCGATGGCTGATAGAAGGCGGTGACCAGCGTCTTGTCTGCAAGGAGATCGACGTTGCGTCGCTCTCGTGCGATTGGTTCGAGTTCGGCAGCGACATCGAAGATGTGGAAGAACTCGGCTCGTTCCATATCCTTCAGTGACAAGATGTCTCTGCCTGCGAAGCTCCTCATGTGTGTTCCTCCGAACATTCCAACAGTCCGATCCCGGGAGGGGCCCGGGCGCCCGTGACAAGATCCGGCGCGACCGCAGAGAGGCCGTGAACGCCGGGAGATCCCATTCTGGCAGGAAATCCGAAGGGCCGATCGCGCTGGGCCACCCCCCTCGGGCAACGATTCACTAGGGAAGGTCTGCCGTCTCGAGTCTTCGCCGCAACTCGGCGCCAAACCGGGCCGCCGGAGCGCCGTCTACGACGTTGTGATCGATGGTGATGGTGAGATCCAAGACGTCGCGCAATTCCACTACGTCCCCGACGGCCCTGGGCCTCCGGCTGCGCCCCCCAACCAGAACAGTGAGTGTCATCACCGTAGGGACACCGATCCCAAAGCCACTACCACCCCCGAACATGCCCACCGAAGTCACTGCAACGGTACCGATCGAGGCGCGGATACGACGCGACCGAGCCGCGACGCGATAGAAGGCGCCGAAGAAGAAGGGGACCCGCGATGCCACGCCGCCGACGCGCTGAAGCAGGTACCCGCTCGGACTCGAAGCCGGATCTGCCTGGACACCTCGCAGCTCGCGTGTGATGTCGGCAACCGACCTCACATCCGCGTCACGGATGACGTGGCCGAGCGGAAACGCGCCGTCGACCGTAGGCACTTCGATCATCGTCGTCACATCGACATGGCCGTGTGTCACCAGCCGGCCGCGGTAGTCCCGGTAGGCGTGGACCTCGGGGTGCTCTGCCGCAGCGCGAGCCACCGCCGCCACGATGAACGCCGTGAAGCTGGCAGGTTCTTCTGCATCGGACACCCGCCGCACGGCACGCGTCACATCAACGTCGAGTAGTCCATGCATCGGCGCCATGCGCCTGCCCACCCGCATCGCCTGAAGCACCGCCTTGCGGCGGGCGGGAAACGGCCGTACCGAGATGCCGCGAGCTCGATTCGTCCGGGCTCGACTCTGTTCCGGGTTGCCCATGGGTCCATCCTGGCATGCCGGCGACCACGGCAGATAGGGGCCAACCGTCAGCCGGTGACGCCTGCCGCGACCAAGGCAGCCCTGACTCGTGGGGGCGTTAGCGGGAACCCGTGGAACCAGACACCGGTCGCGTCGTAGAGCGCGGCGACCACGGCGGGTGCGAACGGTATGAACGGCATCTCGGCCATGCCCCTGGCTCCCCACGGACCCCGCGGGTCTGGCTCCTCCACGATCACACTGTGCACCCGGACCGGAATGTCCATGATTCCCGGGATGAGATACGTCGACAGTCGCGGATTCAGGACTCGTCCCTCGGCAACCTGGAGGTTCTCGGTGACGGCGTACCCGTGGGCCTGGACCACGGCTCCCTCGATCTGGCCCTCGACCAGGTTCGGGTTGATCGCCTTCCCGACGTCGACCGCGCAGGTGACATCGCGGACCTCGACGTGCCCGGTTTCGATGTCGACCGCGACCTCGACTGCCTCTGCCACGTATCCGTACGCGAAGTTCGGCTGGCCGAACCCGGTGTCTGGGTCGAGTGCCTGGGTTGGAGGCGGGACGAACTTGAAGTCGCCGATCGCGGGGCGGTCACCATCGACCCACGCTTTGCCTGCTTCTTCGGCGGCCCCGAGGATCGCGTTGCCTGTCATCCAGGTGAGCCGGGATGCCGAAGCCGAGCCCGAGTTGTCCGCTGACGCAGTGTCGGAGAACTCTGCCTGGACCAGCTCCGGGTCGACTCCGGTCGCTTCCGCGGCCATCTGGATCCATGCAGTGTGGCCACCCTGACCGACGTCTGCCCCGGCATAGAAGAGGCGCACCAGTTCGATGGCCGTGTCCCCCTCGAGTTCGATCCGTGCCGTGGAGTTCTCCGGGAAACCGAACGAGAAGCCGACATTCTTGTAGGAGCACGCAAACCCCCTGCCGATCCGAATCGCACCGGGCTCCGCGGGAAGCGATTGAAAGGGGCGAAACGTTGGAACCGGCTCCCGTGGCGTCGACCAGCTCGACGCTACGGCGCACTCCTCGATGACCGTAGGAAGACTCACGCCCGCGGGCATCTCCACCATCGTGATCCCGATGCTCCCCTCGCGCAGCGCGTTCTTCAGGCGGAGCTCGACCGGGTCCATTTGGAGCTCAGCGGCCAGCTTGTTCATCTGGCTCTCGGCAGCAAACGCCCCCTGCGGCGCACCGAACCCCCGGAACGCGCCACCGGGGACGGAGGTGGTGTAGACCCCCATGCTGTCAATACGCGCATTCGGCACCCGGTAGGGGCCCGCAACGCTGAGGTGGAGATTGCCGAGCACCTTGTTCGTGGTGTAGTTGTAGGCACCGGCGTCGAGATACGCGTCCGCCTCGACGACGATCAGTTCACCCTCCCGGGTCGCTCCCCACCGGGTGTGGATCCGACCACGGTGTCGCTTGTGATGTCCGACGATGCTCTCCTCGCGCGACCAAGTGGTGCGGATCGGGCGCAGCTCGCCACGCTCCGCGAGCCGCCATGAGGCCAGTGCCATCACGATCTGCAGCGTCATGTCCTCGCGACCACCGAACGCGCCGCCGATCGCCGGGTAGATCACTCGGACCTGTTCCGCGGGTAGATCGAGGGCGTGGGCGATCTGTTCCTGGTCCTCGTGGGTCCATTGACCGGCAATCTCGACCGTCACCCGCCCCTGTTCATCGACGTAGCTGACGGCGGCTTCCGGTTGCAGGTAGGCATGCTCTTGATGGGGCAGCTCGTAGGTGCCTTCGATGATCACCTCGGCTCGCTCCCAGGCCGCGGCGACGTCACCCTTCCGGATCCTCTGGTGCACATAGATGTTGGATCCAATGCCGTTTTCAGGGTGCACCAGGGTCGAGCCATTCAGTGCCGCATCCAGGTCGGCAACAAGGCGCAACGGCTCCCATTCGATCGCAATCGCACCGGCTGCCTTGTTGGCAGCGGCAGGTGTCTCCGCAACGACGAGGGCGACGTGATCCGCCTCCCACCTGCTCACGTCGGAGGGAACCTCGCTGCGGCCGGTTGCGCCGACCCCTACGAAGACGGGCTGATCGAACATGGTCAGCCCGTACTCGTTCACCGGCACGTCGGCCGCGGTGAAGATTTCAACAACCCCGGGCACCGCCCGTGCCGCGGTGAGATCCATACTCAGCATCCGGGCATGCGGCTGGTCGGTGAAGACGACCTGAGCATGCAGGCCGTCGTGAGCCAGGTCGGCGGGATACCGCGTGGCTCCGGTGACCTTTCCCGGGGCGTCGATGCGGGTCGAGGAAGCACCAACCGTCATGACCGCCCCCCCGCCGCGAGGTCACGGGCTGCCTGGTCGACCGCGGTGAACATCTTGTAGTAGCCGGTGCAGCGACACAGGTTGCCCGCAAAACCCTGACGCACCTGGTCCGCAGTGGGCTCCGGAAACTCGTCGAGCAGCATCGCACCCGACATCAGGAAGCCGGGAATGCAGAAGCCACATTGCACAGCACCCTGATCTACGAACGCCTGCTGAAGTGGGTGCAACCGGTCCGGATCGGATGGGTCTCGCAGCCCCTCGATGGTGATGACTTCGGCGCGATGGGCGCGGGCGGCAGGCACCAGGCACGCCATCACCGCGGCGCCGTCGAGCACCACGGTGCAAGCACCGCATTCACCCTCGGCACAACCTTCCTTGGTGCCATACAGCGAAGCCGCCGCCTCAGGTGCCGCCACGTCTCGGAGCCAGTCGAGGAGCGTCACCCCGGCGGCTCCCGGTGCCTCGATGGTGAGTCCGTTCACCGTGGCCACCACCGGCTCTGTCTGACCATGCCGTGCGGACGTCGCCGTGGCGGCTACCGGGTGCGGCGCCAATCGCGCCGGAGTCGCAGGCAGGTGGGCTGCCTCGGTCCCGTCTCGTAGTGCTCGCAGCCCCCGGGTGACCATGGTGGGTATCAACTCAGCCCGATACTCGGCGGTTGCCCGCAGATCGTCGATTGGAGTAGGTAGCGCACCGGCCGCGGCTGCGGCTCGTTCGATCGTCGTCTCATCGAGTTCGGAGCCGACCAGCATGTCGGCTGCGGCGTCTGCGGTGACGATGGTCGGAGCCACGCTGCCGAGCGCGATCGTAGCTTTCGTCACCTTGGCCCCTTCGAACTCGCCGACGATCGCGAGGTGAACCACCGAGATCGCCTGGGCCCGCCGCAGCCCAAGCTTGACGAAAATGCCCCGCTGCGCAGGCGTCATCGCAGGAAACGAGATGTCTACCAGCATCTCGTCCTGCTGCATCACTGTCCGGCGCACCCCGGTGTAGAAATCTCGCAGTGCCACCGTGCGCTCCCCCCGCACCGACTGCAGTGTGACGTCGGCACCGAGGGCTCGCAAAGCCGAGATGGTGTCGTTGGCAGGACTGGCGGTCACGAGGTTTCCGGCGATGGTGGCCCGGTTGCGCAACTGCGGCGACCCCACCTCCCAGCACGCCTGCGCCAGCGGCAGCGCGCTTTCTCGCAGCAGGGGCGAGGCGACCGCGTCGTTGTGCGTCACCAGGGGGCCGACGTGCACGGTTCTGTCTGCGTCGACTCCGATACTGGCGAGCCCGGGAACCCGGCTGATATCGATGAGTCTGGTGATACCGGGGCGAACGTTGCGGGCAAGTTCGAGCAGGAGATCGGTGCCGCCGGCAACCAGGCGCGCCGCTTCCCCGGATTCGGCGAGAAGTTGCAGCGCCTCATCCACAGAGGCGACGGTGGCGTGCTCCGCCACCCCGACTCCCGCTACCTGAACCTCATGCACCGCGCACCCCTTCCGCCGTACCGCTGTTGTAGATCGTGCCTCCGCCCGCGGCGTAGTCGGTGAGCACCGACACCGACAAGTCTCGCAGCACCCCGGTCACGACCTCGATTCCTTGCTTCTCCAGCAGCCGCTCCCAGCCTGCCGGCTTGTTGCCCTCGTCGAACCCAACCGCCCGCGCATCCGCATCGCTGGCCCCGCACACCAGTCGCTCCACCCCGGACCACGGGACAGCGCCGAGGCACATCGCACACGGCTCGGTCGACGCGACGAGTTCGGTTGGCCCGCGCGCTCCGCAGTCGAAAGATCCGAGCGCTCGGCCCGCGAGTGCGATCGCGACGATCTCGGCGTGCGCGATCGCAGCCAGGCTCGGCTCGACGAGGTTGACTCCAACCGACACCAGTGCTCCCTCTTCGAGAGAGAACACTGCAGAGCTGAAAGGGCCGCCGGTGCCGTGCTCAACGTTGCGCCGCGCCAGGTCGACCACAAACGCCATTCGAGCCTCGTCCCCGTCGCTGGACTCCGGTACCTCCACGTCGGCGAACCAGTCCGGCAGGACGAGTTCGGTGCGCAGCGGAAGACGTCTCCCGCTCACCCCGGCGACGCCTTCGCCAGCGGCAGACCTTCCGCAGAATTGAGGATCGTTGCGAGCGTCTCTGCCTCGCTATCCGTTGCTTCCGTCGGGGTCACTGTGAAGGCACCGGCGCCGCCTTCTGTTATGAGAAACGCCTGTGCTTGCGCCGATTCGAGCGCGAACCGATCGTCGTCGATGAACAGACGGGGCTTGATCTTCGCCGGGTCGCCGACCTCGGGACAGAACACCATGCAGTTGCCGCACTCGTTGCACAACTCGGCCAGAATGAAGTACTGCCAGCGGTCTTCCAGTTGCTCCATGTCCTCCGGAGTCTTCAGCTTGAGGACCGCGTTGTTGGGGCACACCGTCACACAGAAGTTGCAGGCCACGCAGCCCCACATCTCGAGCGTGTGATCCACCTCTCGCGGCAGCTTGGCATTGGCGATCGCGGCATACGGATTGCCCGCGGCGGCAGCTGTGATCGCCACCGTGTGCGCCTCGATCGCATCGCGATAGCCGGCTGCGACCGCGGCATCGTGGCGGCTTGCCCTCCACTCAGCGACCGAGCTGCAGTCGGCTGCGCTGAGTGTCTTCTCCAGCTCCTTGAGCATCGGAGCGATTCGGCCGTAGCCGCCGGGCTTGAGCAGGTCGGAGCACACCGTCACCGGCGCCAGCCCGAGTCCCACCGCGTCCGTGACGTTGTCCTTGCTCACCCCTGCCGAAAAACTCACCTGTGCACCAGACGTCGCACTCCCGACGGCGAATGTGCCGGGAAGCGCCGTGACCAGCTCGTTGAGGATGCTGATCGCCAGCGTGTGGAGTGGGGCACCGGATAGATACATACGTTCCTCAGGCATGAAACCCTTGTGGTTCTCCACCACCAGCGTGTTGGTCAGCTTGATACCGAAGCGGCGCCCCTGCGCGGCTGCGAAGTCGCCCAATTCGCCGATCAACTCCAGTGCCCTGGGGAACTGCAGGTCTTCGTCGAAGGCGTCGCGCACCAGCCGCACGTAGTCGTAGCCGAGGCGGTCGTGAATGATTTCGTCCACCTTCTCGTAACCCAGCAGCGTCGGGTTCAGCTTCACGATCACGTCTAGGCCGTGGCGCGTCATCAGGTGTTTGGTGATGGCCTCGATCTCGTCTGGTGGACATCCGTGGAACGTTGACAGCGTGGCCGTGCTCGCAACTCTCGGGTCAAACGCGTAGTCGCGGTACGCGGTGAACGGCTCAGGGATCGACGGCCGGAGTCGATCGATCTCGGCAGTGGCGTCCATCATGCGGTCGATGAACCCCCCCACCTCTGGGGTGGAGATTCCTGCAAGGTCGTACCCCACGGAAATGTCGAAGATGTGCGGCCCCGGCGTATCGCCCACGAGCTGCTTCACCGGCTCCCAGTCCTTGATGATGTCGATGATCATCCAGGCCTTCACGTATTCCTCGAGAGACTGCGGGATCTTCAGTTCCTGGCTCCACTCGATGTTGTAGCCGATGGTCTGCATGTCGATGCAGGGCCGTGCGATCTCGAGCTCGTCGAGAATCTGGACCGTCTTCAACTCGAACAGACGTGCTCCGGCGAGCCACCCGAGCACGATGTTCTCCGCCAACTGGCTGTGGGGCCCGGCGGCGGGGCCGAGCGGGGTGGCCGCCTTGCGACCCATGAAGTCGATGGACAGATCGGGCCCGGTGCCTGCCTTGTAGATGCGCGCCTTCAGGAGATCGAAGATGCGCTGCCTGGTCTCCCATTCTTCGACGATGCGGCCGAGAAGGACGTCGAGCGGATACGGCGTGAGTGGTGCCGCTTCCGGAGGCCTGAGCTCGGTGGTGCTCACATTGGACATCGCAACCCTCCTCTTCTCACAACTTCGCGTGCAATCGCTTTGCCTGCTCTGCGGCTTTGGCGCGTATCTCCAAAGCCTCGACCTTCGTTGCCACCCCTTCGTCGAGGACGGTCTCTCCGTCGACCACCACCTCGAGCGGACGGATTCCCGGAGTGAAAGCCACGTACCAAGGATCCATCGGTTCGTACGACCAGGTCACCCGGTCGTCGCGCGCCTCCGGCACGAGATTCCAGCCTTCCTCCAGCCATTCCCAAGCCTCATCCGGGGTCGAGGTGACATCAACCGAGCGGGCCATGGCGTAGGCAAGACGCATGGACTCGAGCACATTGGCCCCGATGCCATCTGTTCCCAGCGCCACCGGCTGAGCGAAACGAGCCGGAGCGGCGTACCCGACCGCGTTGTTCAGATTCGACCGGGGGTTGTGGAGGATCGTGCCCGTAAGCGCGTTCTCCGTGGGCAGGTGGACACAATGCGCCAGCAGCCAGCTCGCTTCGGTGAGGCCTTCCAACCGAGCAGGGGCATCGATGTCTTCGATCCCCTCTGCAACATGGATATGGACGCCGACACCCTGACCGCGCGCCAGTTCCGAGGCGGCGGCCAGCAAGTCGTCTGAGCACGTGAACGCAGCGTGGATCCCGACGAGACCACGCCCGCCTGCGGAGAGGAAGCGCTGGTTCTCCTCGAGCCCTCGCTGCGCACCTTCCGCCCCGTTGCGGTCGCTCACACCGTAGGCGCACACCACTCGTACGCCGACCTCGGCACAAGCCCTGGCAATGACGTCGAGGCTCCCCTCGATGGCATTGGGCGTCTCGTTGTGGTCGATGATGGCCGTAGTGCCGGACTCGAGTGCTTCGAGCGCACCCAGCTTCGCCGACCAGTAGAGCATGTCGAGGTCGAGCGCTCGATCGAGGCGCCACCAGATCTGCTCCAGAATCTCGAGGAAGTTCTGCGGGGTCCTCGGCGGCGCAGGCATGCCGCGTGCCAGCACCGAGTAGAGGTGATGGTGGGCACAGACCAGACCGGGAGTGACCGACGTCATCGTGTCCTCACACTTCCAGGGGCTCGTGTGCCAGCAGCGGAAGGTCCCTCCGCCATTTCCCGTCTACCTCCCGGAAGGCGGCGGCGACCGCACCCGCAGTCGGGACGAGCCCGATCTCGCCGACCCCCTTCACCCCGTAAGGAGCGTCGGGCTGCGGCACCTCCACCAGGATCACTTCCACCTGCGGTACATCCTTCGGCCGGATGATTCCGAGCGAGCGCAGCGTCAGGTTGACCGGTCGCCCCTCCTCATCACACGGAAAGTCCTCGCTCAGGGCGTAACCGAGACCCATGTGAACCGCACCTTCAATCTGGCCCTCGCACAACAGCGGATTCATCGCCTTTCCCACGTCGTGGGCGGCGACAACCCGCTCGATCGACCCGGTGGCCTTGTCTGCGATCACCAACTGCGCCGCGTAGCCGAAGGCGGAGTGGATAATCGGGTTCTCCACCCCTTCTTCGAGTGAATTGGTCCAGTCGACCCGGTATTCGCCGACATGATCGACGCCCGGCGCCAAGCCGTTCTCCCTGGCCACCCGGCATGCGTCCTTGACCGCCCCGGATCCCATCAAGGTGCCGCGGCTTCCGGTGGTCTGGCCCGCACCGAATTCTCGGGTGGTATCCACGATCACCTTGACCCGCTCCGGGTCGACGCCGAGTTCCTCGACCGCCACCTGGCGGGCCACGGTGTGAATACCTTGGCCCATCTCCGTCCAGCAGTGGCGCACCTCGATCGTGCCGTCCTCGTCGAACCGCACGACGGCTCGGGCCACCTCGACGAAGCCGTTGCCGAGCCCCGAGTTCTTCAGGCCCAGGCCCAGGCCGACGGCCTTGCCTTCGCGCCGCGCCGCGTCGTAGGCGGGCTTGACCGCGTCCAGGCACTGCCTGGCACCGGCGCTTCCTGAATCCATGATTTGGCCAGGGCCCCACACCGCTCCCGGCTCGACCACGTTGCGCGACCGCATCTCCCAGCCTGAGATCCCGACGGCATCCGCCAGCCGGTCGAGCACCCCTTCGGTCGCGAACTGGGCCTGGTTGGCACCGAATCCGCGAAAGGCTCCGCACACGGAGTTGTTGGTGCGAGCCGCGACCGACTCGACATCGACGTTGGGGAACAGATAGGGCCCGCTGGCATGGCCGGCTGCTCGTTCGAGGACCTTCATGCCGACGGAGGCATACGGGCCAGAATCGCCAAGCATCCTGGCCCGCAACGCGCTCAGCTTGCCCGCCTCGTCACAGCCGGCCCACACCTCCACCCGGACCGGGTGTCGCTTCGGATGCATGTGCAGTGATTGCTCGCGAGTCAAGGTGCACTTCACGGGGACTCCGAGAAGGTGCGCGGCCAGCGCCGTTTGCGCCTGGTTCGACATGTCTTCCTTACCCCCGAACGCACCCCCGTTCGATACCAGTTCGACCACGACCTTTTCGGTCTCCAGACCGAGCGCGGATGCAATCTGATTGCGGTCGTCCCACACGCCCTGCCCGCCCGAGTACACGAGGAGCGGACCGTCGGGATCAGGTACGGCAAGGGTTGACTCGGGTTCGAGAAAGGCATGTTCGACACGTTGTGTCGAAAAGACCTCGTGCACCGTGTGGGCCGAGGTGGACAGCGCCGCGTCGACATCGCCCCGGGCATATTTGGAAACCGACAGGACGTTGCCATCGAGTCCCCAGACCGCGTCCTCGGCGGCGGCGACCGCGACTGCCGGGTCGGTGAACGGTGCCAGGACGTTGTACTCGACGGTGATCGCATCTGCTGCGGCCCTGGCCGTCTGGACGTCTTCTGCCACGACGATGGCGATCACGTCACCGGTGTACGAGGTTCTGCCTCCAACCGGGATGAAGACCGGCCAGTCGGTGTGGATAATCCCCACCCGGAGTTCGCCCGGGAGGTCCGCGGCCGTGTAGGCGGCTACCACCCCCGGTATCGCCAGGGCCGCGGTTGTGTCGATGGCAACGACGTCTGCCCTGGCGTGATCGGCCAGCCGCAACGCGCCGTGCAGCATGCCCTCCGGCGCCATGTCGTCGATGTAGCCCCGATCGCCGAGGGCAAGGGCGACGCCTTCGTATTTGCCACCGGGCTCGCCCACCCCGCCCGGGGTGGCGACCTGGGGCGTTTCGCCTGCCGCGAGCATCTCGATGGCGTCGAAGATCTTGGTATACCCGGTGCAGCGGCACAGGTGGGCACCGAGGCGACCCGCGGCGGTGGCCGCAGTCAGGTCGGACCCCTTGTCATCCAGCAACGCCTTCGTGCGGACCAAGATCCCAGGCGTACAGAAGCCGCACTGCAAGGCTCCACATGCCGCAAACGCCGAGCTGAGCCGTTCTCGCTCAGCAGGGTCGAAGCCCTCCAGCGTCGTGATTTCCTTGCCTGAGACCCGTTCGAGTGGGGTTTGGCAGCTCACTCGGGCCTTGCCGTCGATCAGTACCGTGCAACAGCCGCACTGCCCGGAAGGGGCACAGCCGTCCTTGGCTGCGGTGAGGCCGAGCTCCTCACGAAGCGCAGACAGCAGGCTCGGGTGATCCGGCGAGACGGCAACGGATGCGCCGTTGACCGTCAGTGTGACCGGGTCCGCCTGCGTTGTCGTCACCAAAATACCCCTGACGTCGCCCGATCACTCACGTTCAATCTTACTTTTCGTCCCGGTGCCACCTCGCGGTTACACCACATCCACGACGCGATCGACGTGCCTCACTCAGCGTTGCTCGCGGTAGTAGGGAATCGCCAGGGCTGCCGGGGCGCCGAGGGTGCGCGCTCGCTTTCCACTCGTGATCAAAATCATCGCAATGATGGCAAGCACGAACGGCAACATCGCCAACAGGCTTGCCGGCACGTCCACCCCGATGGTCTGGAAATAGAAGTTGAGCTGACCGGCGGCGCCGAAGAGGTAAGCGGCAAACAAGGCCCGCCACGGACGCCAGCTGGCCAGGATCACGAGGGCGATGGCGATCCACCCGGCGGCGCCGAT
>CAYNHF010000048.1:0-17307 GCA_964397045.1 uncultured Acidimicrobiaceae bacterium | reverse complement strand
AGTCGTGCGCGCAGGGCAGCGGCACCGGCTGACCTGGTCGACCCCCGCCCATCTACAATGCCGTCTTCGGGCGCTTAGCTCAGCGGGAGAGCGCTGCCTTCACACGGCAGAGGTCACTGGTTCGATCCCAGTAGCGCCCACCAACAGAAAGCCCTCATCACCGGCCGAAAAGCCATACGTGACAAGGGATTTCGGCATTCACGACCCGCCGGCGCTGATGCGTCGAGCTTCGTCGGTCTACGTCTGTTTTCGCCTGTCATGTGGACACTCTGTGGACACCCGGCTCTGTGGTGACACGGATGCTGCCCCGAAAACACGAGAACACCTACACGAACGGTGTGAGCGCAAAGAAGAGGGCGGACCGATTTCTCAGCGTCGAACGGGGCCTAGGCGGCTCGAACACCGTCAAAGAAGCCCTCATCGACAACGACCTCTTCGACCACTCGTGTCGATACGCCAAGCCCGTACTGCTTCAACAGGTCGCAGAGGTCGTTACCGTCGATCAGGTCGATGGGTGGCGCTCCGTCTCTACTCGCTTCAGCTTTGGCGCTCAGCGTGAACGTGCCGGTGGTGATCACCAAACCCTTGTCTCCGCGACCAGCCATGGCACCCCTGAAGTCCCGGACCGCGCCGGCAGAAACACTCCCGGCGTAGCGCTTGCACTGGAAATAGCTCGGAAAGCTGAGGAGAGGGGAGACTTTGTATACGCCCACCCCGTCGATTCCGCCGTCGCCCGACTTGCCAAGCACCTCTACGTTGCGGAATCCAGCCTCTCGCAACAGGCGCATCGCAAGCCTCTCAAAGGCCGCCGGGTCGATTGTCTTGACTTTGCCGAGCAGCTGATCCTTCCAGTCGAGGTCCTCCCCGGTCGCTGCGGCCTCGTCGTCGGCCTCTTCACCATCGCCTGATGAGGTGGAGGCAGCTTCTTCCTTCGCCTTTGCACGTTCGGCCCTGACCTGGTTGTTCGCCCTACGGAGATGAGTCGCAGATCGGCGACGGCGCAACGGTGGCTCACATGGTTCTCGGAGGCCGACTTCCGAAGCCACCCGCCAATCTTGGTCGCGGGCGCATTGGTCAAAGGGTTCGGCGGCAGCGACGCCGAAGCGCGCCGTTTGGCGTCGCTGGCTGCCTCCGCCTCATATCACAAAGACCCCCTCGACGGTTCGGCGACCTACGAGTCCTCGGTCTCGATCATGCAAGCCGGCCTTGTACTCAAGTGTGACGATGGGCTGATGCAACCAGACTGGGGAGTTGATGATAGGTGGCGTCGAGTATCGGATGGATGAGTGCTCGCTGTCGGTGATCCGCGAGAGCTTTCTGGTCCAGGAACCGGAAGTGACCTACGACGGATATTGACGGTCTGGGAGAGCAAGGAGACTCTCAGTCGGTATCGGGCCTCGGTTGATGCACCGGGAGGGGTCCTCATGAACCAATCCGTAGGAGCTGAACCCACTCCCGCCGTCTTCGAGGTTGCGGCTCGCGGCGACCACCCATGAATGCCGACATGGGCGGGTGCCGGGCGACGCTTGGGATGCGGCGCGTATGGTGTCTGAATGCGGGGCGGTTCCTCCGGGTTCGGTTCAGTCGGCAGGGTCTGAGCGAGGTGCTACTGGGGCGTCCGCAAGCGCCCGACAACCATGGTCGACCACATCAAGCGAGACCGAACGCTGCGGTAAGGCTCACTGTGAACAGGACGAATTCGCCGAAGACCATTAGCAGCGCAGTCCGTCGGTCGATCCCAGTAGCGCCCATCAACTGAAAGCCCTTGTCACAGGCCCGAAGGCCCGGCAGTCAATTCGCGAAGCGCCTCGGCAGCTTGGCCGTGACCGTCACCGATCGAAAGGAACAAGTGACCCGCGCGCCCGTATTGGGGCGACGATTGATATCCGCTCCGCGATTCGTGCGCGCAGGTCACTCTGTCCTGGTTCTCAGCCCTGGTCGGCAGCCCCGCTATCGGAGTCTCCACCGGAATCCGAGTCTCCACTGCTATCGGAGTCTCCGCCGGAGTCCGAGTCGTCGGCGACGGGCACTGCTGCCGCACCGACCGCCGCAACGCCGTCGTCTGTGGCCACGACCGCGCCGGCAACTACGCCTTCGGCGGTTGCCGCCATGCCGAACACGGCGACTGCATCCGCTGAGGAAACCACTTTGGTGGCCGCCACGCCATCTTCGGTCAACACGAGGGCCATCAACACGTCCTGGCCGGCGTTCAGGTTGCCGCTGATCTCATCGGCGATGTCCTGAGCCATCGTGAGCGTGTCCTCATCCGTAGCTGCGTCGCGCATTGACTCGACGAAGTCCTTGCTGGTCGTAACCGCAATTGCCGACGTGCCGTTCGGCAAGGCGCCGCCGATTCTCTCCAGGGTCTCGTCGTTGAAACCGGCGTCGGAGTGTGCAGCGATGCCACCGATAGCGGCACCTGCGCCTGCGCCCAGAGCCACACCGGCCGGACCACCGATGATTCCGATCACGCCGCCAATCAAAGCACCGATGCCGGCGCCCTTACCGGTGCTCATGTCACCGTGTTCCGTGATGTTCACCTTGCCGTCGGCGTCGCGGCTCACCACGGCGGCATCGTCGTAGTAGAACGAGCCGTCGTCCTTTGCCTGTTTCAAGCCTTCGAAGGCTTCGTCCGCGTCGTTCTGACCTGTGTAGCCCGCGAGGAGCATGCCAACACCGGCGACTCCCTGATCTGCTGTATCGTTACTCATAACCTCTCCTTCGCGGCCGACCGTGTGTCTCTCGTCATCGCGGGCGCCCTTTCTGTCGCACCTGGGTGGGGCCGTCTACTACGCGTCGAATTGGCCGCGATGTGACGGTACCGAATCCGAATGTGCATGCCCAATTCATCCAGGCTGCTGATGCGACGGATGCTGGTGTAGCTATCCCCACCCGGAACGTCTAATGCTCGTGCGCAGAATCCGCTCACCCTGTCAAGCCTTCGGGCAAGTGTCCGGGCCGCCGTTCCGGGAGTTACTCGACTACTCAGACGTTTCAGCTCAACACGGACTCAGGCTGCTAGACGTGGGGCAGCAGGTCGTCGCTTGATAGCGGCGGACAGTCGCCGGTCACGACTTGAGTCGAGCGGGGCGCCAACCCGCCATCGCGAATGTGATCTGGCCGGCAGTAGAGGATCATGCCGCACCCGGGACACCACTCGAATCCATCTGCGACGAGCTCCTCGTGATGCTCTTCGCGTTCGGCACACCGCATGTTGGTGTCTCTGATCATCTCCCTCTTCCTATCGGCACGTGGTCGGAAAAGGATGAGGGGAGCCTTGAAGAAGCGAGAAATCTCGAGAACCTGGGTTCCTCTGGTCCTTGCGGTTGGCCGACAGGTTGGCGGTGGTCGCCGGCCGTTCGAGACGCGTGGACCAGAACGCCAGCACCACCCACAACAGCGCTGGGCCTCTGAGGGCAGAGAGGACGAAATCCCACGTGAAGAGGATCTCGCCGAGAGGCTTGTCAACGGATTACCCGATTCGTCAGTCTCTACCACGCCGGCAAGCACCAGGAGCAGGCCTACGGCCGTCCACAAGGATGCGATGAGCGCGGCGCAATGAAGGCAACGAAGCCACGCTGCTGAGACGGCTTTGTCTCGGTCGAATCGCTCATCTCGCGAGAGGGCAGGTCACAGCGAATCTTCCCTGCAGAGCCAGTGCAGCAGGGCGCCGAATAGGCCTCGCCGGTCAAAGATCGGGTGTCGGGCGGAGGCCCAGAACCGGCGTCGAGTGTGGTTGGCTAGGGACCAACCGGAAGGATCCCATCCGTGGCCGAGAAGGATCGAAGGCTGATGCGCCTGCAGTGGCGCGCCCACAAGCTGGTCTGGAACGCTTCCGGCGGAGGGCTCATGCGCAGGGTCTCTCCGGCATGCCGGTGCTCGAACTGGTGACCATCGGTCACAAATCGCGTGAGGAACGGACCATCCTCATCACCTATGTCGATGATGGTGGCGCTCCGGCGCTGATCGGTTCGAACGCCGGTAGAGACGCCGATCCCGCTTGGGTGAAGAACCTTCGGGCCGAACCGGCGGCGCGGGCGCGCTGGGGTGGAGCTTGGCGTGACGTCACCGCAGTCGAGCTTGCGGGTGAAGCGCGCCAACGGGTGTGGGATGCAGCAGTCGCGACTACTCCAGGGTACGTCCGCTATCTCGACACGATGACCCGGCCCATTCCCATCATGCGCCTCGAGCCGACTGATCGCACCTGGTCTCGGGGTTAGCTGCTGCCCGGTTGGTAGGGTCTTGCGATGACCCGAGACGCCGACCCAGCGCCAGCTGCGCCTGCGGTTGAGCCTGCTGTTCAGCCACCCGACGTCTGGTTCGAGCTGAGGATCGAGGAACCGGCCGGTCCGGGGCTGCAGCGCGTCGCCCTCGAACAGGTGGATCTGATCACATGGCACGCGGCACGTGTCGAGTTTGGCGACCTGCATGTGCACGGTGTCCGCAAGACCTCCAAACGAGTCCGAGCCGTGCTGCGGATGATCCGCGATGAGTTGGGCGAGGTGTCGTATCGGCGTGACAACGCGATGGTGCGCGATGTGGCACGGGAGCTTTCGCCCTTGCGGACCGCCGCCGTTGAGCTCGAAATCCTGGACAGCCTGGGGGTCTGGCTACCCGAACTAGCATCGTCTGCCGCTGGACTGCGCGACCGCCTCGTTGCACAGACAGATCGGATTCGAGCCGCGATGTTCACCGAGTCGTGGCTCATCGACGATTTGATCGCCCGCCTGGAACAGGCGCGCACCAGCATTGCGGCGTGGCAACTGCCCACAGATTTGATCCCGACCGCACACGGACTGGGTCACACGTACCGCCATGGAAGACGCGGCATGCGGCGTGCCTACGCGGCCGGGGGTGCTGAGGGCTTCCATGACTGGCGGAAGCGTGTGAAGTACCTCCGTCATCAGATGGAGATACTCGGGCCGATCCTCCCAGACTCCGACCCTTCGATGGCGGCCGAGCTCGCCACTCTGGGGGAGGGGCTGGGGCTGGAACACGACCTCGCCGACCTTGCGCACACGGTGGCTGCCACGCCCGCTGCCTTTACGTCTCGCGTCGAACACAACAAACTGCTCGACGCGATCACAGAGCGGCGCAGGGTGCTGCGGGAAGATCTGCAGCCGCTCGGCGAGCGTTCGTACGCGCCGCGACCCGACGAGTTCACCAAGGAGCTGACCAACCGCTGGGTCCACTGGCGTCGGTGAAACGGGTGGGTGCATCGAAGCCTCGACTGCGCGTCGGCCGGGCCTGCCGATTTCAGCCTCCAGCGAATGTCACCTCGACCGGCGTCAGCTCGAAGTCGCACTCGAGGAAGGGAAAGGCCGTCTCTCTCACCCCGCGAATGGTGATCGACACGACGTCGGTAGCATCCCCGAGATTCGACAGCCCGAGTTGCACTTTCACGGTGGTACCGGGTTCCACGTCCACGGGCTGAACCCACGAGGTGTTCGCGAGGGGGCTCTCGGCCGAGTATTGCCGACCCGAGGCACCGCTTGCCGTTGCTTCACCCGGCGGCGGCAAGGTGATGACCCGATCAGCTCGATTCTGGACTTCGATGTCGAGTACCGCTCCGCCGGCGAGTGTGCCGAGCCTCGCCGGGCTTGTCGCGACGATCGCAGCACTCACCAATTCACACGTGGGCCTTCCACTCCAGGGAGGGAACGCTCCTGACACCGCAGTCCACATCCCGAGCCCCACCAGCGCCGCAAACGACAACAGCGCAAGCGAGGGAACAAAGCGGGGCGTCTGACGCCCCGTCGGGCGGACCTCATCGAGTCCTACCGCCAGGGCGGCGAATCCTCCTCCGGCACGGTCGGGATCGATTGTGACCCGGTGACGGTTCGAGATGTGGGAGTTGATCCGGGCCGGGACTCGGGCCGGTGGAATGATGGCCGGGACGATCGGGATTCCGAACCTCCCGGCAACCTCAACCTCCTCCTTCACGTTCTTGGATTTGACCGAAGCCGTGGTAGCCAGCAGCACGAGAACCTGGCTGGTCCGGATCGCTTCGACGACTTCCTGCGCCCATGCTTCGCCGGCATCGGGTCCCGCTTCGTCGATCCAAACCAGGTGACCGCCGGACTTCAGCTGTTTCACCAACTGATGGGCGAGCCTCCGGTCCGACCGCGAGTAGCTGACGAAGACCCTGCGACCCAAGCTGTCTGCTCCTCTCGGTGAGGGGGTTCAGACGAGGGCCGCGGAGCGCGGCCGACATCGGAGCCCCGCAGGCCACGAGGCAAGTCGATCCACTCTCCAGCCTACGGGGTCGGCCAGAGATCGCGGGGAGGAAGGAGGTCGGATGCCGCCGACCCGTGGCGGTTCGGCGTGAATGACCCATGCTGGTGAGTGCGTCCGCAGGCCGTCTGTGGAGATCGAGCTCGCCTCGAATCCACAGTGATCGTTGAGCCATGAAAACTCGACGGCATCGGTGAACCAGCCGAACCCGGTGTCACGAACGGACTCAACCTTTGCGCGATCCTCGCCGAAAACTACCGAGACGATCCCGTCGCAATCGGGTTGGAGGAGTTTGCGACCTCTGATCGTCTGGGTCTGCCAGCATCGGCCGGGGGCTCACGTAAACAGATTGGCCCACATCAGAAGGGGTGGTTCGATCAGCAAGCGACGAGTGATTCTATTGGGTGCGATCGCGGCCGTCTTCATGGCGATTCCCGCCATTGCTGCCGCGCTCTCTGCGACTGCCATCGTCTCTGCGGGACCGCTCGACGAGATCATTATCAGCGACGAACTCAACTGCCAGGTTTCGCACGTCGCGGACGAAGACTATGAGTTCTATCCGCCCTCGTACCATCCGCCGGAGGACTATCCGCTCGAGTCGAGAATCGGCGCCTGCGCGACCCAGATCCATGTCGACGGGGTGACCTACGGCCCCACCGAGCTACCAGGCGGGCCGACGCCGGTGCCCTTCACGCCGGTGACCCAATCGTCGGTCGCTGGCGCCGGGACCCCGGCCAACCCCTTCGCAATCGTCACGGTGGTAGACGTGGGTAGCACCGGCCTGCGACTCACCGAGACCGACACCTACGTCGTCGGCCAGGAGAGCTACCGCACGGACGTCGTCATCGCGAACAGCAGCGATACGCCACAAGAAGTCGTGCTGTACCGGGCGGGCGACTGTTACCTGCAGAACAGCGACTGGGGATACGGCGCGGTGGATACCAGCACCGGGGCAGTCTCGTGTGTCGGCCTAGACGATTCCGGCACCGCCCGTGGCTCCCGCATCATTCAGTGGTATCCGCTCACGCCGGGAAGCAACTACTTCGAGGCCTTCTATTTCGACGTGTGGTCGCAAATCCAGCGTGGGCTTCCGTTTCCCGACAGCATCACGAACGTCTCCATGGACAACGCCGCCGGGCTTTCCTGGTCGCTGACGGTCCCCGCCGGCGGGTCGACCACAGTTTCGCAGCTCATGGTGGTATCCCCTGAGGGTATCCAGCCGCTCGCTACGACCAAGACTGCAGACGAAGCAACCTCCACCGTCGGCGGGCGCAACGGATACACGATCGAGGTCTCGAACCCGAGTTCTCGCCCGGTAACCCTCGACACGATCACAGACGCGCTTCCGGTCGGGTTTTCCTACGTCGCCGGCTCCACCGCTGGTGCGACTGCGGCCGATCCGTCGATCGGAGGGCGGGATCTCACCTGGGCCGGCCCGCTCGTGGTCGCAGCCAACAGTTCTCTGTCGCTTCACTTCGAGGTGACAGTTGCAGCGGAGCCCGGTACCTATTTCAACGAAGCCTCAGCAGCCGGCGCCGGCCTGACGGTGATTCCGACAGGGCCCACGGCACCCGTCGTTGTCGAGGCGGCTCCCCATCTCCTCGTCGAGAAGACCGCTGAGACTCGTTACACCCGTTCGTGGGCATGGGCGATCGCCAAGACGGCGGATACCGCGGCGCTCAGCCTGACGGAGGGGGAGACGGCCACGATTGGCTATCGCGTCGACGTCGACTCCACACCGGTCGATGCCGATTGGGCAGTCGATGGAGCGATCACCATCACCAACCCGACACCCTCGCTGATCCTCGTCGAGTCGGTGGTGGACGAAGTCTCCGGGGTTGGGGAGCTGCCCGTCTCCTGTCCGGAAGAGTTGCCGCACCAGTTGGGCGCCGGCGAGACGTTGGTTTGCACCTACTCCGGTTCGCTACCCGACGCGGCCGCCCGGGTCAACGAGGCGACTGTCATGACCGGCGCCGGACCCGTCCGCGGCGCGAGTGCGCAGGCCAACGTTGTATTCGGTGCGCCGAGCGCAGAGATCGATCGGTTCGCGGACGTCACCGACACCCGGGCCGGCCTGCTCGGTTCATTGGATGCCACCGGCATGCCGACGAGCTTCACATACGCCGACGTCCTCGGCCCATTCGCCTGCGGACTGACCAATGTCGACACCACGGCGAGATTCGTGACCAACGACACCGCGAGCAGCGGAGTCGCAACCTGGCGGGTGACCGTGACCGTCGACTGCGACAACGGCTGTACCCAGGGAACGGGTTACTGGAAGACCCACTCGGAGTACGGGCCGGCTTCCGAGGACCCGGCGTGGGGAGGCTTGCCAGCGGGAGCAGATACCGAGTTCGCCGGAAGCGGAGACTCCTGGTACACCGTCTTCCAGACGGCTCCGAAAGGCGGCAACGCCTGGTATCTGCTGGCTCATCCGTACATGGCCGCACGGCTCAACGAACTGAGCGGCGCCGCGGTGCCTACCGAGGTGGCTGCGGCACTTGCAGAGGCGGAACTGTTGCTGACCCAGTACGCAGGCGACCAGTCGATTCCGAAGAAGAACTCCGATCGGGACCTGGCGCTGCAAATCGCCGGCATCCTCGGCGACTACAACGGAGGGGACACTGGGCCGGGAAGCTGCTGACACGAAGCACCTAGTGGCGGCGAGTGAATGCCTACCTCAACGCGAGGACCGCGTCCTCGTTTCCGTCACGGACGAGCCGAGTGGGCGGCAATGGACTACCTCCGCGCCGGCCTCGGGCAGGCGGAACGGGATGAGCTACAGATCTTCTGCCCGACGCGCCTTCTCCATGAGCATGAGTGATCCGTAGACCGGGTCGGAGAAGTGTGAGGTACTGAGGGCTTCCCAGTTCTCTTTCGTCACGGTCTGGAGATACTGGCCGATGTGACCGAGGTTGATCGCCAGGAAGCGGGGGCTGCCGCGCGGTCTTTTCGTGCCGAAAGCTGCAAGGCGCACACGAAACCCGACGTCTGAAGTCGCCTCTCCCTTGTCGATCAGTTTGGAGACGACCTCGTCGCACTGCTCCATCGCGACGGCACCGAACCGGGCAAGGGCAACCTTGAGCACGTCCGGGTTTCGCACAGTGCGATTCAGTTCTGCAGCACCCTCCTTCACCTCGCCGATGATGAGGTCGACCATTTCCTCGGAGACTTCGAGGAGAGGGTCGGTGGCCATCATCTGCTGATCGGGCCGGCCGGACCTGGCAACCAGACGACCCGCACCTGGGAAGCGGACCGCCATGATGTCGAGATCGGTCGCGGTGCGATAGCCCCCCTCATCGAGCGCTTCGATCACCTGATATTCGGCGAGGGTGAAATAGCCGTTCGACTCGAGGTATGTCTTGACCCAGAGGACTGCGGTGTCCATGTCTACCTCCTCAGCCCGACCCTAAATGGCGACGTCCGCGGGTTTCAAGACGATCGTTGCACTTCCGGTCGCGAACTCGGATTGCCGCAGACTGATTGGTCATTGGTCTGCCGCGCAGCGCCGTAGCATTCCGTCGTCCTGGAAGGCATAGCGGCCGGGACTGGGTTACTGCCGCGATCGAGCTGTTGGTAGGTGCCGGACGCTGGATCGTCACGATCGGAGGCACCGTTCTCCTGCTGTTCATCATCACCGGGACCTCAACCGCTTCCAGGACACTGGACCTGCCCGACTCTGAGACGTGAGTATCCGCCGCAGCCTTTGCCTGTGATCATCTCAAGACCGCGTCCGTATCGACCCAGCAACGAATGTGGTCGGGGACGACTGGGGGATCGCCCGTGACGCCGAGCATTGCGGTCAGCTCCAGGGGGGCGATGTTCCCGTCCCGTCCTCGCACAACGGCCTTGGCGACGACGACAGCGACCGTCTGATCATGTCGGATGAACCGGGTCTCGAGGTACGCCCACTTGTCTTCCCATCCAAGGATGCGCGTGTGGAGTTCACACGTGTTGAAGAGCCGCAGCGGGCGCCGGAACCGCAGGGCGGCGCTACCCATGGGCATGGTCCATCCATTGCGGCGCACGAGCGTGAACAGTCCAGTGCGGACGGCGAGATCGAGCCTCCCAAGATCGGACAGCGTCAAGTAGCGGCCACCGTTGACGTGGGCCCACAGATCGAGGTCATTGGGCCACACCCGGATCTGGATCACCGACGTGTCGTGCGGCCCCAGCCGATCTCGTTGCCTGGCAGTTCGCCACACTCGGATGAGTCGGAACCACAGGTTCACGTGCACCTCCCGGACACCACTCACCTCACCACGGCGCGAGCACGGGCGCAAGAGGCGAAGGTCGTTCAGCTGTGCCGGATCGGGAGTCCGGTGATGGCGGCTGTGATCTCTGCTGTGCGCTCGACTGCCGTCGCTGGGCCGTAACGGCCGGTGAGCACGGACTCGAGCATGTTCTGCAACTGGGTAGACACCATGTGGTAGTCGGGGATCCGAGGGCGGACCACGGCGGTGGGGAATAGCTCGGCCACTTGTTGCACATACGGTGATTCCGAGGCTGCCAACTCGATCGCAGACTGACGCGGCGGGATGGCAGCCCGTCCTCGAGCCCGTTCGACGAGTCGTTCGGTCGTGACGATGTGTTCGAGAAGCCGAAGCGCCTTGGCAGGGTCCGAGCTCTGTCGGAACACTGCGTAAGCCATGCCGCCCGCGATGGTTGCGGGAGCCCCGGACGGGCCTCCCGGGAAAGGCGAGAATGCGAAGTGGGCCGGGATGTCCTCCAGCGGGATCCCGGCGCTTGTCGCGATCAGCTCTGCTTCGTAGCTGCCACCCACGGTCATGGCGACGCGCCCGGCGCCGAGCAGCTGCGGGCAGCGGGTCCAGTTGTAGGTCACTACATCGGCGGTCATCAGCCCTTGCTCTACGAGCGACCGGAGGAAGCGAAGCGCGCTCACCGCAGATCCGGAATCCAGGGTGACTCCTCCATCGATGAGGGAGGCGCCGTTGGACCCAAGCACGGCGAGGAGGCAATACGTTGTGGTCTCACCTGCGACGTGCCCTCCTGGGATTGCGAATGCCTGGTCATTGGGGCGCTGCCGGGATTGCAGACGGGCTGCCACCTCGGTCAGTTCGTCCCAGGTGGTTGGGACGTCTGCACCCACATTGCGTAGCGCGTCACGGCGACACCACAGTCCGCCGACGTTGATCTCCTCTGGAATCGCGTAGACGTGGTTGTTGTAGCTGTGACCATCGACGAACGCGGCTACGAAGTCGGTGTTGTACTCGCGCTCGACCCAATCGGGATCCAGCTCATCGATTGGGAGGAGGAACCCGGCTTCGGCGAAGTCTGCGATCCACACCTCGTCGATCAGCGCCAGGTCCGGAGCCCGCCCTTCCGCTACCGCGCTGGTGAGGGTGGCCCGCATGTCGGCAAAACCGACGGCTGCGGTGCTGACGGCGAGGCGCGGTGGAGCACCCTCTCGGATCTGCTCGGCCCACCGGGCGTCGGTCACGAGCAGGCGCAGATCGTCGCCGGAGCTCCCACGTGGCGCCCAATGGGGGTTGACGAAGGTCCCGCGCCGCCTGGCCCGCAGGATGACGCCTTCGTTGGCGAGTTCGGTGAGTGCGCGGTGGGCCGGAGTGCGGCTGATGCCATGTCTGGCGCACAGCTCATGTTCCGTCGGCAGGCGGTCGCCCGGTTGATACGTGCCGCCAACAATGTCCTCGAGAATCATCGTCTTGAGCTGGTAGTAGATCGGGATCGGGCTCTCTGGGTCGATCCCATTCATGGAGACTCACCACGCCGCCGAATTGATCCGTGACTCTCGTCTGTGACCACGAGATCGCGTCTCATTCGAGGACCCACGCGTAGCCCCACGGCCCCAATTCGAGCACTCCGGCATCAGCACTCCAGCGGTTTCCGGCGGAGGCGCGGTCGGTTTCGGCGGGAATCGTCACCGATGTGCCGGACACGTTGACGTACACCCGGGCGGCAGCGCTTGTTTCGGGACGGCGCTCGATCCCGACTACCTGAGCCGGGGTGTCGAGAATCGTCTGCTCGGTGTCGGGATGGAACGCCGGACTCGAGGCGCGTAGCTCGATCATCTGCCGGAGTGCAGCGACCGATCGAGCCGCCGGGCTGTCGGAATTGTCCAGACGGACGCCGAGCTCGTCGAGGTCGCCGTCGACGAAGCGTCTGCGGTTGATCGAGCGAGCGTGGCCGAACGCGGAGACGCCCGCGATGTCATTCTCGCCGGCGAGCAGACCCTGGACATAGAGCGCGGGAACCCCGCGGACCGCCAACATCACCGCGTGTGATGCCACGTGCCGAGCCATTGCGTCTTCACCAGTTGTGGGTCCGCGGACCAAGTCGAACCAGGTGGCGTTGAGCTCGTAGGGTATCGGGCTCCCTTCGCCGTCTGCGCGGCTGCTGACAAGGCCACCGTTGGCTTCTGCGTGTGCCACGAGCAGCTGAACATCGGCGCTGCTGATCAGCCCTTCGAGCGGTCGCAAGCCGACACCGTCGTGCGATGAGAGGAAGTTGAGGTAGGTGGTGCCCTCGAGGGGGGCTTCCAACGCAGCGAGCCATGCCACGAGTTGGGTGGCATCTCCGGTCGTGAAGGCGTGCAGCGTGAGTGGCGGGAGCGGGAACTGGTACACGGCGCCGGCTTCGGGGTGGGTTCGGTCACCCAGGTAGCTGAGGTTCTCCTCGTGGGGGACGTTGGTCTCCGTGATCAGCACGATGCCCGGATAACACACGTCCAGGCAAGCTCGGAGGAACTGAATGATGCGATGAGTTTCCGGGAGGTTGATAGAAGACGACCCTTCCTCCTTCCACAGGAATCCCACTGCATCGAGCCGGACCACGTCTGCGCCGTGCGCCACATACATCAGCAGAACGTCAAGCACCCTGACCAGGACCGCAGGGTTGCGATAGTCGAGGTCGACCTGATCGGCAGAGAAGGTGGTCCACACCCAACGGGCCCCGTCTGCAGTTTCGAACCGGGTGAGCAGCGGGTGTTGGCGGGCTCTTACCACGCTGCTCAGATCAGCATCGGGAGCTGCGGTGCGAAAGAAGTCAGCGAAGACGGGATCACCTGATCTCCAAGACTCGAACCAGCGACCTTGCGCGGAAGCATGGTTGACTACCGCGTCCACCATGAGCCGCCAGTCCGCCGCGATCTGCTCAATGTCCTGCCAGCTCCCCAGCCGAGGGTCGACCTCGGTGAAGTCCGTGATCGAGAATCCCTCATCGGACGTCGAGGGGAAGAAGGGCAAGATGTGCACGCCGTTTATCCATCCGCGAAGGTTCGAATCGAGAAACGCCGCCAGTGTTGTCAACGGGGGAGTGCCGGATCGTTGGAATTGGTCCGGGTAGGTGATGAGCCACACGTCCGCTTCGGTCCACCGTTCTGGAGGTGGTATCGATCGTTGGGTCGAGTGCGTGTTCAGGAGTGATTCGACGGCGGGGGCGACTTGCTCCGCTCGATCCGGTCCGTAGATCGCGGTGAGTCGCGTTTTCCAACTCTGCGATTGGTCAGCGTCGGGCGGTTCGGCCGCGTTGGGCGAGAAGACCGGCTTCATTCATCACTCCCGAGTGACAAGAACGCGAATTCCTAGGGTGAAAGAGTCGCAGATAGCGTGTTGTGGCTCAGGCTATTTGTGATTACGGTATTACAAAAGTGCGGACCTGGAAAGTGAGCGGCACTCCCGGGCCCGACGAGGTCTACGAGGATGGCCCCCGACGCAGGACCGGCCGTCTTCTCGATTGCGAACAAACCAATCAGGACAAGGGAGGAAGGTATGACGCTGGCCAAGCGCCTTCTGTTGCTCGTTGCGCTTCTTGCGCTCGTTGCTGCCGCATGTGGCGACGATGATTCAAGTACAACAGAGACCGTGGTGGTGACGTCGATCGTCGAAGTACCCGGCGAGACGGTGACGGAGACGTCCATTGTCGAGGTCGAAGTTCCGGTCGAAGGTGAGACCCAGATCACGTTCTGGTCGACCGAAACCCAATCTGCGAGGCTCACCAAGACGCAGGAGATCATCGACGGATTCACTGCAGCAACCGGCATCAAGGTGCAGCTGGTTCCTGTTGACGAGGACGCGCTGCCGCAGGTGATGCTCACCAACGCGGCTTCAGGGACACTTCCCGATGTCGTCTTCCATCCGCTGGACTTCACAGTTGGGTGGGCGAACGCCGGCATCCTCGACTCGGCTGCGGCGGCCGACGTGGTGAACAACCTTGGTGCAGAGACGTTCTCGCAAGGCGCTCTCACGCTCGCGACTTCAGGGGGATCGGTGGCCGCCGTTCCGACCGACGGCTGGGGCCAGCTGTTGATCTACCGAAAGGACCTGTTTGACGCTGCCGGCCTCGAGAAGCCGGACACGTACGCCAAGATCACGGCAGCGGCCGAGGCGCTCAACAACCCCGGTGGCGATTTCTACGGCATCACGGCATCGAACCAGGCGGACGCCGTCTTCACGCAGCAGACGTGGGAGCACATCGCGCTCGCCAACGGCTGCGAACTGATAGACGACGCCGGCACAGTGACCCTCGACTCCACCAATTGTGTGGAGGCGATCGAGTTCTTCGACAATCTGATGAACAACCTCAGCCCGGCCGGTCTTCAGGACGTGGTGACAACCCGTGCGACGTACTTTGCCGGACAGGCGAGCATGATCATCTGGTCACCGTTCATCATGGATGAGATGGCCGGCTTGCGCGACGCCGCTCTGCCGACGTGTCCCGAGTGCGCCGACAACATTGCGTTCCTGGCCGAGAACAGCGATTTCGTCCCGGCCTTCTCAGGGCCCAGCGGGTCGCCCGCCCAGTACGGGCAGGTCTCCAATATGGGAATTGGCGTGACCCCGAACACGGACGCTTCCAAAGCGTTCGTGGAGTACTGGCTGTCTGATGGGTATCTCCCGTGGCTGTCTGTGGCGCCGGAAGGCAAGTTCCCGATGCGCCAGGGCACGCAGGAGAACCCGACCGAGTACATCGAAGGCTGGCGAGCCCTCACCAGCGGTGTCGATCGTCAAGCACCGCTGAGTGACTACTACTCGGAGACGGTGATCAATGGGCTCATTACCGGTTCGAACAACTTCGCTCGCTGGGGCTTTGTCCAGGGCCAAGGTGAGCTGGTGAACGCGGTATACACGACGCTGATCGTGCCGCAGACGCTGGACGAGGTGCTCGCTGGGGATCTGACCGCAGAAGAAGGTGCGGCCCAGATGCAAGCCCTCGCCGAAGAAGAGCTGTCCTTCCTCAACGGTTGACCGAAGCGTTGGTTTGGTGGGGTCGACGTCGGTCGGCCCCACCAGCACTGCTAGATGACGGCTCCACTACGCCCCCCGAAGGACGAAGCGGCGGCGAAGCCGAAGCGGTATCGCCGCCAAAAGTCCGGCATGACCAAACGCGAGGGACGTTTGGGGATTGGACTGATCCTTCCCGCCGTCCTCGTGGTCGGACTCCTGGTGGTATTCCCGCTGGTTTGGAACATCGCCCTCAGCTTTCAGCAGGCTCGGCTGATCAACATCCGCGAAGTCAGCCTGGTGGGGTTTGAACCGACCCTGCAGAACTACAAGACGGTTATCGGCGCTAGCGACTTCTGGCCGGTGCTACGAACCACCTTTGTCTACACAATCTTCGGGACGTTCTTCTCGATCTTGCTCGGCCTCTGGGCGGCGCTGGTGCTCAACAAGGCTTTCCGCGGCAAGGCACTGGTGCGCGGTCTTGTGCTGTTCCCCTACGTCGTTCCCGTCATCGCGGCGGCGTTCGTTTGGAAGATCATGCTGAATCCGACGTTCGGCGTCGCCAACGTCTGGCTCGAGCGACTCGGGTTGCCCGCCATCGACTTCCTCAACACGAGAAGCTACGAGGTCACCGTGTTCGGGCTCTTCAGCTTCGAGATCCCGTTGGCGCTCATGACCGTGATCGCGTTCGAGGCCTGGCGATACTTCCCGTTTGCGTTCCTGTTCATCCTGGCCGCACTGCAGTCGCTGCCTGAAGACATCAACGAGGCCGCCGTCGTTGACGGGGCGACACTCTCACAACGGTTCTGGTACGTCACGCTGCCACAGCTGCGTCCGGTTCTCGCGGTGCTGGTGCTGCTCAGGTTCATATGGACCTTCAACAAGTTCGACGACGTGTTCTTGCTGACGGGCGGCGGCGCGGGTACCGAGGTGATCACAGTGAAGATCATCGACTGGCTCACGGGTCGCGGCAATGTCGGGGCGGCGGCCGCGCTCGGGATCATCCTGGCCTTGATGCTGATCGTGCTCGTCGTGATCTATATGAAGTTCTTCTACAAGGAGGAGGTCGCATGACGCGCGCTGTCTTCGAGGAGCGGCTTTTCGGCGTGCTCAAGTGGATCAGCGTCGTGTTCTTCGTGATCATCTGCCTATTCCCGCTGGTCTACATGGTCGCGTTGTCGTTCAAGCCGATCGCGGATCTGCTCCGAGATCCGGCGAAGTGGTGGCCTTCACTCGAGCAAGTGCTAAATGCCGACACCTATCAGACGGTGCTGAAGCCGGTTGATCAGGGTGGCCAGGGGTTCCTCGTGTTCATAAGGAACAGCTCGATCGTCGCCGTAGCGACTGTGATCCTGACGCTTGCGGTCGGCATCCTGGCGGCATATTCGGCCGCCAGGCTCAACTTCTTCGGGAAACGAGCGGTCAGCTTCGGCATGATCATGGTCTACTTGTTCCCTGTGGTAGTGGTGTCCATTCCGCTGTTCGTCATGTTCAGCAGAATCGGGCTGCGATCCTCGCTCTACGGGCTGATCATCGTGTACCTGGCCTCGACGCTCCCCGTGGCGCTCTACATGTTGCGCAACTACTTCAACGCCATTCCCGTGGAACTCGAGGAGGCCGGAATGGTGGACGGGTTGTCACGCTTCGGCGTGATCCGCAAAGTCACGATCCCGCTGGCTGCACCGGCCATCGCGGCGGTGGGTCTTTACGTGTTCATGATTGCCTGGAATGAGTTCCTCTATGCACTGCTATTCGTGCTCGAGCGGCGTGATCTGTGGACGCTGTCGCTTGGTGTGCAGCAACTGGACAACCAGGAAGTACCGACCACGGTGCTCATGGCAGGTTCCGTGATCATCTCGATTCCAGTCAT
>CAYNHF010000047.1:0-202910 GCA_964397045.1 uncultured Acidimicrobiaceae bacterium | reverse complement strand
TGCTCGGGAAGGAACGAGTGGAGGTAGTACTGGCCGGTTCGCTCATCCCATTCCCACGCCGGTCCACCGAAGTTGCCCTGCCAGTTGTTCGGTGTCGTGCCGTCAGCCTTGGCGTCGCGCCAGACGTACCAGTCCCGCTTCGGGTCGGTGGGGGAGGAGCGAGATGCCTGGAACCAAGGATGCTGATCGGAGGTGTGGTTGGGAACCCAGTCGATGATCACCCGCAGTCCGCGATTGTGAGCTGCGGCGAGAAGGGCATCGAAATCGCGCAACGTGCCGAAGAGCGGATTCACGTCGCAGTAGTCGGCGACGTCGTATCCGAAGTCGGCCATTGGAGATCGATAGAAGGGCGAGATCCAGATGGCATCGACGTCGAGGTCGGTGGCGAGGTAGTCGAGTCTGCTGGTGATGCCGGGGAGATCTCCGACGCCGTCGCCGTTCGAGTCGAGGAAACTGCGTGGGTAGATCTGGTAAATGACGGCGGTTTGCCACCACGGTGCCTCGCTCATGCGGTGAGGCTACCTACAAGCGCGCAGGTGGGAATCAAGGTGCGACGCATGTGGTTGGTGACCGTTGTGCGAGTACAGGTGCTCTACTTCGATGACTGCCCGAATTGGGAGGCAACCGCGCGGCTGGCGCAGGCGCTGATGCCATGCGGCAGTGAACCGGAGTTGGTCAGGGTCGAGACCCCGGCGGATGCCGAACGCTGGCAGTTCCGAGGTTCGCCCACAGTTCTCATTGACGGCAGCGACCCTTTCTTCGACGGATCCACTCCCGTGGGGCTCGCGTGTCGCGTGTATCGAACGCCGGCAGGGCTCGCGGGTGCCCCGACCACCGACCAACTTGCGGCAGCATTCGCAGCAGCTAGTGCTGCCTCCTGAACTCGATCGAGACGAATGCGCGTTGCACCGCGTTCGCGGCAGGCAAGTCGTAGCGCCGCGCGAGCAGGCCAGTCGCGGTTGTTGCAGGAGTGGGCGCCGGGCTCGGATGATGACCGCAGGGCACCATGAGGACAGGGCCGATTGTCATCTGCGGATACCCGTCAACGCGCCACAAGGTCTGGCTCGAAACAAACCCGGCGAGAGAATTGGCCTGATTGGCGCTCATACGGTTGCTAGCGGAGGCAGCGGATCACCCGCGGCAACCATGGCGGCGAGATCGTCGAATGCATGCGTGGGAGCCAGCCCGACGGCTCCAAGGGTCATGGCGAGGTCGTTGTGGACGCGGAGCGCCTCGACTCGGCGGCCGGATCGTGCCAGCGCGTAGATCAGCAGGTACCAACGGCGCTCCCGATACGGCTCGCCCACCACTGCCGCTTGAAGCGCAGGCACCGTCTCGGAGTCCATCCCGAGTGCAAGGCCTGCTTCGAGTTCGATCTCTTCGCCGGTGCGCCGTAGTTCGCCGAGACGTTGGGTTTCCAGATAGCAGAACTCCTCGTCGGAGAGCTCGCCGAAGGGTGCTCCTCGCCAGAGCTCCGTCGCCTCTCGCACGAGCGTTCTGGCTGCTGTCGGGTCGGCGGGGAGAACGGACGCCGCCTGCTGGATGTCGCGTTGGAAGCGACAGGCGTCGATCTGGTCGCAGTCGGCCACGAGCCGGTAGCTGTGGTCCTCGGTGACGATGGAGTTCACCCCGAGCACGTGGCGCAGTTTCGAGACATGACTCTGCAGGGCAGCCGTGGCGTGCGGTGGTGGCTGGGATCCCCAGACGGCTTCGATGAGAGTGTCTTGAGATACGTCGCGCCCGACTCCGATGACGAGAGCAGCCAGGAGGGTGCGGCTTCTCCGACCCCCAATCGGGACGAGCCCCGCAGGTGTCTCGACCTGCACGGGCCCTAGCACTTGGACGCTCCAGTCCATGTTTCAACCCCAAACCACCGTAGGGCGGTCATTGGACAGGGGGTAGGGCCAATCGGCACGCGTCGTGAGCGCCTCAACAGTCACTCGTGGTTGGGACGCAAGCCGGCTGCCAGCCGATCCCGAGTTCGAACATCGTTGTCCTGCAGTTCCGCGCCAGGGCGGCGTGGCATGTTCGGGGAGGCAGCCGAGGCGGTGAGGAGGTCACGATATGACCACGATCGACCGGAAGACCACCGCGCCGCATCCCCCCGTCGCGTACCGCGAAGAGCAGCCGGTCTCCTTGCCGCCGAAGCCGCCTCCTCCGACCAGCCGAGCGCAGTTTTTGTGGTGGCTGGCTGCACTCGCCGGCGTGGTGGTTGTACTCACCGCTGTCGCGCTCCTGGTGGAAGACGATGGCGGCCGTGCCTACGTGAACACCGAGACCCAGGGCCGGCCGGGGGCCGTCCTCGAGGCCTGGGATCTGACCACTCCGTCTCTGCAACCGGTGGATGCCTCCGCCGGATCAAGCTCGCGAGCGCACGAGGCGGCTGCGGCTGATGTGGCGTTGCTGAATGTTGCGGGTTTGGTTCCGGTGGGGGTTTCGTTGGTTTCGGACCCGGCTGTGGCTGATGTTGCGATGCTGAACACCGCCGGTTGGTGGTCGAGTGTAAGAAGTGAGGGATTCCCGGATGTTGCACGCATCCGGGACATCGAAGATGGCTTCGATCGCGCCATGCTCGTGAGGGCCGCGTCGTCGCCATCGACTGATCGGGTGATCGTGGAGATCTGGGACGGCGCTTACGTCATGCTTCCGCGAGTCGCGGCCTGGGTGCCGCCGGCCGACGCAGCGATCCGCCAGATTTCCGATCCCGATGTCGCCTTGTTGAACAGTGCGGCAGGGATTCCCTAGGCCGATCGCGCGATCGAGGAGACGCGGCGCCGAGCAGACTACCCCGGCCTGGCGTCTCCGGCTGAGGCAGGAAGGGCGTGCCGGCACCGGTCGGGCGCCCTTCCTGGTGTGCTGCTCCCGCTCGACGGGGGATCTGGAGTCTTCAGCTTCGCCAGGCGGAAGCCTCTATCACCCACACGTCATGAGCGAGGCCGGATCGTTCGATTTTACCGGTTCTCCGTAGGCCGAGGCGTCTGGCAACGGCCTGGGACCTCCCGTTCTCGTTTGCGATGTCGGCGACCACCCTTGCGAACCCGACATCGAAGGCGTGGGCCAGCAGTGCAGTGGCTGCCTCGGTCGCGTAACCCTTGCCCCAGACACTCCGCTCGAAGTGCCATCCGATCTCGATGTCGGTCCGGGGCGCAGGGCTGGGTTGCAGTGCGACGTTGCCTACGACAGCCTCCGTTTCCCGGACGATGACGGCACACCACCCGATCCCGGTTTCCTGCGAGCGCTCGACGACAATCTCCAGGAACGCTTGTGAGTCCGACAGCGATTCGGCGGCGCCCCACCAGATGACTTCGGGGTCACCCCAGAAACGGTGGAAAGCCTCTCCGTCGTCTGTCGTCCAGTCCCGCAGTTCGAGTCGCGGAGTGTTGATCCGTTCGACCGGCATCGTCAGCAGCGCTCAAACCAGCCGTAGCCGTAGGCGTCGACCGCGACTTGGGTCGGGGCAAGCTGGCAGCCGCGCCCGACGACCGGCCGCCATTCACCTGTCGGCAGGTCGAGGGTGGTGTGGATGGGTTCGTCCGTGAAGTTGGCGAGCACGAGGATGCACTCGGTGGCACTGGAGCGGAGGTACGCGAGGATCGCGGGGCTTCCGGTTTCGATCGGGTCGAAAGACCCGGTGCCCATGACTCCGTGTTCGGCGCGCACCGCCAACTGAGCCCGCATCCAGTTCAGCAGCGAGTCCGGATCGCTGCGCTGGTCCGCCACGTTGCGGCAAGCTGGCGCATAGTCGGCTTCGCCCACCAGCGGCAGATAGAAGCTGGAGGGATCGGCTGCCGAGAAGCCGGCGGCAGGTGAGGCGTTCCATTGCATCGGGGTGCGAACCCCGTCACGATCGTCGAGGGTGTGGATGTCTCCCATCCCGATCTCGTCGCCGTAGTAGAGCACTGGGCTGCCGGGCAGGCTCAGGAGCACCGCGTTGAGCAGTTCGAGGCGGCGGCGATCTCCGTCGACCAGCGGGGCGAGGCGGCGCCGGATCCCGAGGTTCTTCCGCATGGCCGGATCAGGTGCGTACTGCTCGTACATGTAAGTGCGTTCCGCTTCGGTCACCATTTCGAGGGTCAACTCGTCGTGGTTGCGCAGGAACACCCCCCACTGTGACGTCGCGGGGATGGCGGGGGTCGTGGCGAGGATATCGACGATCGGGCTGGCGTCGCCGCGTTTCAACGCCATGAAGAGACGCGGCATCACCGGGAAGTGGAACGCCATGTGGCACTCGTCGCCTTCGCCGAAGTACTCGACGACGTCTTCCGGCCACTGGTTCGCTTCGGCGAGGAGCACGCGGTCTCCGTACTCTTCGTCCACCGCCTTGCGAAGTGCCTTCAACCAGGAATGCGTTTCGGGGAGGTTTTCGCCGTTGGTGCCGTCACGTTCGTACAGGTAAGGGACCGCGTCGAGACGGAGACCATCGAATCCGATGTTGAGCCAGAAGCGTACGATTTCGAGCATCTCTGCACCGACGTCCGGATGCCGGTAGTTCAGGTCGGGCTGATGGTCGAAGAAACGATGCCAGTAGTAGGCCCCGGCGACGGCGTCCCACGTCCAGTTGGAGTCCTGCGTGTCGGTGAAGATGACCCGGGCATCGCTCCACTGCGAAGAGTCATCCGTCCACACGTAGCGGTCGCGGGTCGGCGAGCCCGGCTGCCGCGCTTCTTGGAACCAGGGGTGCTGGTCGGAAGTGTGGTTCACGACCAGGTCGGCGATCACTCGCATTCCGCGATGGTGGGCAGCAACGAGGAACGCCCGAACATCTTCGACGTCGCCGTACCTGGCTTGCACCGCTCGGAAGTCAGATATGTCGTATCCACCGTCGCGCAAAGGTGATTCATAGAACGGCAGAATCCAGACACAGTTGACGCCAAGCCATTGGAGGTAGTCGAGGCGTTCGGTCAGTCCGGGGAAGTCGCCGACCCCGTCGCCGTTGCTGTCCTGGAACGCATATACCGGCACCTCGTAGAACACGGCCGTCTTGTACCAAGGAGTCATGCCGTCACGCTACTTGCTCGCGATGCGGCTCTTCATACCGCACCGCCCCGCGCGCATTGATGATCAGCAGCCCACCGAGAACGAGCAGCACCCCGGTCCATTGTGCGGCTGAGAACCGTTCGTCGAAGATGATCATGGCCCAAATGCTCGCCAGAATCGGCTGCGCCAGAATGATCACCGAAGTCTCCAGAGCAGCCAGGCGGGGCAACGCGGCGGCGATCAGTAACCATCCGAACACCTGAGTGCCCAAGGCAAGCACCAGGAGCCAACCGTGCTCGGGCCACGTGACGGCCAGCGTGAAGTCGTCGACGAAGAACCAGCCGACCATGAGCGCGATGAAGGCAACACCGATTGTGGCGTCCAGCAGCGGGCCTTGTGGTGGAGCCAGGTATCCCCGATTGGACTCACGTAGGACCAGGAGGAAGAGGGCGTAGAAGATGCCCCCCACCACTCCGAATGCCACACCGAGGAGCGGGTCGTCCCCGTAGGCATTCTCGCCACCGAGTCCCGACAGCAGCAGAACGCCGACCAGGACGATGGGAACCACTGCCAGCGACGTTGTGGAGGGCCGCTCTCCGTAGCGCATCCAGGCGATGGCACCGACGAATATCACCTGGGTGCTGACCAGCACCGTCGCAAGACCGACGCCGATGTTGTCGATGGAGACATGCCACGCCAGCAGATCGAGCCCCAGGAAGATACCGGCGACGGCCGCCATCATCCGGGACCGTCGCGAGCGCTGGTCTTCAGTTCGCTTCCACCACCAGAGCAACGCGAGGAAGGGGATGGCGTAAGCCGCCCGGAAGAAAGCGGTTGTGGCGGTATCGAGTGCGACGGCGCGAAAGAGGATTCCCGCAAACGATATTCCGAAGACGCCCGCGAACGCGATGCCCCGATACCTCGATGACGACATACCGCCAGGTTACGGGCAGAGGTGGTAGTGCTCCACGCATCCGGGCATCACGATGGATTCAACCTCTCCTGGTGTGGGGCCTCGAGCGGTACGGTCGCCCCATAACCGACAAGGAACGGCGTCTCCCGAAAGGTGGTACCTGCCGGGTTGGGGCTGATCTTCGGCGCCGGTATCGGCAGCGTCCTTCTGGCGCTCACCGACAATCCGGTATGGGTGAGGCTCGGGGCGGGTATCGGCGTCCTCTTCGGTGTCGGAGTCGGAAGGCGGCGCGAAACCGTGCCAGGCAAGATTCGAACTCTCGTTGGTGCGGGGAGGGGGGTCGGACTTGGCCGCTGGGGTGGTGTGGGGCGGGGGTCGGGGGCAGTAGGATGCTGTGGTGGGTAGGGGGGAGGCGTTGGGGAGGCTTGGTCGGCAGTCGCCGACCTTTGGCGGAGTTGAGTTGTGCCCCAGGCAAGATTCGAACTTGCGACACCCGGTTTAGGAAACCGGTGCTCTATCCCCTGAGCTACTGGGGCGGGTAGAAAGCCCTATACATCAATGCTTTCACGCACTGCACTGGTTCGAGATGAGGTCAGCACAACGCTCATTGAGCACATAACTCGTGGCTGCCGAACAAGCCTCCAATCCCGACTTCCATAGTTGGGAATCGTACCTCGGATCATGGCAACGGAGCCTACGGGCAGAGAACAAGTCGCCTCGGACCATCGAGACCTACCTTCTTGCTGGGGATCAATTCGCCTCGTTTAGTTGCGACCATGGCCTGTCGGATGACCCGCGCCAAACGACTCGAGCCGATGTCGAGACTTTCCTCGGCGAAGTCCTCGAGACCAGATCAGCCGCCACCGCGAAGCAACGGTACTCCTCGCTGCGCAGCTTCTTCCGTTGGCTCGTCGAGGAGGCCGAGATCGGGGCGTCACCGATGCAGCACCGATGCAGCACATCAAGCCACCCATTGTTGAAGAGACTCCGCCGGAAATCCTTAGCGAAGAGCAGCTCTCGGCAATCGTTGCCGCACCCGCAGGTACCGGGTTCGTGCCGCGGCGAGACGCTGCGCTATTGAGGCTGTTCGTTGACACCGGCGCAAGGCTCTCCGAGATTGCAGCTCTCCGCGTCCAGGACATCGACCTAGAACTCCAGGTGGCAATGGTTGCCGGCAAAGGACGCCGGTACCGATCAGTACCGTACGGTCAGAAGACCGCTCAGGCACTCGACCGATACCTGCGTGCCCGCTCCTCGCATCGCAGCGCCCGCTCTGACGAGCTGTGGCTCGGCAAGCAGGGACCCATGACTCGGTCTGGCATCGCCCAAATGGTGAAACGCCGAGGCCGCGAGGCCGGTGTCGATGGGCTTCATCCGCATCTGTTCCGCCACTCCATGGCCCACCATTGGCTCGCAGCGGGCGGACAGGAGCACGACCTGATCCGGATCGCCGGGTGGAGTGATACTCAGATGTTGAGCCGCTATGGAGCCTCGGCTGCCGCTGAACGGGCTCGAGCAGCCCACCGGAGCCTGTCGCTTGGAGATCAGATCTAGCAACGCAACGTCTGGGCAAATCATGGGGAAGGTGCTTACACACCGTTATAAATAGTGCGATATTGTTGAGGCGGAACACTACGTGACAGACCTGGTCGCCGAGAGGGCGTGACCGGGACCAATGCCCCTGAAGGGCGGGTACACGAGTGTTCCAATCCTCAAGGGCCAAGGCCTCTGAGGAGTCATCGTGCCAGACCTCACACCGTCCGAGCGATCACTACGCGCAAGACTCGCCGCCCACAGCCTTCATGCAGGTCGAGACTCCCGTGAAGTCACGAAGCCCGCACGGGAAGCTTTCCGATCGCGCTTTGAAAACGAGGTAGACCCAGAGCGAAGCCTTCCACCGTGCGAGCGTGCACGCAGAGCACAACATGCTCGGACTTGATTTCGAGCAAACCCTGAGGTCACGGGAACCCCTCCGTACTGACTACGGATCAGAAAGTTGGAGGTTCGAGTCCCTCCGGGCGTTCCAACGGACTCCGAAGGAGTACGCCGAGACCCCCGCGTATGTGGGGGTCTCGGCGCGAGACGACAACAAACGCGACCTCAGTGATTTGTGCCGGATACTTGTGAGAACAGCGGGGCGTCTCCCGTCAGTATCTCGAACGCTGCCGCCAGTAGGGACTCATCCTGTGGCCCGTGATCGCCGACTCTCGTCGGGATCGGAGCCGCGTCCAGCATCAGACCCCATGCGACTATCTCCGCAGCTTGTTCCTCGCCGCGCTCTTGCCACGGCAGGCCGTCGGCGTCCCAGCTCGAGAGGTTGCGGGCCTCGAGGAAACGAGTTCGCCGCTCCCACGTAATCCCGCCCGCCACGTGATCCCAAGCGTGTGCCAGCTCATGCAGCAAGCTACGCCGGGACCTTGACCGGTCGCGCTCGCACTCATGGATCTCTGCGCGCTCACCGGCGATGCGCAACACGCCTTCACGGTTGCCGCAGGCCTGATAGTCGGCATGGAAGATGATTCGCACCGAAGGCAGCTCGATTCCGGCGGCTCGGAAACGGTTCAAGGCCCACTGCGCATCCTCGATCTGGGTTGTCGAACCGGAAACGATCGAGATCTGCGGCGCCACAGTTTTCTGGGCGGGCCGAGCGGTGCCTGGGTTGAGCAGGATCGCCAAGGATGCGATCAGCAATGCGAATCGAGCCTTCTGAGTGCGGGATGTGAATGCCATGCCCGCAACATCCGCTCAGGCGGTAAACGCCAGGAACGCAGGGGCATTGCAGCGGAGTCAACGGGCCGTTAACAGTCACGAACGCTCGCTATAGAGTGGGTCACCGTCCAAGAGGAAGCACGTGGAACTCCGCATACTCGGCCCACTAGAGGTACTCCGCGATGATGGCGAACTCATTGAGCTCACCTCGCCGAAGCGCCAGGCGTTGCTGGCTCTTCTCGCCCTCAACGCGAATGCCGTGTTCTCCGTGGATCGCATCGTCGACGAGCTGTGGGGGGACTCTCCGCCGGGTGACGGGGCGCGGAATGTGCGGGTCCACATCTCCCGGCTTCGAGATCTGCTCGATCCTGATCGAGCCAGAGGCGAGTCGGGTGAAGTGATTGCGACGAAGCCCTCCGGCTACGTATTGCAGATAGATCCAGAAGCCGTGGACGCCCACCGCTTCTCACGCCTCATCGACGAAGCGCGCTCAGCGTTGGTGGCTCGCCCTGCGCAAGCAGGCGCTCTGGCCCGTGAGGCGCTCCAACTGTGGCGCGACCATCCGCTCACCGGACTCGAATTCGAGGAGTTCGCCCAAGGCGCAATCAGACGACTCGAGGAGCTGCATCTGGTGGCCGAGGAAGTCATCCTGGAGGCTGCTATTCGTTCCGGTGATGCGGTCGGCGCCATCCCTGACCTGGAACGACTCGCCGCCGGACATCCGCTTCGTGAGCACGTGGTTGCGCTGCTGATGGAGGGAATGGCCGAGTCAGGTCGCCGGGGCGATGCGCTGCGGGCGTACAGGGATTTGGAGGTTCGCTTGGCGCAGGAACTTGGATTGGAGCCCTCGAAGGAGTTGCGTGCGCTCGAGGAGCGGATCCTATTGCTCGACACCGCGCCGCCGTCGGCTGCAAGGACCGATCACCCTGTTCACGGTGGGCTCCCCAGCCGCGTCACCAGCTTCGTGGGCAGGGCATCCGACCTTCACAGCTTGGCCGGGCATCTCGACAAGTTCCGCCTCATCACCCTCACGGGGCCCGGCGGAGTGGGAAAGACGAGCCTCGCAATCGAAGCCGCCCGCGCACTTGAGTCAACTCGGACGATGTGGCACGTTGATTTGGTGCCCATCATCGACGGGGCGGCCGTCGTCCCGGCGATCGCGGATTTGGTCGGCGCCGAGGACGATCGGTCCGCGCCCCTCACGGCGCGGATTGCAGCGGTTCTCGCCTTGCGGCCCACCCTCCTGATTCTTGACAACTGCGAACACGTCATCCAAGTGGTCGCCAAAACGGTCGACGACCTGCTGCAGGCCGTCCCGGGTCTGACGATCCTCTGCACGAGCCGCCGGTCATTGGGAGCGGCCGGAGAGGTCGTCTACGAAGTTGTCCCGCTGGATCTGCCCGAGGTCGGGGTGCCCTCAGACGAGACGCTCTCGGCGCCCTCTGTCGAGCTCTTTCTCGATCGAGCTGCCGCTGCCGCACCTGGGTTCGTTCCCAACGAGGAAACCACGGCCGACGTAGTCGCCATCTGTAGGCGGTTGGACGGCATTCCACTCGCCCTCGAACTGGCCGCGTCCCACGTGCGTGCCATGACGACCGGTGAGATAGTCGAGTCGCTGGAAGATCCGCTGACGCTGGCCGGACGCCAGCGGACTCGATCCCCTCTCCGCACCCTGCGTGACACGATGCAGTGGAGCTATGACCTCTTGGATCCCGACTGTCGGGCCGTTTTCGATCGGCTCAGCGTCTTCGCCAGCTCGTTCTCCCGCGCCGCGGCCCTGGCTGTTGGGTCACCCTTCGGTGCTCGGGATGATGCGCTGGCTGAGCTCGTTGATACCTCGATGCTGCTCGCCGACGTCTCGGGACGAGCCACGAGGCACCGGATGTTGCCGACCTTGCGTGATTTCGGGCGCTTCAATCTCCAGGAAAGCGGGGAAATCGAGCAGGTTCGAAAGGAACACGCGCAGTATCTCGTCGCCGAAGTCGCAGAGATGGACCTGCCGTTCGTGCTGATCGGTTCGAACCCTCGGATCGAACAAGACGTGTCGATCGACGACTTCAGAGCCGCGGCCGGTTGGGCGCTGGACAATGGGCTCGAGCAGCTCGCCGTGAATCTGCTCGTACCGCTCGGCCAGAATTGGGTGCACCATCCTCATGAGGTTGCTAGGTGGATGGCGCGCATCGATCGTTCCGACCCCCCTCGGGACATGATGCGGTGGCGCCTCGATATGTCGGGCGCAATTGCCGAGTGGGTGTCGGGTCGTAACCACGAGGCTCTGGCGGCGTTGCCGGGTCTGATCGAGTCGGCGCACGCCCTGGGCGAGCCCCACGCCGCTGCCGAAGCCGTGTCCATATCCGGTCGCATCCACTGGCGCCAAGGTGATCTGCAGGTCGCCCGAGACGAATTGGTCCGCGCCACCGAGGGCATGCCAGTTGTGGCGAGCCGGGCCCACTCGGCGAGGGAGGGGCTTGCGGTCCTGGAGCTGCGGTTGGGCAACACCGAAGAGGGGGCACGGCGTGTCGCCGAGCTTGCCGCGATTGCCGAGGAGGTCCCAACCCCTGTGACCCGCGCCAGCGCGGCAAATGCTCAGGGTTGGCTCGAGGCTTTCACCGGCGATCTGGACGCCGCCGCAGAGTCATTTGCTCTGTGCCGGGATCTCGCAATCGGCAGCGACGAGTGGTCTCACGAGGTGAACGCCCGCCTCGGCCTGGCGTGGGTACAGCCCGGCATTGAACGCATCGATGCCGCCGCAGCAGAAGCGCTCGCTGCCCACAACATGGCTGCAGAGGCAGGCAACGCAGCGAAGCTCGCGGAGTCCCTGGTCACGCTTGGCAGGGCCAAGCTCGACCTTGGACAGCGCAAAGAAGCTCGATTGCGTCTCGGCGAGAGTTTGGTCATGACGCGGGACCCGTTTGCCGATGCGCTCCGGTCCATCCAAGCCTTGATGTTCGTCTCTTGGCTCGTCCGACATGATGGTCGCCCCGACCTGGCAGTGCGTCTGCTGCGCGCGGTCGAGGAAGAGCGCAAGCGCCTCGGCGTCGTATTTCTTCCCATGAATGCCGAGCGGGCGAAACAGGAGCTCGAACTGGCAATGTCCCAGACCGAACCCACCGTCTCCGGTGAGGCCCCAATCTTGGATATCGAGGCGGCGAGGCAAGAGGCGCTCGACTTCCTTCAGCCTTCATGAGACCCAGGTCCTCGTGCGGGGCCGGCGAGCTGGTGGGGTCCTTGCCGCTTTGCACGAGTCCCGAACGTAATCCGCCAGTGGTGAGGTCCGGGACCGCACCCCGATTGCAGCCCGACTCTGAACCACTGGACGGATCAGGCGAACTGGATGACACGACAGTGACGCCGCTCATCGAGATTTCCCAGGGTTGCCCATCGGCCGGCCGGGACAAGTGGCCCGGCTCAGCTCGCCTCTTCGGGTAGCCGGTAACGGAGCCATCGCTCGGGATTGCCACATGTGCCGGATCTCGGCGGCCTGGGTCTGTGGAGCCGAACCCTGAGCGTCTTTGTCTCGGAAGGATCCACGAATCGCGACGGCCTTTGAGCGCTTCCAGCAGATGATCGACACGCCGGGCTACGTGTTCGACCGCGCCAACATGCTCAACGTCTTCTTCTTCGCCAATGCGGTCCCGCTCGGCGACGAGGACTGCCTGATGCACAAGCAGGCCTCGTTCTTTGCGTTCGGAATCCAGGACTTCGGCTACGACCTGGACGAGTTCGCCACGTTCAAGTTCCCCGCCGTGAACGACGCCTACGGCGACGCGGCGATGGGCGGCGGAAACCACATGGCGGCGCTGAACGACCGCAACGTGGTCCGCCAACTCACCCGCATCATGGTGAGCCAGCGTTTCGGCAGAGAAGCTCTGGCCGAAACCGGAGGGTGGATCCTCCCCAACATCCGATTCGACACCAGCCTCTACCCGGACGGAGAGATCAGCGCGTGGGCCGAGACGGTGCAAGCGGCGCTGGCCGCTGACCAGTTCCGCTTCGACGCTTCGGACTTGATGCCAACCCAAGTCGGTGCCGGCACCTTCTGGGCAGGTATCCGAGATCTGGTCGCCGGAATCAAGGCCATCCCACAGATCTCACGGATATCGATGCGTCGTGGCCGTCATGACAGCAACAGTCTGAGGATGTTGAGGGGCCCTTGACACAGGGCCCCACAACTGACTTGTAGCAGACGTTTGTGCGGAGCCGCTGAGGCCATTCTGACGGAACCTCTCCGGCGAGGGATCGCGCTAGAGGACCTATTCACTCATTGCCTAGGCAGTGAGCACCGGACACGATGGATCAATGTCGACGGAGCACGCCAACAGCCCGGAAAAGGCGTTGTGGCGGCTCGAGACGCTGCGCCTGTTGATGAGTCTGCGGCCGCGGAATGCACGACTCGCAGCACATAGCTTGTCGATTTCCGGCTGACCACGACCAGGCAAAACGGTGGATAGCACCGCGTTCAGCTTCGGCGGTTTGGAAAACCGGTGCTCTATCCTCTGGGCTCCTGGGCGGGATGGCTGGAACCCCACTGCCTGATGGGTTCTGGACCACATCGTGTCGGCTGCCCTGCCGCCCGCCCATGCGGTGGCCGGAGCCTGCTCCGCCACCTCCAGTACGATGGCACCGGTACGGGAGGAGGGGATCTGGAGGACAGCCCCGACAGCGCAATCTTGCTGCGGCGCAGCTGGTGGAGTCGTCTGCCCGGTGTTGCCCCATGGCTGCTGCTGAGCGTTGCCTTGTTGGCGTGCTCAGCGCCCCCTTACGAAACGCTGAGTCACGAGACCGATCTCACCGGCGCCTACGCGCTAGGTTTCCAGGCAGCCTGCGACATCGACTGCGGGTCTGGACGAACCGTCCACGTTGTCGTGAGCCCTGAGGATCCGGGAATCATCGCCGCTGTCGTCGAGTCGACTCCTGCAAATGTGACGACTGCGATTTCTCCCATCGCCGTTCGCGAGGGGCTGAGCGATGATGAGGCTGTCACCGTCTTCACAGTCGAAACGGCCGTACTTTCCGACGAGGTCGCCATCGTCAGGATCGGCCGCAGCGAGGTGACCACCGAGATCTCGACCTACGTTGGGCGCGACTACCTGGTGTCTCTCGGTGACGATGGTCGGTGGACCCTGCGGACTTCGGAAGACACGGGAATCACCACCACGACCGCAATCAGCTGATATCTACCAGCCGGATCGTCGCTCAGGAACTCTCGAGGGGAGAGCCTGGGTGTTCGGCTCGACCGGCGCAAGGTCTCCGATGTTGACCGCTTCTTCCGGCGCGCGATAGGCCTGGTGGGCCGTCACTCTGCCGGGCAGGTCGACCCAGAAACAAGCACCACCGAGGCGCTCAGATCGTCGATATCCTGTCGAGCCACTGTATGCCTTCGCGAGTGAATCGACGATGGCGAGGCCGATTCCGGAACCCGGTACGGCCCCGTTCAAGCGATTCGCGCCACGTTCGAAGCGCCGCCAGATCACGATCTCGTGTTTGCGGGGCACGCCGTGGCCATTGTCGTGGACCTCCAGCAGGAGGCCACCTTCGTTCTCATGTGCAACGACGAGGCGTGCCGGCCCTCCATACCGAGTTGCGTTCGAAAGCAGGTTGACCATGATTTGCTGGAACCGGGCACGGTCGGCGACCACGCCGAGCAACGGATCACACTCGACGGTGACGGACATTGGGTCGATGTCGACAGCCCGCACCGAGACATTGATCTGCTGGCGCACGTCGAACGGTTCGTCCTTCAGTTCCATTGCGTGCGGATCGTTGCGGGCGAGCATCATGAGGTCTTCCACGATGCGAGCCATGTACAGCGACTCCTGCTGGACGACCGTGATCAATTCGGAGGTCTCCTCACCCTGAGCTTCCGCTTCCTCGACGTAGAGGTTGACGAATCCCACGATCGAGGTGAGTGGTGTTCGCAGCTCGTGCGAGATGGAAGACACGAGCGCCTCTCGCTCCCTTTCGACCATCCGTCTGTTGTCCCTGATCGCCACTGCCTGCCGCCCGATGACGAGGGCACCGACGAGGATGGTGGCGAGCAGGAGTCCGAAGTCGGCTAGCTCGAGCGCCGAACCCCACAAATGGCTCACTGCGACGGCAAGCATGATGGCGGCAGCACCGTACGGCGCGATCATGGCCCACCACGGAGTACCCCTGTCGGGATACTCGCGATGCGTCGGCGGCCGATAGAGCAAGAGACCCGTGACGACAAACGAGGCGCCCGCCAGAAGGTAGAGCGGGTAGAAGGGGTTGGCTTCTTCGAAGGTCTTACCTACCCCTGAAACCAGGTAAGTGAGGTCTCCCACGGCCTGCATGGAAAGGCCTGCTCCCAGGATCAGAAGCCTGAGGTCGAACCGGTAGCTGCTGCGACGCATGACCACGATCATCACGGTGATGATCAACGCGATATCCATGACGGGGTAGGTCGAGCCCATCCAGCGCTCCCAGAGCGGAGACTCGCCAAGGGAATCGAAGAGATCACGCACTACGAATGCCCACAACAGCACGGCCACCGAGATCGCTCCGATCAGGCCGTCGAGCGTGATCCGGGCGCGTTGCACGCTGCTGCCCGTGACGTGTGGCATCGAGAACAACCCGGCGAGGACCAGCACGTAGGCTGCGATGAACAAGAGGTCGGTCGGACCGAATGCCGGCGCGGCGCCCGTGACGGTGTCCACGATGGCGACAGCCAGAATGCCCATAGCTCCGACAGTGAATCCGAACCCGACGAGACGCCACGCAGTGCGCTCGCGACCCTTGAGGTGGAGTGCTCCTCTGGAAATGACCGTGCCACCCGCCACATATCCGAGCAGCACACCGAGGGGCCCGATGACGTCTGCGACTTCGGCTGAAACCACCTGGGTGAGGACGGCGTCAAGGAGCAGGACAACAAATGCGGCCACTGCCAACACCATCATCAGGCGTGACGGCCCGTCTCGCTGGTCGCGCGGATTCGCCGTGCGGTGGGTCCACTCCATATACCTGCGACTATCGGCAGGAACGCGGGTGGAGTGAAGGTGTTGCTACTGCTGCGGCTGGCTCCCCACCGTCTGGGGTTCTTCCGGTCGAGCGGCCGGTTCGGTGAGGTCTACGACGATGTGAGTGGTATCGATGAGATCTGAGTTGGAGGCGATTGCCTCGACGAGTGCTCGGATGTGATCGTTCGAGTGGTACAGAGCGTGGGCGAACCTGATCCCGCTGTGATTGAGGGGTACGGCGGGGTGGACACCGGCATTGACGAAGAACCCCTGCACCTTGAGGCGGCGGACCAATTCCAACGTCTCCTTGTGGCCTCCCACCTTCGCGAACCAGATCGGCGTTTGGGCATCGGATACGACCGGAACATGGTGTGCGGTAAGGAGGGATCGGGTGAGATCGATCTGCTCGTTGATCCGCGCCACCCGCTCCGTGTGTTCACCGGACAGGTGGATGTCTGCAGAAGCGATAGCCGCGCCGAGTTCCGCTGGGTGAATCGGTCCGGAGAAAGTGAACGTCCCCCCACGAAGTAGCACGCTCTTGGCCAGGCCTGCATCGTGGAAGGCAATTGCGGCGCCCCCCGACCCGAACGACTTCGAGAGCGAGACTGCAACGGTGAGGCGGGGATGCATCGGGATCTGGGAGAGGACGTGGCCACGGCCATGTTGGCCCTTCCACCCGAAGCCGTGCGCGTCGTCGATGTAGAGGTGGAGCTGCTCGTACTCCTCGAGCAGCCGCGCAACCTGGTGGGTCGGCAGCGTATCGCCGTGCATCGAGTAGACACCGTCAGCCAAATACCAGACCCGTTCGGCGCGAGTTGCCTCTGCTGCAATGGTGGTGGCAAGCGCATCCATATCGTTGTGGGGCACGCTCACGACCGGGATCCCTTCGCCCATCAACACCAGCGTGGCCAGATGGAGGGAGGCGTGAGCCCTGGTGTCGATGACCACAACGTCTTTGGGGCCTACCAGCACCGGGAGGGCTCCGAGATGGCCGAGCGAGGTTGTCGTCGGGATGATCACCGGGGTGCCAAAGATCCGTTGCAGCCGGTTCTCGAGGTCGGCATAGAGATCGACGGAGGTGTAGACCGTCGAAGACGAGAACACCGGTCCAAAGCGCTCGATGGCGTCGATCGCGCCACGCTTGAGACGTGAATCGGTGTTCAATCCGAGATACGCGGCCGTTCCGAAATTCGTGAGCTTCCGGCCCTCGAGGGTGATGGTCTCACCCTCGAGCACTTCGTCTTCGATTCTGACCCGGGCAACTCCGAGATCGATCGCGGCCGAGATGTTCTGTTCACTGAGATCTTGCAGCCGCTGAAACAGCGCTGCACGTGTAGCTGACAACGGGAATCCCTTCCGTCCGTCAGACCGGCCCGTTTGGGCCTTGCGAGCGAGGCCTCACCCTAGCCGGGATTGGCCTTACCGCACGTCAGGCGAGAAGGGGGATCAAGGCGCGGCGGTGATGAACTCGCGCAGGTCGGCAGCAAGCCGTCCGAGTGAATCCAGCTGGACGTACATCATGTGGCCGGCGCCGTAGTACGCCATGGTCACGTTATCTCGCAGTGCCGGGTCGAGCCCAAGGTGGTTGAAGGTGTACTCCGTTGCGAAGTATGGGGTCGCCAGATCGAAGTAGCCGTTGGCCACGAACACCCTCAGGAAGCGGGTGCGGCTGATGGTGTCGCGCAGGGTCTCAGATACGTCAACGAAGGCGTTCTTGAAATCCTCGTAATCCCAGTTCTGCCACGTCTCCTCGGACATGACCTCGTAGGGCAGATCGCTCTCATACTCCAACTCGGAACGGACGTAGCCATTGAGGGCAGACGTATATGAACCCATGAGGGCGTCGATTGAGGGGTCGGCTTCGATTGCGTCACCATCGGGGAATCGATCGATGCCGGTGTAGCGGGAGTCGATGCGCCCGACGGTGCGCTGCTTGTCGCGCAAGAGCTCTTTGCAGAACCGGAGGATCTCGATGCGGAGGTCGTAGCGCTTGACGTAGTCGACCGGGAGCCCGGTGAAGCGAGCGACCTTGGTCGCGATCTCGTCATACCTGTCGGGGTCGAGTGCCGCTCCCTGGAACAGCGCCAGGGTGTAGTCGTTGGCGGCGAAGGCTTCCACCTCGTCGAGGAACTCTCGCAAGGTCCGCGCCTGGTCATCCTCGTTCAGACGCTGGTGGTACCAGGCGGTCGCAGCGTAGGAGGGGAGAAACACCTGGTAGGGCAGGTCGTTACCGCGTCGGAACGTGTAGGTGGATGGGTCGAAGCCTGTGGTCTGGAAGTTCAGGATCGACGAGATCAGCAGCAGGCCATTGAAGGTGATGCCATGTCGTCGGTAGAGGTGGCCGGCGAGACCAGCAGACCTCGTCGTGCCGTATGACTCGCCGGCGATGTACTTCGGCGAATCCCAGCGCTCGTGGCGCGTGAGGAAAATCCGGATGAACTCGCCGACCGCTTCGATGTCTTTTTTGAAATGATGGAAATCTTTGGCCTCGTCTCCCGGGATGGCACGGCTGTACCCGGTTCCGACGGGATCGATGAATACGAGATCGGCAACATCGAGAATCGAATGCTCGTTGTCGGTGAGGCGGGAAGGAGGGGGCAGCGCCATGCCCTCCTCATCCACTGTCACGCGCCGCGGGCCGAGCGCCCCCAAATGGAGCCACACCGAAGAAGACCCGGGCCCCCCGTTGAACGCGAAAACCAGTGGCCGTTCTGCCGCGTCCTCGACGTCGTCGCGTGTGTAGGAGACGAAGAAAAACGAGGCCTTCTTCTTGCCCTCTTCCTCGGTGAGGATCACGCGTCCCGCGGTCGCGGTATACGCGACCGGCTTTCCGTCGATGACTACTCGGTGCGCAGTGGAGGTCGAGATCTCCTCATGATGAGGCGGCGGCTGTTCTTGATCATCGGTCGAGTCCGCGGCGTCCGCGGCTTCCGCTGCTTCGGCCTTTGTGCTTTCTTCGGCCATCGATTCGCTCCTGGGTGATCGAGATTGAGTAACCCTAACCAGCACCCGGGATTCCCGTTCTCCCCTCAAGTTCCGGGGGGTCTCGCTTCGATACATACCTGTAAACCTTTCAGGCGACTCGGGCGAGTAACCGGGTGAAAGTGACCATCAGATCGCAACCCACGGCAGCGACCGGGGTACCGGGCAATGCCGGTACCGAGGCGGCCGCGCCCGCTCCGGTAAAAGCGGTCATGACGTTTGAGACGTTCTACCAGCAGGAGCTCAAGGCAGTGATCGGCCTGGCATATGTGCTATCGGGAAGTCGAACGGTCGCGGAAGACCTCGCTCAGGACGCGTTCCTCGCTGCCCACAAGAACTGGGACAGGGTATCGCACTATGACAAGCCACAGGCCTGGGTTCGGCGGGTCGTCGCCAACATGTCGGTCTCATTGTTCCGGCGGAAGCTGCGCGAGGCCAAGGCCCTCGCCCGCCTTGGCAGTGATGAGGCGATACTGCCGGCACTCCCTGCGCATGACGATGACTTCTGGAAGGCGGTTCGTGCGCTTCCCAAGCGTCAGGCCCAGGCTATTGCATTGCACTATCTGGAGGATCTGTCTGTAGCCGACATTGCGGACGTTCTGGACTGCGCTGAGGGCACCGTGAAAGTCCACCTGCACAAGGGAAGGCTGCGGCTCGCCGACCGGCTCGGTCTCGAGGCGCGGGAGGGAACGTCATGAGCACACTCGACACCAGGGCCCGCGCAGCATCTGCCTCCGTGACGACTGCGGTTGCCGACTACACGCCGCGCTCCGGTTTCGCCACCGTAGCTGCGAGGCGACAACGGGCCCGGAGGGTGGGAACTGCACTCGCGGGCGGGTTTGCCGTGATCGTGCTTCTCCTTGGATCGTGGCTGCGCGGCCCGACGCCGGAACCCGACGCCGCGAACGTTTCGACGACCGTACCGGTCATCGAGCAGACAACACCGGTCATCGGGGATGCCGCACCGCCCATTCTTGAGACGCCGGATCCCGACACCCCGGGGCCGGATCAGATCGCACCCGAGCCGGCTCCCCTGGCGCTGCCGCCGGTCGCTCCCGCACCTACCGGATCCGGAGACGAACCCGTGAAGGAAGCGGCGGAGCCCCTCCCTGAGGACAAGCCGGTGGTCGAGGAACCGGTTGAGCCGGCAGACACCACACCTCCTCGAATCTCGATCACCACCCCGGCCGATGGCGCCAAGCTGACAGAGAAGGTTGCCAGTTTCCAGGGCAAGACCGAACCGGGGGCTCGCGTGATGTCAGGGCCCTATGAGGCGAACGTATCGGCAGACGGGCGCTGGTCCATCCGGCTTGTCCTGCGAGAAGGTCCGAACGGCGCCCGTTTCACGGCTATTGATGAGGCAGGCAATGAGGCTACGGCCAGAATCACCGTCTTCTACGAGCCCGAAGAGCCGGTCAAGGACGATCCGCCACCGAAGGTGGAGTTCACGGCAAGCGCCACCTACGGCTCTTGTGCGTTCGATCCGCCCTACGACGTCTACTTCGGGACCGCCGAGCCCGGGTCCAAGATCGCCATCACCTCGGCCTTCGGGAGCGGCACCACTGAAGCTGATGCGGAGGGGCATTGGGAGAAGAAGGTGTTCTTCGCCGAGGCACCCATCGGGGAGACATTCCTGGTGACCGTGAAGGATCGGTACGGCACCAAGAAGAAGTTCGAGTTCACCGCACTCGCTTCTGGCTGAGTTGGAGCACGCTTCCATACGGCTCGCTTCTGTCTGATCCGACGGATTTGTCGACTGTCGCACGCAGTTCGTGGTTGTCGAAGGGCAGGGCCATGACTAGTCCCGGGGTGGGTAGGAAAATGCCCCGCAACTTCTTGATCCGGATTGCCGATACAACGTTGCATTAGCCCTTGTAGGAGCAAGTTCGTGTCTCACCGCACCCCTATCGCCCCGGGCTCCGGGCGACGACGGATCGACATATTGCCGGTCTTACCAAGCGCGAGTGGCCCAGTTCCCGTATCGGGCGCTCCGCCGCTGCAGTTGGACCGGTAGCACCAGATGTTGTCACGGCCAGCCCCCACCGACCCGGTCGACGTCGCTGCCGAGCTTCGTCCGCCAGCCGTCGATTTCCGCTCGCCGAATGAGGAGGACCCAGCCGAGTCTGTCGCCGCGGCCGAGACAACGCCGGGTGCTGAAGCGGCGGCAGAGGATGCGGCGGCCGTCCAAGGAGACCGAACCCGGACCATATGGGCGATGACGGCTGCCGTGGTGGTGGCTGCGGTCGCGATCCAGCTTCTCTGGGTTCCGGATCACCGCCCACCGGCTACCCCGTTTGAATTGCCGTGGTGGATGTTCATCCTTGCCTTCGCAGCGGCTGAGGTGTTCATCATTCATCTCCCGGTGCGTCGGGACACTCACACGATCTCGCTGAGCGAACTGGCCACAGTGCTGGGCCTTGCTTTCGTATCACCGCACCTGCTCATCGCAGCACGCGTCGCCGGCTCTGCCATGGCGCTGGGGATCTACCGACGCCAGCGATTGGTGAAGCTGGCGTTCAACATGGCGCTCTTCTACCTCGATCTGGTGGTCGCTCTTGCGGTCTACCGGGCCGTCCTCGGCGACGCGTCTCCGAACTCACCAACCGGCTGGATGGCGGCGCTCATCGCTGCCGCAGCCGCGGTAGTCGTGTCTGCCGGCCTGGTGACCACCATCGTCTGGTTGCACGATCGAGAACGCAGTCAGGCGAACATTCTGCGGAGCCTGGCAGCCGGGTCGCTGATCCCGATCGGCACCAGTCTGGTGGGCGTCCTCTGTCTGATCGTTCTGTGGCAGGACCCGCGTGCGGCATTCGTGCTGATCGGGGCAGCAGCCCTCTTCTACCTCTTCATTCGAACGTACGGCCGGCTCAGTAAGCGCCACGATGACCTACGTGCCATCTATAGCTTCACCGAAACCATTCATGCAGGACTCACCGATGACGAGATGCAGATTGAGCTTCTCGGTGCCGCTCAGGAGCATCTGCGTGCCCGGATCGCCGAACTCGTGATCAAGGACTCCTCGTCGCGTGGATTCTCCTTTGCGAGACTCACCGAGGACGGCCATCTGACGCACGGACCTGCCAACGAGGTACGCGTCGACCGACTCGCGTTGCTCGGAAGCTTCTCGGACGATCCGGTCTCGTTTCGGCGTGAAACGGATCTGCCGGCGGAGCACGCGATGCAGGCCGCACTCCGACCCTTCGGATTCGAAACCGGCCTTGCCGCGCCCCTGTACGTCGAGGACGACCTCATCGGTGTGATCGCCGTCGGCAATCGGCTCGGCCCGATCGATACGTTCGACGCGGCAGACGACGCGCTGATCGAGGCGATGGCCCAACATGCCAGCCTCACCATCGGGCGGCTCCGGCTCACCGAGAGCTTGCAGCGCGAGGTAGAGACCAATCATGCGCTGCTCGAGTCGAAGGATGCGCTGCTGGCTTCTGTGAGCCACGAGCTGCGGACTCCGCTCACCGGGATACTCGGATTCGCCGAGCTGGTGCGCGATACGGGTGAAGACATGGAAGTGTCGGAACGCCAGTCGATGGTCGGTGCCATCGCCTCTGAAGCGCTCGACCTCTCCGATCTCGTCGAGGACCTCCTCACCGCGGCCAAGAGCAGCGCGGGCAAACTGACGATCACTCCTTCTCCCATTGAGCTGCGCTCAGTTGTCGATCGCGTGCTCGAGGCTCATGCACCTGCGCACCCAAGGACCGTGCAGATTCGCGGCGATCAGGTGGCGGCGGTTGCCGACCCGGCACGGGTCCGCCAGGTGGTGCGCAATCTGTTGACGAACGCGGAGCGCTACGGCGGCGATTCGATTCTCATAACGCTCAGAAGCGACGCAGGCTACGCCTACGTCTCTGTCGCAGACAACGGAGCTGGAGTCGATTCGAGCGAGCAAGCAGAAGCCATCTTTGGCGCCTACCAGTCTGCACACCGGCCGGACGGGAAGATCGCCTCCGTCGGTATCGGTCTGACGATCTCCCGCGCCCTGGCTCGTCTGATGCACGGCGACCTGGAATACAGGCGTGAGTTCGGATGGACCATATTCGAGTTCTCGGTCCCAGGCCCGAACGCCGTCGTGCGGGCAGAGGCAGCCGAAGTCGCCTCCTCGGCTCGGCCCGACGTCACATTGCGGAGGCGTGGGCGGGTGCGACCTGCAGCGAGTGACCACTGATTGTTCGTCACATCCCAGGCCGGGCATTAACCGCCGGGCCCAATCGGCCGACAGATACGGCAACGACCGGCACGGAGAGCGCCATGTCGAGTTTCACATCTGGTGCGACGACGGGAGGCGATGAACGCGACGACATCGCCACCGCGGTGCGCGCGAATCTGACGCGGACCTGGTTGAACTTCCGCCTGCCCGCGGCCGGTACTGCCACCCTCGTAGCTATGGCCCTTGCCGTTATGTGGCGCTGGCCTCCTGGGCTGATCGTCGCGCTGCTCGGCTTTGCAGCAGCGATCGATGCGTGGCGTCGCAAGGGGAGGGCCGAGCCATCTCCGGTCGTTCCGCTGCTGCTGGATACATCACTGGTCTTGGTTTCGATGGCTGTCATTCAGGTGCCGGACTCGGCGATGGGCCTGCCCTATGCCTACACCGTGGTTGCGGCGGTCTTGCTACTGCCTCTGCTGCGGGCGGTGCCGATTCTCGTACACGGTGGCATCCTGTTCGTTCTTGTGCAGCGTGACGTCCTGCAATGGTCGGGAGCCCCGCTCACCGAGACACAAGTCGTCCTTATCGGCGTTCTGGCAGACGTCATCTTTTTCACGCTGCTGGTTGCTTTGGTGATCCTGACCATCCGAACGCTCATCGACGAAACGGTGCGCTCCGAGTTGTCTGTGAAGTACGAGAAAGCCATCGCGGCATGTTCGACCGCGCTGCTCCGAAACGTTGAAGAGCCGCTCGATGAGGCACTCCGGGCCCTGTTGGTGGCCAGCAGTGCCGATGGAGCGTTCGTCGAGATGAATGAAACCGGCGAACAGGGGGGCCTCGCCACCCGGTTGATTCACGAAGTCGACCGAGAAGACGCCGTGGTGAGACCAGCGGGCCAGGGAGACGCGATTCCATGGGCCAGAATGCAAACCGCCCACGACACGCTTTCGACCGGCGCTCCGTTCCCGTTTCTCGTGTCGGATCTCCCCAGGGTGGAAGCCAGGCTCTACGCCGGCAGCGGTGTCTTCGCTGAGTTGGACGTTCCGGTGGTGGTCGACGACACCTGGCTGGGAGTGGTCGGCTTCACCAGCAGATCCTCTAGTAGTTGGACGGATCTCGACCGCCGGCTGTTGACCACGAGCGCAGAAATGGTTGGGTCGTACTGGGCGCGACTGAGCACTCGGTCTCAGTTGCAGAAATCGGTGACTCAACTGGAGCAGAGGGCTTCGTATCAGAGTGCGCTGGCTGCCTGTGCCGAGGTGCTGCTCGGGTCCCAGAATTCGGGTGACGTCGGCGAAGCGCTGAAGGCCTTGATGATGGCCACCGAAGCCGACTTCGTCTACATCGACGCGAACTACCACGATCCCCGTTTGGGCCTGTGCACTCGCATCACGCACTCGTACGAGCGACCAGACTCACCCATCGACGTGGCCGAGGAATGGTCGGGTGGGCCCTACTCCGAGCTGCCGACCGCGTTCGCGTCACTCTCAAGAGGTGAGCCGGTGCACATTGTCACCAGCATGTTGGAGGGGTCCGAACAGGCACTGTATCGACGTGACGGCATCAAAGCGGAGTTATGTGTGCCGATCTTCGTGCATGGCAAGTGGACGGGCTCTATCTCGTTCTGTGACTATCAGGAGGAGAGGAACTGGACCGCGCATGAACTGTCCACGCTGCAGAACGCGGCGCGAATGCTGGGGTCGTACACCGAGCGGCGAGACGCGATCGTGAAGCTGGAAATGGCAGTCAGCGCCCTCGACACGAAACTGGTCTACGAGGCGGCTTTGCTGCAGTGCTCCGAAACCCTGCTGCGGGGTTCAGATGAGGAGGCCATCCAGACTGCCTTGGCCACGCTGGTGACGGCCACGAACGCACACAAGGCGTTCACGGACGAGAACTTCACTGACTCAGCCAGGGGTCTCTGCGCCCGGGTCACCCACGAGGCGATCCGGCCCGGGTTTGAGGAGGTCGTCGACGAAGAAATCTGGTACGACGAGGAAACGGGCGAGCTGCGGCAAGCGGTGGCGGAGTATCGACAGATACCGTCCGTACACGAACCGCTCCGGCAGGGTTTGGCTGCGGTTGTCGACGTCGCACAGTTGACCGGAAGTGAGCGCGAGTACTACGAGGAAGATGGGTGCACCGGAGAGGTCAACATCCCGATCCTCGTCGGCAGCGAGTGGGTGGGGTCGCTCGGCCTCGCCATCTATGAAGAAGCACCGCACTGGACCGGAGACGAGATACGCATGCTGACCACCGCGGCGGGCATGATTGGAGCCTTTTGGGAGCGCAACGCGGCCCACAAGCGTCTCGAGGAACTCGTCGCATCGAAGGATGAGTTGATCGCTTCGGTGAGTCACGAGCTCCGCACGCCGCTCACCGCCACACTGGGCCTGGCCGAAGTTCTGGGCGATCAGCTGACGGCCCCTGCTGATGCCGAAAGTGTGGAGTTCCTGGATCTCATCACCGAGAACAGTCGGGAGATGGCGCACATCGTGGATGACCTTTTGGTAGCAGCGCGCAGTGACATCAACACCCTTGTGGTCGCGCCCGAGATGGTGGACGTCCAGGAGGTCGTGTTTGCCGTCACCCGTGAAAGTCATCCCGCTTTCAGGGGAGCCATGCCGGAAGTGGTGGTCGAGGGGTCGACCACCAAAGCATGGGCCGATCCATCACGGGTGCGTCAGATCGTGCGGAATCTCATGGTCAACGCGGCCAAGTACGGCGGGGATCGCGTGTGGGTCGTGTTGGGTGTCTCCGGTGATGCCATCACGGTGGCGGTGTGCGATGACGGCGAAGGCGTTGGTCCAGAATCTGAGCGATCGATCTTCGAGGCGTTTCAGCGGGCTCACGAGGAGCCGACCCAGCCCGCTTCCCTTGGTCTCGGGTTAGCTGTGTCGCAGCGGTTAGCGCGACTGATGGGGGGCGAACTCGAGTATCGACGGATGCCACATCAGACGGCGTTCGTCCTCACGCTTCCCAAGCCTGCCGCCTGAGACTCGGGCCCTGCCACAGGGCGATCTGCTTCGGCTCAAGGTTGATCACAGGGTTTTGTGCATCACCGGGCGAGTGGGGCGACGTCTGGCGATTTCGGTGAAGCCTGCCGCCTCGAACATCGAAGCCAGGCCCATCCACGCCGAGCTGTTGTCTGCCGTACCTTCCGGGTCGAGTGGGTAGGCCTGGACCACGGATGCTCCCTGGGCAGCTGCGTACGCGACGGCAGCGTCGAGGAGAGCGGTCGCGACACCAGTTCCGCGCCGGTCCCGCCTGATAACGAAACACGTGATTGCCCATATCGGCCCGGCCGCGCCGGCAACGCCATCGGCGACCGGTCTTGCGACGGGGGAGCGAGCCAATCGGGAGAAGTCCTCGTACGGGCCGAGCGATATCCACCCAATCGGCTGCTCGTCTTCGTAGGCGAGCAGGCCCGGCGGCCGCTCGCTTATCAGAGCGTGGAGGGCAGAACGGTTGTCGTCGCCGTGATGGGCGTCGAATTCACTGTTCGTCTGGCGGTTCCACATGCACCAGCATCCGGAGTAGGCGCCGTTCGGTCCGAAGAGTTGGACGAGGTGCGGCCAACGGTCTTCGGTGAGGGCATGGAACTCCATGTGGAGAATCTAGACCCGCACCTGGTCAGAGTTGTCCGTTGGCCTGGAGGACGTTCATCACCTCGTCTGGCGACATCCCGCGGTTGACGGAGAAGATGATCTTGCCCTGCTCGTCGTAGATGACGTGGAGCGGTGAGCCTCTGGCGCCGAAGGTACCGACCGAGAGGGTGCTGCCGTTGCCGTTTCCCACATCCCGTGCAATCGGCCAGCTACCGGCGATGCCCCACCTGGTTGCGTCCCCGAGACCACCTCCGTTGTCCATCATGTCGACGCCAACGAAGTTCACCTGCTCGCCGATTTGCTCGGAGAGGGCCAGCATTTCCGGAACCTCGCGTTCGCAGATCTCACACCAGTTGGCGAAGAAGACCGCCACCGTCGGTTTGCCACGGAATTCCTCGATGCTGACCCTGCCGTTGCCGTCCAGTGCCGGGAGATCCCAGGTCTCGGCCCCAAAGGTGGAGGCGGCATCTGCCGCCGCCTCGGCTTCGCTCTGGCGGGGCCACAACATGAAGAGAGCGCCGATCGCGACCACCCCACCCACCACAGCGAGCACGACGTTGCGGATGAGGCGCTGGCGAGCCTCTTGCTTGCGCTGTTGTGCCGCTGCGAGGCGCTTCTGCTCACGCTGTGAGGTCTTCGACTGCCGGGCCATCGCCGTGAATAACGCGACCGCTTCGATCCGACCGGATCGAGTGTCGGGGTTTGGATAATCAGGAGTCGGCTAACTGGGCGAGCGGGTGGCGAGTCCCCGAATGATTGCTGTCGCGAGTTTGTCTGCGACTGCGTCTGCATCGGGTTCGGGGTTGCGCAGGACCTCCATCATCGCCACCTGCATGACAGCCCCGTTCATGGCGGTGATGATCACGTCCAGGTCTTCGAAGTCGAATTCGCCGAGGGCTCTGCCCTCGATCAGCAGCTCACGTAGGGGTGCGCCGACGGTGCGCTCTGCGTTGAGCATCACCTCGGTGAAGTCGTCGGATCGACGGAGCGCGATAGGAAGTTCCATGCACAGCACCGGATACTCGATCAGCTTCCGAGTCACTTCACGGATCACCAGCTCCATCCGTTCTGTCGGGCCGCCCTCACTGGCCACGGCTTTTTGCACGGTGGTGTGCATTCGGTCGAGCTTGTCGTTCATGAAGAACGAGACCAGGTCGTCTCGACCAGAGAAGTAGTAGTACAGAGTGGCGCGCGGCACGTCTGCGGCGGCAGCCACTTCGTCGATAGAGATGTCGAGACCTGTCCCCTTGAACTGATCAGAGACGTCGATGAGCTTCTGGGCGAGATCTTCGGGTGGTCGTTTCATGCGGATAGCTTACCCTTGACAGAGTTTAGATTCAAGTCTAAGTTTGCATCCAGACAAAAATTGATACTAGCTACTAAACGTAGTTCGACCCCGATTGGGGCGTTCATCTGAGGAGGGAACGATGCTTGAGCAACAAACCGAGAGCGGTTCCGGCGATTCAGCCGCACCGGGCCGTTCTAATCGGCGCTGGTGGGTCCTGGGAGTGATGTCACTAGCCACCCTGATGGTGTTTCTCGACAACACGATCGTGAACACAGCCATCCCGACGATCTCAAGAGATCTCGAGGCCTCCATATCTGAGCTGCAGTGGGTGATCGACGCTTACACACTCGTGCTCGCCGGTCTGCTGCTCATCGGAGGGTCGATCGGTGACCGCTACGGTAGGAGGCGATGGATGACGATCGGTCTCCTGATTTTTGCCGCCGGGTCGCTTGGCGCTGCACTGGCGGGGGACATCACCATGTTGATCGCCATGCGGGGCGTGCAGGGAGCAGGCGCCGCACTGATTTTGCCCGCGACGCTATCCATCATCACGGCGAACTTCGATCGCGACGAACGAGCGAAAGCCATCGGCATCTGGTCGGGCGTAGGCGCGCTTGGTATCGGATTGGGTCCCGCTCTCGGCGGATACTTCGTGGACACCTTCGGCTGGGCGTCTGTGTTCACTATGCACCTTCCGTTGATCGGGGTGATCTTGGCCGGGATGCGGATCGTGCCGGAGTCCATCGACGAGCGGGCTCGCAAGCTCGACATACCAGGCGCGGTACTCGGGTCGCTGGGACTGACTGCGCTGGTCTACGGGCTGATCCGAGCGGGTGAGGTGGGCTGGACAGGCGGCGTGCCTGTGCTGGCGTTTGCGGCAGCGGTGCTGCTGCTGGCCGCCTTCATCATCGTGGAGTTGCGTACTGAAGCGCCGATGTTGCCGCTGCAGTTCTTCAGGCAGAAGGACTTCACCGGAGCCGTCATCGTGATCGGTCTGATCATGTTCGGGATGATGGTGTCGTTCTTCTTCCTCACGCAGTTCTTCCAGATCGTGCAAGGTCGCAGCGCTTTGCAGGCTGGTCTGCTGATCATCCCGACTGCAGTGACCATGATGATCGCGGCCCCGATATCGGGCGTGTTGGTCAAGCGGATCGGGCCGCGGTGGCTCGTGCTCGCTTCTGCAACCGCCATGACGACGGGCCTGCTCTTGCTGACACAAGCTTCGGTTGACTCGAGCACCTTCTCGATCGTCGGACCGTTGATGCTGTTCGGCCTGGGCGGTGGGTTGGGTCTCGCCCCGCTCACCGACACAGTGATGGCAGCCGTTCCAGTGGAAGATGCGGGGATCGGGTCTGCGGTCAACGACGTGAGTCGGGAACTCGGTGCTGCGCTCGGGATCGCGACTGTGGGTTCCTTCGTGAACGCCATGTACCGATCCAGCTTCTCCGAGGCCGCAGACGGCGTGTTTCCTGCTGAGGCAGCCGAAGCCGCCGGCGAGGGGATCGGTGTCGCTCACGTCGTGGCGGAGCGGCTCGGAGATGCTGGCCCTGCACTCGTGGAGACTGCAAACGGAGCCTTTCTCGATGCCATGACGTTCGGGTTTGCCATCGGCGCCGCGTTCGTTGCGCTGGCTGGTGTCATTGCGCTGACCTTGATCCCCACTCGGATGCGAGAGGTCCAGGTGGAGGCCGATGACGTGGTGTCGGCAGGATCACACGACTCGAGGCCCAACGGGACACTGTCGGATCCGGTGCCGGCTCCCGCTCCCGCATAGTCGAACCCGATCGCGGCGAAGCAGTCCGACAACACCGGGCTGCTTCGCCGTCTCACGAAGTGTCCGTCACCCGCTCTGCGATTCCGTTGAGGATTTCGAGGACGACCCTGCTGGCCAGAAACGCGGTGATCTCACCCGGGCCGTCATACGGTGGGGACACCTCGACCACGTCGGCTCCGACGATATTGGTCTCACGGGCGATCCGTCGCACCGCATCGAGCAGCTGACGAGAGGTGAGCCCACCGGGCTCGGGAGTTCCCGTTCCGGGGGCCATCCCTGGGTCGACGACATCAATGTCGATACTCAAGAAGATGCCTGCTGCGGCGTCTGCGACGTCGGCGAGGGCGTGGTCGATCACCGGATCGAGGCCCTGCTCCGCAATCTCGGTCATGAAGTAGGAATGGATCTCCTGATCGCGCATCCATGCGAGGGTCTCGGGGCCGGGCCAGTACCCCCGCAGCCCGATCTGCGCGAAGCGGTGGCCCGGCACAGCTCCAGATTCGATGAGACTTCGCATGGGCGCCCCATGCGAATAGAGCGGGCCCGGAGCTTCACCGGTGTCGGCGTGCGCATCGAAGTGGACCAGCGCCACGTCGCCTGCTCCGTAGACCCTGGCAACACCCGTCGCATTGGGAAACGTGATGCTGTGATCGCCTCCCAGGATCACTGGAATCGCACCGGCCCGGGCCAGGGTCTCGACGGTGTCCGCCAGCCGGGCGATCTGTTCATCGGGGCTTCCGAGAAGATCGACGTCCCCGACATCGACGGCACCGAGCACCTGCAGCGCATCGATCCCGGTTGAGATATGAGGTCTGCGGCCATCAAAAGGCAGGTAGTCGGTGTGTCGGATGGCCCGCGGACCGAAGCGGGTACCGGGGCGGTAGGTGGTGCCGTAGTCGATTGGGGCACCGAGGATCGCCACCCTCGCATCCCCGATGGCGGCCACGGGCCGTACCGGGATCCCGGCGAACGATCCCCTGGAGAGGTGGGCCCAGCCGTGGTCGTCGAAGCTGCTCACTCGCGCCAGGCTACTCCTCCGCTGCAGTCTGCCCCAGGGCGGGGAGCGGCTACGCTGCGGTGATGGAAGAAGAACGGATCGGGCTGTTCATCGACTACGAGAACCTCGCCATCGGCGCTCGCGAGGACCTCGGCATCTCGTTCGATTTCAAGCCGATTGCGGATGCGCTCGCCGAACGCGGCAGGGTGGTCGTTCGCCGGGCTTACGCGGACTGGAACTTCTTTGAAGAGGACCGGCGCATGCTCGTTCGCAATCACGTCGAGCTGATCGAGATCCCGCAGCGGATGGGGGCCTCTCGCAAGAACGCAGCCGACATCAAGATGGCAGTTGATGCCATCGAGCTTGCTTTCGAGCGGGGTTACGTGACCACTTTCGTCATCTGTACCGGGGACAGCGACTTCACGCCGCTGGTACACAAGCTGCGCGAACTCAACAAGCGCGTGGTCGGGGTGGGGATGAAGGCTTCGACTTCAGCACTGCTGCCGCCGGCCTGCGACGAGTTCCTCTTCTACGAGCGCCTCGACGGCGTCGAGTTGCCGCAGAAGAGGCGGACCAAGAAATCGAGCACGAAGTCGAGTGGCAAGCCGAGCGAACCCGTTGCAGACGATCGGCCGGCGCCGGCAGGCAATCTCGACGAGGTCGGCACCTTGCTGACCCAGACACTGTCGGGGCTGCAACGCTCATCCGGCGGTGAGGTGCGGTCCTCGTCGCTGAAGCGAGCGGTGTTGCGCAAGGACCCCACCTTTTCCGAAGCCGACTACGGGTTTCGGGCGTTTGGCGAGTTGCTGCGCCATCTCGAAGAGCGGAACGTCATCGAATTGCGCGATGCAGGGTCGCGCGGCGATCCCGTTGTCGAGTTCGCCTCGGCTCGGCCGGACGAGGTTGCGGCCTTCTCGCTGTTGCGCGACGTGGTTGCCGATCTGGAGCAGGAGTCGGGTCCACCTGCCCTCTCCGGCCTCAAGACCCAGCTGCGCAAGCGCGATGACAGCTTCAGCGAAAAGCGATTCGGCTACTCGGGATTTCTCCAGTTCGTGCGGGCAGCGGCAGCTCGAGGTGTGGTCGAACTGGACTGGAACCCGGAAGCGGCCGACTATCAGCTTTCGCTGGCCTCAAACTGAGCTGCGAACTCCCGCTCATTCACTGAGTCCACTGGATCACTGTTCTGGGTGTTGGCCGCCGGTGGGCTTGTCTGGCGACTCGTTGATGTAGTCCACAGGGTCAACGTCAGGGTCGAACCACTCGATCTCTCGGTACGGCGCAGGAGCATTCTCCGGGGGCGGATCCGGGTGCTGCTGCGTACCTGTGAAGGCATCATCATCGACTGCTCGCGGTCCGCGAATGAAGAACTCCCGGCTCTGTTCCTTGACCTGCCCCCAGAATCGGCTCGCTTCAGGAGGCGGTCCGGCGCGGAACAGCTCAGGTACGTGCCGGATCCATCCCACCGCCCGCAGGGTGCCAAACATCAACACACCGGTCAGCGCTACCACACCTGCCCCCGCGAGGAGGACGGCGGGACGGGGGAGACTCAGCTCGAAAAAATCACGCGTCGGTGGAAACAGCACGATCGCGAAGAGCAATGCAGCCATGGACGCAATCAACCACTTCTTCCACGTGTTCAGCGGCAGTGCCACCATGGCCACCGCGAACAGCCCGATCGCAGCAAGTACCAGCGTCGCCTCGGTCCTCGCTTGTTCCAGGGTTTCGCCTTCGGCGTTGGCGATCTCATATGCCGCGAACGTGGCTGCCCCGGCAGCCAACCCAACGGGTATCGAGAATCGCAGCACCCGCTTCAGGAATCCCGGCCGAGCCCTGGCGGCGTTCGGAGCCAGTGCCAGGAAGAAGGCGGGGATCCCGATCGTGAGTGATCCGACCAACGTGAGGTGACGTGGCAGGAACGGGAACTGGCGAGCTGCAAGCCCCACCGCGATGGTGAGCAGGATTGCGTAAACGGTCTTCGTGACGAAAAGATTGGCGACTCGTTCGATGTTGGCGATGACCCGCCTGCCCTCGCCGACGATGTCCGGAACGGTCGCGAAGGAGCCATCGATGAGCACCATCTCGGCTACCGCCCGAGCCGCCGCGGAACCGCCGCCCATCGCGAGGCCGATGTCTGCGTCCTTGAGGGCCAGAACGTCGTTCACGCCATCACCCGTCATGGCAATCACGTGGCCGCGGCTTTGGAGTGCCCGAACCATGGCTCGCTTCTGCTGCGGGGTCACCCGACCAAAGACCGCATTGTCGTCGACGACGCCCGCGAGTTCCTCGAAGTCGGTGGGGAGGTCGCCTCCGTCCACCACATACTGTGAACCGGGAACTCCGACCTCGCGGGCGATCGCAGCGACGGTCGCCGGGTGGTCGCCCGAGATCACCTTCGTCTGGACTCCCTGTTGAGCGAAGTAGCGCAGGGTGTCGGAGGCTTCGGGCCGAATCCGGTCGCCGAGGATCACGAGGGCTTCGGGACGGAGCCGGCGCGGCAGCTGGTCGGCGGCCAGTCGCAGATCACTGCCGGCCAAGAGCAGCACCCGGCGGCCCATCGCGCTGTGCCTGTCTGCTGCGTCCTGCACCTCGCTGGAGTCGGGCGCCAGGATGTCGGGTGCTCCGATCACCCACGTTCCGCGGGCCCCGAAGGAGGCACCGCTCCACTTGCGCGCAGAGGAGAACGGCACTGCTGAGTCAGCCTGCCAGTGAGCGGGGGCAGGGTAGCGATCCACGATGGCCTGGTTGGTGGCGTTAGGCGCAGGGTCGACTGCTCCGAGGGCACCGAGTGCGGGGGCGGGGTCGTCGTTAGTGAGCTCGATCACCTCCTGAACCATGAGCCCGCCCTCAGTGAGGGTCCCCGTCTTGTCGAAGCAGACAACATCGACACGAGCGAGACCTTCGATTGCCGGAGGTTCCTGGACCAGCACGTTGCGTCTGCCCAATCGGATCACCCCCATCGCGAAGGCGATCGACGTGAGGAGAACGAGGCCCTGCGGGATCATTGCTACGGCACCTGCGACCGCCGAACTCAGGGCCTCCTGCAGCGTGGCACCTGCTTCGTAGGCGCTCCAGACGAGGAGGACCATGACCGGCCCTACCACCCAGCTGACGGCTCCGATGATCCAGTTGACCCCGTCGCGAAGCTCCGACTTGACCTGGCGGAACTGCTTGGCCGCTTTGGCGAGGCCTGCCGCGTAGGACGCCTCGCCGATGCGAGTGGCGACGAAAGAGCCCGAACCGGCAGCCACGAAACTTCCAGAGAGCACCATGTCGTTCGCCAACTTGAGCACCGGATCCGATTCTCCCGTCAGCAACGATTCGTCTGCTTCGAGACCGTGTGTCTCCGCGACCCTCCCGTCCACCGGAATCTGGTCGCCGCTCCTCACCTCGATCAGATCGTCGATCACGATCCCCTCGATCGGGATCTCTACGGTCACGCCGTCTCGGACGACGTGGATCGTGGGTGTCGTCAACAGCGCCAGCCGATCGAGGGTTCGCTTGGCCTGTAACTCCTGGACGATGCCGATCGTGGCGTTCGCGACGAGCACGATCCCAAACAGGGCGTCTGCAGGTTCACGAATGACGACGAGGACGATGAAGAGCAGTACACCCAGCAGGATGTTGAATCGCGTGACGACATTCGACCGGATAATGTCTGCCGTCGACCGACTCGTGGTGCGATCAACGACGTTGACGTATCCGGCCGCGACCCGCGAACGAACCTCGGCAGATGTGAGACCTCCGCTGGCATGGCCGGTTCTCGGCGCTTCAACCGCCATGTGGACAGGTTACCGGGCTACCGAAGGAGGGCCGCACGACGAAGTTCCGCGGTCGCGAAGGGGCGAACTACACTGCTGTAAGTAACGTTGGCCAGAACCGGTTGGTTTCATGGCGGTTGTCGTCGAGAAGACAGAGTCGGCCACCAGTCGGGTGGCATTGGTTACCGCGTGGTCACACCAGCGGAGGGCCCACCTGGTTATCGAGACCAGCCTCGGTGCTCTCGTTGACGTCGCATCGCTTGACCCGGTCGCGGTAGTCGTGGTCGTCGAACTCGACGTCGTTGAGATCGTGGTCGACGAGATGCCCGACTGGGCTTCGCTCGAAAAGGCAATTCGGCAGCTCGCCGTTGACTTCAGCCGTGTTGTGGTGCTGGCACCGAGTGCAGCTATGGGAGATGCCCATCGGGAGCTGCGAGGGACCCCTGCCACTCTCCAGCAGTGGTGGTTCGAAGACGACGCGGTGCGGTTCGGGGCCGAAGAGCTGCTCTAGCGGCAGGTCACTCCTGGGCGGCAGGCGCGGTTGGTCCTAACCTGGACGCATGCCAGCGCCTCTCTATACACAGACGGTCATCGCGGTGGTCTGGGACTTTGATCGCACCCTGAGCCCGGGCAACATGCAGGAGCCGCTGTTCACCGAGTACGACATCGATCCGGCCGCTTTCTGGGCCGAGGTCGAGGCTCTGCCCGAGTACCACGCCAGATACGGCGAACACGTCGCTCGCGACACTGCCTACCTTCTCCACCTGCTCACCTATGTGGAGACCGGCCGCATGCCGGGCCTGACGAACGACAAGCTGCGCGAATTGGGTGCGCACCTGGAACTGTGTCCGGGGATTCCAGACTTCTTCAAGGACTCGAGGGAACGGATGAACCAGATCCCCTTGTTCGCCAAAGAGGGCATCACCGTCGAGCATTACGTCGTGTCGACCGGCATCCTCCCGATGATCGAGGGAAGCGCGGTTTACCCCCATATCGACGGAGTATGGGCGAACACGTTCACCGAGCACCAGGCGAAACCGGGGTACCTGGACAAGCTCCCAGTAGAAGATGCCGGCGGCCCCGTCAAGCATCTCGGCGTGGTGATCGGCAACACGTCGAAGACCAGAGCCCTGTTCGAGATCAACAAGGGCGTGAACAGGAACCCGGGGGTCGACGTGAACGCACGGGTGGACGAGGCGCAACGGCGTGTACCCCTTCGCCACATGGTCTATGTAGCAGACGGGCCCAGCGACGTGCCCGCGTTCTCGATTCTCAACCAGCACGGTGGCAAGACACTCGGGGTGTATACGACCGAGCCGACGAACAATCACAAGCGGGTGAAGCAGCTTCAGGAGCAGGGCAGGATCCAGGGAATGGCTGAGGCCGACTACCGACCCGGGAAATCCGCCTACCTCTGGTTGATGGACAGCCTCGACCAGATCGCTGAGGAGATCGTGGACAACAGGCGAAGGGCGTTCGCCGAGATTCCCAACCCACCGGGCCACTGAACTCCAGGCTCAGCTGTTGCGTGAGGCTCCGTTGCTCTCGAGCACCCTTGCCAGTTGGTCTTTCTTCACGAGCCCCTGGGTGCGCCATCTGGGAGTGATCTTGCCACCCTGTTTGCTCGAGTTGGGGCGGTTGCTGCGCCCCTTCTTCATCGACTTCCGTGACCGCTTCTTGGGAGCATTCCCCAACAGCACGAAGGTTGGAGTGGAGCGCACGGCAAATGCCTGAGCAGCTCCAGGAACCTTGGTGACATCGACCTTCACCACATGGGCCGTGTCTCCGTATTCGTTGGCGATCTCGTTCACGATGCCGTCCATCGTGCGACACGATCCACAGTTCACCTGCATGAAATCGATCAGTACCGGCTTGCCGGAAGCCACCATGGGCTTCAGCTCATCGAGGTTGTGGATCTTCCTGGCTTTGTGTCGTTTCGAGAACATGGCCATAACGCGTCCTGTGTTCGGGTCGGTGGCGTCAACGCGCCGCGGCGGCCAAGTATGCCCGAATCCGCGTACTTACGGGTTGGGTCACCAGATCCGGCCACCCGTGAGACGGATCAGGACTACCTTGTGGTACTTCCTGCCGAAGCTCTCCGGCGTGTGGTTCATGCGAGCGATCCGGGCTCCGTACTTCACGATGTAGTCGTCGACCTCCCAACACGGGGCATGATCGGTGACGATACGCGCGGTGCCCTCCAGGGTGACGATGTCGCCGCCCTGGCCGTTCCCATCGAGGTTGAGCGCCACGTGCGGGTTGGCGGCGAGGTTGCGGACGCGTGCCGAGTCCAGGGAGTACATGAGGAGTTCGTCTTCCTCGAGGATGTACCAGACGGGGGAGGTCTGCGGCTGCCCGTGTGGGTTCACGGTGGTCATCCAGATGACCGGCGAATCCACGAGCCGAGACCCGGCTCGAGCGATGAGGCTGGCTGGTCGGCTGCTTTCTGTCACGTTCGGGACCCTACAGGAGCCGGGCGGGATCCAGGCCATCGCAGGAAGTCGGCGCGTCCAGATTGAGCGGCGTTTGAGCGGCGGGCCGCTCGCTATCGCGATGGGGAGCGCACATGCACTTCAGGGCGAGGCCGCCGGGTCCGATTGGATCTGATTTGCGAATCTTCCGCGGCCCTCGCCTAGATGACGACCAGCGCAAAGGCGCCAACTGCCACACAGTAGATTCCAAACGGCACGAGCCCGGCTGCTCGCAGGATCTTGAGCAACACAGCGATCGCGAGGTAGCCGACCAGCGCTGCGACGATCACACCGACCAGGAGTTCCGCCCCGACGTCATCTCCAGATTCGGCGAGGTCGAGGAGTGACAGCAGTCCGCCGCCTGCGATCACAGGGATGCCGAGCAGGAAGGAGAATCGTGCGGCGGCGTCGCGGCCGAGACCTCTCGTGAGTGCTCCGGTGATGGTGGAGCCCGAGCGGGACACCCCGGGGATCAAGGCGAAGGCCTGCGCGATCCCGATCAAGGCAGCATCGGCCTTGGCAACGTCTGTAATGCCGCGTTTTCCAGCGGGGAGCCACCGGGTACCGATCATGACGACGCCGGTGATGATCATCGCGACCGAAACCGCTCCGGGGTTCTCGTTGATGGCATCGACCTGGTCGCGAAAGATCAGCGCCGCTGCGACTGCGGGCACCGATCCGATCAGGAGCAGGAGCAGCAGCCGCTTTCCGGCAGGCGTGAGCCGCAACACCTCCCACACGTCGCTTCGGAAGTACACGAGCACCGCGGCCAGCGTGCCGAGGTGGAGCACGGCTGAGGTCGCCAGGTCGGGGCCGTCGACATCGAGCAGGGCGGGCACCAGGACGAGGTGACCACTCGACGAGATGGGGAGGAATTCGGTGAGGCCCTGGACGGTGCCCCAGAGAGCGGCTTCGAACATGCGCGGAGGTTACTGGCGACACCTTCGTGTGCTGTGGACGCCGACAGGCAGCGGACAGACGTGCAGCTCGACTCGTTCCGGCGGGAAGCCATGGCGGAGTCCTGCAATCGGCGGCAGCCGACTGCTACGGAGAGAACAGGACGGTGGCGGTTCCCGCAATCGCCGCAGCCGCGACCCGGCTGCTGGCCGCTTCGGGTACCGCCACGAGACCCGAGTTCCCGGGGGTGAAAGCGTCTCCTGAGGACACGCTGACGACGATGCCGTCGACTGTCAGGGGCGGATCGACCGTCACCACTCGGATCAACGCTCCGGCCGCGACGCCATCGGGGAGCACCATGGGTACCGACCACCAATCTGCCGGTACATCGGTGACGGATCCAACCGAAGACGCGAGCACTGGTTCGCCCGCCTCGAGCCGATGCGACGCGACGGCTCCCTCGAGTGGTGGAGCGGTCAGGAGCCCCACCGGGATGTCGCGCCAGGTGATGGTTTCACCGTCGATGGGTTGACCACGCTCGATGGGTGCCGCTACGAACGGGTACGGCTCTGTTGCACGTTGCGTGAGGTCGAGTGCAACCGCACCGAGCACCAGCAGCGCAGCAGCAATCCAGCGCAGGTACGGGGGACGGTGCAGCCAGAGCACCCTGGCAACGTACGCGATCTCACGTACGACCGGAAGCCTTGTGAACGGAGAGGCCCTCCCCGTCCCTCCCTCCGCAAGGGAGGGAGGGAGCTTCACGCAAGCAGGGGGAATGGTGGGGGACTTGCGATCAGCCGCCGGGGAGGGGGTCTGGTGACTCAATGCTTGGTGGGAAGAGCCGATGCGTTCGACGAATGACACCGCAACCGGCGGTTTCTCCGAAGTATTCGGTCACATCGATCACTCCTTCGCACCGAGGGTGCGCTCCCACGGCGCCATTGTGGCGCGTGGAGGGCCTTCTGAGAAGGCAATCCGACCGGTGGCCTCAACAATCGTGTTGCGAGGCCATGACGGGAAGCATGGAACGAACGGCATTTCGCAGCATGCCAAGTGAGGATTCGAAGCCGCTCAGAACCTCTTCATGGGTGACCGCGGGCCGTTCGCCTGCTACTCCCACGTCGTAGTCGGTGATCACCGAGATGTTGACATAACACATCTCGAGTTCGCGACAGAGTGCCACTTCTGGCTCCTGGGTCATGTTGATCAGCTCCCAACCCTGCGCCGCGTAGAACGCGCTTTCGGCTCTGGTCGAGAACCGCGGACCCTGGATGACCACGATCGTACCGCCGTCGTGTGCGGTGGCCCCGACGCCGCGCAGGCCTTCGATCGCGACCTGCCGGAGGTTCTCGCAGTACGGATCGGCGAAAGAGAGATGCTCGACCTCAGGACCGTCGAAGAACGTTCGCTCTCTCCCTGCCGTGCGGTCGACGAGTTGGTCCGCGACCGCGAACTCCCCAGGGGCGTACCCCTCCTGCAGGCTGCCCACGGCGCTGGGTCCGATCACACAGCTCACCCCGAGCTCACGCATTCCCCACACGTTGGCGCGGAAATTCACGATGTGGGGTGGCAACTCGTGGTTCGCACCGTGGCGAGGCAGGAACGCAACGTCGACCCCGTCCACCGATCCGACCATGTAGGGCGCGGCAGGAGCACCGTAGGGGGTGTCCACGGTGACCGCTGCGGCGTTGTCGATGAACTCGTAGAACCCCGAACCGCCGAAGACACCGATCACGTGCTGCACCCTTCCCGTCCGGCAATGAGGACGGGATGGTATCAGCCCTACACTTCCGCCGGTGGAGACCGCCGTCGTCCTTCTCGTGGCCTACCTCATCGGCAGCGTCGATTTTGGGGTGATTGTCCCTCGCGTTATGGGTGTCGACATCTACGCGGAGGGCAGTGGCAATCCCGGCACGTCGAACGTCATGCGCACCCTGGGGAAGAAGGCGGCCGCGGTGGTGCTCTTCGGTGACTTGCTGAAAGGGCTCGCAGCTGCAGCGCTGGGGGCGACGGTACTGGGAGGCGCAGGAGGATTCGCGGCAGGCTTTGCCGCGGTTGCCGGCCACGTGTTCCCGGTCTGGCATCGCTTCCGGGGAGGTAAAGGCGTAGCGACCGCAGTAGGCGCCGCGCTGTGGCTTGCGCCGTGGTTCGGTCTCGTGCTTGGGATCGGCTGGGCGCTCATCGTGGTGGCAACCAAGAGAGCTTCGATAGCATCGATACTGGCGATGATGCTCTACGTGCCCGGTTTCGCGCTTGCCGGTTACCGGGGGTCGTCGCTGCTGTGGGCGGGAGCGACCGCGGTGCTGGTGCTAGCGCGCCACGCCGACAACATGCGCCGTCTCCTCGGCGGTGCCGAGCGAACCGTGGTGGAGTCATGATTCCGCTCCAAAGCATGCAGCGCACAGTGTTGTCAGCCGTCGAGAGTTTGCCCGTCGAGCGAATCGGCTTACGCGAGATACATGGGCTGGTACTGGCCGAAGATGTGGTCGCAGGCTCTGACGTGCCTCCGTTCGCCAACTCCGCGATGGATGGGTTCGCGGTTCGCGGCGCCGATGTGGCCAAAGTCCCCACCGAACTCAGGGTGATCGAGGAGGTGGCAGCCGGCAGCGTCCCAAGCCAGGAGGTCGAAGCGGGTACCGCTACCAAGATCATGACCGGCGCCCCGATGCCCGCCGGTGCCGACACCGTCGTGAAGGTGGAGGACACGGTGACTGCGGAGCAGGCTCGGGTCGTGATCAACGTCGCCACCGCGCCCGGGACGTCTGTCCGTGAAGCGGGAGGCGACACACGAGCCGGGTCGTTGGTTCTCAGGGCGGGCACCCGGTTGACCCCACTTCATGTCGGGGTGCTGTCCGCCGTCGGCGAGGGGTGGCCCGTGGTGTATCGCCGACCCGTGGTGGCGTTGATGTCAACGGGAGACGAGGTAGTGCCTCCCGAGAAGACCACTTTGGGACCCGGTCAGATCCGTGACGCCAACCGTTTGCCGCTGCGGGGTCTGTTGGAGGAACTGGGAGCGGTCCCCGTCGACTACGGCATAGTCCCAGACGACGCGCGAGCAATGCAGCAGGTGCTGAATCACGCGGCTGCCGCCTGTGACGTGGTGATCAGCAGCGGAGGCGTCTCGATGGGTGACTACGACGTCGTCAAGCAAGTCTTTGCAGGGACGGGCAATGTCGACTTCTATCGGGTGGCGATGCAGCCGGCCAAGCCGCTGGGATTCGGCGAAGTGGCAGGCAAACCGTTCTTTGGGCTGCCCGGGAACCCGGTTTCTGTGGTCGTTGCGTACGAGCAGTTCGTACGGCCCGCGCTGCTGGCCATGATGGGGAGCGACGTGGTCTTCCGTCCTCGCGTGCCCGGTGTGTGGGAAGAGCCGGTGTTCACCAGCCCTGAAAAGACGGTGTTCCTGAGGGTCGTCACTGGTTGCAGGGCAGATGGGCCGTGGGGGGTGCGTCTCAGCGGAGGGCAGTCCTCGAATGTGGTCAGCGCGTTGGCGGCAGCAGACGCCTTTGCTGTGGTTCCTGTTGGAGTCGCGCAGATGGCTGCAGGTGAAGTCGTGGAACTGGAGCAGTTCCGTTGGCCGGAAACGCGAACGATCTCGGAGGGGACTGATGTCTGACGGTTTTACGCACCTGGATGACATGGGGGCGGCTCGTATGGTCAACGTGGGTAGTAAGAAGATCACCGCGCGCCGGGCTGTTGCCGAGGCCTCCGTGCAGATGTCCGACGAGGTCCGAGCGCGGCTCTTCGCAGGCAATCTGCCGAAAGGTGACGCGGTAGCCGCGGTGCGGGTGGCCGCGATCATGGGGGCTAAGGCAACGCCGGCGCTGATCCCGCTCGCGCACCCCATCGGACTCGATTCCGTCGACGTTCTGGTCGAGGAGACGGGCAGCGGCGCTCGGATCGAGGTCACCTGCGGGGTCACCGCCCGGACCGGGGTCGAGATGGAGGCGATGACAGGAGCTGCGGCCGGAGCGCTGACGCTCTACGACATGATCAAAGGCCTCGACCGCAGCGCTCAGGTCGAAGAGATTCGGCTTCTGGCGAAGTCGGGTGGTCGATCGGGGGAGTGGCAGAGATGAGAGCAGCCGTCGTCACAGTCAGCGACAGGGTCAGCCGCGGCGAAACGGAGGACGGCAGTGGTCCTGCTGTGGTTGAAGTGTTGCGAGACCTGGGATTCGAAGTGGAGCCGGTGATCGTGGTGCCGGATGGCGTCGATTCGGTTCGAGCGACGTTGCAGGAATGCATTGATCGGGTATCGCTCGTGGTCACCACCGGTGGCACCGGGTTTTCGCCTCGGGACGTCACTCCGGAGGCAACCCAGCCCCTGCTGGAGCGCCCCGCCCCCGGCCTGTCTGAGGCGATGCGTGCCACGACTTTTGGGCAGAATCCCCACGGCATGTTGTCTCGCGGTGTAGCGGGAATCGCGGGATCGACCCTGATCCTCAATCTCCCCGGTTCGGAAAAGGGGGTTCGAGAATCACTGTCCGTGGTGGGACCCGCCTTGCGGCACGGCGTCGAATTGCTCATTGATGCCGATAGCGACCACAATGCGTGACGCACTTCTCGTTATCGAAATCCTTTGTGTGGCCGCCGTTGGAGCCTACGCTCCCGGCAGGCGGACGGAGTAAGGACCATATGCCTGTTTTCGCGTTCATCCTCATCGGAGGAATCTGGGCCGCGTTCTTGTTGCCATCGTTCATCGACGGCAGGCGCAAGACGCCTTCCAAGACCACTCGTAGCTTTGCCCGTTCCACGGCTCTGCTGGCGTCGGTGGCTTCGAATTCGAGCCACGAGCTGGCCATGAAGCGCAAGGCACAGGTCCGCAGGCAGCGGATCTTGATTGCCTTGTTCGCGGGCGCGCTCGGCGCCCTGGCGGTGGCGGTCTGGCAGGGCAGCCTGGTGTGGCTGGCTGTGGCCGTCGGGTTCGACATCTCGATTGCGGTGTACATCGCGATGCTGCTGCAGATGAGGGCACGACCGGCGCCTGCCCGTGTGGTGCCAATCGGAACTCCCACCTCGGCCCCGGAGCTCGTCAACCCGGACGAGCAGCGGCACACCGTACGGGTCGTCGCCAGCTAGGTGGACGACTACCGACCAGTCGATCTCGGGCCTCTGGAAGCCTCGGTACGAGCTGAGCTGGATGCCAAGTATCAGGCTCGCGAACTCGCGCTGAAGAACTGCCGTCAGATCATTCGTGGCTCGGCCAATGCCATCCGCGCCATGCATCGTGAGGATCTCGAGACGGCGAGATCCCTGTTGGCCGAGGTGCGAGTGCTGATCGATGAGGCCGAGGCGCCGCTCAGCGAGCACCGCGACATCTATCACGCTGGCTTCTTCTACGACGCGGTGAAGGAATACGCCGAGGCGGAGTTGACGGCCGCCTTGCTGACGGAGCAGCCGCTGCCACTCCCGGAGGACCTCGGGCTGGACGCGGTGCCGTACCTGAAGGGTCTTGGTGAGGCGGTGGGCGAGCAGCGGAGGCGGCTGCTCGACCAGCTCCGCAAGGGTGAGCTGACGGCCGCGGAACGGACCTTCGCCGATATGGAGACTGTGCATGATCTCCTCACGGCGCTCGACTATCCCGACGGTATGACCCACGGGCTACGTCGCACCACCGATGTGGCCCGAGCACTGATCGAACGGAGCAGGGCAGACCTCACCTCGACGATTGTGCAGGAACGTCTGCGGCGGGAGCTGGAAGGTTCCGGTTCCGGTTGAGCCGCGCGGTGACCGGCGGCACATCGGTGTTTCCGGCAGCGGGTACAATCCCGACATCCCGGGGGTGTAGCTCAGCCCGGCAGAGCGCTACGTTCGCAACGTAGAAGTCACGGGTTCAAATCCCGTCACCTCCACCAGGGTTTTCGAGGTGGTTCGCGTTGGCTCGATCCTTGTTCAGGATCGAGCTTCGCTACCGGGGTGTCGCGGTGTTCTTTGCCTCGTAGTGGGTGGCTTGTTGGGTCGGGGTGGCCGGGTCGTGCTTTGTCGGGGGTTACGGGCGAGGGGTTCAGCGGGTTTCGAGCGACGTCCGGAGCGCATCGACCATGATGTCGACGTGGCGTCTGGTGCAGACCAAAGGCGGGCGTATCTTCAGCACGGTTCCGTTGGGTCCGGTCGAGCCGATGAGCACTCCTCTTCGCCGCAGATCGTTCACCGTCCTCGTGACCAACTCGGGGCTGCGCAGTTCGACGCCGACGAACAACCCAGGTCCTCGCACGTCGACGACTTGCTCATGGCCGAGCGCCTCTACCTCCTGCTTGAGATAGGCGCCAACCCGCGCGGCGTTGGCTGCCAGATCTTCCGATTCGATCACGTTGAGCACCGCCATCCCAACGGCTGCCGCGACGGGGGACCCCGCGAACGTTGAGAAGAAGTGGGCCTTCGATGCGAATTCTGAGGCGATTGCCTCCGAGGTGATGACTGCCCCCATGGGGTGGCCGTTCCCCATTGGTTTGCCCAGAGTCACGATGTCGGGCACGACCGTGTCGCCGGCAAATCCCCAGAAGCGGGGACCGACGCGTCCAAACCCGGCTTGGACCTCATCGGCCACGAGGAGAGAACCGGTCGCGTCGGTCCAGGTTCGGGCTGCGGGTAGCAGTCCTTCGGGGACCTCGAAGATTCCGTCGCTAGAGAAGACCGTGTCGAAGATCAGCATGGCAGGTGCCTCCTCGCGGGAGGCGAGGTGCCCTCGACAAGCCTCCAGGTCGGAGCGGAGAAGGTCGGCGGCAGCCGGGTCGCAGAGTAGATCCGCCCCACCGACCTGGGCGGTCCAGCGCTCACGATCGGCGGTTGCGAGCTCTTCGGGAGAGATCGCCGCCGTGAACGAGGTGGCTCCTTGGTAGGCATTCGCCGTGGTAACCACACCTCGCTTGCCTGTGACGGCGATGGCGATTCGGTAAGCGAGGTCGTTGGCTTCGCTCCCGGAGTTTACGAAGAGCACCACAGAGAGGGGGTCCGGCAGCAGCCCGACCAGGCGGTCGGCATACTCGGCCACGCCGTCTACCAGGTAGCGGGTGTTTGTGCTGAGCCGACGAGACTGACCGACAAGTGCCGAAACCACTTCGGGATGGGAGTGTCCGACGTGGGGGACGTTGTTGTATGCGTCGACCAACCGGTTTCCATGCGTATCGATGAGCCATATCCCTTCACCCTTGCTCAGGTGTACCGGCTCGTCGTAACTGAGGTGGAGAGAAGGACCGAGGCGTCGCGTGCGCAGGCCCAGGGCATCCTCAAAGCGCCGGTCAGCCTGCCCCGGGAGCCCACAAGCCGCCGCGATTCGGGAAACCGCCTCGGAGCCGTCCACGTCGCGGAGCCGAGCCAACGTCTCCCACATCTGCTCGTCATCACTCGTCACGTAGTCGTGGTTGGCTTCGGAGGTAGCCACATGGCGTGCGGACATCAAGATCGACTGAGCACAACGGGCGGCCACCAAGTCCAGCATGATTTCGATCTCGATGGGCAGGAGGGGGTCCTCGATGTGGAACGCCGACACGACCTGGGCTGTTGCCGTAACCGGATCCGCGCCGAAGGACTGGTACGCGGACGCGACCGCTGCCTCTACGACCCGGGGACTCCAACTCAGGTCACCGAAATCGAAGACTCCAACGACGCGTTCAGCGTCGTCGGGGTCGACGACGATGTTGTCAGGGTTCAGATCGCCGTGGGTCGCCTGACCGGGGAGCCTGTTCAGGGCAGGTTCGACTCTGGCCTCGAAGCGATTGAGGGTTCGTGCGACGAGAGGACGACGGTCCTCCGCGACGTGCCTCAGGAGCGGTGCCAACTGGGGGAGTTGGGGCAGTGTCCACGGGAAGGCTCGATGCAGCGCCGGATGATCGAACCCACGCAGTGCCTTGCTCAGGCGAGCAGCAAGGGTTCCGAGGTTCCGCCGCAGTCCCGGGAGCGTGTTGGAGTTTGGCGGCGGGGTGCCGTCCATGAAGCGGGTCAATTGAAGCGCGTGGCCATTGCGGTATCCGCTCAGGGCGCCCGAGCTGGTGGGGATCACGCTCGCCACCGGAAGCTCCGGGTCATGGACGAGTGCCCACTCGACGGCGGCGCCCTGCCCCTCGAGCGCGTCCGAATGATCGGAGCGATTGCCTATCTTGAGCACGTAGCTAGCCGACTCGCCGGTGATCTTGAAGCTGCGGTCGCGTTCGCCGGAGAGTGGTTGAGCGGTCCCCGAAACCCCGTACACATCGAAGGCGATGCGAACGGCGAGGGCCGCATCAACGTTGGGCCGGGGGTAGTCGAAGACGCCAAAATCCATGCTCAGGTCCGGCACACTACCGGGCTCGGTCGAGACGTCGGTGGCCGGCGATTCCGGGCAACTCGCGACGAAGCCGGCGGGGAGACCCGAGCGCCTAGTGTTCGCGGACACACCGCTCCCACTCGTAGACCAGTGGAGCCCCGGCTTGTTGGAGGACTGAATGGCACGAGACCCACGATTTGATGTTCTCTTCGAGCCGATTCAGATAGGGCCGGTCACGGCGCCCAACCGCTTCTATCAGGTCCCTCACTGCACGGGGATGGGTTACCGGCGCCCGCAGTCGGTCGCCGCCTTGAGGGGAGTGAAGGCTGAGGGCGGTTGGGGAACCGTCTGCACCGAGTACACCTCGATCCACCCCTCGTCAGATGATGAACCGCACCCCTCCGGCTCCCTGTGGGATGACGCAGACATCGATAGGCATGCCCTTATGGTCGACACAGTCCACGCACACGGCGCCCTCGCCGGCGCAGAGCTTTGGTACGGCGGCCCCGGGGCCGCGAACCACTATTCGCGCGAGGTGCCCCTCGGCCCGTACAGCATGCCGGCCGGTGCCAATGACCCGATTCAGACCAAGGCCATGGACAAAGCCGATATCCGGAACCTGAAGCAATGGCACGTCGAGGCGGCATTGCGGGCGCAGCGTGCTGGATTCGACATTGTCTATGTCTACGCGGCTCACTGGTATCTGCTGCGTCAATTCTTGTTGCCCTCCAATCAGCGCAGCGACGAGTACGGAGGCTCGTTGGAGAACCGGTCGCGCTTGCTGCGGGAGTTGATCATCGAAACTAAGGAGGCGATCGGAGACACCTGCGCCGTCGCGGTGCGGTTCCCTGCGAGTACCGGTGGACCGGACGACAACCAACACACCGCCGAACCGCGTGAGATTCTCTCCATGCTCTCGGATCTCCCGGACCTCTGGGACATCACGGTCCACGACTACAGCTACGAGATGGGGACCTCGCGTTTCACTGAAGAGGCAGCGCTCGAGCAGACGATGTCTTGGGTCAAGGAGGTCACCGACAAGCCGGTGGTGAGCGTCGGGCGGTTCACCACACCCGAGACGATGTTGCGACTGGTTCGCGAAGGCGTTGTCGATCTCATCGGGGCCGCCCGCCCGTCGATCGCCGATCCCTTTCTACCGCAGAAGGTCTTTGAGGGCAGGGATGACGAGATTCGTGAGTGCATCGGCTGCAACATCTGCTACACGGGCGACCAGACGGGCACACCTATCCGCTGCACGCAGAACCCCACCATGGGGGAGGAGTGGCGGAAGGGGTGGCACCCGGAGCAGATTCCGGCAAAAGGATCGGACGCCAGGATCCTGGTTGTGGGTGCTGGTCCTTCGGGTCTCGAAGCGGCAATGTCGCTCGGCAAACGCGGCTACGACGTCACCGTCGCCGAGGCGCGTCGAGAACTTGGAGGCCGGGTCACGCTCGAATCTGCGCTGCCGAGCCTTGCGAAGTGGGCTCGGGTTCGCGACTGGCGGCTCAACCAGATCGACAAGCTCCCCAACGTCGAGATCTACCGAGAGAGCGTCGTCGACGAGGAGCAAATCCTCGAATTCGCCGCCGACCACGTTGTGATCGCTACCGGCGCGAAGTGGCGCCGCGACGGCTTAGGCCGCTGGTACGAAACACCCATCCCCGGCTGGGAGTCGTCATCGGTGGTCACGCCGGACGACATCATGGCCGGGCGGATCCCGACCGGTCCCGTCGTCGTATTCGACGACGATCACTACTACATGGGAGGTGTCGTCGCCGAGGCATTGCGCCGGGCCGGCCTCGATGTCACGCTGGTCACCCCGGCCAACGAGGTATCGACCTGGACTACGCACACCGAGGAGCAGTACCGAATCCAGGCGAGAGTCCTCGGACTCGGCATCGTCGTCGAAACCGGGACCGCGCTTGCAGGCATTGGCGAGGACGCTGTGGTTCTCGAGTCGATCTATACCGGCCAGACTCGCGAGGTGGAGGCGGCAGCCGTCGTGATGACCACGTCCCGCATTCCCCAGGAAGATCTCTATCACCAATTGGCCGACCGCATCGCGATCTCTCGGATTGGCGACTGTGTAGCACCGGGCACGATTGCGGCCGCCGTCTACTCAGGACATCGGTTTGCCCGTCAGATGGATGTCCCGGTCTCGGTTGGAGTTCCGTTCCGCCGCGAATAGGGGGCCGCTAGGTCTTCACGCGCTGGTTGGTGGGGTCATAGAAGGAGCGAATCGACGCGGTGGCGTCGATTCGCCGACCGGCGACCTCGATTTCGAAGGAGCCGGCCTCTAGCCATTCACTGGTAACGCCACCGGGGTGGTTGAGGTATCCCATGGCCAGGCAGCGATTCTCGACGTAGCTCCACATGCCGGAGCTGGTGCGTCCGACGAGGGCACCATCCCGGTAGATCGGCTCGTCGTGGTAGAGCAACAACTCCGGATCCTCGAGGCGGAACTGGATGAGCCGCTTGCTGCGTGGGAGTCCACGCTGCGCCAACAGGGCCTCCCGGCCGCTGAACGATGGCTTGTCCCACGCAACCGCGAAGCCGAGGCCTGCTTCGAGCGGCGTGTCTTCAGGGGTGATGTCGTGGCCCCAATGCCGGTAGCCCGACTCGAGCCGGAGTGTATTCATGGCGTGGTAGCCGGCGTGCCTCAACCCGTGGGCAGACCCGGCCTCGATGATCGTGTCGTACAACGAAGTCGCTTCTGTCCACGGCACGTAGAGCTCCCAACCGAGCTCACCAACGTACGTCATCCTCAGGGCCGTCACGTCATGCCCCGCGATCTCGAAGCGCTGCGCCGTGCCGAACGGGAACGCATCGTTCCTGAGGTCCGTAGGCGTCAACTCCGAAAGCAGCGCTCGGGAGTTCGGACCCATGATTCCAAACATGGCGAGTTCTCCCGTGACGTCGGTGACGGTCACGTCGTAACCGCGACACCCGCGGCGGAGCCACGCCTCATCGCGGGTTCCCGACGCGGCGGCGGTGACGACCAAGAATTCAGCTTCGCCGATGCGGGTGACGGTGAGGTCTGCTTCGATTCCGCCGCGGTCGTTACACCACTGGGTGTACACGGCCTCGCCCAATGCCACGTCCACGTCATTCGCACAGATCTCGTTGAGCGCGGTGAGCGCAGTGGGGCCTTCGACGCGGAACTTGACGAAGCAAGACTGGTCGAAGAAGCCCACAGCATTTCTAACCGCGTGGCACTCCACCCCGGACGCCTCGAACCAGTTCTGTTTGCCGTAGCTGTAGTGATACGAAAGCTCCTGGCCATCGAGCCCGAACCAGTTGGGCCGCTCCCAGCCTGCGACTTCTCCGAAGACCGCGTTGACGGCAGCAATTCGGCCGTGGATGGGCGACAATCGCTGGTCGCGGGCACTCTCGTACTGGCGAAACGGCCAATGCATGGCATAAAGGAGGCCGAGGCTCTCCGGGATGCGCTCGGCGAGATAGTCGGGTTGGGCCTGAAACGGGAAGGTCCGGCGAATGTCAACCGGGGAAAGGTCCATCGGAGGGTGGCCGTCGATGATCCAGTCTGCGAGTACCCAGCCGACACCGCCCGCGGATTGGAGGCCGACGGAGTTGAAGCCGGCCGCAACGAAACAGCGTTCGACCTCGGGTGCCTCGCCCAGGTAATACACCCCGTCCGGGGTGAAGGCCTCCGGGCCGTTGAAGAAGAGCTGAAGTCCGCACTCACCCAAAGCGGGGACCCGGTGCACGGCCCGCTCAAAGATGGGCCCGACGTGATCCCAATCCTCCGCAAGGGTGCCGAAGGAGAAATCGCGCGGGATGCCATCGAGCTTCCAGACCTTGCCTCGCGGCTCGAAGAAGCCGGCCATGATCTTGCCGGTCTCTTCCTTGAAGTATGTGTAGCCGGCGGGGTCACGCAGCGTCGGCATGCCCCGCTCGACCCCTTCGAGGGGCTCGGTGACGATGTAGAAGTGCTCACAGGCCTGGAGCGGTACGTTCACGCCGATGGTGGCGGCGAGCTGGCGGGTCCAGATGCCGGTGGCCAGCACTACAGTCTCGGCCTCGATGTAGCCCCGCTCGGTCTCGACTCCCACCACCCTGCCGTCTTTGCTGACTAGCTGCTGCACGGCGATGCCCTCGATGATGCGGGCGCCGCGGGCCCTGGCACCCTTCGCCAGCGCCAGTGTGGTGTCGACTGGTGACGTCTGGCCGTCGCGGGGGATGTACAACGCTCCGACCAGGTCATCGGTATTGAGCAATGGAAACAACTCCGCAGCGCGGTCAAGGCTGATCACCTCGGTTTCAACGTCGCAGGTGGTGGCCATTGACGCGCCGCGCAAGATCTCTTCCCATCTTTCTTCATCGGAAGCCACCGAGATCGACCCCGGCGTGCGGTATCCCGTCGCCTGTCCGGTCTCATCCTCGAGCGCTTCGAAGAGGCGAGCCGAATATGTCGCCAGCCGGGTGAGGCTGTGAGAGGCCTTGAGTTGAGAGACGAGGCCGGCAGCGTGCCAGGTGGTGCCGCCGGTGAGTGCACCTTGCTCGATGACGGTGACGTCGCTGAGTCCGCGCCGGGTCAGGTGGTAGGCAATGCTGCACCCCACGATGCCGCCCCCGATGATCAGCACTTGGGTTCGGTCCGGCAGGTTGGCGTGGGGAGGTGTGGCGGTCTCGGTTGCTCCAACCATCAGTCCGCTTCCTCTCGCCGGCCGGGTGCACTCACCCTATCGGATGACATCACCACGTCATTTGCAGCCCGGGACGCCGAGACCTCTACCCCGGGGAGAGAATCACGAGTCAAATCCCATGCCAAGGCGGTCGAGGGTGCGCAGCCACAACCCTCGTCTGCCGTCACGGCGATCGGCCCGCTGGATTGCCGTCTGGGTCATACTGACCCCAGCCCAACGCAGTGGCTCCGGCGGGAAGGGAAGCGGCTTTCTGCGCACCATTTCTAGTTCGGTGCGCTCGGTGGTCCTTCCGAAGGCGAGATCCAATGCAACCCTGGCACCGAATCGGCTGGCACCCACCCCAAGGCCCGTGTATCCGGCCACCCAGATGAGGCGGCCACCGTGCGAAGCCCCCCAGGTCGCGCTGAACTGCGTGGTCGTGCCAATGGCGCCGCCCCAGCGATGGGTGAACCGCAAACCCTCGAGCTGAGGGAAGGTATCGAAGAAGTTCTGTGCGAGCTTGCGATGGGTGCGATCGCTCTGGTCATGGCGTGGATCTAGTCCGTTGTTGAAGTGATATGCGGCGTCGTAGCCGCCCCACAGGATGCGATCGTCCTTGTCCAGGCGGTAGTAGTGGAACTGATTGGAGAGGTCTCCGATGCCTTCGCGTTCCTTCCAACCGATCGAAGCCATCTGCTCGGAGCTCAGCGGTTCGGTCATGAGGGCGTGGTCGTAGACCGGGATAACGTAGCGGCGCGGTCGCCGCGTCGGACCCGGGTAGGCGTTGGTTGCGATCACGACTCGTTCGGACCGGATGGTGCCGCGCGGCGTTGCCACATGCAGGCCCTGCCGATGGGAGGTCACCGCGGTGGCGGCGGTGTGTTCAAATACCGCGGCACCGAGCGTTTCCGCCGCCGCTCGCAACCCCCAGCACAGTCTGACTGGATCCACCAGCGCGACGTCGTGGTATCGCATGAGCCCGCCGAGATATGTAGGGGAGTGAACCCGCGCCTGCATTGCTTCCGCATCGAGCAACTCAACCTGGTCGCCGACCGACTGATGCGTTCTGAAGCTCTGTTCCATCCAGTCGAGATGCCACTCGTCGGTGGCGACCCCGACCTCTCCGACCCTGCTGAAGTCAGCGTCAATCCGGTGTTGCTCGATACTTGCTTCGATCTCGTCGAGGTTGTTGCGGCCAAGGCGGATCAGGGTCTCTGTGTCGTGCGGCCAGTGAGAGATCCCGTTGTTGATACCGTGGGTCAGCGAGCTGTCGCAGAAGCCGCCATTGCGTGAACTGGCGCCGAAGCCACACCACTCGCCTTCGACGACCACCACCCTCAGGCTCGGCTCGTCCTCGAGGGCCAGAACCGCCGCCCACAGGCCGGTGTAACCTCCGCCGATCACCGTGAGATCGGCAGTGATGTCGTGGTCGAGACTAGGGGCGGGTTCGGGGGTGCCTCCCCGGTCCGACCAGTAGACGGCCGGCTTTGCGCCGGCCAAGGCCGAGACGGCCCAACTCTCAGTTCCCATTGTCGATGTGCCTCTCCAGTCCGGTTAGCGGGTTCACCACTTCGCCGATGTCGCCGCGAGGTGTTGGATCACCCACCGTCGCGCGCCAACCGGCGTTCTGATCGACTCGGCCCATGGCACGTCACATGTGGACGCGGAGGTTATGCGGGTCGTACATCGGTCGCAGCGAGGCCTTCGCCGGGTACCGCTCGCTAGCGACCTGGATCTCGAAACCGCCCGACTTCACGAAGTCGGCGGTCACTCCGGCATCGTGTTTCACGTACCCGAAACCCATCGCGCCGCCGAGGGTATGTCCGTAGGCGCCCGATCGGAGGTAGCCGACTGCGGTTCCTTCGTGGAAGATCGGCTCTTCGCCGTAGAGCAGAGGCTCCGGATCTTCCAGCAAGAACTGCACCAGGCGGGACTTCAACGGTCGCTCCTCTCGCTGCCGCAGGAGGGCGTCGCGTCCGACGAAACCGTCTGGCTTGTCGAAGTCGATCGCGAACCCGAGCCCGGCTTCGAGGGGCGTGTCCGAGTTCTCCATATCGAGGCCGTAGTCCTTTCTCCCGGCTTCGGTACGGGTGCTCTCCAGGGTCTCCATTCCGGCATGAGCGAGACCGAATTCCGCGCCGACGTCGATGATCCGGTCGTATACGCCGACCGCAAACTCGCTCGGGACGTAGAGTTCCCACCCGAGCTCACCGACGAAACTCATTCGGAATGCCATACCTACCGCGTGGTGCAGGCCAACTTCCTGGGCCGTGAAGTAGGGGAACGCCTCGTTGCTCAAGTCAGCCGTGGTGATCTCCGCCAGGAGGTCTCGCGATTGGGGTCCTTGCACACTCAGCAGCGCATAGCCGGATGTCACGTCGGTGACGTACACCCCGGTGTCCGTCGAGATCGCCCTCCGCAGCATCGCCTCCACCCTGCGGTGGAACGACTCCGCGACGACGAGCAGGAACTTGTGTTCGGCGATGCGCGTCAGCGTGAGGTCGGCTTCCACCCCGCCCGCCGGGTTCATCCATTGGGTGTAGACGCACTGCCCGACCGGTACGGCGATGTTATTGCCAGACATGCGGTTGAGGATGCGCTCCGCGTGAGGGCCCTGCACGAGGAGGTTAGACATCGAGGACATGTCGAAGAATGCTACGTCATTGCGAACCGCGCGGTGCTCGGCAGCATGGAAGTCGAACCAGTCCTGCCGGGCGTAAGTGAGTCTGGGTTCGATGGCGGCATCGGGTGGGGCGAACCATCCTGTCAACTCCCATCCGGCCGCGTCGCTGAAGTGGGCTCCCGCGGCCTCGAGGCGGTGGTGGATCGGAGACCGCCGCACGTCACGGGCGGTGGTCGGATGCGAATGGGGCCACGAACCCGTTGAGTGGAGGCGCCCGAGCAGCTCGACACTTCGTTCTGCCAGGTAGGAGCGGTTGGTCTGGAACGGCAGCAGCCGCGCCGGGTCCATATCGGTGACGTCAACCGGTGCGACGCCATCGACGATCCAGTTGGCAATGATCGATCCGGCCCCGCCTCCCGTGAGGATGCCGAGCGAGTTGAACCCTGCCGCGATGAAGAAGTTGTCGAGTTCGGGTGATTCGCCAACGATGAACCCGTTGTCCGGCGTGAAGCTCTCTGGACCGGTGAAGAGCTTGCGAACACCCACATGCTCGAGCGCAGGCAGGGTCTCCATCGCCACTTCGAGGAACGGCGCCAATCGGTCCCAATTCGACGGGATCTCGCCGAACGTGAAGTCGTCTGGGATCTTGTCGAGCGACCACGGAGCGGACACGGGCTCGAAGAGGCCCACCATGAGGCCGCCGGTCTCTTCCCGGTAGTACGCGAACCGGTCGGGATCCTCGAAAATCGGCAGGTCGGGGGAGACTCCCTCGAAGGGTTCGCTGATCAGGTAGGCGTGCTCGATTGCCTGCAGCGGCACGGAGACGCCGGCCATGGCACCGATCTGCTTGGCCCACACTCCTCCACAATTGACGACGTGCTCCGCCTCGATCGCACCTTTGTTGGTGACGACCCCCGTGACCCGGTTGCCGTGTCGGGTGACCCCGGTGACCGGAGTGTCTTCGAAGATGCGAACCCCACCCATCCGGGCCCCCTTGGCGAGAGACATCGCCACATTCGCTGGGTCAGCCCTTCCCTCGTTCGCGGTGAAGAAGCCGGCAGTAACGGTGCTGGTGTTGATCTGCGGCCACAAATCGGCCACCTCAGCCGCTGAGATCTCCTCGCGTTCGATGCCCATCAGGCGCATGAAGTCGGCTTCCCGACGGAGCTTGTGAGTTCGCTCCGGGGAACTGGACGTCTGGAGGTAGCCAACCGGCCGGAACCCTGTGGAGAGGCCGGTCTCCTCTTCGAGGACCTCGAAGAGGTCGCGCGAGTACTTCGCCATCCAGGCCAGGGTGTCGGTGGTCATACCGCCGGACACGACGAGGCCGGCTGCATGCCATGTGGTTCCCGAGGTGAGTTTGGCACGCTCCAACAGCACCACGTCGTTCCGACCTAGCTTGGCCAGGTGGTAGGCGACGCTGGCGCCGATCACCCCGCCTCCGATGATCACGACTCGGGCTCGATCGGGGAAAGTGCCGGTGGCGACCGTCGTCGTATCTGGGTCCCGATCAGCGCTCATGACGACAACCTCCATCGATCAACGGTATTGGGCTTCGTAGGTCGCCGGCTGCTGTCCCGGCGTCGCGCTGAGGCGCGCCGAGAGTCTCCGAGGTGAAGCAACGTCCTGTGCAAAATGCGCTCGCGGGAAGACGGCCTACGACCATCGGTCCGTCCTTCTCAGCTCGCGATTCACAACGTCCGAGGATACGCAGTCCGACTCCTCCACCGCACGTCTTAGGCGGTGTTAGGTTGCGATGGGCCATGGCGAGAAACCGGGAGGAGACGTGGCCGAAGACCTGAAGCTCTACGTCGCCGGTGATTGGACCGAGGGAACCGGCGACACGGTTCACGAGTTGATCAGCCCTGTGACGGGCGAGCACATCGCCAACGTGCCCCTGGCATCTCCGGCCGACATCGAGCATGCAGTGGCTGCCGCACGAGATGCTCAGGACGAGTATCGGCATTGGTCCGCATTCGAGCGGGCCGAATTGCTGCATCGAGTTTCCGATGCCGTGCGGGACAACGTCGACGAGATCGCTCGGATTCAGACGCTCGAACAGGGAAAGCCGTATCACGCCGAGTCGCTCGACGACATTACGGAGGCAAACGAGTACTTCACCAACGCCGCCGAGGATGTGAAGCGGCTCGAGGGCAGGGTGATTCCCACCACAGACCGCAACAAGCGGATGTTCACCTTCAATCGGCCGGTTGGGGTGTGGGCCGCGATCACGCCGTGGAACTTCCCGGTGACCATCCCTCTGGAATACGTGGGTCCCGGGCTGGCGACCGGCAACGCGGTGATCGTCAAACCTCCCGAATTCACCCCGTGGGGTCTGCTCAAACTAGCGGAGGCCTTTGATGCCGCCGGGGTCCCCAAAGGGCTGATCTCGATCATCCCGGGGGGTGCCGAGATCGGTGAGATGCTGGTCACCAACCAGGGCGTCGACGGCATCGGTTTCACGGGGTCTTCGGAGACTGGTCGCCGCATCATCTCGCAGATGGGCATCAAGCGATCGATCATGGAGATGTCGGGTAATGGCCCGACCATCATCACGGAGGATGCCAATCTCGATGCGGCTGCGGAGCTTGCGGTGTACGGCGCGTACTACAACGCCGGCCAGGTGTGCTGCGCCACCGAGCGGGTGATCGTGGTCGACGAAGTCCACGCCGACTTCGTCGCAGGAGTCATGGAGGCGTCCGAAGCCGTACGACTCGGCGACCCGTTCGACGAAACCACCAACCTCGGGCCGCTGAACAACGAGCAGACCGCAGCCAAAATGGATCGCCACCTTGCCGATGCGCAAACGCGTGGCGCGTCAATCCTGAAGGGTGGCGGGCGCGTCGAGGGCTTCCCCACCGACTTCTACTACGACTTCACGGTGATCGACGGGGTACCGGAGGACTCGATGGTTTCCCAAGAGGAGTCGTTTGGCCCGGTGCTTCCGATCCTGTCAGCCGCTGATGATGCCCAGGCGGTGGCACTGGCCAACCGCACCCGACTCGGCCTTCAAGCCGCGGTGTTCACATCGAGCTTGCAGCGCGCCTTCTGGTACGCGGATCGAGTGCGGTCCGGCACCGTCGTCGTCAATGACTCGACAGATTTCTGGGAAACGTTCCAGCCGTTCGGTGGCGCCGCGGGAACCGATACCGGGTGGGGTCGGGGCAGCGTGCAGGAGTTCACCGACCCGCAGACCGTGGTGATCGACTTGGGGAACGTCAGGTAGATGAACGCCGCCGGTGAGGTTGCGCGACGCTCCGAGCCAACTGAATGAGGAGGGGACTGTTGTCAGCGATGCACATCGGGTGATCTTCTGCGGCTATCAAGCCGGGGGTTGGGTTGCATCTGAGCAGGGCGCGGCTCGGCCGGGACGCGACAACCGGCGCCTCGGGCCTCCCTTGCTCGGAGGACACCACGGCGGGCACATGCGGCATCAGGTGGATGAATGAGGTCTTGCGGCGTGCCGCAGGCCGCGATTGTGAAGGCAACCATCGCCTGGCTACGGTTTTGCACTGACCATTACCTCCGGAGGTGTGTGGATGGCACGGAATTCTCCCCTGCATTCACGGGTCGGGCCGCTCTGTCGCGGCAGTCGATGGGAGGAGTGGTCCGGGTTTCTTGCAGCCACCATGTACGACCTCGATCACCTGCATGAATATCACGCCATCCGCAACGGCTGTGGCCTCATCGATGTATCGCCCCTCCTGAAGTTCGACATCCGTGGTCGAGACGCGGTAGCACTCGTCGACCGCGTGATCGTCCGCGATGCAGCGAAGTGCCGCGTTGGCCAGGTGCTCTACGCCACCTGGTGCGAAGACGACGGGATGGTCATCGACGACGGGACCGTGGCCCGATTGGCAGAGAACCACTTCCGCATGACGGCCTCGGTGCCGATCCTCGGCTGGCTCCAGGATGCCGCAATCGGTCTCGAGGTGCAGATCGAAGACGTATCGGAAGAGTTCGCCGGGGTCGCCGTGCAGGGTCCAACCTCGCGCGATCTGCTGCAGCGGCTGACACCTGCCGATCTCTCGAGCCTCGGGTTCTTCCGCTCAGCGACAACCGAGGTGTCAGGTGTTCCGGCCTTGATCTCGCGTACCGGGTACACGGGGGACCTCGGCTATGAGGTCTTCGTGGACCCTGCCGGCGTGGTGCACGTGTGGGACTCGATCATGGAGATTGCGGGTGATCATCAGCTCCGACCTGCCGGGACGATTGCCCTCGATCTGGCGCGACTCGAAGGTGGATTGCTGCTCATCGATGCCGACTTCACCTCCGCCTTCCAGACGATGTTCCCTGTGCAGAAGACCTCGCCCTACGACCTGGGTCTTGGCTGGATGGTCGACCTCGACAAGGACTTCTTCATCGGGCAGCGGGCCCTCCGCAGAGAGCAGGAGCGCGGCTCTCGTTGGCTCACCGTCGGCCTGGAACTCGATGTGGTCGCCATGGCGCGCTTCTACGCCGAGTGGGGCATGCCCCTGCCCCTCCCGCAGCGCCCGTGGGCAGACGCCGTTCCCGTTTATTCGGATGCTGATCAGGAGCGGCACGTTGGTCGCGGCACCAGCGGCTCGTGGTCGCCGGTTCTCAAGAAGTATGTCGTCATCGCCCGACTCGAGCCAGAATCCGCCGGGGCGGGCGCTCAAGTCTTCATCGAGGAGATGATCGAAGCGGTGAGCTATTCGGTGCCGGCCACGGTGGTTGCATTGCCGTTCTTCGATCCGCCGCGCAAGCGGGCACGAGAAGTGGTGGCGTAGTGGCGAAGACTTATGACGCCATCGTGGTGGGTGGTGGTCACAACGGTCTGACGTGTGCCGCCTACCTTGCCCGCGCCGGGCGTAGCGTGCTTCTGCTCGAGCAACGGCACGTGGTCGGCGGAGCAGCCGTGACTGAGGAGATCTTCCCGGGGTTCAAGTACACGGTCTACTCCTACGTCGTGAGCTTGCTGCGGCCGGAGGTCATTCGGGAGCTCGAGCTGCCGAAGCACGGTCTCCAGATCCATCCGATCGATTCTGTCTTCGCACCCATGGAGAACGGCGACCACATCGTCTTTCCGACCGATCCGGCCGAGGAGCGAGACCAATTGAAGCGGCACTCACTGCGAGACGCGGAGATGATGCCGCGATTCACCGACATGATGTACAAGATGGCCCATGCGGTGAAGCCGATCCTCGGGTGGACGCCGCCCGACCCGACCCGACAGAGTCTGCGCGATCTGCAGACCGTTCTTGGACTCGGCAGGCATCTCGGTGGCCTCGACAAGCAGACGTTCTACGAACTCACCAAGTTGATGACGATGAGTGTCGACGACTTCCTGGCAGAGTACTTCGAGACCAATGTGATCCGGGCGACGACGGGCCTCAGCGGCATCATCGGAACGATGCTCGGCGTGAGATCGCCCGGAACCGCGTACGTGCTCCTCCACCACTACATGGGCGAACTCGACGGCGCCTACACGGCATGGGGCGCCCAGAAGGGTGGGACCGGTGCGGTGAGCGAGGCCATAGCGAGCGCGGCGCGAAGCTACGGAGCCGAGATTCGAGTGAGTACACCGGTGAGCAACGTCATCGTGAGGAACGGAACGGCCGTCGGGGTGGCAACGGAGCAGGGCGAGGAGTTCTACGCGACGACGGTCGTGTCATCCTGTGATCCCAACGTCACCTTCCGGAAGCTGGTTGATGAAAACGAGCTGCCGGCTGATCTCATCAATGCGATCGACAACTTCAAGTACCGGGGTTCATCAGGCAAGGTCAACCTGGCGCTCGACCGCTTGCCGACGTTCACGGCGATGCCTGATCCCGCGTTGATTGCCGGATCCATCGCCATCAGCCCCAGCGTCGACTACATAGAACGGGCCTACGACGACGCTAAATATGGTGGCTTCTCCCAACGCCCATGTATGGAGGTCGAGATCCCCACCACAGTGGACCCGACCATGGCTCCTCCGGGCAAGCATGTGATGTCGATCTTCGTTCAGTACGCCTCATACGAGGCAGACGCCGAGCGGCGTGACCAACAACGAGACGCCTTCGGTGATGCGGTGATCGACACCCTCTCGGAATTCGCTCCGGACCTCAAGGAGGTCATTCTGGACATGCAGGTGCTGACCCCGTGGGATATGGAAGACAAGCTCGATCTGACTGAGGGCAACATCTTCCAGGGCGAGCTCACCCTCGACCAGCTCTTCTTCTTCCGACCTACTCCCGGGTGGGCGGACTACCGCACCCCGATTCGCAACTACTACCAGTGCGGTTCCGGTACCCATCCAGGTGGCGGCGTGACCTCAGGCCCCGGGCGCCTGGCCGCCAGAGCGATTCTGGGCGGCAAGCTGTGAAGGCCTCTCGCTACGACCTGATCGTGATCGGAGCCGGCCACAATGGTCTGGTGGCCGCCGCCTACCTCGCCAGAGCCGGCAAGCGGGTGCTCGTGCTCGAACGGCAGGCAATGGTCGGCGGTGCCGCAGTCACCGAGGAGATCCATCCGGGATTCCGAGTGTCTACGGTTGCAGACGGTGGCGGTTACCTGTCTCCCCGCGTTGCGCGCGACCTTGGAATCGCGACGAGGGTCAGCTTCGTACCCTCTGAAGCGGTCGCGTTCTGCCCGCAACCCGATGGCTCCCAGCTCACGATATGGCGAGATCCAGCCCGGACCGCCGAGGCGATTGCCCGGTTCTCTTCAGCGGATGCGCAGCGGTACCCGCAATTCGTGGAACTGATGGACAGGATCGCCGAGGTCATGCGGGCACAGATGGAGTTGACGCCGCCCGACCTTCCTGAAGTGGGCCTGCGCGACGTGCGTGCCGGCAGTGGACTCTTGGCTCCGGTGCGCAGGCTCGGCAGGAAGCGGATCGGAGAGCTGTTGCGGGTCCTACCGATGTCGGCGGAGGACTTGCTGAGCGAGTACTTCGAATCGCCTGCCGTCAAAGCAGCCATCGGTGCCAGCAGTGTCCTGAACATCACCTGGGGGCCCCGGGAAGCAGGAACCTCGTTCACGATGCTGGGGAACTGGGCGCTGGGCGGAACCGGCGCGTTCCGCTCGGCGAGTGTTGTCAAGGGCGGCATGGGTGCCCTCACCTCTGCCCTTGCCGCCACGGCGCGAGATTTTGGTGTGGACATCCGAACCGGCGTTCCCGTGAATCGGGTGATCGTGCAGCAGGGTCGGGCTGTGGGAGTCGAGCTCGAAGGTGGGGATACGATGCCGGCGGCGATCGTCGTCTCCAACGCGGGCCCACGTACGACGTTCCATGAGCTCGTCGAGCCGCGCATCCTCGAGGCTTCCTTCGTGCGCAGCGTCGGAGCGATCAAGTTTCGAGGTTCGGCCGCTCGAATTCACCTCGCCTTGAGTGACCTTCCGGAGTTTGCGGCGGTCGACTCGGATGATGCCGGGAGGTTGCGCGCACCGATTCAGATCGCGCCGTCGCTCGACTACGTGCAGCGGGCCTACGACTGCACTAAGTACGGCCGCTACTCGGATCATCCCTATCTCGACGTGCTGATTCCCACCCTGAGCGATCCGACGCTGGCACCCGATGGTCGGCACGTCATGTCGATCACCGCGAAGTACGCCCCGTACGAACTGCGTGACGGGACCTGGGATCTGGAACGCGACGCCTTCGCGGACATCGTGATCGATACCCTGGCCGAGTATGCACCCGGCATCCGCGACACGATTCTGCACCGGGAGATCCTGGTTCCCGTGGACCTCGAAGCCAGGTTCGGGCTGGCCGAGGGCAACCCCAATCACGGCGAGATGACGCTCGACCAGATCTTCCACATGCGGCCCGTCCCCGGCTACGCGCGATACCGAACACCGGTAAAGGGTTTGTACATGTGTGGCGCCGCTACTCACCCCGGCGGTGGCGTTACCGGTCTTCCGGGCCACAACGCGGCTCGCGAGATTCTCGCAGACGTCGGATAGGCGCCGGCAGTGCAAGCAATGTCAATGGCGGAGATCCAGGCTTCACTCCCGGGAGGATCGGCGAGATGAGCACGGCGTACGACGCCATCGTGGTTGGTGGGGGCCACAACGGCCTCACCGCGGCCGGCTATCTCGGGAAGGCCGGCTTGAGGGTGCTCGTGCTCGAGAGGCGACCGATCGTCGGTGGGTCGGTGGTGACTGAAGAAATCCAGCCCGGCTTCCGAGTTTCCACGGTGTCATATGTCGTCAGCCTCCTGCGGACCGAGGTCATCCGAGATCTGGAGTTGCGGCACCACGGGTTCGCGATGTTGCCGATGGACGGAACCTTGGCCGTGTGTGGAGACGACTATCTGTTCTTCACCGAAGATGAGCAGCATGACCGCAAGGAGGTCGAGCGTTTCTCGATGACCGACTTCGATGCCATGGAGCAGTTCGACTCCATGGTTCAGGAGATCGGCGTGGTCCTGCGCAACCAGATGTTGCGCGAACCCCCCAAGTTGGATGCAGGTTGGCGCGACATGACGGCACTTGCCGGGATGGGTCTCGATATCCGCAAGCTGTCGCCGGAGCAGCGTTATCGGCTCGCGCAAATGATGGCCGGCAGCGCCCGCGGCATCATCGAGCGCTGGTTCGAGAGCAACATGGTGAGAAGCATGTACGGCTCTGCCTGTTTCTCGGGCAACTTCGCCAGCCTGGACCAACCCGGTTCTGCGATTCCGTTCTTTCACATGGCAATCGGCGAATTGGACGGTGAGGTGGGAGCGTGGCGTCTGGTGAAGGGAGGTATGGGAGGCATCACCCAGGCGATGGCATCGTTCGCTCGCTCGGTCGGCGTCGAGATTCGAACCGACGCGTCGGTCGAGCGAATCCTCGTCGAGGACGGCAGCGCGAACGGTGTTCGGCTCGAGAACGGCGAGGTCGTACGCAGCCGCTGCGTCCTGGCCAACACGGACCCGAAACGCACCTTCCTCGAGTTGGTCAATCGGAGCGACCTGGACGAGGAGTTCGCCAGGGATATCGAGCGGCTGCGGATGGGCCACAGCTCCATGAAGGTCAACCTGGCGCTCAAAGCATTGCCCGACATCCGGTTCCCGGAATTGGCAGAGGATGACCGGTGGAGTCGATCCGACATCACTATCTTTCCAGGTATCGAGGGGCTCGAAGCCAACTACTGGGAGGCAGCGAGGGGGCGGTTGCCGCAGGAGCCACGTCTTGAAATCACGATTCCATCGACGATCGACGACAGCCTGGCGCCACCAGGTCAACATGTGGTGAGTGTCCTCGCCAAGTACTTCCCGTATCAGTTGGCGGACGGCTTGCACTGGGACCTGATCAAAGAGGACGTTGCCGACCGCATCGTGTCCTATATGGCCGGGGTGATGCCGAATCTTCCCGAGATCATCGTCGGGCGCCAGACGCTGAGTCCGCTGGACCTCGAAACGGTCTACGGACTCACCGAGTCTGACATCTTCCACGGCCGGCACGACCTAGATCAACTCTTCAGCTTCCGACCCCATCCGCGGGCCGCCCAATATCGGACGCCCATCCAGAACCTCTACCTGTGCGGTTCGGGTGCTCATCCCGGTGGAGGTGTCACCGGTGCTCCAGGGCACAATGCGGCCCGGCGGGTTATCTCTGATCTGAAAAGGCGATGAAGGTGACTGTGGCTCGTTCTCGTTCCTGCGGGGGACACGACTCGCTCCCCACCGTAGATGCCGCTGGCTTGGCGAGGATTCGAGACGGAGTCGACGAAGGCCAACTTACCTTCTGTCTTCTCGGCGCCACCAGCAAGGACCCAGGGTGAGCGACGCCCCAGTTCGTCCGTTGGGCAGGGTCAGCCTCGTCCAAATACAACCGAACGGTCTCATTGTCGGTCTCCCGCAGCCGTCGCTGGTCCGATCCTTCTACGACGCCGGCCGTCGAGTTGAGGTCGAGCGGCTGGAGATCACCCGACGGGGGATCCAGGCCACCCTGCCGACTGGGGAGGAGGTGCTGGATATCCACCATCTCGATCACCCCGCCAAGGCATACGACGAAGACGATCTGGTCTGTGTCGGATTCACGGCACACTACGCCGCGATGCGCGATGAGTTCGGCGCACACATGGTCGTGGGGGTCGCCGGCGAGAACATCGTCATCGACCATCCGCACGAGGTCTGGCCCGACGATCTCGGCAACGCGTTGACCATCGAGAATCAGGACACCGGCGAAATGGCGAGGCTGGAGATGGTGAGCTTCGCTGCGCCATGCGTGGAGTTCAGCCGCTTCTGTGCCCGGCGCCAGGTCGAGGAGATCTCGACGCCCCAACTGGGAGAGATCCTGAGGTTCTTGGGCAACGGCAGGCGCGGCTTCTTGTTGGTGCCGGACGAGGCACTCGATGTGGTCACCGTACGACCCGGTGACAGGGTCTTTCTTGTCGGATGACGGTCGATCCGACGCTGAAGCGGCACCGGGGTCGAACGTCAGGTCGTAGTACGGAGCGGGGGCATCCCCCAGGCGTACGTCTGCTTGGTCAACCTGAGGTAGGTTTGAGCCTCGACCGAAGACACTCCGTCGAGCGCTCGCAGGTCACTCAGCACTTCCAGCAGGTGATCGTTGTCGGCACACAACACCTCTACCAGCAGATCGAAGCGACCTGCGGTCAACACCACGTAGACGGCGTACTCGCGAGTTCCGATTTCATCGCTGAGCGTCTCGATACCACCGTCAACGGTCAAACCGACCATGGCCTGGACGGTGAATCCGATGCTGAGGGGATCGGTGATGGCCACGATCTCGAGCACACCAGTCTCGAGCAGTCGGTTGACCCGGAGTCGAATGGCCGCCTGGCTGAGTTCGATTCCCTTTGCCAGATCCGCGTAGTTGGCGCGTCCGTTGATCTGAAGCGCCGCAATGATCTGGAGATCCTTGTCATCGAGGTCCGGCGTTTCGGCAGCGTTGGTGCGTTGCGTGATGAGATTCTCCTTCAAAGTACACAGTCTCTCAGATTTCGCTATATTTTCCACCTTCAGGCTGCCGATCGGCTATATGGAAGACTCTTCCGCTTGCATATGACTCGATTCGCCTGCTATCAATGGTGCCCTGTGATCTCGGCTCCCGAGTGGAGAGCAATCGAGAGGACGCATGGCAGCAAACGTCAATGCAGACCGCGTGGCGGAACTGACGAATTCGATGGAGGAGTCGCTGCGCCTCCAGACTCGTAAGTCGGGTGAGTTCGTCGAGGAGGCCAAGCAAGTGCTTCCGGCGGGAGTGGCGTCTTCATTCCAGGCGCAGGCTCCCCACCCCATCTACATTGTTGAGGGCCGGGGCTCCAGGGTTGTCGACCTCGACGGCAACGAGTACAGCGACTTTCACAACGGGTTCGGGGTGATGGTGGTAGGCCACGCCCACCCGATGGTGGCGGCAGCCATTGCCGACACCGCAACGAAGGGCACTCACTTCGCGGCCCCCAATGAGGCTGCAGTCCGGGTAGCGGGCGAACTGTCTCGCCGGTTCGGGCTTCCCAAGGTCAGGTTTTCCAACTCCGGGACTGAGGCGACCCTCGACGCCGTGCGTTTAGCGCGAGCCTTCACGCGCAAGGATGGGTTGCTGAAGATCGAGGGTTCGTATCACGGCCACCATGACGCCGTCATGGTCTCGGTCCATCCCGACCCGTCGAAGATGGGTTCACGAGCGCATCCCGTGTCGGTGCCACAATCTGCGGGAATCCCGCAGGCTTTGTTGGACCTGACGGTCGTTGTGCCCTTCAATGATCCGGACGCGCTCGATGCAGCCCTCGCCGCGAATCCGGATGTCGGCACCATGATCATCGAGCCGATCATGCTCAACATCGGCGTGGTCCCCCCTGAAGACGGTTACCTCGAAGCGGTCCGGGAGATCACGCGCAAACACGGCGTGCTGCTGATATTCGACGAGGTCAAGACCGGGGCCACGGTTGCCGCCGGAGGAGCTGTGGAGAAGTACGGCGTCGTTCCCGACCTCATCGCGCTGGCCAAGGCAACCGGCGGGGGGACCCCGATCGGGGCGATCCTCGGCACCGAGGAGATCATGGCTCAGATCGAAGACGGCACGGTTGCTCAGATCGGGACCTTCAACGGGAATCCCCTCACGATGGCGGCGGCAGAGGCTGCCTTGTTCGGCGTGCTCGACGGCGCCGCTTACGACCGACTCGACCAGATTGGCGCACGGATTCTCGCGGGGTGTCAGGACGTATGCGATCGTTACGGCCTGCCGGCCTATTCGATCGGAGTCGCTTCCAAAGGTTGCGTGATGTTCGCAGACGAGCGCGTCGTTGACTATCGATCGTACATTGCGCACTTCGATGATGGCCTCAACTATCTCGGCTGGTTATATCACATGGTCAACGGGGTCTACATGACACCGGGCGCCGATGAGCAGTGGACCCTGTCCGTGATGCACAGCGATGCCGAGGTCGACCACTACGTGGCGGTCTTCGAGCAGTTCGCCAAGGACGTGACAAATGGTTGAGGGGATCACTACGCCCGGGGGCAGGAGCTACGCGGAGCAGCCCGTCGGCCAACATGGCGACCGGGACGCGACCAGGGGAAGGGGAGTAACCCTCGAATGGAACTGCTCAACTACATAGGCGGCGCGTTGCGGCCGTCTGCTGACGGAGTGACCACCGAGGTAATCAACCCTGCCACTGCGGAGGCCATGGGAACTGTCCCGGTGAGCACCTCCATGGACGTCGATGCTGCCGTCCAAGCCGCCGCCTCCGCATTCCCTTCGTGGGCAAATACCACTCCCCGCCACCGATCAGAAGTGCTCTTCGAGGTCGCGGATGTGATCGAGGAGCATCTGGACGAGTTGCGGGGTCTCGAGGTCGACAACGTCGGGAAGCCTGTGTCCATCGTCGATTTCGAGTTCGACCTCACCGTCGACAACTGGCGTTTTTTCGCCGGCGCCGCTCGTCACATCGAGGGCAAGGCAGCCGCGGAGTACTGGCCGGGGGCGACCTCGTATGTCCGAAGAGACCCCATCGGCGTGATTGCAGCCATCGCACCGTGGAACTACCCGCTGAACATGGCGACCTGGAAGCTGGGACCCGCGCTTGCCACCGGCAACACGGTCGTCCTCAAGCCCTCGGGTATCACTCCGGTGACCGCGGTCCGTCTAGCCGAACTCCTCGATGGTGTGCTTCCTCCCGGCGTGCTCAACGTCGTGTGCGGTTCCGGCTCGGTGGTCGGTGAAGCACTGTCTGCGCATCCAGACGTTGCGATGGTCTCCATCACCGGCAGCGTCGAAGCAGGCAGGGCCGTCGCTCGCACTGCGGCCGAAAGCCTCAAACGAGTCCACCTCGAACTCGGCGGCAAAGCACCGGTGGTGGTGTTCGACGATGCCGACGTTGGGGCCGTCGCCGCCAAGCTTCGTGAGGCCAGCTTCTACAACTCGGGTCAGGACTGCACCGCGCCCTGTCGGGTGATCGCCACCTCCGGTGTCCACGACGATCTGGTCGACGCTCTCCACAGCGAGGTCACTCAGATTGCTGTAGGAGATCCCCAGGATCCAGACGTCGAGATGGGCCCCTTGGTCTCGAAGCAGCATCTCGACAGCGTCGCCGGGTTCGTCGACCGGGCTGCGGCGGGTGGGGCCCGGCTCGCTACTGGTGGGAACCGCGTTGGTGGCGCCGGCTACTACTACGAGCCGTCGCTGATCGTGGGGGCAGACCAGGGGTCGGAGATCATTCAGCGCGAGGTGTTCGGGCCGGTACTCACGGTTCAGGATGCCGGGGACGAGGCCACCGCGCTTGTCTGGGCCAACGACGTCGACTTCGGTCTTGCCGCCTCGGTGTGGACCAAGGATGTTGGCCGTGCCATGAGGATGACGAAGGGGCTGCAGTCGGGGACGGTGTGGGTAAACGACCACATCACCATCGTCTCCGAGATGCCACACGGCGGGTTCAAGCACTCGGGGTACGGAAAGGATATGTCTGCCTACGCGCTGGAGCACTATACGGAGGTCAAACACGTCATGATCAACCATGGGGCCTGAGGCGCCTTCCGTGGGGTCGGGGAGGGCAGCCTCGACCGGCGTCTGGGGTCGGAATGGTTCCTGGACGCCAACCCACCCTCAGTTCGCGCTGATCGTTTCGGGGAGCATCGCGTGACCGACCGCCAGATCCCCGTGAGCTTGCATGGTGTCACCAAGAAATTCGGTGAGGATGTCACCGCCGTCGACAATGTGGACCTCGAAATCGGCGACGGTGAGTTCTTCTCCCTGCTGGGCCCATCGGGGTGCGGCAAGACCACCACCCTGCGAATGATCGCCGGACTCGAGTTCCCGACAGACGGCAGCGTGAGAATCTACGGCGAGGAGATGGGCCTCCGGCCGCCCAACAAGCGGCCAGTGAACACCGTATTTCAGTCCTACGCGTTGTTTCCCCACATGAACGTCGCAGACAACATTGGCTTCGGCTTGCGCATGCAGAAAGTCAACAAGGCGGACATCTCGCGCCAGGTCGAAGAGGCGATTCACCTGGTACGTCTGGAGGGGATGGGAAAGCGCAAGCCCAGCGAGCTTTCGGGAGGCCAGCAACAGCGGGTTGCCCTGGCGAGGGCACTGGTGAACCGTCCGAAGGTGCTCCTTCTCGATGAGCCGCTTGGCGCGCTCGATCTCAAGCTCCGCCAGACCATGCAGCTCGAACTGAAAGACATCCAGCACGAAGTGGGCATCACCTTCGTCTACGTGACGCACGACCAGGAAGAGGCGCTCACGATGTCCGATCGCATCGGCGTCATGAACGAAGGCAGGCTGGTGCAGGTCGCAAGCCCCGAAGAGGTGTACGAGGCTCCCAGTGACCTGTTTGTTGCGAGCTTCGTAGGCGAGATGAGCTTCCTGGCCGGTGAGATCGTCGAGCCCGGGGCGGTTCGGCTGAAGGGAGGTGAGGTCGTCCAGGCGCGGACTGACTCCGCTGTGGGCACGAGTGTCACCCTCACCCTGCGCCCGGAGAAGGTGCATCTGTACGCCAACCGGTCGGAGACACCGCCGGGGCGCAACGCCGTAGACGGCACGGTCGCTCGGACCATCTTCCAGGGGGACTCGATGTATTACGAGGTAGAGCTAGGCGAAGCCGGGTCGCTCGATGTGCACGTCGAGAACCTCCCGAGCATGAGACGCTGGGAGGTTGGCGACAAGGTGGTCGTCGACTTCCATCCAGAGGCTGCAAGGGCGCTGGCGCAATGACGATGCTCGACGAACGCGAGGCGCCGCAAGAGGAAGCGGTCAACCCCGAGTTGGAGCGCAAGGCTCGGCGCCGTGAGTCTTGGCGTGGCTTCTTCCACGCGGCGCCCGCGTACGTCTATCTGACCTTCTTCTTCACCTTGCCGCTGTTGATCGTGTTCTTGTTCTCGTTCGCAAGTCGCAGCAGGACCGGCAGGCCGGAACTCGAGAACTGGAACATCGACTCCTGGCAGCGGCTGGCGGAACCGCTGGTGCGGACCATCGCGATTCGTTCGGCGTGGATGGCGGTCCTCAACACACTCCTTTGCCTGCTGTTCGCGTACCCGCTCGCGTATTGGATCGCCACGCGCGCTCGGCAAAGCACCCGTACCCTGCTGCTCGTAGCGGTGCTCATACCGTTCTGGTCGAACTTCCTCGTCCGCACCTATGCCTGGAAGATCTTGCTGGACTCTGACGGGTACGTGACCCAGTTCGGCGAGTTCACAGGGTTGTGGGAGCGGATGTTGTTCACCGAACCGGCCGTATTCATCGGGTTGCTCTACGGGTACCTGCCTTTCATGGTGCTCCCGCTCTATGCCGCCTTGGAGCGAATGGACTGGAGCCTTGTGGAGGCCGGTCGGGACCTGTACGCGTCGGGTGGCAAGGCGTTTCTGAAGATCACGCTTCCGCTGTCGAAACCGGGTGTTATTGCCGGTTCGATCCTCGTGTTCATCCCCAGTCTGGGCGCCTACGTGACGCCCGCAATCCTGGGCGGTGGCAAGGTGAACCTGTTGGGGAGCTACATCGTGACTCAGTTCGGCTCGGCTCGAAACTGGCCGTTCGGTTCCGCGCTGTCCTCGGCGATTCTCATCGTGATGCTGATCGCGACGATCGTCTACTTCAGGACGGGAGGGAGGACGATATGACGCTGCGCCAAGGGGTGGCGATGCGACCGTGGGTGGATCGACTGCTCTCCATCAACGGCTGGGTTGTATTCGCCTTTCTGTATGTGCCGATCATCATCGTGGTCGTCTTCTCGTTTTCGGCGTCGGCCAACGTCGGGAACTGGGGCGGGTTCTCACTGCGCTGGTACGACCGGATGCTGGGGAACGAGCAACTGCTGAAGACCGTGGAGAACTCGGTTGTCGTTGCGCTGATATCGACGGCCGTCGCCACGGTGCTGGGCACGGCCGCGGCGCTTGCCCTCGATCGTTACCGGCGATGGGTCGGCCGCGGCGCGTTCGACGGCTTGTTGTACCTGCCGGTAATCATCCCAGATGTGACAATGGCGGTCATGCTGCTGTTGTGGTTTACGCAGACGGGCGTCGTGCCGCTGGGTCGGACCTCCATCACCCTTGCGCACATTGCCTTCAATATCTCGTTCGTGGCGATCGTCGTTCGGGCGCGGCTCGCCCACCTGGATCCCGCGATGGAGGATGCAGCAGCCGACTTGTATGCGAACCGGTGGCAAACGTTCCGCAAGGTGACGCTGCCGTTGATCCTGCCCGGCGTCATCGGTGGTGCCCTTCTCGCCTTGACGCTGTCGCTCGATGACGTGGTGATAACGAGCTTCGTACAAGGCCCGGGGGCAACGACGTTGCCCGTCCATGTGTTTGGTCTCGTTCGGAAGTCGATCACGCCGGAGATCAACGCGGTCTCCACACTGATGATCACGGTCTCAATCGTATTGGTCTTGGTCTCGCTGGCGTTCCAGCGAAGGTCGGAAAGGGAGAACTAATGACAGGAGGAATCCCAATGAAACGTCTCATTGTCTTATTGGCAATGCTCGCATTGGTTGCAGCAGCGTGCGGCGACGACGACTCGACCGACACCACGAGCGGTTCGGGAACGGAAACCACCGCTGCCACTGAAACCACGGCGGCAGAAGCCACCGGAACCCAGGCCATGGCTGATGCGTGCGCGCTCGGTCAGGTCGACGGAGATCTCAATCTCTACAACTGGACCGAGTACATCCCGGTCGGCGCGCTCGCAGAAGACGCCGAAGTCAAGGACCTCGTGGCCGGTTTCGAAGAAGAGTACGGCGTGAGCGTGGTCCTCACCGAGTACGACTCCAACGAGACGATGCTCGCTCAGATCGATGCGGGGGTCGGTTACGACGTGGTTGTGCCGTCCGACTACATGGTTTCGATCATGAAGGATGGCGATCTGCTCGTGAAGCTGAACCAGGCGGCAGTCCCGAACATGGCGAATGTGGATCCCCTCTTCACGAATGCTGCCTACGATCCGGGGAATCAGTATTCGGCTCCGTATCAGTGGGGAACGACCGGCATCGGCTACCTTTATGGGTCGATCGACGATGAGAACGGCGTGTCGTGGGCCGTGATCTTCGACCAGGATGTCGCCCAACCCAACGCCGGGTTCATCTCATTGCTCGACGACGAGCGGGAGACCATGGGGTCGGCCCTCAAGTATCTCGGCTACTCGCTGAACACGACCAACCCGGATGAGGTCGATGAAGCGGCAGCGCTGATCGCCGAGACGAAGGAGTGGATAGCAACGTTCAACTCCTCGGGCTACTGGACCGACCTGACCAACGGCGAGACCAATGTCGCGCAGGGTTGGAACGGTGACTTCCTCGCCGAGTACGACGAGATCTCCGAGTACGACGACGAGGGGAACCTCGTATACGACGCCTACGAGGACTTCGGGTATGCGATTCCGGTCGAAGGCTCGGCGGCATGGGTAGACACGATGGCAATACCGACTACGGCTGAGCACCCGTGTACCGCCCACGCTTTCGTCAACTACATGCTCGACGCGGGGAACGGCGCGGAACTGACGAACTACAACTACTACGCCAGTCCCAATGGCGCAGCCACGGAGTTCATCTACCCGGAGATCCTCGAGGATCCGTCCATCTATCCGCCACCGGAGACCATGGCGATCCTGGAGTTCTTCGAAGACCTGGGTGACTTCAACAACTACTACGCAGACGCCTTCTCGGCAGCGAAGGGCTGACCGAGCTGAGTCTCAAGAGACAAACACGCGAGAGGGCCGGTTCATGAAAAGGACCGGCCCTCTCCCTCGTTGACGGCCGGCTCCGACGCTGGCGACCTGAAGGGACCGAGCGGCGCTTCTCGGAGACTGGCTTTCGGGCCCGTGGAGACGTAGAGGTGTGCGCCCGGCTCGCACTCCCATCCGACGCGCTCGATAGCCGGTTCGTCGGGCAAATGCGGAGGCGAGACGTCACAGTCTCCGCGAGGTCGCCGCGATGGCGTCCGACATGTATCGGGCTAGCCCGGGAGCAGCCTCGTCGATGTTCTCGGCGAACCTGCGGTCGGTCACGTACACCTGCCCCAAGCCGGCGTGGATTTCGGGTGTGCACTCATAGAACCACTTGGTGATGTGAGCACGGTGCTGCTCCGTCACCGCCATGGCTGCTGCACCGTCCGCCGGTGTTCCGTTGTCCATGAGTTCGATGAACGCAGCATCGATCTCGCCGGCCTCGGAGTTGATTTGCTCCCACGTCATCTTGGTGTAGCGGGCCGTGCGCCGCGCAGACTCCTTGTACGCGTCCGTGTCTCCCCACCCTTGCTTGGTTTCCTCTTCGTATTCGGAAGGGTCGAAGCCTCCGAACACATCCAGCATGTCCTCGTTGCGCATCTGAGTACCTCGTTTCTCTGCCGCGACGGCGGCGTCGATCGCCTCGATCATCACCAGGAGGCGTTCAACCTTCGCCTCGAGCAGCTTCTGCTGCCGCGCGAGAGTCGGGACACGCCCGTAGCCCGGCCGGTCCACGATGGTCTTGATCTCTTCCAGCCCGAACCCCAGCTTCCTGAAGAACAGCACTTCCTGGAGCTGCTCAACTTCACGGTTGCCATAGAGGCGGTAGCCGGCTGCGGTCCGCTCGCTGGGCGTCACGAGCCCGATTTCGTCGTAGTGGCGAAGCGTACGAACGGTCAGCCCTGCGAGTTCGGCGACTTCGCCGACCGTCATGGCAGTTTCGGTGTCCATGTCCGCACCGTACTTTCTCACGTTACGTCAGCGTCAACCCCGCTCGGCGGGTGGTGGGCGAGGAGGCGCGGGGGATTGTTGTGGTGCTGCGCGGGGTTGCAGCATCGCTCGTGGTCCCGGCGACTCAGCTGAGGCCGTTCATGAACGAGGCGATGGTTGGTACGGCGGTGAGCTTCTCGTAGAAGAAGCTGTTGACCAGGTTGAGGAGCCGTTGCCGGGTCGCCTCGACTCGCTCGGAACGGTCCGGGTCTGCCTCGTCTGCGATACTGGCCCGCAGGTCGAGCAGCCCCCGCACGATCTCGGTTTCTTCCTCGCCGTCAATCGTGTCGACGACCGTAACGATCGCGCGATCGAGTTCTGCGAGGAGCATCTCATCCGTGATGCCGGCATCCGGCTCGGATGCTTCGTCGATTGCCCGGATCGCGGCGTGGATCTGATAGAGCGCTGCCGTCGGTTCGTCGAACAGCTCCCTCAGGTAGGCAGCCTCGGCATACGAGCCGTTGTACCGGAAGATGTTGTACATGCGCTTGGCGGCTTTGCCGTAGTTCCTCGGCTCTTGCGAGATGTACTTGTGTACCTCAGACTCGAGCGCAACGACGTAGTCATCGAGCGCATCCGGAGAAGCGTTGCGGACGAGCTTTGCAAAGACGGGAAGCGACTCGGCCTCGAGGTAGATCTCCTGAAAGTAGTGGTCCACGAAGCCGTCGAGTGCCTCGATCGAACCGTCTGGTGCTTCCCACGTCACGTCGAGCATGTTGCTGGCGTTGGCCACCTGACTGCGCACGGGGTCGGCAACGATCCAGTCGAGTTTGCACCACCCGGGGTCGGAGGCCACCTCGTCCCAGATGATCCGGATCCGGGTCCCGTCACGGCTGCGGGCCGCAAACCACCCCCGCTCGATGTCTTCCGGCTCCCAGGAGATCGCGGAATCTGCCGCGTATGAGTGACCGTCTCGCACCACCTGGAATCGGTAGCTCCCGAATTTCACCTCGACGAGCTGATAGTGGTCGCCTGTTCTGCGCTCCAGGGCCTTGGAGCGCAGAATCTCGGCCAGGCGGCCGGACGCTGCTTGCCGGGTCGGTGCCTTGATGTTGATGCGCTCGAAGAAGTCGCAATCGCCGGGATACGCCTGGATCTTGGATTGGGCCGCGAAACCCGAAAGGGCGAGCGCAGTTTCGACATCGGCCTCGTCCTCGAACCCGACGATGTCGGCAACGCGACGGAAGTAAGCCAGGTCCTCGCTGCTGAAGTCGAGCATCGAGACGCGGTGCCCGTATACGCCCGAGCGCGCATCGTAAGCAACGTCCGCTTCGGAGCCTGCGGCCTGGATTGCGGCGAGCCACTCGGTGGCTGCTGCTTCGTCGAGTTCGACGCCGTGGTTGCGGGCAGACGCAACGATCCGGTCGAGGTCGGCGTTGGGTTGTGCAGTCATCGGCGACAACCCTAGGCCGCAGCTCTCTGCGGGTCGATCGGATCTTTGTGGGTGTGGTGCGTTCCCGGATGCGCGTGGACGAATCCGTATCGAAACCCTCGTCTCCACGTGCACCCCCAGGAAACGGGCGACTGCCCAGGACGCGGTGAGCGAGAAAGCCCGTCCCTCACCTGCGTGAGAATGACGGCATGAGCTGGATCGCTGCCGGCTGCTGCGATCGGCTGAACCAGGTCGTGATCTTCTGCACAGTGGAGCGTCGCGTGGGGCGGGCGGAGACGACCAAAGCGCGACTGGGCTAGCGCCGCGGTCGGCTAGGTTTCCGGTATGGCAGCTTCGCCCAAGGTCATTTCTCTCGTACTGGCAGGCGGAGAGGGAAGACGCCTTTACCCCCTGACGAGGGATCGCTCGAAGCCTGCCGTGCCCTTTGGCGGGGTATACCGCCTCGTCGACTTCGCCCTGTCGAATCTCGTCAACGGCGGCTACCGCAAGATTGCGGTCCTCACCCAGTACAAGAGTCACAGCCTCGACCGCCATCTGGCGCTGGGTTGGCGGGTATCAGAGATGCTGGGTAACTACGTCACCCCGGTTCCGGCGCAGATGCGCCGCGGCCCACACTGGTTCTCGGGCTCGGCAGATGCGATCTACCAGAACCTCAACATCCTCACCGACGAGCGGCCCGACCACGTCATCGTCTTCGGCGCCGACCACATCTACCGGATGGATCCCCGGCAGATGGTCGAGCAGCACGTAGCCAGCGGAGCCGGGGTCACGGTGGCAGGCATTCGGGTTCCGATTGAAGAAGCCACCGCATTCGGCGTGATCACGGCAGACGACGGCAACCATATCGTGGCATTCGATGAGAAACCTGCAGAACCGAAGCCGGTGCCGGACGACCCCGCGGTCGCATACGCGTCGATGGGCAACTACGTATTCGACGCAAAGCTGCTGCGCGAGATCGTCTCGCGCGATGCAGACGCGGGAGACACCTCATCACACGACATCGGGGGAGACATCATCCCGGCGCTCGTGGCACGCGCCGAGGCGTGTGTGTACGACTTCTCGCACAATGACGTTCCCGGCCAAACCGATAGGGAGCACGCTTACTGGCGGGATGTGGGGACCCTGGATTCGTACTACCAGGCCAACATGGACACCATATCGGTCGATCCGATCTTCAGCTTCTACAACGAACAGTGGCCAATCTTCACTCACCGCCCGCCCCTGCCGCCCGCCAAGTTCGTGTTCGAGCAAGACGGTCGCACCGGAGCGGCAATCGAGTCGATCGTTGGGGCCGGTGTCGTGGTGTCCGGCGCTGAGGCCCGGCGGTCCATCCTCTCGTCTCGAGTTCGCCTCCACTCTTACGCGAGGGTCGAGGACTCGGTCCTGATGGATCGGGTTGAAGTTGGCCGCCACGCCGTCGTGAAGCGGGCGATCATCGACAAGAACGTCCGGATCCCGGCTTCTGCCCGGATCGGGGTCGATCTGGAACGTGATCGAGATCGATTCACCGTCACCGATAGCGGCATCGTGGTGATCGGCAAGGGAGACCTGATCCCGGGGTGATTCGGAGGATCAGCGGCAGAAGTCCAGTTCCGGGGTAGATTCGCGCCGGTGGATCCGAAGTTACGTACCTCCCTGCTGCGCGTCGTCACGCCGCTGCTTCCGTTCGCCCTGCTCGTCAGCGGCTGTGTCAGCGGTTCGGCAGAACCGACCACGAGCACCGCGCCCGATTCGACCGCCGAGACTTCCGCAGGGGAGACCACCACCGTCCCCGAAGCAGACACGACGACGACGCTGCCCCCCGTCACGCTGACGCCACCCACAACCACGCTGCCGCCAGATGCCGCAGACGTCGCAACCCGTGAGCAGCTCTCCGACCAAATCGCGGCTCTGGTCGCGGAAGCGGAACGTCTTCGTGGCCTCAGCTTCGCGGTACCCCTCGAAGTGCTGATCGTCACCCCGGATGGGTACGCCGAACGCGCGGCCCGCGCGTTCGAGGCCTCCCTCGACCCCGGGCTGCTGGGCACTCACACCGGTTTGTATCACCTGACGCAGGTGCTCGCAGAGGACGCCGATCTGGAGCAGCTACGCCGCGGGCTGTACACGCCCCCTTCTCGGGTGTTCTACGACTGGGAAACCGGCGCGCTCGTAGTTTCGGGAGACACGACTGAACTCACTGCACGCGAGAAAGCAGCTGTTGTCCACGAGGTGGTGCACGCACTGACGGATCAGCTGTTCAGCGCAGGGAGCTTGCGCACTACGCTCCGCGCCGCGGAGGCAGACGATCGCGCCACTGCTGCTGAGGCTCTCATCGAAGGTGACGGGACCTATTTCGAGCTGCTGTATATCCAGGAACTGCCACTCCAAGAGCAGCAAGACATCGCTCTGGGGGTAGCAGACGATGACCGCGCCGTCGGTCTCCCGACGGTTGCAGCCGACGAGTTCGCGTTTCCGTTCGAACATGGGGTCGACTTCGCATCAGGGCTGGTTCGCGGTGGGGGCATCGCCACCGTCGACCGCGCGTATATCCAGCCGCCCAGCGGCACCCGCGCCGCGCTGCATCCGGAACGTCACTTGCGAGGAGAGGTGCCCGTGCTGGCAACACCCATCGAGGCCGAGCTGCCCGGCTACACGGCACGACCGGCAGCCTCACTCGGCGAGTTCGGGCTGCGGCAGGTCTTGTCGGAGACGCTGACTCCAGGAACCCTCACCCAGACCGTGAATGGCTGGGCAGGGGACACCTACATCCTGTTCGGCAGCGCTGATGAGGAGACTGCATTTGCCTACCGCGTTGTTGCGAATGGCGAGCAGGCCGCGATCGAGATCACGCAAGCATTCATTGCCCTCACCGAGAATCAGCTGCGGGCAGGGTCGGCCGTGAACGCCGGTGGCGGCGTGCTGTACCGGGGCAACGGCTACTACGTCTTCCTCGACAGGGTCGGGTCGGAACTCACCGTCGTGATCGCCACCGACGAAGTTGCGGGCGCCGCGTTGCGAGAACAGATCGCACCGGAGGACGAGCTTCCAGAGGAGGGGCTTCCAGAGGAGTAGCAGCCGCCCGACGATCGCGACGGCCTCTTGTCAGCTGGGGACGCGCTTCGTACCTTGTGACATGTGATTGCGCGTCTCGTGGCGCGCGACGACCATCGAAACAGATCATCGGGAGGGCGCGCAGCAGACTGCCGGGCGGGATCAACCCCTGCCGGCGTTGGGGCGTCGCCCGTGATTCGCTTTCTTGCGTCGGGCGCGCAACTTGCGTCGTTTTGCCTTGGCCATGGCCGAAAGGGTAACACTCGTCGGGATTCAATGGACAAATCGCCGGTCGAACCTCGCCGATATGGCGGTTCGGCTCCGTGACGGCACCTGGTTCTCGGGACCACTACTTGCGGCGCGCAGCCATCGAGCGCGGTTGCACGGGATTCGTGCGGTCCCGCCCGGATGGGGCGTTTTGCTGCAGACGCGCTCCGTGCACGGCTTCGGTCTGCGGAACCCCCTGATCGTCGTCGGGCTCGACCGGCACGGTCGCGTCTGTCTCATCCGGGACCTCGCGCCTCGGAAGATGGTGACGATGGCGGCTGTGACGTGGATCGCGGAACTGCCGACTGGCGCCGTGCCACCGTCCTTGGAGGCGCGGCTCGAGCTGCTGGCGATCTGATGCCACCGCGATCCACCTCCTAAGCTGATTCCATGCCAGGCAGGCTCATTCTGTGTGCAACACCGATCGGCAATCTGGACGATGCTTCCCCTCGTCTCGAGGCGACGTTACAGGCGGCAGACACGGTCTACGCTGAAGACACCCGTCGCAGCCAGACCCTGCTCCGCCACTTCGGGATCGATCGCTCCCTGCGGTCCTATTTCGCGGGCAACGAAGCGGAGCGCTCCCGCGAAATGGCTGCGGCGTTGACACAGGGCGCCACCATCGCGCTGGTCACCGATGCGGGTATGCCGGCGATTGCCGATCCCGGCCATTCCGCGGTGCGTGCCGCGCTCGAGGTCGACGCTGAGGTGACGGTGATCCCCGGGCCGAGCGCGGTCACGGCCGCCCTGGCAGTATCCGGCCTGCCCTCGGAGCGCTTCGTGTTCGAGGGTTTTTTGCCACGCAAGGCGGGCGCTCGCGCCGAACGCTTCGCGATGATCGCGGAAGAGCAGCGCACGATCGTGCTGTTCTCCGCTCCGAGCCGGCTGGTGCGCGACCTGGAGGACTGCCGAAGTGTATTGGGGTCCGAGCGCCCGCTCGCTGTCGTTCGGGAACTCACCAAGCTCCACGAGGAGATCTGGCGGGGCTCACTCGGGGCCGCGGCGGAGCGGTGGGGCGAATTCGTCCGGCCCCGTGGGGAATTCACACTTGTTCTGGGTGGGGCTTCTCGACCGAATCCGCCCCCGCTCGCAGAATTAGTGGGAGCGGTCGGAGCCCGGATCTCCGCCGGAGCTTCCACCTCGGATGCGGTTCGTGATGTCGCAGCCGAGAACGGTGTGTCGCGCCGGGAACTCTACGAATTGGTGGTCAGAGACCCAGGCGGCGCCTGATCTCGGCCTGGATCTTGCTCGAGTCGCGGCTTCCGATCTCGGCAGATACGCGCCGCTCCCATTCGGCCATGGCAATTCGCGACATCTCGAAACTGTGGCCGCCTACGGCGACGGTGACCTCACGTTTGCGGATCACGATGCTGTCGCCTTGGACGCCTATCGACAGCTCGTCGCCTTCATGAATGTTGAGCAGGCGCCGGGTCTCGGCCGGGATGACGATTCGGCCAAGATCGTCGATCTTCCTGACGATTGTGGTGTCCACGCGATGTACCTCCGTACAGCGAGTCTGCCGAGCCCTCGTCCCCACCGGCCGGTTTGGTGTTTTCTGGAAGAAGTCTACCGGGATTCTGACAAACGCCTTCATACACGCCATCTGGCAGTGGACATCCCGGTGGTACCATCCCGGTCCCGTGCCACCCCCAACGCCTTCCCCGAAGTACATCCTTGTTGCCGTTGCCTGGCCCTATGCCAGCGGGTCGCGGCATATCGGTCACCTGTCCGGCGCCTATCTGACTGCGGACATCTTCGCCAGGTTCCACCGATCGTGGGGCGATCACGTTTTGATGGTGTCAGGGTCAGACGTGCATGGCACCCCTATCACGGTGCGAGCAGACGACGAAGGCGTCGACCCGCAGGTCATCGTCGATCGGTACCACGGCGAGTTTCTGGCGCAGTGGGATTTGCTCGGATTCGACTGGGACCTGTATACGTCAACCGGAACCCCGAATCATCACGCCGTCACTCAGGACATGTTTCTCAAGCTCTACCAGAACGGTCATATCGACAAGCGAACTTCAGATCAGTTCTACGACCCGGTCGCGGAGCGCTTCCTGCCCGACCGGTACGTCGAGGGCACGTGCCCCCACTGTGGCTACGAGCACGCCAGGGGAGATCAGTGTGAGAACTGCGGCCGCACGCTGGACTCAACCGATCTGATCAGGCCGACCTCGCGGATGAGCGGCGCGACTCCTGAGGTGCGCAGCACTGAGCATTTCTACTTCCGGCTCTCGGAGTTCTCCGATCGGCTCGAGGAGTGGCTGCGCAGCCGGCAAGGATGGCGCAAGCATGTGCTCAACTTCTCGCTCGGGTGGATCGAGGAGGGGCTTCAGGACAGGCCCATCACGCGCGATATCGAGTGGGGAGTCGAGATTCCCATTGATGATCTCGGACCAGGCAAGCGCATCTACGTGTGGTTCGATGCCGTGATCGGTTACCTGTCCGCTGCCAAGGAATGGGCCCAGATCGAGGGCGATCCGGACGCCTGGCGCCTCTGGTGGGAGAACCCGGAGGCAGAGCACTTTTACTTCATGGCGAAGGACAACGTCCCGTTCCACACCATCATCTGGCCCGCGATGCTTATGGGGTACCAGGGACTGGAGTTACCGACCGACGTACCTGCCAACCAGCACGTGACCTTCCGCGGCAGCAAGGCCTCGTCGAGCCGAGGTGTGGGGATGACGATCGGCGAAGCGCTGGGTCGGTTCGAACCCGATGCGCTCCGCTACGCAGTGGCTAAGAACTTTCCTGAGACGAACGACACCGATCTCTCTGTCGAGGAGATTGCCCGCAGCATCAATGAAGAATTGGTGGCCACTTGGGGCAACCTGGTGAACCGGGTGGTCTCGATGACACACCGCTACTTCGAAGGCGTGGTTCCCGATCCGGGCGATTCAACCGAAGCAGACGACGCGATTCTCGCCGAAGTGGACGAGACCATGGACGAAGTCGCGGCTCTCATCTCGGCAGTGAAGCTGCGCGCCGGCTTGGCCGCGGCCATGGGGGCGGCGCAAGCAGTCAACGGCTACCTGAGCGAGGAGCAGCCGTGGAAGACGGCCAAGACCGATCCGGGTCGCACCGGAACCATCCTCTACGCGGCGCTCAGCGCCATCGCCGGGATCGCCACTGCGCTCGCTCCCTATCTGCCGGTGACATCGGTCGCGGTGCTCGAGATGGTGGGGTGTCCGGTGACTGAGAGGGCCCCTGCCTGGACTCGGCCTGCCATTGCGGCGGGTACCGAACTCGGGCCCGCTGAGCCACTCTTTGCCAAGGTCGAGCTTGCGGCAGAAGTGGACTGAGCCCGATGGCTGCTCCCGTGTGGGTCGATAGCCACTGCCACTTGTTCATGCTCGAAGATGACCACGCTGCCGCGCTCGAGCGGGCTGCCGGGCAAGGCGTGACGTGGATCATGGCGCCCGGCACCGATCTGGAGACGACGCTGGCCGCGCGCCGGCTGGCGTCACGATTTCCCAGCAGCGTCGGGTGGTCGGCCGGACTCCATCCACACGACGCATCGTTGTGGCCAACGCAAGGTGGACGTATCTCTTCGTTGGCGGCTGAGGCGTTAGCGATCGGCGAGACGGGTCTCGACTACTACCGGAATCTTTCTCCGCAAGACGAGCAGCTGGCCGCTTTCTCGGCCCAGCTCGCCCTGGCTGCGCGACTCGAGAAGCCGATCATCGTGCACTGTCGCGACGCCTTTGCCGACGTGTTCGCCGCCCTCGAGGATGCGGCGCTGGGGGAGCGGGCCATCCTGCACTGCTGGACCGGCGGGCCTCGTTGGACCAAGCGGTTCCGCGACCTCGGAGTGACTTTTTCCTTTGCGGGTCCCGTGGCATTCGAGACTGGTGACACTGTTCGCCGGGGCGCGGCGGAGGCGCCCCCCGAGCGGACGATGGTCGAGACCGATACGCCGTTCCTGGCACCACCGCCCTATCGTGGCGAGAACAACGAACCCGCCAACATTCCTCTGATCGGTGCCGCGCTGGCCGCGGTGTGGGGTGCATCGGTCGCTGAGGTCGCACAGTGGAGCACCACCACGGCGAACCGGGTCTACGGCAGGGCAGCTTCGTGACCCGAGAGCGCCCCCAGGGGCGCAAAGAGGTCCGCGCGTTGTTGGAACGGCACGGCAGGCGCCCCAACAAGCAGCTGGGACAGCACTTCCTCGCCGACCCGAACCTGGTTGACCGCATCGTGCGGCTCGCAGACGTTGGAGCTGGTGACTCCGTGGTCGAAGTCGGGGCAGGGACGGGGACGCTGACAAGGGCGTTGGCCGCGACTGGAGCCACCGTCGTCGCCTACGAGGTCGATGCAGGGCTGGCTCCGGTGCTTGCAGAGGCACTTTCCGGTGTCGAGGGCGTCGACATGAGGTTCGCGGATGCTACGGGCGTCGATTTCGCGTCCGAGTTGCCGGGCGGCCCGTGGACCATGGTGGCAAACTTGCCCTATCACGTGGGGACTCCATTGTTGCTCGACCTCCTCAAGCAGGCTGCCGCGATCGTCCGTTTTGTCGTCATGGTGCAACGCGAGGTTGCCGACCGCCTCCTGGCGGCGCCCGGCTCCAGGACATATGGCATACCTTCCGTGGTCGTTGCGCTGCGGGCGAAAGCTGCCTTCGGCTTTGCGGTGCCTGCCCAGGTATTCGTGCCCGTGCCGAGTGTCGCTTCCGCGGTGGTGACGCTGGATCGAATCGACCCGGCGCCCGATACCGAGAGGGCGGAGGCGCTGGCGGTCGCGGCATTCTCGCAGCGCCGCAAGATGATTCGAGGGTCGCTACGTGCTGAGCTTCCAGACGTGGAGCGCCTGCTGGATCTGGCGGGCATCAACCCGACGCTGCGGGCCGAGGATCTATCGCCCGCGGACTACCTGCGTCTGGCTGGCGTCGCACCGTGATCGAGGGATACGCCTGCGCCAAGGTGAACTTGACGCTGCGCGTTGGTGCCCCGGGGGCAGACGGCCTCCATCCCCTCCATGGGTTGTTTCAGTCGATCCTGTGGTTGGATGAGCTGCGGCTGACAAACGCAGACGTCGACACGCTGCAGTCGCCGCGCGGGGCCGAAGTGGCGGAGGGGTGGCGCAACCTCGCCTGGCAGGCGGTGACCATGGTGCGCGATCGCGCGGGGGCGGCAGACCCGGTATCGCTCACTCTCGGCAAACGTATCCCAATGGAGGCAGGACTCGGTGGCGGTAGCGCAGACGCGGCAGCCGGGCTGGTGTGTGCCGGCAGACGTTTCGGGGTTGGAAGTGCCGACCTGGCCGCGATTGCCCCACTGCTGGGCTCGGATGTTCCCTTCTGTTTCGCAGGGGGCAATGCCGAAGTCGCCGGTGTCGGAGATCGGATCCGGCAACGCTCGACACCGGGAGGGTATGCGTTCGGCATCGTGGTTCCGCCGGTCGTGGTGCCCACCGCGGCCGCGTATCGGAGGTGGGATGAACTCGGCGGGCCACGCGGGTTCGACGTCGCGGGATCGGACATCCCTCCGGAGCTGCGAGGTCACGGACCCCTGGTCAACGATCTCTACATGGCCGCGGTGGATCTCGAGCCGCGGGTCGAGGACTGGAGATCTGAGCTGGCAGAACGCTGGGCTCGGCCGGTGATGATGACCGGGTCGGGGTCTGCGTTGTTTGCGTTCTTCTCCGATGCCGAGGAAGCCGGGGCGGCGGTACGGGTGGTTCCCCAGGGGGCTCGGGCGGTGGTGGCGACGGTACCGGTACCGTTTGGCTGGCTGGGGCGGGTCGACGGCGGACCGTTGTTCGACGCGAACGGATCGCTCGAAGACGTGTGGGTCGGCCGCGTCGAGGACTCTGTAGCAGGCGACCCGGTGCCATCCCTCAAAGCTCCTACAATCGAAGATCCATCCGACTGATATTGGGGGGTGGTGTAAGTGGCAGCACAGGTGGTTTTGGTCCATCCAGTCCGGGTTCGAGTCCTGGCCCCCCAGCCGACGGTTGCGATTTCGTCGTGACGGTGTACGCCTTGGTGCTCGCTGCAGGTAAGGGCACCCGGATGCAGGCCGACCTCGCCAAGGTGCTCCACGAGGTCAACGGCCGGCCCCTGGTGCTCTGGGTGCTCGATGCGCTTGCCGAAGCTGCGCCAAATGCGACGGCGGTGGTGGTCGGCTACCAGGCAGACGCGGTGCGGGCGGTGCTGCCTGCGACGGTGACGAGCGCGCTGCAAGAAGAACAGCTGGGAACGGGCCACGCGGCAGAGATCGGCCTTGCCGCCCTGCCCGCAGGGCAGGCCACGGTGCTGGTCCTTCCGGGTGATATGCCGCTGCTGGGCGCATCCACCATTGCGGCGTTGGTTGCGCAACACCAGCGCGATGCGAACGCGGCGACGGTGTTGACATCGATCGTGGATGACCCAACGGGATACGGCAGGGTGCTCCGCGGCGATACAGGAGTTACCGCCATCGTGGAGGAACGCGACGCCGACGCTCGGCAGCAGACCGTGCGCGAGGTGAACACATCCGTATATGCCTTCGAGCGCGCGCCGTTGGAGGCGGCGCTGGGGAGCGTGAGGTCCAACAACGATCAGGGCGAGCGGTACCTCACCGACGTGGTGGGCCTGCTCGTCGCGGCCGGTGAGCGGGTTGGGGCACTGATCACAGACGCCGTCGAGGGTATGGGGGTCAACGACGACGCCCAGCTCCTGGCCGCCGAGATGGAGCTGCGGGCACGAGACGAGGGGTCGTGACGATCGGCGGTCGGACGCGGGCGCCGAAACGATAGGCTCCCCGTTTTGGGAGAGGAGCCAACCATGACCGCTGCCGCCATCGCCCCGATTGCGGTGCTACTCATCGGGTGGGTGGTCTTTGCCCTCTACGACCTCAGCCGCTCCGACGTCAAACATCTGCCGAAGTGGGCGTGGGCCATCATCATCCTCATCAGTATTCCTCTCGGCGGGGTGGTGTACTTCCTGGTGGGACGCGAGTCTTCGTGATTCGTGTCGAGGAGCTCTCGAAGCGGTACGGAGCCGAGCTGGCATTGGACGCAGTCGACATCACTGTGCCGCAGGGCTCCGTCTACGGCCTCGTTGGTCCCAACGGCGCCGGCAAGACCACGCTGCTTGCCATCCTGGCCCGGCTACGAACCGCGACTTCTGGTTCGTTCCATATCGATGCGCCCGGTGCCGAGATCGCGGTGCTGCCCGATGCCCCGCGATTCGAGCGGTGGCTCACGGCTCGTGAAGTCGTGGATCTCGCCGGATCTCTCGTCGGTGTCTCCGATCCCGACGCGTCGATGCGGGTGCTCGCTCAGGCCGGCTTGAGTGAGGCCGCCGACCGCAGGGTGGGCGGGTTCTCGCGGGGGATGCTGCAGCGCCTCGGCCTGGCAGCAACGGTGATCGGTGCACCCCGGGTGTTGCTGCTGGATGAACCCGCGTCCGCGCTCGACCCTGCCGGGAGGCGGGAGGTGCTCGACCTCGTTGGCGAGATGCGCGGCAGCGCCACGGTCGTCTTCTCCAGCCACATCCTCGGTGATGTCGAGTCGGTGTGCGACCGGGTCGGCATCCTGCGGGACGGCGAGCAGGTGTATGAGGGTTCCACCGATCGTTTGATCGCCGGCTACGCCACCCCCGGCTTCGATATCGAGGTCAGGTCGGGGGCCGGGCGGGTTGCCGAGCGGCTCCGCAGCCTGCCTTGGGTTACCTCAGCCGACGTCGAGAACGACGCGTCGGTCAGGCTGCTGGTGACCTCGCTGGACGTGGCTGAGCGCTCCATCTCGGGTGTCCTGGCCGAGAGCGGAGCGGCGGTGGTATCTGTGGCGCCTTCCGTTCCCTCTCTGGAGTCTGTGTTCCTGGAGTTGACCCGATGAGCCGGGGTGTGCGATGAACCTGTGGCGTCTCGAGTGGCTGCGGATGGTGCGCACGCGGCGTGGGATCGCTCTGGTGGGGGTCTGGGCGTTCTTCGGCCTGCTGGGACCGTTGACCGCCCGTTACCTGGGAGAGATCCTCGAGAGTGTGGGCGGGGGCATCGCCATCGAACTGCCAGAGACGGTGCCGGCAGATGGGATTACCCAGTTCATGTCGAACGGTCTCCAGATCGGGCTGCTGGCTGTTGTGGTGGTAGCTGCTGCGGCGCTGACCCTCGACGCCGACCCGGAAATGTCGATGTTTCTGCGAACCCGGGTGAGTTCGATCAACCGTTTGATTATGCCGCGATATGTTGTCGTGACCGTGGTGTCTGTGATGGCGTTCGCGGTTGGGCTCGGGCTGGCTGCCTATGAGACCTGGGCGTTGCTGGGAGGGCTGTCTGCCGGCCGAATCGTTGCCGGGGGGCTGCTCTTCGCTTTGTATCTCGCGTTCGCCGTAGCACTCGTCGCCGGGATCGGGGGTTGGCTCTCCTCGGTGGTGATGACGGCCGCAGTATCGGTAGGCGTCCTGGTGCTGTTGGCATTGTCTGGTCTGGTGGAATCTGCGCGTGCCTGGTTCCCCAGCCATCTTGCAGGGTCGCTCGACGCCTTGATTCGAGGGGCCGAAGCCTCCGACTATGTCGAGGCGGTGGTGGTGACCTTGGTTCTCATCCCTGCTCTGATCTGGGCGGGGCTCAGAGGTTACCAACGGCGTGAGCTGTGATCCGTGTTGTTTGTGGGCGAGAGCGCCGGCAGCCGCTACGCTGCGCGTAGTCAACATCGCTCGACTGGAGGAGTGCGAACGGTGGAGATTTCCAGCCGCAAACGGCTGATGGTGTTCTCTGGGTCTTCTAACGAGAACTTGGCCCGGGAAGTCGCCAACATCCTTGGCACCAACCTTGGTGGTGTCGAGCGATCGGTTTTCGCCAACGGCGAGATCTACATTCACTACACGGAGAGTGTGCGCGGGGCAGACTGCTTCGTGCTGCAAAGCCACACCAATCCGATGAACTTCCACGTGATGGAACAGCTCATCATGATCGATGCGCTCAGGCGGGCATCGGCGAAGCGCATCACAGCGGTGGTCCCGTTCTACGGATACGCCAGGCAGGACAAGAAAGGCCGGCCTCGCGAGCCGATCACCGCCCGGCTGATGGGCGACCTCTTCGTATCAGCGGGAGCCGACCGGATCGTGTCCGTCGACCTCCATACCGGCCAGATCCAGGGCTTCGTGGACACGCCGTTCGACGCCCTCACCGCTTTGCCTGTGTTCGTCGACTACCTGGCGCGCACGATCGAGGGTCCGACGACATTCGTGTCTCCGGATACCGGAGCTGTGAAGTGGGCCGCTAAGTACGCTCGCCACCTCGACGCGTCGGTGGCGTTCGTGCACAAGCGGCGGCGTCCGGACGAACGGAATCAGGTGGCGGCGCTCGAGATCATCGGTGACGTGAACAGCCGGCATTGCGTCATCGCAGACGACATGATCGACACTGCAGGCACCGCCGTAGCCGCTGCGGAGCTGCTCATGAAGCGGGGTGCGCTCAGCGTGCGCCTGATTGCCACCCACGGAGTGCTTTCCGAGCCCGCGGTCGATCGGTTGAAGAACGCCCCCATCTCGGAAGTCGTTATCACCAACACGCTCCCCGTTCCGGATGATGCCGCCGACCTCGACAAGCTGACTGTGCTGTCGATCGGGTCCATCCTCGCAGGCACCATCAACGCCATCTTCACCGACGCTTCGGTCAGCGAGATCTTCAAGGGCGAGAACATCTAGGGCTGGGCTCCTCTTGGGCACCCGAGCTCAGTCGCCGGCGTCCGCCTGATCATCTGCACCGGCGTGTGCGCGGCGCCGGTGCACGGTATGGCCGCTGCCCCACAAGTGGGGAATCGCCTCCGTGAAGAGGTAGTGGCGGCGGCGGCGAGCTCCTTCGATGGCAAGCCCACCCAGCGCCAGGAGCAGGAGGCCGACGGCCGCCAGCCACAGTTCTGCGCTGCCGGTGTCCGGCAGCCTCTCGCCGTTTCCTCCGCCCGCGGTCGTGGTGGTGGCCATGCTCGTGCTGGTGGTGGTTGCCGGCAGCGACGTGGTGGTCTCAACGGGACTGGTGGTCGTTGTCAACGAGGTGCTGCTGGTGGTGGTGGGCGGCACAGTCGACGTTGTCTCAGGTGTGGTTGTGGTCGTGGTGGTAGCAGGCGCCGAGGTGGTTGTACCTTCGGGCATCGAAGGGGTGGTGGTGTCCGGCGGGAAGGTGGTGGTCTCCGGCATCGAGGTCGTGGTGGCGGGGAGCGAAGATGTCGTGGATCCCGGCGGATGGCTCGTCGTCGGCGCCGACGTCGACGTGGTGGAAGACCCCGGAGGATGCGTACCTCCAGCCAGCACCGCCCCCATCGGCACGAGGGTGAACGCGGCGACGAGCATTGCCAGCAGCCAACCTCGAATATGCCCCCCAGCAGTCCGCTCCATTGCTCCGCCCTCGAATGCCTTCCCTTGCCGGGCCCGCCCGAAGACCCGAGAGGCTGTCCCCGCCGGAATCGGGCTTCCGGAGGGTGGCCCCCACGCAGGTACGATGATAGTCAGCCGGCTTCTCTGACGTCGGCCGGGTATCGCTTGCTGCCGACTCCGACAGGACGGCGGAGAACGGAGGCCGCTTTGGACACCGAGGTGCTGGTCATCGAAACCGGAAGGCGCCGTGGGACGTTCGACGTCACCCGTGAGGTGGCCGGATTCGTTGCAGGACGCGGTGACGGACTCGTGTCGGTGTTCGTTCCTCATGCCACAGCCGGAATCGCCATTCTCGAAACCGGGGCTGGCAGTGATGCAGACTTCATGGATCTCGTCGATCGGCTGATCCCTCGTGAGGAAGGACTCTGGCGGCATCGCCACGGCTCACCGGGGCATGGGGCGGACCATGTCGTCCCCGGGGTCGTGGCTCCTTCGATGACGATCCCGGTGATCGAAGGGGAACTGACGTTGGGAACCTGGCAGTCAGTCGTGCTGGTCGATCCCAATCAGGACAACCCAACTCGCCGGGTGAGGCTCAGCTTCCTGGCCGGGTGAGATCGCGGCAAGCGGGACTCCTTTGGCCTTCAAACCGGAGAATGGCCTAACATGCACGCTCCGCCTTCCCTTCAGCCGGGGTCGCGCGGGTCACGCCGTCGGGTTGACCGGCGGCCGCCACCGAGGAGTCACGAGGATCATGGATCAGGTTACGTTGCGCACCGAACCGCGCCCCGAGCGAGGAACCCGGCCCGCCAAGCGGCTGCGCCGCACTGGTCAGGTGCCCGCGGTTGTCTACGGCAGGGGGATCGACCCGCTCACGGTGTCCGTGTCTTCCCGAGAGCTGTACTCGGCCCTGACCACGGAAGCCGGGCTGAATGCCCTCATCTCGCTTGAGGGTGAAGTAACCGACCCGATTCTCACCGTGGCTCGCGAAATCCAGCGCGATCCCGTTCGAGGCGATATCACCCACGTCGATCTCGTGAAGGTGTCGCTCGACGTCGCCATTCAGGCTGAGGTCAGCATCGACTTCTTCGGTACCCCAACCGGTGTCCTGGAAGACGGCGGTTTCGTGGAGACTATCGAGACTACGGTGCTCGTCGAGGCGTTACCCACCGAGGTCCCATCCAGCATCCCGGTTGCGATCGAAGACCTGCAGGTGGGAGACACCCTCAAGGTATCCGACTTGCCGGCGGTGGAAGGGGTCACCTACCTGGATGAGGAAGACCGTCCGCTGCTCACCGTGATCATCCCGCGGGTGGTCGAGGAAGAGGTCGAAGAAGAGCTCCTCGAGGGTGAGGAACTCGAAGGCGAAGAAGGCGAAGAGGGTGAAGGCGCTCCTGAGGAAGCTGCGGAAGGCGAGTCGGACGAGGCCTGAGTCGTCCCAGATGGAGCGAACTCTCATCGTCGGGCTCCGCAATCCCGGCGCCAATTACGAAGGATCTCGGCACAATGTCGGCGCCGAAGTCGTCACCGTCGTGGCAGACAGGCTCGGTGTCTCGTTCAAGCGGGCACGGTTGTCGATCCGTGCCGAGGTTGCAGAGGCTCGCATCGGTGATGAGCCCGTGGCGCTCGCGCTGCCCCAGTCGTTCATGAACGAGTCGGGCCAATCGGTCGCGCCGCTGGCTCGGTACTTCCGCGTGACCCCCGACCGTCTACTGGTAGTGCACGACGATATCGACCTGCCGTTTGCCAAGCTGCGGGTTCAGTTTGGCCGTGGCGCCGGGGGCAACAACGGAGTTCGCTCAGTGATCGGTTCACTGGGGACGCAGGACTTCTGGCGGCTCAAATTCGGAGTCGGGCGACCACCCGGATCGATGGACCCCGCCGACTACGTGTTACGGCGCTTCGCAGCGGCAGAGCGCCCCGAGGTCGACGTGATGCTGCAGTACGGTGGCGACGTGATCGAAGAGTTCGTTACCGCGGGTGGCGAGGCAGCTTCGCAGCTGGCCGGTGGCGCCGGGAATGCGAGCGGCGGCACTGACCAGACGCAGTGAGGGGGACGTGATGACAGACTTGGTCGGAGCAATCGACCAGGGAACCACCAGCACTCGTTTCACCGTCGTGGACCGGGGTGGCCGGATTGTGGCGATGGCGCAACGGGAGCACAGGCAGATCTACCCGCGGCCAGGATGGGTGGAGCACGATGCTGCTGAAATCTGGGACAACACCGAACTGGTCATCGCGGAGTGTCTGGCCTCAGCCGGCATCGCGCCTGCCGATCTGGACGCGGTCGGTATCACCAATCAACGCGAGACGACTGTGGTGTGGGACGCAAAGACGGGCGAACCGCTTACACCGGCCATCGTCTGGCAGGACACACGCACTGAGGAGCTGTGCAGGGAACTCGGCGGCGTCGATGGCCCCGATCGTTTTCGGGCCGCTACCGGGCTGCCGCTCGCCACCTACTTCGCCGGTCCCAAGCTCAGGTGGCTCCTCGATGAGGATCCAGGCCTGCTGGCTCGCGCTGGGGCGGGGACCGCCCGGTTCGGCACGATGGATGCCTGGCTCATTTGGAACCTGACCGGTCGCCATGCGACAGATGTGACGAATGCCAGTCGGACGATGTTGATGTCGCTCGATGCGCTGGCTTGGGATGACGGCCTGCTCGATGCCATCGGCGTCCCCAGAGCGACGCTTCCGGAGATTGTACCCTCGGTCGGTGAGATCGGGACCTGCCGCGGTGTCCTGGAGGGAGTCCCCCTCGCCGGAGTCCTGGGGGACCAGCAGTCTGCGATGTTCGGCCAAGCCGCCACGGAGGAGGGAGACGCCAAGAACACCTACGGCACCGGGTGTTTCCTTCTGGTCAACACCGGCACCAACGCGGTGTCGTCGGATCGCGGGCTGCTCACCACGGTGGCGTATCAGGCGGGTAATGACCCCGCCCGCTATGCCCTGGAAGGGTCGGTTGCGATTGCAGGAGCCGGGGTGCAGTGGTTGCGAGACAACTTGCACCTCATCGATTCTGCGCCTGAGGTGGAGACGCTGGCAGCCTCTGTCCCCGACAACGGCGGGGTGTATCTGGTACCGGCGTTTTCCGGGTTGTTCGCCCCTCACTGGAGGGCAGACGCCAGGGGTGTCATAGCTGGATTGACCCAGTACGCCGAAGCCGGACATATCGCCCGAGCGATGCTCGAGGCGGTGGCCTTCCAGGCGCGCGATGTGCTCGATGCCATGGCACAGGAATCCGGGCGGGAGTGGACCGAGTTGCGGGTGGACGGCGGCATGGTGCGCAACGAACTGCTCATGCAGTTCCAGGCGGACCTGCTGGACATCCCGGTCGTGGTGCCTGAGGTCATCGAGACGACGGTGCTCGGCGCTGCGTATGCGGCAGGGATCGCCGTCGGCTTCTGGTCCGGCTTCGACGAAGTACGCGCCAACTGGCGCGAGGGCCATCGCTATCAGCCCGCGATGCAGGCGGAGCGGCGCGAGGGGCTGGTGCGTGGGTGGGACAAGGCGCTGACGCGAAGCCTGAACTGGGTTGAGGCGTGATCCCAACGGACGGTGGAGTCGAGCCTGTTGGCGCTACGATCGGCCCCCCCAACGACGGTGGCCGATGAACCTGCCAAACCTCCTCGCCTACATCCGGATCGCGATGACACCGATCATCATGGCGGTGCTGGCGTACGCCGACGACATCCCTTACGGGTACGCAGTGGCTGCGGTGTTGTTTGCCGTTGCTGCCCTCACCGACTTCGCGGACGGCTACCTGGCCAGACGCTGGGAGATCACGACGACGCTCGGCGCGTTCCTCGATTCGGTTGCCGACAAAGTCCTTGTGGTCGGTTCGCTCCTCGCACTCATCGAAATCGGCAGGGTGTGGGCCTGGGCTGCGTTCATCATCATCGTGCGCGAACTCGCCGTGATGGGACTGCGCTCGGTAGTCGCGCTCGAGGACCATGCCAAGGTGCCCCCCTCGATGTGGGGTAAGTGGAAGGCTGCCACGCAGTTCGTCGCGATCGGCTTGGCGATGGTGCGCCTTGGGGAACCCTGGGGCCCCTTCTATCTCGATCAGTGGGCGATGTTGGTGGCGGTTGGCGTCACGGTGATCTCGGCATGGGACTACTTCCGGCACTACGGAGGGGCCCTGCGCGGCACTGCGGCCGTTGAGTAGCACCTGTTTCCTCACCGGCGGCTCAGGGTTCGTGGGCGGCGCGGTACTACGTCACCTGGTGGCAGATGGCGTCGAAGTGCGTGCCCTCGCCCGTTCGGAGGCGGCGGCGGACGTGGTGGCCGACCTCGGTGCGACGCCGGTTCGAGGTGAGCTGAGCGACCGCAGGCGGCTGCGCGTGGCCATGGCAGGAAGTGACGTCGTGTATCACGTAGCAGGCGTCAACGCGATGTGTCTCCGTCGTGCGAATGCCATGTTCCTCACCAATGTCGCCGGCACACGAGATGTCGTTACTGCCGCGGCAGAAGCCGACGTGTGCAGGGTGGTGGTGACGTCATCGGTCACTGCAGGCGGACCGATCACATCTGCGTATGCCCGTTCCAAACAACTCGGAGAGGCGGCAGGCTTTGCGGCAGGGAGGGAGCGAGGTATCGACGTGGTCGCGGTGCGACCGAGTTCGGTGCAAGGACCGGGCAGGGTCGAAGGTTCGGCTGCCCTCCTGTTGTACCTGCTGCGAGCCAGGCGCCCGCTGCTCGTCGAGACGTCTGTCAGCATCGTCGACGTTGACGACTGCGCCGAGAGCCATTTAGGCGCTGCCCGGCGCGGTGAGCCGGGCCGGGCCTACGTCGTGAGCAGCGGTACGGTTGCCGGCAGCGAAATTGCGAAACTCCTGGCAGAAGCGGTCGGCAGGGATGTACAACCCCGAGTCATCCCGCGAGCGGTTGCCATCGTGCTGGGCTACCCGCCTGCAGTATTGGGAGATCTGTGGCCCGGTGACACGCTGCTGTGCCGGGAAGCGCTTGCCACCATACTCACCGACCACCAACACGATGGGGCTCCGGCGGCACGGGCGCTTGGATTCTCCTACAGGCCGGTCGGTGTCACCCTCGCCAGGGCCGCCAGGTGGTACGAGCGCTCCGGGCTGATCTGACCGATGGCACGGGTAGGATCGTCGTCCGTGCCAGCTCCTCTTCTGACCCTCCTCGAGCGATACCCCACAGGGCTCGTGCCCGACATGTCCGGGCGCTTCGTTGTTCCCGCGGCCCTGCGCGCCGTGTTCCTGGCCGGTATCGCTCGGTACGTTGCCGGCCCGATCGTCGCGGTGGTTCCGGGCGAACGCGAGGCTGAGGATCTCGCAGACGATGTCGGGCTGTTCACGTCATCAGCAGCGCTGCTGCCGGCGTGGGAGACGCTGCCGTTCGAACACATCTCCCCGAACATGTCGACAATGGCAACCCGTGCCAGAGCCCGGCACTTGGCAGGCTTGCCGGACGGCAGGGCACTCGTGGTTGGTTCGGTGCGAGCCATCACCCAGCGGGTGAGCCCTTCGCCGGTGTCGCCCATCGAGGTGGCGGTCGGCGGTTGGGAGGGCCACGACGAACTGGCCGAGTGGCTGACGGAGGCCGGATACCACCGGACCGATCGCGTTGAGGGCCGGGGTGAATTCGCGGTACGGGGCGGCATCATCGACATGTTCCCTGCCCAGAGTGATCACCCCTGTCGGATCGAGTTTTGGGGCGACGAGGTCGAGGAAGTGAGGTCGTTTTCCGTCAGGTCACAACGCTCGACGGAGCTTGTCACCGCTGCGATCGCCTATCCGGCGCGCGAGATGCGGGCAGACGGCGACATTGCGGCCAACGCCGCGAGCCTGCGGAGCACCGACTCCTGGGCCGTCGAGAACTGGGATCGGCTGGCGGAGGGCATCACGTTCCAGGGAATGGAGTCGTGGTTACCCTGGGTCGCCCCGGCGCAGTCGCTGCTCGACGAGGCGGCCCATGCCCATGTGGTGCTCTTCGATCCGGTGCGTTGCCTCGACCGCTCCTCGGATCTGGTCAAGGAAGAGGGCGACCTGGCTGAGGCGCTTGCCCCAACCTGGGGGCGTGGTGCCCCGCCTGCCGGGGAGCATCCAGCGCTGTACCTGCCGTTGCGTGAGGTGCTCGATGGCAGGGACCATCTGCATGCCCCGCCACTGGCTGCCACCCCGGCGGACGAGGGGCTCGAATTGCGCGGCCTGGATGCGGTTCCGGGTAACGCAGAAGCAGTGGCCAAAGCGGTCGGTCAATGGCGCACCCGCGACGTGGAGGTCGTGCTGGCCATGGACGGCCACCCCGCGGCGGAGCGGGTTGCCAGGGTGATGGCGGATGCCGGCTTGGGGCTGGATGTCGTCGAAACGCTCGACCGGTCACGCACCGCGATCCTGTCCACCGGCATCCACCGCGGCTTTGTGGCGCCTGCACTCGGGTTCGGTGTCGTCGGCGAACAGGAGGTAGCCGGCCGGCGTCGGGCGCACCGTCGCTCCCGACCGACGGGTCCGGATCGGGCAGGCGAAAGCTATCGCGACCTCAAGCCCGGAGACTTCGTCGTCCACCATCACCACGGGATCGGAAGCTTTGAAGGCCTCGTCCATCGTGAGATTGCGGGAGTCGAGCGCGACTACCTGCTGATCGCCTACCACGGACAAGACCGACTCTACGTTCCGACCGATCAACTCGCCGCCGTTCGGCCGTACACCGGAGGTGAGACCCCGCGACTGTCGCGTATGGGAGGCGCTGATTGGGAGACCACCAGGGCCAAGGTGCGCAAGGCGGTTGCGGTGGTTGCCGAAGAGGTGGTGGACCTCCACCGCAAGCGCAGCGCGATTGCCGGCCATTCGTTTCCCGGCGACACCCCGTGGCAGGGCGAATTCGAGGCGGTCTTCCCTTACGAGGAGACGCCGGATCAGCTGACGGCGATCGCCGACGTGAAGGTCGACATGGAGGACGAGGCGCCGATGGACCGGCTGATCTTTGGTGACGTTGGTTTCGGCAAGACGGAGGTTGCGCTACGCGCCGCGTTCAAGGCCGTCCAGGGTGGCAAGCAGGTCGCGGTGCTGGTCCCCACCACCCTGCTCGCCCAACAGCACGGCACCACTTTCGAGGAGAGGTTCGCTTCCTTCCCCGTCCGGGTAGAGGTTCTCAGCCGCTTCCTCACCCCCAAACAGCAGCGGGACGTGATTGCCGGACTCAACGACGGCGCGGTGGACGTTGTGATCGGTACTCATCGTCTGCTGTCTGAAGACGTTGACTTCCGCGACCTCGGATTGCTCGTCGTCGACGAGGAACAGCGGTTCGGGGTGGCTGCGAAGGACCGGTTGAAGCAGCTGCGCTCCTCCGTAGACGTCCTCACCCTGACTGCCACCCCGATCCCGCGGACCCTCGAGATGGCACTGACCGGGATCAGGGAGGTCAGCCATATCCGCACCCCGCCAGAGGATCGCCACCCCATTCTCACCTACGTCGGGCCCTTCGACGAGCATGCGGTGTCTGCTGCGATTCGCCGCGAGCTGCTGCGTGAGGGCCAGGTCTTCTACGTTCACAACCGCATTCAGTCCATCGATCACGCGGTAGCGCGGTTGCGTGCACTGGTGCCGGATGCGAAGTACGCGGTCGCTCACGGCCGGATGAGCGAAGGTCGGCTCGAGCAGGTCATGTACGACTTCTGGACGGGCGAGTATGACGTGCTGGTGGCGACCACCATCATCGAATCCGGCCTGGACCTCCCCCAGGTCAACACCCTGGTTGTGGAGCGTGCCGACCGTCTCGGCCTGGCGCAGCTCTACCAGCTGCGTGGGAGGGTCGGGCGGTCGAGCCAGCGGGCCTACTCCTATCTGTTCCATCCCCCAGAGCAGACCATGGGCGAGAACGCCTACCGGCGCCTCGAGGCTATCGGCGAATTCTCCGACCTGGGGTCTGGCTTCGAACTGGCCATGCGCGATCTCGAGATCCGCGGAGCAGGCAGCATCCTGAGCGAGGTACAGGCAGGCCACATCGCCGCGGTGGGCTTCGACATGTATGTCGAACTGGTCGCGAACGCCGTCGGTGAGCTGAAGGGCGAGCCTGTGGTGGATGAGGACCCACCAGAAGTAAGAATCGACCTGCCCGTTGATGCCCATCTGCCGGACGAGTTTGTCACCAGCGAGGAACAGCGTCTCGAGTCCTACCGGAGACTGGCGGCCGCATCCGACCCGGCTCACGTGGATGACGTGGCCGTCGAGTGGGTCGACCGCTTCGGGGACCTTCCCCCCGCGGCAGCTGCACTCATCGAGGTTGCCCGGCTGCGCACGGAGGCATTGCGGGTCGGGTTGGGCGAGATCGTGGCCGTGCGCAACGAGGTGCGGTTGGGGCCGGTTGGGCTTCGTCCGAGCCAGGAGGTTCGGCTCGAACGCCTGGCGCCGCGGGCGGTCCTGCGGGGCAGCACCCTGTTCATTCCGGCACCGAAGGACGACCTGGTGGCCTCACTAATCCAGTTCCTCCGTACAATGTGGCCGCCGCTCGAGGAGTAACCCCCTTTGTACCAACTCACGAGACTGATGCTGGTCGCCGTACTGCTGTCGCTGTTGGCAGCAGCCTGCGGTTCCGACCGGCCCGCCGCGACCGTGAACGGCGAACCCATCACGATCGACCGGGTCGTTGCGGTTGCCCCTGTGGCAGGCGACGCCGCGAGCGTCGATGCAGGACAGGTGCGCGAGGTCCTGTCCGGTCTCGTGATTGAGGCTGCCCTGCTCCAAGCAGCTGAAGCGGAATACGGCCTGGTGATCACAGACGAAGCGGTGGAGGAGCGCCTCGCCAACCCCCCGCCCCGCTATGTGGGGGTCTTCGCCGAACTCGATGCGGCAGGCGCCAGCGACGCGCAACGCCGCTCGCAGGCGCTTCGTTCGCTCGTGCGCGATGGAGTGACCCCTCGGGTGATCGCCGAGGAGATTCCCCTCGAGGAGTTCATTGCGGCGAATCTTCCGTTCACGACGCGCCTGTGTGCTCAGATTCTCGTGTTCCTCGATGAGGACCTAGCGAAGGAGTCGGCAGCTCGCCTTCAAGGAGGCGAGGACTTCCTGGAGGTCGCTTCCGATGCCGGTGAGGCAGACCCGGGACGGGTCGGTGCTCTCGACAACTTGGCGACGTGTCCTGAATTCGCCTCGGTGCTCGATGCGAGCGTCATCGACCTTGCACTCTCGATACCGACCGGGGAGTTCGTTGGGCCGGTTCCGGTCAACACCGGGTTCGCCGTGATGCAGGTCACCGATCGGCAAGAACCACCCTCAGGTGCCGAAAATCTGATGGACGTCGTGGATACCCGCCTGATGAGTGAGTTCTTCACCCGCTGGTTCAACGATGTGGTGCAGGTGGCGGTGATTGAGATCGATCCCAGCATCGGGAGCTGGTCGACGGCGGGCATCGGCATCATTCCGCCAGAATGACCCGATGAGTTCTCACATCATCGTGGTCGGTCTGGGTCCGGCCGAATTGGATCGATTGCCTCCGGCCACGCTCGATCGTCTACGGGATCCTGCCGTCACGGTGATTCTGCGCACGGGGGAGCACCCCGCTGCTACTGAGCTGGAGGCGATGCGCCGCGTTGTCTCGTGTGACGATCTCTACGCGGCGGCGCCGGACTTCGAAGCACTGTACGAGGCGATCGTTGCCCGGGTCCTCGACCACGCGGACGCGGGCACGGTGGTGTACGCAGTGCCCGGCAGTGCCGTTGTCGGGGAGCGAGCCGCGCGCATGCTGGTCAAGGCAGGACAAGCCGCGGGCCATGAGGTCCTTGTGCTGGCCGGTGAATCCTTTCTCGACCTCGTGTTCGCGCGAGTCGCGCTTGATCCGATTGCGGACGGGGTCCAGATCGTCGACGCCAGAGCGCTGCCCGACCCATTGCCGCTCCACCTCCCGACCGTGATCACGCAGGTCGATCGTCCGGTGATCCTCGCAGACGTCGCGGCGACCCTGGGAAAGGTCCTGCCGGATGACACTGAAGTGGTCTTTCTCGATCGGCTCGGCGGGGCGGATGAGGTGGTGGAGCGCGCTACGTTGACCGCTGTGGTCGACTTGATCCCCGGCCCCCGCACCACATTGTTCGTGGATCCGCCGCCGGTTGGCTGGCACGGGCTGGTGGTGACGAACCGCGTGCTGCGAAACGAGTGCCCGTGGGACAGGGAGCAGACCCATCACACGCTGGTCAGTCATCTCATCGAAGAGGCGTATGAGACGGTGGAGGCGATCTCCCGGCTCAGCCCGGAAGCGCCGGCAGGCGCTCCCGATTTCGGGGCCTACGCCGAACTCGAGGAAGAGCTCGGAGATTTGCTGCTCCAGGTGGTGTTCCACGCCACTCTCGCCGCCGAGGTGGCAGCCTTCGACGTGGAGGAGATCGCAGAGGGGATCAGACGCAAACTAGTCGACCGTCATCCCCACGTCTTCGGTGACGTGGACGCCGCTACTGCTCGTGAGGTGAAACAGAATTGGGAGCGCCTCAAGGCAGACGAGAAGGCACGCGAATCCCTGATGGATGACGTACCGGTGGCCCTGCCCGCCGTCGCTCGAGCAGACAAGATCCAGCGCCGCGCCGCTTCGGTTGGGTTCGACTGGCAAGAGGCAGGGGAAGTGTTGGGGACGCTGCAAGCGGAGGTAGCGGAACTTGCCATGGCCATCGACGCGAACCGAGACGCCGAGCAGCCTGGAGGCAAGGCCGCCGTGTCCGATGAGTTCGGTGATGTCCTATTCAGTGCAGTGAACCTGGCTCGCCACCTCGACATCGACCCCGAGATGGCGTTGCGAGTGGCTGCAGACAAGTTTGCGGATCGGTTCCGCAAGGTCGAAGCAATGGCGGGTTCGGCGCAGCAACTCGCGGGCCTCAGCTCCTCGGAAATGGAAGGGCTGTGGCGGCGCGCCAAGGCTGCAGACAAGACGTGAAGGAAGCTCGGTTCAGTGGCGATTGCGTGATAGCCTCCCGCCGAACGAGAAAGGGCCTGCGATGACTGCAATCAGCAAGGTGTGGGCCCGCGAGGTCCTGGATTCTCGGGGCAACCCGACGGTCGAGGCCGAGGTCTTCCTCGCTGGGGGAGAGTTCGGCCGTGCCGCGGTTCCGTCCGGAGCGTCCACGGGGGCACTGGAAGCTGTGGAGCTTCGAGATGGGGGAACCCGCTACGGCGGTAAGGGCGTGCTGCGGGCCGTCGGAAATGTCAATGAGATCATCGCGCCTGCTCTGATTGGTCGCGAAGCCGTGAATCAGGAAGCGATCGATCAGCTGATGATCGATCTCGACGGCACGCCCAACAAAGCCAAGCTGGGAGCGAATGCGATTCTCGCCGTATCGCTGGCGGTTGCCAGGGCCGCTGCAGCCGCTACCGGACTGCCGCTCTACCGCTACCTCGGTGGTCCCGCCGGCCGGGTGTTGCCTGTGCCATGCCTCAACGTTCTCAACGGCGGCGCCCATGCCGCCAACTCGGTTTCCATTCAGGAGTTCATGCTGGTGCCGGGCGGGCTCCCTTCCTACAGCGAGGCGTTGCGGGCGGGGACCGAGACGTATCACGCGTTGAAGAAGGTGATGGCGGGGCGCGGCCTGTCCACCAACGTGGGCGACGAAGGTGGGTTTGCTCCCAACCTGCCTGCCGATCGCGCTGCGTTGGAGTTGCTGACCGAGGCCGTGGAGGTAGCCGGGTACACACCGGGAGAAGACGTCGCCTTTGCCATCGATGCGGCGGCCAGCGAATTCCACCGCGAAGGCAGGTACGAGATCGATGGTGGCCAGCTGACGGCCGCTGAGATGATCGACTATCTCGAACAGCTGGTGGATGACTTCCCGCTGGTCAGTATCGAGGACGGACTCGACGAGGCGGACTGGGAGGGATGGAAGCTACTGACCGAGCGGCTGGGTGACCGGGTGCAGCTGGTCGGCGACGACCTGCTCGTGACCAACGTCGATCTGGTGGCGAAAGCTATCGACCTCGGAGTGGCCAACGCGGTGCTCATCAAGGTCAACCAGATTGGATCGCTGAGCGAGACCCTGCACACGATGGAGCTGGCAGCGGCTCGTCAGTACGGGCGGATGGTGAGCCACCGCTCCGGCGAGACCGAAGACTCGTTCATCAGCCACCTCGCCGTGGCGACGAATGCCGGGCAGATCAAGACGGGCGCTCCGGCGCGCGGCGAACGCACTGCGAAGTACAACCAGCTCCTCCGGATTGAAGAAGCCCTCGGCGCAGAGGCACGTTTTGCCGGCTTCAGACCGTTCCGGGTCGATCTGCGATGACGACGCTCGATACCCGCCCCCCTCCAGACGTCGAAGGTAGTCGTCGTCGGCGGCGTCCGCGGCAGCATCGACGATCTCCCTTGATCGCGGTACTCCTCCTGGTGGCGCTCAGCATCACGCTGGCCGGGATCTTTCCGTTCCGCCAGGTGATTGCCCAGCAACGGCAGGTAGAGAACACGAGGGAGAAGCTCGGCGCACTCGTCGATGAGAATGCAGCGCTCGAAGACCAGGTATCGGCGCTGCAGACCGAACCGGAGGTCGAGCGCCTTGCCAGGGAGCAGTACGGACTCGTCAATCCGGGAGAGACTCCCTACGCCGTGGTGCAACCGGACGCCGAGACCACTCCGACGGTGCCGCCTCCAGTTCAGCCGGTCGACGAGCGGACCCTGCTCGAGCAGGTGTGGGATTGGATGACAGGCCGCGACCTCGTGCCGGATGAATGACGTTGAGGTTGTAGCAGCCCAGATCGGGCGGGTGCCACGTTCGCCCGTTGATGTTGTCGCCCGTTGCCATCTCGGGCTTGCGGTGGTCACTGCCGTGCCCCCACACCTCGATGACGGCACACCGTTTCCCACCCGATACTGGCTGACGTGCCCCTTGGCGGTGATCCGGGTGAGTCGGCTGGAGTCCGTCGGAGGGGTGAAACAGGCCGAGGGGCGGCTCGACCGCGACCCCGCCTTCGCCGCGGCGCATCAGGCTGCGATGGAGCGCTACCGCACGGAGCGTGACCAGCTCATTCCCGATGACAGCACTTATCCGGCGCCCAGCGGGGGAGTCGCAGGGGCGCGACGTGGAGTCAAATGTCTCCATGCCCACTATGCGGATCATGCGGCAGGTAACGCCAACCCGGTTGGGGCGATGGTTGCAGGCGACGTCGAGCCGCTCGACTGCCGGGTTGCCTGCTGCCGCGAGGAAGCAGGGGCGGTCGCGCGCAACCGGGACTGGCGTGAGCCGCGCCGCTGACGGGTTCGAGCGGATCAGTCTGCTTCGGCGCGTGCCTTCTCGAGCCTGTCGGTGAGGTGCGAGGGCAGTTCCTCGTAGTGGTCGTGGTCTGAGGAGAACGTTCCCCACCCCTGAGTCAAAGACCTGAGATCGATCGCGTAACGCATGATCTCAGATGTCGGAACCAGGGCCGTGATCGTTTGTCTGCCGCCAGACTCGGTTTCGGTACCCTGGACGCTACCGCGCCGCGAGCTGAGATCTCCCATGATGTCGCCCTGGTACTGGGAGGGCACGGTCACCTGGATACGCGAGATGGGCTCGAGGACAATCGGCGACGCATCGGCCATGGCGTCCCTGAACCCGGCTCTTCCAGCAAGTTTGAATGCCATCTCCGACGAATCAACACTGTGGTACTTGCCGTCGTAGCAGCGGACTCGCACGTCGACGACGGGGAAGCCGAACTTGCCTCCGTCTGCCATGGTCTCCTGGATGCCCTTCTCTACGGCAGGGATGAACTGGCGCGGGATCGAGCCACCCTTGATCTCGTCCACGAACTCGAAGCCCTCGCCACGGGGTAGTGGCTCCACTCGCAGCATCGCCACCCCGAACTGGCCATGGCCGCCGGACTGTTTCTTGTGTTTACCCTCGGCCTGCGCCTTGCGGGTGATCGTTTCGCGGTACGGAACCCTCACGTCTTCGGTGGCTACCTCGACGCCGAACTTGCGGGTGAGCTTCTCGAGTGAAATCGAGAGATGAGTTTCTCCCATCCCTTTGAGCAACGTCTGATGGGTCTCATCGCTGCGTTCCAGCACCAGCGCCGGGTCCTCTTCCTGCAGCCGGCGCAATGCGTTGGCCAGCTTGTCCTCTTCGCCCTGGTTCTTGGCGGAAATCGCGATTGCGAGGGTTGGCGCCGGACGTTCGATCCCGGCGACGGTCACTGGCTTGTTGCGGGGAGCCAGCGTATCGCCGGTGGCGGTGTTGGTGAGTTTGGCCACCACACCGATGTCACCCGCCTGTAGCTCGTCGACGATTTCGGATTCCTTGCCGACCAGGGTCGCGATCTTGGCGAATCGCTCTTCGTTGCCGGATCTGACGTTTCCGAGGCTCGTTTCCGGGCGAATCGTGCCGGAGAGCACCTTGAACATCGAGATCTGGCCTACGTAGGGGTCGGCGATGGTCTTGAATACGTAGACCAATGGGTCACCTGCGGGGTCACCCTCGATCAGCATGTCTTCTCCGCCTGCGGTGACCTCGAATTGGTTTCGAGACGCGGGGGACGGGCCGATCTCGACGATGAAGTTCGCGAGGCGATCGACCGCGATGGGGCCGGTTGCGGAACCACAGACCACGGGGAAGACGGTGGCATCGAGGACACCCTCGGCCATGGTGTGCTCGAGCTCTTCCACGGAAGGAACGTCACCGTCGAGGTACCGCTCGAGCAAGGTGTCGTCTGCAACCACGATGCCCTCGATGAGGTTGTCGTGAACCTCGTGTTCACGGGCCTCCATCTCGTCCGGGATTTCGCCTTCCTGACCTTCGCCGGAGTCGTAAATGTAGGCCTTGTCGGTGAAGAGGTCGGCGACCCCGTGGAACGCGGCCTCCTGCCCGATGGGGAGTTCGAGGGGGGCGATGCCGGCGCCGAAGCGGGTACGGAGCTCCTCGAGTGTGCGGTCGAAGGAAGCGCGCTCCTTGTCGAGCTTGTTGACGAAGACCATTCGCGGTACCCCGAGGTCTTCGGCCAGTCGCCAGATGTTCTCAGCCTGGACCTCGACTCCCTCGACCGCGCTGATCACGAAAACGGCGAGATCGACCGCCCGAAGGGCTGCGTGGACATCACCGATGAAGTCGGGGTAGCCGGGGGTGTCGATGAGGTTGATCTTGTGGCCCTGCCATTCGACCGGGGCGAGCGCCAGCGAAAGGGAATTGCCCCGCTTCTGCTCCTCAGGGTCGAAGTCCATGATGGTGTTGCCTTCTTCGACCTTGCCGAGCCGCTTGATCGAGCCCGCCCGGTACAGCATCGCCTCGGCGAGTGTCGTCTTGCCGGACCCAGCATGTCCGACGAGGGCGACGTTGCGAATCTTGTCCGGTGAGTACGTCTTCACGGGGTGTGGCCTCCAGGCGCGGTGTTGAGTTCGTAGGGGAGGATGGTACCTGCCCCACGAATCGCTCTGCCAGACGCGAACCAAGCCGTTTCGGGGGTAGCCTGCCGACGAGCCCGGGTGGCGAAATCGGTAGACGCGGCGGACTTAAAATCCGCTGTCCCCTCGGGGGCGTGGGGGTTCGAGTCCCTCCCCGGGCACCTGAAACCCCTTGTCTTGCGCCGAACGCTACCGAGTACGTCTTACTCTCGAGAGGGCCTTTGCCGCGCTCGGCCACATGTCTTCTTGTAGCCGAGCTTGGAGTAGAACGGGACGGCGAACCAATGTGGCGGAAACCTTGATCGCCCTCGGAACCAATGCGGCAGGTTTGCGACGACTTCGGGTGGTTCTCGATGAGCTAGATGTAGTTCCCGATCGGGAGCCGGCTGAGTATCCAGTCCGCGACGCGTTGAACAGAACTACGCGCGGGCTGTCGGTTGAGTGTTTCAGTGTCGTCTTGCCATCGGAGCTCACCGTCGGGTCCGACGTCGACTCGCCAGGAGTTCTCGGGTTCCAGAAGCGGGAGGATGGCGCCAGCAGCATCTTGCGCCAGCTCGGTATCTTCGATGAGCACCCCCATCTCGGTGTTGATGAACCTGGATCTCGGGTCCAGGTTGATCGAGCCGAGGAACAGCTTCCTGCGGTCGATGACATACAGTTTCGCGTGCAACGCGAGGTAACCCCCGGTGACCGGAGGAATCTCCCATTCGGGTTTGATGGCCGCATCGGTCCGGAGTTCATGGAGTTCGACCCCGGCCTCGACCACGGACCTGCGCTGCTTGTTCAAGCCGCTATTCGAGATGGTTCCCGGGTTCGAGGCCAGTGAGTTGGTGAGGATACGTATACGTACGCCCCGATCCACCAGCTCCCGGTACCACTCGATGTGGATGTCGCCGGGATCGAAGAATGGGGTCACGACTACGATTCCGTGTTCTGCGCCATCCGTCACCTCGTGCAGGGCTTCGTTCACCTGCGCGGGACGGGAACCCTCCGAAATGCCGGGGGTGTCTGATGCGACGGTGACGGATTCGGGTCGGAGCGACCTGGTTGTCGAACGAGCTCGGTCAGGCCACTCCTCTTCCTGGTCCAGCACATGCGTGAGCATCGACTCCCGAGTCCCCAGCTGGCGGGCAATGAAGGTCCGGGTGGATGCAAGGTCGGTCTCGGACACCGACTCGTCGAAGTTGCCGCCAGGGACCGATATGGGGTTGACCCAATACGACTCGAACACGCTCGAAAGGTCGACCACCGCGGGTCCGGTGAGTTCGACATCGAAATCGATGAAGTTGAAGGCTTCGTGCAGTCCAAAGTGCTCTGCGGCGACGTTCCGACCGCCGAAGATGGCTCGGGTATCATCGGCGACCATCAGCTTGTTGTGCATCCGCTGATCGAGTTTGGCGAAGCGCCTGACGAATTCGAGACCCTCGGTCACCGCGTTGGAGCGCTTCTTGAAGGGGTTGAACAGCCGGATCTCCAGGTTGGGGTGGAGGCACAGACTTGCGATCCTCTTGGTACGGTCGCGTAGCTTCAGGTCGTCCACCAGCAACCGGACGGATACTCCACGGTCGGCCGCTGCGAGCAGTTGGCTGAGGAGCAGATATCCGACGACGTCAGAATCCCACAAGTAGTACTGGAGGTCGAGAGTCCGCTCTGCGTTGCCGATCAGAGAAAGCCGCGCAACGATTCCATCCGCAGGATGGCGGATCGGGACGATCTTCGATGAGCCCGCGGATCCGGTTTCCGTCGACTCGCCATTCGTCAAGAGCGTTCTCCTAGATCGATTGAAGACGGCCAACGCCTGCAGAATCGCAGAGCGCCACAGGATGGCGAACCGGGTGGTCCCAGGCGCCAACTCTGCCGCGGAGTCGCGGTTGTTTTGGCGTTCGACGCGTCACCCTAATAGCCGTCGGAGCACGCCGACCTCCAGATTCTCTCAGCGAGGTGGCCTCGCGCCGAAGCCCCTGTGGCTCGTCCCGCTCCCTGCAAACCGCGTGAGGGGCAGCGAGTGTCAACTCGCGCGAGGGCGGGTAGCTGCGTTTGGCTCCGAATCGCAAGGCGGGAGAGACGTTCGGTCCCCCTGCATCGTGAAGGGTGGCTTCAGTCGGGCTCCGAAGGGATGTGACCGGGGCCGATCGCAGTCACGAATGCGCGATAGTCACGATCGTTCTGGTCGGCGTAACTGACGGCAAAGTCTCCGACGGCCCGGTCGAAGGCACTCCCGGATCCCAGGTACCCGGCGATAGCGATCGGGTCGCCGGACCGAGCATGCGCATGAGCCAACGTCCACCCGCATATGCCGGCATAGTGGCGTAGCTGCCGCGGGTTCATGGCGGCAACGTTTACGGAGCCTTTCATATCGTGGAACTGTCGACCGTAGTAGTCGAGGCCGGTGAGCGATCCGGAGGCCCAGCCCAGGAGGACGTCGCTCGAGGCCTGGATGAGCCGCTGACCCTCCACGACTCGCCGGCCGGCCTCCGGGTAAGGGCTTCTGGGAAGATGAGCTTCGAGAACCGAATCGGTGGCTTCCTTGATCTGGAGGAAGAGAGGGTCGGCGTGATCCCGACCCTGAAGCAGCACGATGAGACACCTGGTTCCGACACTCCCCACCCCGACGACTTTCAGAGCTATGTCCACAATGTCGAAACGGTTGAACAGCAGCTGGTAGTCGTCGCTCAGCGTCGCTGGATATCTGGCAAGGGTATCTTCCGTCGCCGCACGCAGTTCGTCCGGTTCGAACGGGCTTCCCAGGTACTCCAGATCACGCAGGGGAAGGAGCAGCGGAGGATGGCTCTTGATCCGGTTTCTGCCGCCGACTCGTTCGGCCAGCTTGGCAAACGCTCTGAGGTGGCCTTTGGAGTGGGCCTTCTTCAACCTCTTAGCGGCGAATCGTCTGTCTTGTTTCGTCGGCAGGGCTTGTTGGATGCGTTCGAGCGTCAGCTGCCAGTACCAGACGTCGAGCGTGGTGGCGTCCGCGAATTCTGCCATCGCCTGCCGATACGCCTGAACCGAGTGCACCGCAAGTTCTGTCGTGACGGCATCGGCGATTCCGTTGTCGCGTCCCGCCAGCACGAAACTGGTGGCCAGCCGCTTGATGTCCCACTCCCAGGGGCCGGGGAGGGTTTCGTCGAAGTCGGTGACATCGAAGACCTGGCGGCGCTCGGGGGACGCATACGAGCCGAAGTTCGCCAAATGGGCATCGCCGCAGAGCTGAGCGTGGAGGCCCGATACTGGTGTGCCGGATAAGTCGGATGCCATGATCTTGGCTGCCCCGCGATAGAAGGCGAACGGTGACTCGGCCATCCGTTCATGCCGGATGGGCACCAGTCCCTGCAGTCGGTCGGCGTCCTGGCTCGTGATGAGCTCCACGGGATCGGGGCGTCCGTCTGGCGGTGACCAGCCGGCGTGGCTGGACCGCGGCACTGCAGTCCTTCGCTCCCTGCCGCCAGCCTTGCGGTCTGCCGGGCTCCAATGCTCTTCCATCGACTGTCGCCTCTTGTCCTTCGCGGTCGCCTGCGTGCCGCCGCTCGGTGGACTCACGCTAGCCCTTGGGTTGGGTTCGCTCGGCCCGTTCTGCCCACGGTCCGGATACAAGGTGGGCGGTTTCGGCTTCCGCGAGGTCTCGACCGCTCGCGCATGCTGTGTCCCAGGCCCGTTCACCCAGTGTCGAAATCAACGCGTCGCGGATCTGAATCCGACGCGGTTCGAAGACGACGTCGAGCTGAGCCGACTCGTCCTCGAGGCGTTCGACGACGCCGAGCAAGATGGCGGCGTGTTCGAATTCGCCTTGTTGAAACTCGATGTCCGCACGTGCGAGTGCCACGGCGAGCTGCGGCCAATACACAGAGGTGTACTCGGGATCCGCGTAGAGAGCCGAGGCATGGGAGATGAACTGAGCGCGGGCGGCCGGGTCGCCGATGTGCTGACTCGCTTCCGCACGCAGCGCTCCGCAGAGCCCCTCCCACATGGGCAGATTGCCGCTCGAGGCCACTTCCATTGCTTCGTCTAACACCTCGATGGCGCGGAGGTGCTCATCGATACTCGCTTCGAATACGGCGTACTGAATGATCGCTTCCACCGTCCGATGTGCCGAGTTGAGCGCTCGGGAGGCCGCGATGCCTGCCGCAAACCCTTCTCTCGCCTCGGCGAGGTCGCCCCTTCTCGCAGCCCCTTCTGCGAGGTTGCCGAGCGCGACGGCGACACCAACGTCATCACCCATCCGGCGGGATACCTCGAGTGCCTCTCGGTTCAGGGCTTCTGACTCGTCGAAATCTCGCCGCGGTTCACTGTAGGTCGCCGAGTAGTTGATCAATGCCGCGCTGTAGGAGTACCTGACGAGTGCGGGATCGATGCCCCGGCGATCCAACTGTCGATAGATGTCGATCGCCTGGCCGAGCATGTCGGCCGCCGTCCTTCCGTCGTTGATGAAGCCGGAGAGCGTGCCGAGGCCAACCATGAGCCTGGCCCTGATGTGCGGTTGTACCTCCTCGCTAATGCCGTACATTCGGCGCAACCACTGCACGCCTTCGCTGAAGCGATACGTGAACCACCAGAACCTCCAGAACGCACCAGCGAGCTGCATCCCAAGTTCCGGCTCACCCGCCTCGAGCGACCACTCCAACGCGAGCCTGAGATTGTCGAGTTCGGTATCGAGCCGGTCCCACCACTCTCGCTCTCGTTCGCCTCGTACGTTCGACTCAGCTTCCTCAGCAAGAGTCAGGAAGTACTCGGCGTGGCGACGGCGGACGGTGTCGGTCGCTCGAGCTTCGTCGAGTCGTTCCCTGGCGAACTGGCGAATAGTCTCGAGCAGCCGGTAGCGGGCAGCGTCACCGCCGACGTCTGCGTTGACCAGCGATTTGTCGACCAGCACCGGAACCAGCTCGAAGACGTCGAACTCGTCGAGACCCTCACCGGCGCACACTCGTTGCGCTCCTTCGAGGTCGAAGCCGCCCTGGAACACTGCCAGACGTTCGAGCAGGAGCCGCTCCCGATCGTCCAGCAGCCGGTACGACCAGTCGATTGCGGCCGCAAGGGTCTGCTGGCGGGGCAGTGCGGTGCGGGCACCACCGGTGAGGATTCGGAAGCGCTGGTCGAGGTAGTCGGCAATCTGTTGCGGTGTGAAGCTGCGGAGTCGCGCTGCCGCGAGTTCGATTCCCAACGGCATCCCGTCGAGCCGCTGGCAGATCTCCGCTACGGAAGGAGCGTTGTCGGCGGTGATGAAGAAGTCCGGTTTGGCTGCCGCCGCTCTTTCGAGAAAGAGTTGTACCGCGTCATACCGCGCCAACTTTGCTGGGTCGATGTCGGTGAGGTCGCGAGGCATCGTCATCGACCGCATCCCGTAGGCCACTTCACCACCAAGTCCGAGGAGTTCGCGACTCGTGGCGAGAATGCTGCTGTCTGGTGAACCACGCAGAATCGCCTCGACGAGATCCGCCGCGGCGGTGATGACGTGTTCGCAATTGTCGAGCACCAGCAGCACCGACCTGGCAGCGAGATACGCGAGGAGTGTGTCGAAGATCGGCTCGCCCGGGTGTTCTTGAACGCCAAGTGCCTCGGCGGTCTGGGCGGGGACCATATTCGGGTCGGTGACGGCCGCGAGCTCCACGAACCACACCCCGTCGTGGAACTCTTCTCCAAAGCCGGCGGCGACCTGAAGGGAAAGGCGAGTCTTGCCCGCACCGCCCACCCCCGTAATCGTCACGAGCCTGGCTCCACGGACCAGCTTCTCCACTTCGGCGACTTCCCGGTCGCGTCCCACGAACGAGGTACCGAGCACCGGGAGGTTGTTGGGTACCAGGTCGGGGGTCCGGAGGGGAGGAAACTCGGTAGGGAGTCCTTCGACGTTGAGCTGGAACACCAGTTCTGGCTGGGCCAGGTCCTTGAGACGGTGTTCGCCCAAGGGACGAAGCGAGAGTTCGGAGGGCAAGTTCGACGCCGCCAGGCGCTCGGTCACCAGGCTGGCCAGGACCTGGCCACCGTGGGCAGCAGACATCAGCCGCGATGCCCGGTTGAGAGGAGGCCCGAAGTAGTCGCCATCACGTTCCTCCGCTGAACCCGAGTGCACGGCCATCCGCACCTTCAACTGGCCGATATCCGGGTGCTTGGTGTCTGCGAACGTCTGCTGTGCGGCCGACGCGGCGGTAAGTGCATCTGCGGCGGCCCCGAAGACCGCCAGGACTCCGTCTCCGGTGTGTTTGAACACGACACCGTCATTTCCCTCAACGGCTTTGCGGATCTGCTCGTCATGCGCGGCGAGCGCGGCCTTCATCGCCTCCGGGTGGGTTTCCCAGAGCCGGGTCGAGCCCTCGATGTCAGAGAGGAGGAAGTGAAGTGTTGCCATCTGGAGCGAACCTACTCGGTGAACAGGCCGAATGCGCGGTGAGAAGGGCATCTCGCAGCTTGCGCCCGGCGCGGTTTCCGAAGCGTTTCGCCGCTGCAACGACGTTGGTTCAATGGTGTGGTTCTGAAGATCCCTCGTCGGCCGGAATCATCGGCAGTCCCGAGCTCGTGGTTCGGAGCCTTCTGGTTCTTTGTTGCCGAAGCCGGGACCGGATAGACGCCTCAGCGTCAAGCCGAACCGGGCATACCGAATCGCTCGACGATCAAGCCGTGGCGCAGGCCGCGGTCGCTCACGGTCAGGGCCTCCTGATGGAGCTTGTCCATGACGGTGCGCACGATGAGCGCACCGGCCAGGATGACGTCTGCGCGCTTCGGCTGAAGACCGACGATCGAACGACGGCCGTCGGCATCCAGGGTCCGGTACAGCTCGATCTGACGATCGAGCTCGCTGCGGTCGAGGACCGTTCCCTGCACAACGTCTGCGTCGTAGGTCGTGAGCTCGTGGTGCACGGCTGCGATGTTGGTGAGCGTGCCACCCATCCCGACGAGCGCGTCCGGGCTGCCGCGACCCGCTATCGAGAGCAGATCGGCTGAGATGGCCTGCACCGCTTCCGCCAGGGTCGTTTCGGACACAGCATCCGCCAGCCCGAGGCGTTCGGTGTACTTCACCGCTCCGACGTTGACGCTGAACTGGTCGGCAATGTGGGTCCCCTCGCCGAACGTGAACTGAGAACTCCCACCCCCAGAGTCGAACACCACCAGGGACCCCGGACCCAGACCCAGGCCGGCTCGCGCCGCGACGTAGGCAAGGCGGCCTTCCTCTTCGCCCGATATCACCTCGATCGCGAGGCCCGTTCGCGAGCGGATGGCCTCGACGACTTCGGTGCTGTTCCCGGCTATCCGTAGTCCCGCGGTCCCGACCGCGGCGACGGCCAGGGAGTTGAGCCGGTTCGCTTCGGCCACCATTTCTGCAATCGCATCCGCCGTCCGGTCGAGTGCCGCCGGGATGATGGTGCCGCGGGTTCCGAGATCCTCGCCAAGTCGGGTCACCTCAGCGCGATCCACCACCATCTGCCAGCGTCCTTCCCGGGTTCGCTCCGCGACATGAAACTTGACCGAGTTGGTGCCCACGTCGATGACGGCGTATCGCGCAGGTGCGTCGTCCAGCGCCATGATGAGGCCTCGCGGGTAGTTGAGGTTGATGTACCCCTCGAAACCGAGGCTGTCGACCGCCTCCACCACCGCCGCCGCGTCCTCCGATTCGACCGCGATTGTGCGAGTACGGCTCCCGTCGACAACTACCTCGCTGTACTCGGCCATGCAGCCGTCGACGATGTACCGGACCCGGTGCTTGTGAACCTCGACGACACGAATGTCGGCACCGGTTGCGCGCACCGCCTGCAGGAATAGTGGGACGGAATCGCTCTCCGCACCGTGCGGAGGTGGAGCGAGATCCAGGGCCTCGAATACCCTGGCTGCGTCGGTGCCGGTCATGGGGAAGCCGGCCTTCATCACCGGAATCCACTGTTCCAACCCCGCGGCGTCGATTTCCTGCAGCACCTTGATGTCGAGGAGGTTGTCTCGAATCTTCACATTCGGTCCGTGGGATGTCAGCAGGTATAGCTCATCGCTTTCGTGGGTCGCGATCGGCACCAATCCGGCGAACGCGGCTTGCGCCGTGGCAGCATCGACACCGAAGGTCCGCCACTCCCACCGGGGGATGATTGTTGCCATTGCCTCTTCCTCTAAGCCTTGTCGTCCGAGAGACCCTATCTGGTCCGCGACCCGCCCAGGGAGAATCCGGTGGATCTTCGACATGGGAGGTAGGTCCGGCCGTGCAATCACGTCGGGGAGTAGTCGATGGCCTGAAGGTCTCCACGTCCGCAGCCGCCCAGGAGATCCTGCGAAGCCGGGCGCTGCTGACCGCTCGGTGAATCTCCTCACCGGTCGAACGTCTCCTAGATTGATGGATCCATGGAAGCGTTCTTGGCAGGCACCGTCGCCGGATTCGGGATCGCCGTCCCCGTCGGCGCCATCGCCGTGCTCATCGTCGAAGTCGGCATCCGGTGCGGGTTTCGCTGCGCGTTCTTCGCCGGGGCAGGAGCGGCCACCGCCGACCTGCTCTATGCAGGCCTGGCGGTAGTCGGTGGCGCTGCCCTCGCCGGGCTGGTGCAGACCATCGACCAGCCGCTTCGCATCATCAGTGCTGCAGTGCTCATCGTGATCGCCGTGCTCGGACTCCGTCGTGTCGGGAGAAAACAAGAGTCGATCGAGACGACGATGCCGGATCGGAGAGAACTGGCGGGGACGTACGCCAGGTTCCTCGGGCTCACGATCATCAACCCGACGACCGTCGTCTACTTCGCCGCGGTCATCATCGGACTCGGTGTGGCGGACGAGATGTCTGCGTCGGAGGGGATCCTCTTCGCGCTTGGCGCTTTTCTGGCGTCGTTGACCTGGCAGACGCTGCTGGCGGCGCTCGGGGGGTTTGCCGGCGATCGGCTCAGCCGCGGCGCCCAGACCGCGGCGGTCGTCGTCGGCAACCTGGTGATCCTTGCATTTGCGTTCGTGATCCTCTTCCGCTGACGCATTGCCCGATCGGCGGTGCAGCGGAGGTGGCGAGCCGCGGCGGTAGATTGACCGGCTGTGACCTCCTCGTCTGATCAACCGCTGCCATTCATGAGCGATATCGAGATCGTTGATCCCGAGCGTGCGAAACATGAACGGCTTCCCAGCGACTTGTTTCGATTGCTGGTAGCCCTGGTTGTGCTCCTGGATGGCTGGTTACTCGCCACCACCTTCGACGATGTGGCGGTGGGTTTCGCCGTCGGTCTCGTCCAGACGGCCGATGTCTTCGCCAACCCGATGATTGTCTCTGCGGTGCTGGCAGTCCGCCTCGCCGCGCTTCTGCTGCCGTTGCTTGTTGTGGCCTACGTGTTGCGGCAGCGGAGGTATCGGCGGGTTGGGTTGGTTCTGTTCGCGGCGGGAGTCACCGCGCTGACCGTGTCTGCCTTCGACCTGTTTCAACCTGCCTTCGGCGACTCGGCAGTCCTGACCGCCCTTCCTGATTGGCTGTGCCCGTCCGGAGGCTCGAATGGCGAGTTGGCCGGCTGCGTCACCATTTCCGAGTTCCCATCGCTCGCCTACATCGCAGCCTTCGCAGCGGGGTTCAGCGTGATGGTGCCCTGGGTCAACGGTCGGTGGCGGGTTGCGGGCTGGATCACTATTGCGGTCTTCCTGGCCGCCCGCACCATCGGCGCACCGACCGTTCCGGCGGGTGGATTGGCCGCGGTAGCTTTCGGCTACGCCATCGGAGCCGCCACCCTGCTGCTGTTTGCAGCTCCCGACCGCCGCCCCCGCGGGATAGATGTGGTGGTGGCGTTGCACCAGGCAGGGGTCGAGCTTGTCAGGCTCGAGTGGGCGGACGTCTCGTCGAAGGGCTCGACGCCCTACATGGCGACAACGAGAGACGGTGACGGGCTTTTCATCAAGGTGATTGGGCCGGAGGAAAGGGCTGCAGACGCCATGTACCGTTCGTATCGCAACGTACGGCTGCGAGGTGCCAACGAGCGACCCTTCGGGTCGGTACGACGCTCGGTGGAGCACGAGGCAGGGATCTCACTGAAAGCCCGCTCCGATGGCGTCCGCACCCCGCGGCTGGTGGCCGTTGTCGACGTTGGGTCCAATTCGATGGTGCTGGCGTTTGAGTCCGTCGTCGGACGAAGGCTCGACACAGTTCCCGATTCCGAGCTGACAGACGACGTGCTGCGACGCATCTGGGAGCAGGTGGCTGCGCTGCGTGTGCGTCGGACGGCCCACCGCAACGTCAGTCCGTCCAACCTGATCCTCGATGGTCGGGGTGACGTATGGCTCATCGACTTCGGCTTTGCCGAGCTCGCCGCCTCAGATGTTCATCTCAACACAGACGTTGCCGAGCTGTTGCTCGCACTGGCGGCGCGGGTCGGCGCAGAGCGGTCCGTTGCGATTGCCGTCGAAGTGCTCGGTGGCGAGGCCGTCCGCGGGAGTGCCCCGCGCTTGCAGCCGATGGCGGTCGGTACCTCGGTGCGCGAGTTGATGCAGACATCGGGCACGATCGATTCCGACGTCCAGGAAGCGGTCAAGCAGGCCACCGGCCTCGAGGACATCCAATTCGAGTCCATCGAACGAGTCCGCCCACGGACCCTGCTCACCGTGGTGGCCATTGGGGCGGCGTTCTACTTCCTGATCCCACAGCTTGCCGAGCTGGATTTGGCGGACATCGCTGGCGCCAACTGGGCCTGGTTCCCTGTGATAGTTGTGATGTCCGTCGTCACGTACGTCGGGGCGGCATGGGCACTCATGGGCTCGATACCGGGGCGGCTGCCTTTCCTGCCCACGCTCTACGCCCAGGTGGCTTCCTCATTCCTGAACCGGATTACGCCGGCCAAAGTGGGCGGTATGGCAGCCAACGTACGGTATCTGCAGAAGAGCGGTGTCGAAACGCCGGTAGCGGTTGCCGGGGTTGGGATCAGCAACGTGGCCGGGGTCATCGTGCATGCGTCGTTGTTCGTGATCTTCGTAGCGGCGACCCGCTCCGAGGCCGGGCTGCCGGTCAGCCTGCCCTCAGGCCAAGCGGTGCTCGTGGGGCTGGTGGTCATTCTGACTCTGGCAGGCCTGATCATGTTGACCCCGCGGGGAAGAGGAGTGTTCTTGCGGGGGGTGTGGCCCATTATCCGCAAGGCAAGCAGCGGTATCGCGGGGGTGGGGCGGGACCCGATGAAGCTCTTGTTGGTATTCGGTGGATCGTTCGTGACGACGACTGCCTACATGTTCGCGCTCTGGTACAGCTTGCAGGCGTTCGGAGGTGGCGTCGGCTTCGTCACGGTGGCCACCGTGTACCTCGCCGGATCCGCGGTGGCGCAGGTTGCACCGACGCCGGGGGGGATCGGGGCAGCCGAGGCCGTGTTGATCGCGGGCCTGACCGCCTTTGGGCTGAGTTCGGCGGTCGCCGTGCCTGCGGTGTTTCTGTATCGCATCACGACCTTCTGGCTGCCGATCATTCCGGGGTGGGCCGCGTTCCAACGGCTGCAGCGCGATGGTGCGCTGTGATCTGAAGAGCGTTGCTCCTCAAGGGCGGCCGAACCGATCGAACCTGGCATCCAGGTCAACACCGAGCCTCGCGGCCTCTTCACAGATGTCGTGAACTGGAACCTGCTGTTCTCGAGGGAGTGCGACAGGAGCTGCCAGCCGATCCGCGATCGTGGCCAGTGTCCAGCGATCCGGAGGAGTCTTGGCCAGTTCTTGCCATGAGAGGGGAACCGCCACCGGCGCGCCTGGCCGCGGCCGCAGGGAGTACGGAGCTACGACCGTCGCACCCGGCGCGTTCCGCAGCCAGTCAACGAAGACCCGGCCGTGGCGTTTCCGGTTGAGAAACTCCGTAGTTGCCCGTTCCGGGTCACGGGTTGCCAGGATGCCTGCCACGGCCCGCCCGGCGCGTTCAATGTCGTCCCACCGCTGACCGGGCGTCAGCGGTACCCACACGTGGTAACCCTTCGAACCCGTAGCCAGTGGCATCGAGGCGACGCCGAAGGTGGCGAGCACATCACCCGCGTCACGAGTGAGGGCTCGAGCACCTCCCACATCGCTCTCTGCCGGATCGAGGTCGATGATCAGGAAGTCTGGCTGCTCCGGCCTGGTTGCAGTGCTCGTCCCCATGTGGATCGTGACGGTTCCTTGGTTGGCGAGGTACTGGAGCAACGCTGCGTCATTGACGACCGGGTAGTTGGTGTTCCCCCCTCCGCGCTTGGCGACGGCGAACCTCACGATCTGCTCCGGGTAGTGGGCCGGAGTGTTCTTCTGCATGAACCCCTTGCCCGTCAGGCCCTTGGGGAAGCGCTGCAAGGTCAGCGGTCGGTCGGCCACGAAGGGCAGCATTGCGTCGCCCACCCGGTCGTAGTGGGCAACCACGTCACCCTTCGTGTAGCCGGCCTCGGGAAACACGACCCGGTCGGCGTTGGAAACGTCCACAGACGACATCTTGCCCGGTTGCACTCGATGCCGCGACGCGTGGCCTCCCGCGCGCGCCGGAGCCCCCGGTTGAGCGGGGGCTCCGAGACGCTTCGATTCCGAGATACGGGTCAGCCGAGGATCTTGGCCTTCTCCTTGGCGTACTCGTCATCTGTCAGCTTGCCTTGGTCGTGCAGTGCAGACAGCTTCTCGAGTTGGTCTGCACTGGTGACACCGGACGCTGCCAGCTGAGCTGCTTGTGCCGCGGCGATCTCCTCATCGGTCGGCTTGGGACGCCAGATCAGATAGGCCAGGATTCCGATAAGGGGAACGAGAATGATGAAAATCGTCCAGCCGGCCTTGGCCCATCCCGACATATCTTGGCCGAATATGTCGGCGAAGATCACGATCAACAGCCAGAACCAGATCGCCAGCAGGAAGATCCAGAACACCGTTAGCAGTGCGTCTCCCAGCGAAAAATCGGCGAGAATCATTCGATACCCTCCCATGGGGTCGTTCGTCGTTGCCGGTGGAGCTTAGTCACTCGAATGGTCGGGCAGATGGGCTGGTTCGTTGCGGAGCTGACCCTTTGTCCCACTAGTGGCTCCCGAGGACTCCTCAACCGGCCCGTGAAGCGCGCCGATAGTCCATAGGTCGCCAGATCTTGGGGGCTGCTTGGCTCGCCTGAGGAGGACAACAGAGCAGGAACCGGAGGAGGGCTCCGTCGAGCCCGAAACCGGTGCATCAACGACTTCGGTCGACGATGCCCCGAAACGGCCGATCGGGCGCTACATCATCGGCCTGGCACTCATTGCGATTCTGGCGATTGTTTCCACCGCACTGACGTCCGCCCTGTTGTCGCGTCAGCAGGCAGACGCGATCGTCGTGTCCGAGGCTGCCAACCAGATCCTGCGCAGCCAGCGGGTGGGCGAACTCGGATTCGAGGTCATCGACGCGGCTTCACCCGAAGCGCGGGCGGTTGCGATCAGCGAGATGCAGCGACTCCTCAGCGTCACCGAGACCGTGCATCTCGGGCTGCGGTTCGGCGACGACACGCTGGGTCTGCCCGGCGACAACAGCCCGCAGGTCACCGAACTCCTCGTGGTGGTGGATCCAACATTCCATGCGCTCATGCTGGCAGGGGTCGACGTCCTGCAACGAGCTGAGACTGGAGCCCGGCTGCCGCGCGGCCCGGTGATCGACCTCGAAGCCGCCTCGCAGGACTACAAGACCGGGATGAGCTCGGTGGTCTCCCGCTATCAGACTGAGGCGGAGACCAGGGTCACTTCACTGAAGTCGACTCAATACGTGTTGCTCACCATCACGATCATGCTGATCATCTTCGAGGGCTTGTTCCTGTTCCGGCCTGCCGTCAAGGAGTTCAGAAAGGAATGGCAGCAGAAGACGGTCGAGCACATATCCGCCCGACAGGACGACCAGCGCAAGCTCAGCTATCTGGCCCGGTTCGACCCCCTCACCGGGCTCATCAATAGATTCCTGTTTGGCGACAGGTTGCAGAGCGCGATTGCCCGCGCCCGTCGTGACGGTGGGTTGGTCTCTCTCATGTTCCTGGATCTCGACGAGTTCAAGGCGATCAACGACCGGTACGGCCATTCCACCGGTGATGGACTCCTCAAACAAGTTGCGCAGCGCCTTGTCGACTCGGTTCGGGAGAGCGATTCGGTAGCCAGGCTCGGCGGTGACGAGTTCACCGTGGTGCTGGAAGGCAACCACCGTGTCGAGGATGCAGGCAACGTTGCTACCAAGATCCTCCACTCCCTTGCCGAGCCCTACAAGGTTGGTTCCCACGAGTTGTACGTGACCGCTTCCATCGGTATCGCGCTCTACCCGGTCGATGGCCAATCTGCTCACGATCTTCTGCGAGACGCAGACATCGCGATGTACAGCGCCAAGGCAGCCGGGAAGAACACCTACCAGTACTTCACCCCGGAGCTGCGCGAGCAGACAACCGAGCGGCTCCATCTGATTGACGGCTTGCGCAAGGCGGTCGAAGCTCGCCACGAACTCGCGCTGGTGTATCAGCCCAAGGTCGACATCCGCAGCGGTACCGTCATCGGTGTCGAAGCCCTCGTGCGCTGGCACCACCCGGAACTCGGCTTGGTGCTCCCGGATCGGTTTGTACCGATAGCCGAACAGACCGACCTGATTCTGCCGATCGGCGAGTGGGTGATTGCGGAAGCTTGCCGCCAAATGAAGACCTGGATCGGTTCAGGGCTCGAGTTCACCGTGTCGGTGAATGTCTCGTCTCGTCAGCTGCGACACGGGGACCTCGTGGTTACGGTGGCCCAGGCCCTCGAGGACGCAGATCTCGAGCCGCACTACCTCGAGGTCGAATTGACCGAGGGGACCCTGGTCGAGGACACCGAACTGGCGGCACGTACCCTGGAACGGTTGCGCAGCATGGGAGTGCAGGTGTCGATCGACGACTTCGGTACGGGATACTCGTCGCTCAGCTACTTGAAGCGGCTGCCGATTGACCGGCTCAAGATCGACCGTACCTTCGTACGTGACATCACGGTCAATGAGGATTCGGCGGCGCTTTCGGCGGCAATCGTTGGGCTGGCCAAGAGCCTCAGACTCGATGTGGTGGCAGAAGGCGTTGAGACGCTCGACCAGCTTCGGGTACTCGAGGAGCTCGGGTGTCACATTGTGCAGGGCTTCTACTTCAGCAAACCGATGGATCCAGACAAGATGCCGGCATTCGTCAATGAGGGCCTGGCCGCGGTCATCGCAGAGACCGAACTAGCCACACCGCACTTGCGCGAGTCCGCCGGCTGAGTGACCGGCCGGATCTAACCTGCTGCGGTGATCATCGCACGAGACGTCGCGATCGCGGTGGGGCCCCGGCGCCTCATCACGGACGCCACCTTCTCCCTTCAGCCCGGCGACAAGGTGGGCTTGGTGGGGCGCAATGGCGCGGGCAAGACGACCCTGCTCCGCACCCTGGCAGGAGAGCGGTCTCCAGACGCAGGAGTCGTGGCCGCCAACGGTGTCACCGGGTATTTGTCCCAGGAGGCGGCACTGGAGGCGATAGAAGACACCGCCATTTCCGCCCTCGAACGGATTCTGATGGCTCGCGAGATCGGCACACTGGAACGCCACATGGAGCGGGTGCGCCTGAAGATGGAGGCGGCAGGCGGAGACGAGCGAGATCGCCTGATTCGGCTGTTCTCCCGGCTCGACGACGAGTTCACGGTACGGGGTGGTTACGTTGCCAAGGCAGAGGCCAAGCGGTTTGGCGCCTCGCTCGGGATCGGCAACGACGAACTCGAACAGCCGGTGATCACCATGTCGGGAGGGCAACGTCGGAGGGTGGAGTTGGCCCGCATCCTGTTCGCAGCTACCGATGCGCTGCTCCTCGATGAGCCGACGAACCATCTCGACCTGGACGCCAAGGCATGGTTGATGACGTTCCTGGCAGGCTACGCGGGCGCGTTGCTGGTGGTGAGCCACGATCTGCCATTGTTGGACGACTCGATCACATCCGTGCTCGCGGTGGAGGCCGGAGAACTCGATCACTATCGCGGCAACTACTCGAACTACCTCGCCGAGCGAGATCGGCGTCGGGCCCAGCGCGCTAAAGAGCGCAAACACCAGGACGAAACGATTGCGCGTCTCGAAGCCAATATTCGGCGCTTCAAGGGATCGACGCAGAAGATGGCGAAACGAGCCAGGTCGTGGGAGACGCGTGTGGAGAAGCTGAAGTCGCAACGGGTCGAGATCGCAGCTCGGGGTAGGTCGGTCGCGGTCCGCTTCCCGCAGCCTGATCCGTCGGGTCGCACTCCGCTGAAGGCGACCGGGCTGGCCAAGGCATTCGATCAGAACGTGGTGTTCGTCGATGTAGACGTTGATGTCGATCGCGGTGAACGTCTCGTGATCATGGGGTTGAACGGCGCAGGGAAGACGACGCTTCTGCGGATCCTTGCGGGGGTGGAGTCTTCTGATCTCGGGACCGTGGATATCGGGCACAACGCGTCGCTGGGCTATTACGCCCAGGAACATGAGCAGATCGTTCCGGCGGACAATGTGCTGGACCATATGCGAGCCGTGTCTGCCGATCCGGACGTCACCCTGCGGTCGTTGCTCGGCCATTTTCTGTTGGCAGACAAGGTCGATCAGGCCGCAGGAACGCTCTCGGGCGGAGAGAAGACGAAGCTGGCGTTGGCTCAAGTGGTGGCGGGCCGCCACAACGTATTGCTGCTGGACGAGCCGACGAACAACCTCGACCCGCAAGCAAAGATCGCGTTGCTGGTGGCGCTGCGCCAGTACGAAGGAACCCTGATCTTGGTGAGCCACGATGCAGAGTTTGTCGGCGACCTGGGCCCGGATCGAGCCATCCTCATGCCGGACGGAGCGACCGCGTACTTCGACGAGTCGATGCTCGAACTGGTTGCACTCGCCTGACCGACTGCGGGCGGAGGTGGCTCGAGACCTAGAGAGCCCCTTCGAAGATGTTGAGGATGAGCTCGTCTTCTTCCCACGTGGCCTCGAGGACGGACACGTTGGTACTACTCGAGAACACAACCGCGAGCCGGTTGGCTTCTTCGCCGAACTGCACATCGCTCAAGTAGCCGGGCTGGGCGATCGCCCAGAGGAAGTAGATCTCACTGCCGCTACCGGCGACGCTCACCGTCCCTCCCTCGAGACGGACTACCGCGGACTCTGAGGGCACCCGACTGAGATCGGGCCCGGTGGTTTCCGGATCCTCGGGTTCGGGGATCCCGGTGATCGGCAGCGGCCGACCGTCGGGAAGGGGCTTCAAGCCTGACGCGGGCGGGACCCCCGGAGGGGTCCCGTCACTCGTTCCTTCTCCGCCGCCGGTCGGGCCGGAGTCGTTGCGCTCTACCGGCCCGTCGGCGACCTCTCCCGCAGTTGAGGAGTCCGGTTGGCAAACGAAGCCGCCGGAGGCAAGGGGCTCGCATGGACCGGACACATCAGCTGTCACTACGACAGGGAGAGCAGCCACCTCAGCCGCCGTCAGCGGGCGGAGGGGTCGGTCTGCGACCTGACCTCCGGCTGCGGCGACGGCACCTGATGCGACCAAGCTTGTCACTACGGCTGCTATGACCCAGCCGGCGACGAGAAGGATTCTCTGCCGCATTGTGATCATTGTGCTGGAGACCTCGTTTCGAACTTCGCAACGTGAGGTTAAGGAATCCCTAACGCCTTGTTGAGAAAGCCTGCCACTCGCCTACAGTTCATGCAATGGCTTCGATCATTATCGTCGAAGACGAGCAACGGATCCGGGAACTCGTCGCCCGGGTGCTCGCCGATCAAGGGTACGACGTCGCCACCGCGGCCACCGCGATGGATGGACTGCAGGCCGTGGTCAAATCCACGCCGGACCTTGTCATTCTCGACATGGGTCTACCCGATCTCGACGGCGCCGAACTGCTCAAGATGATACGCGCGGTCAGCGACGTACCGATCATCGTGGCGACGGCTCGCAGCGAGGACCGCGACGTCATTCGGACGCTCGACGCCGGGGCAGATGACTATCTGGTCAAGCCATTCTCGGTTGAGCAACTCGAAGCGCGGGTGCGCGCGGTGTTGCGGCGTCTCGGAGGTGATGGACGGCCCGGTCCCATGGTGGTCGGAGCGCTGTCGATCGATGCTGCATCTCGTGAGGCGAGGCTTGAAGGAGCGCGGCTCGATCTGAGCCCCAAAGAGTTCGACGTCCTGCATTTCATGGCAGAGCGGCCGGGGGAGGTGGTCTCCAAACGCGAGTTGCTGGCGGAAGTCTGGCGTCAACCGTACGGAGGCAGCGAGAAGACCGTCGACGTCCATCTGTCGTGGCTCCGCAAAAAGCTAGGCGAGTCGGCAGCGGAAAGCCGGTACATCCAAACGGTGTTCGGTGTGGGTGTGAAGCTGGTCGACCCCGGCGCATGAGACGGCAACTCGCCCTGGTGACCCTCGCTGTTTCGTCTCTCGTAGTTCTCGCATTCCTGATCCCGTTGGCAGCCCTTCTCCAGAACCAAGCGGAGAATCGCGCCCTCTCGCTCGCGGAGCGTGACGCACAGTCGATTGCCGCCGCTTTGGCGGTGCTGGGCGCGACCGAGGTTGGGGCAGATATCACCGTCGAGTTGGCTGCGGCCACGCACGAAGCCTTCGGGAGCCGCGATGACATCAGCATCATCTTCCCTGACGGCCGGTTCCGAGGCGGCCCCTTCATCAGCAACCGCAATATCGCAGCGGCGCAAGACGGCAGGGCCCTCACGGCCCTCACCGAGGGAGGGGTCGAGGTGCTGGTGCCCGTGCTCGTGGCCGCAGCCCCCGAAGCAGGCACCACGGTGGTAGTGCGCCGTTTCGTTCCCGACAGCGAACTGAAAAAGGGCGTTGCCCTGGCCTGGCAGTTGTTGGCAGGGTTGGGAATCTTTCTGGTTCTGGTAGCCGTGGCTGCCGCCGACCGACTCGGCCGCTCGATGGTTCGGCCGGTGACCGCCCTTTCCAAAGCGGCACGGTCACTCGGTTCGGGAGACCTGGAGACCAGGGTCGAGCCCCAGGGTCCGGACGAGATTGCGGAGGTCGGTGAAGCGTTCAATTTCCTGGCCGGCAGGCTCGACGGGCTGCTGTCTGCCGAACGCGAATCGATTGCCGACCTCTCTCATCGGCTGCGGACGCCGCTCACCGCGTTGCGCCTCCAAGCCGAGACGCTCGAGGATCGTGAGGAGGCAGAGTCCCTGCTGGCAGACATCGACCGGTTGGAGTCTGCGGTCGACCGGATGATCGAGGAGGCGAGGGCCCCGTCTCGCAGCGAGATGCCGCCGGAATCGGACCTGGGCGGCGTAGTTCGACACCGAGCGACGTACTGGAAGGTGCTCGCCGACGAGCAGGATCGTCCCGTCGCGGTTCACACCAGTGGCGGCAGCCTTCCGGTGCGGATCTCGGCAGACGATCTGGGCGCCGTCATCGATACCCTTATCGAAAACGTGTTCGCCCATACCCCGTCGGGTTCGGGGTATTCGATCTCTGCGTACCCGGTCGGGGATACGGCGGTGCTGACGGTCGAAGACAATGGCCCCGGTTTCGTCGGCGAGGGTGCATTGCGCCGTGGCGCCTCCGGAGGGGGGTCAACCGGACTCGGCCTCGACATCGCATTGCGTGCCGCCGAGCGGAGTGGTGGCGGCCTCACCGTGGAGAACCGTTCCGAAGGTGGTGCCCGGGTCGAGGTGGCTTTTGGCATGGCAGTCGCCGTGCATTGAGCTCACATACGAAAGCAGGGACCCGAAGGTCCCGGCTTTCGTGACTGGTGTGGGCGCACGAGCAGATGAGGGGGCGTCCACCCACACAACCTTGTGTTTTCCCTTCAGCGATCTCTTTCTTTCGCCGTCGGCCACCTTTTGTGACCGCGCCGAAACCATGCCATCCATCCGGTTAGGGTGACATCCGGGTCGAGCTAACAAACACCTAATTCCTCGACCCGGCCGACTATCGGCCGTCCGACACTGCGCTTCCCGGGGCGGCTGCCTTTCCTCCGCGGATCATGCCGAATCGACAGGAGAACCAAATCGCGGCTACCTATCACGTGCTGACCGGAGCACCCGGCACCGGGAAGACCGCCATCTTGGACGAGCTGGATGGAAGGACGACAACGGTCGCAGAGCCCGCCAGAGAGATACTCGCCGAGCTGCGACGCGCCGGTGAAGCGGCCTCACGCGACCTCGTGGAAGAGATGGAGCCTGCGAGATTCGTCGATCTGCTCCTCGAACGGTCGATCGAGAAGCATCAGGCCTTCACCGGCCGGCAGGGGGCAGTGATCTTCGATCGCGCCCTTCCCGATTGCGTCGGCTACGCGAACTACCTCGGGGTGGGAGCGGGGCGGAGCATGCGCGCCGCGCTCCGATACCGGTACTCCGGCACAATCTTCGTCCTCGAACCCTGGGCCGAGATCTACACCACAGACGACGAACGCGCCATGACGTTCCCCCTCACCGTTGCCTTCCATGAGCACCTGGTCGCAGCATATCGCGCAGCCGGGTACGACCTGGAGAGGGTGCCCCGAGTCAGCATCGAGGAACGAGCCCGGTTCGTGGAGAACGCCGTCGCAGGCGGCTGACGGGTTCCAGGTGGTCGCATGCGCCGATCTCCTGCCAGAATGAAGGCTCAGCTCACAGAACTGGTGGAACACACATGCAAGTGGTCGATCTGATGACTACCAACGTGATCTCGGTGTCGCCCGAGACGCCGATCAAGGACGCAGCCCGGCTCATGTTCCGCCACCGAGTGAGTGGACTTCCCGTCATCGGGTCTGCAGGCGAAGTACTCGGCATCATCACAGAAGCGGATTTCCTACGCCTCGAGGTCGCACGCTCCTCCGAGGATGAGGTGTCACCGGTCGACTCCGTCGGTGAGGTCATGAGCAGCGGCGTCGTCACGATCCGCGCTGACATGGGTGTCGCGGAAGCTGCCCAGATCATGGTGGTCCAGGACATCAAGCGGCTTCCCGTTGTTGGGGATGAGGACAAGCTGGTCGGAATCCTGTCCCGACTCGACGTGGTTGCCGTCTTCACCCGCCCGGACGAGGTGATCGAAGACGAGATTCGCGAGGACCTACTGCGCCGAGTGCTCTTCGTCGATCCCGATGACATCGACGTCGCGGTTGCCAACGGCGTCGTGACGTTCACCGGAGAAATCGGTACGGCAAACGAAGCCAGGCTGCTCGAGGAGCTGGCAAGGCGCCTCGATGGCGTGATGCGAGTCGAAAACCAGCTCACCTGGAGGCTCAACGACAACGTCGACTGAGTGCGCTGCGGGCGTGTTGCTCCGCAGCCTCAGACGATGAACCCCACCGCCAGGAGAAGCGCAACTGCAAGCTGCAGCCTGGCCGTCGCCTTCAGTGCTGCAATCAGCGGCGGGCCGTCGGTTGCGATCCAGATTGCCCGAAGTGGAGCAACTGCGAGCGGGATCGCCAGCATCGCAAGGAGGGTGGCGGTCGGGAACACCCCTGTCGCGACAGCCAGCACGGGAATCACGAACGCAGCGCCGAGCATTCCCGTGTAGAGGAGGCGGGCTGCACGGCGACCCATGATGACGGCAATGGTGCGTTTCCCCGCGGCGCGGTCGGTGTCGAGATCGCGGATGTTGTTGGCGACGAGAATGGCGGCGGCGAGCAAGCCCATCACGATGCCACCGACCCAGGCGGCACGTGGAGCTGAACCGTCGTAGACGAACCGGGTGCCGACGGTCGCCACCGGGCCGAAGAAAATGAAGACGAAGACCTCGCCGAGGCCGTAGTAGCCATAGGGGATTGGCCCGTTGGTGTAACCGAGCGCCGCCAGCAATGAGAACGCTCCGATCAGGAGGATGATCGGCCCGGCGACCCAGGCGAGATAGAGGCCGCAGATCGTGGCTACTCCAAATGCGACCGCGATGCCTTGCCACATCTGGCGTTCACTCAGCAGCCCAGACGCAACCGCTCGGGTCGGTCCGATGCGGTCCGGGTTGTCTGCGCCACGTGACGCGTCTGCGACGTCGTTGGCGAAGTTGACGCCGACTTGGATCGCCAGCGTTGCCACCGTGACCACGAGGAGGAGGTCGAGCCGGAACACTCCGTCGCCAACCGCGATTGCACTGCCAAGCAACACAGGGGCGATCCCGGCCGGCAACGTGGCCGGACGTGCTGCCAGCACCCAGGCTCTTTCGGGTGGCAAGTGCTGAAGGTGCGCTGCGTCTGACATCCGGTCCAAACCCTACGACGTGAGGCTGCCCCAGGTCGGATCGGCGAGCTGGAAGTAGCCGGGCCCTGCGCCTGGAAGCGGATCCCGTTCCAGGCCTGTGGACACGTCGAACAGTCGAAACGGGAGCCGCGATGGCAAACCCGGACGGTCGAGGATCCAGGCAAGGGGGATGGCGATCTCGGCCTCCCAACCGTTGAATCCGGTGGCGATGCGGGTACCATCCAGGCTCCAGCTTCCTGCCCGGTCGTGAACGTGGACTGTGGCTTCCACTGGAGAAGTGCCTCGCCAGGACACCCGATTCGTAGCGCCGAACTCCAACGGCTTCGCCACGCTGCTGAGCGGTTCTCCTGTGGTGTTGTCACCACCGATATCCAGGTCGAACCCCGCCCCGTCGTCGCCAAGGGCCTCTTGAGAGAAGGCAACTCGAACGTAGAGGAAGGACGCGTCGAAGATGTAGGACATCGCGAGCGGAAGGTCTTCGCCACCGAATGGATAGATGCCCGCCGCCCGCCACTCGTCCGGCTTGACCCGGTTGTCGATCGTGGTGGTGCCGGCACCCGCGGGAGACACCTCGGGGTCGACGAGGCGGCGTTGCATCACGAAAGTCTCCAGCAACTCGTTGCCCGGCCTGGATGCGCGCTCGACTGCAGGTAGGGCTGCCACGTCACCGGTCGCGACTCGGGGCGCCTCGGCGAAGCCGGGCGCCGAACGCGCGCTGCTGCATGCCGCCGCAACGGTGGCAAACAGGATAAACGCGAGCGCGAACGAGCTATGGGTCTTCGGTGGGGGATTCACAGGGGCCAGAGTGCAGGAGCGGAGCTGATTTGTGAGACGAGTGGGGTCGATGCAGCAGGGCGAGGATCAACCGCCGGCAAGGGCGAAGGTCACCTGCAGCGGGAGGTGGTCGGATCCGAGGGCCGGACCGAGCGACCGCTGGGTGGTGGTGAGCTGTGACGAATACAGCGCTTGGTCTGCGGGAACGCGAAATCCCATCCACATGTCGGCCCGATAGCTCGGCTGGAAGCCGTAGCCTGCCATCGAATCCTCGAGGTCCGCTCCGCTCTTGAGATCGCGGAAGGCATAGGACCACTGAGATGTGTTGAGCGGTCCGACGACGACCACCGGCATCGCCTCCGCTGCCGCCCAGGTACCGACATCGGTCAGGGTGGCGTCGCGTAACTCGGCTTCCTCTTCGCCGGTCGCCCGCTGCGCCCGAGTCGCGTAGATCACGACGTCACTGTCGCCCAGGGTGGCCTCGGCTCTGAGGACGGGTTCAGCTGTCGGCCCTGCCTCGAGCGTTTTCGTGTTCACCTGGACGCGGCTCAACAACGTGATGCCGTAGACCCGCTCCGCGGAGTGACCTGAATAGACATCGTACGGGACCTCGGCTAATTCGAGTGCAGCTGCCCACTTCCGGTCGGTCTCGAAGAGGAAGATCATGTCCGCCGCCTCTTTCTCGACCCAACTCACGACAGACGCAAGGTCGGTAGAAGAACGCGCGGTGTTGTAGCTGGCGATCTTGAGGTCATCGACGCCTGCGGCCTGGACGGGAGACCCGATGAACAGTGGCAGCACCAGGAACACATTCACCGCGGCCGCGACGGCAAACACCAGTGCCGTGATCCTGGCATACAGCAGGCCGTAGAGCACCGCGGCGATCAGCAGCAGGAGGGCCAGTTGGACCCTGTAGCCGGACATCAGGTCGAAAGCCCACCAGATGTTCCCAAAGAACCCCAACACGGTCCCGACGGTGGCGAGAACGCCGACCGTGAGCAACGTCATCCCGGCAATGGCCCGGACGGTTGAGTTTTTCGATGCTGCTGGTGACTTGGTTGGCATCAGACGTTTGCCTCAGAATGGGTCAGTCGTCCAGGCGGCGGATGGGTCCCGCACGCCGAAGACGGCGGTTGAAAGAATGGCACGGTCGACGAATGGCATTGGTTGCACCCCACTCTGATCGACACATTGTGTGGGCCACTTGACCTGCTTTGCATCAGAGATTCGGTCTGCGAGACCGGCCATAGGGGCGGGTTCTGTGTGGCGCGCACGACCCTAGCCTGGGGCAAGTGACTGATGGTGACCAGCGAGCGGGCCTGACGAGCCAGCAGATCCGCTCTGGTCTCACGTTGCTGTGGCGCACGGTGGCAGGGTACCGGCGCGACTCGGCTCTCTCGATATCGGGAGCAATCCTCTGGATGGCAATGGTGGTGCTGGTGCCGGCCGTCATCAGTTCGATCATCGATGGAGCCATCGAAACCCGGAGAACGGAGCTGCTCTTCCCCCTCGTGGCACTCCTGGTGTTCTTCGGCTTGTTGCAGGCGTTCGGGATCGCAGCGCGAAGGTACTACGGGTTCAAGCTCTCCTATCGCGCAGAGGCCGATCTGCGAAATCGTATGTTCGAGCACATCCAACGGCTTGCTTTCAGCTTTCACGATCAAACCTCCACCGGCCAGCTGATGGCGAGGGCCTCATCCGACTTGTCTCAAGTGCGTCTGATTCTGGCGATGCTCCCGATCACCACAGCAAATATCGCGATGTTCGTAGTGGTGATCGTCGTCATGGTCGTGATTGACCCGATCCTTGGTCTCGTGGCCGGCATCACTATGCCGTTGTTGTTTCTGACCGCGAATCGATATTCGAGAAGGGTGATCGGCCTTTCCTTCGAGGTTCAGCAGAGCCTGGCCGACCTGTCGCAGGTGGTTGAGGAAGCGGTGGAGGGCATCCAGGTGGTCAAGGCCTACGGGCAGGAAGTGCAGGAACAGCACCGGTTGGAGAGCACCGCGGCCACCATCTACGAGAAATCGTACGGGATAGCCAAACAGGCTTCGATCTTCAGCCCATTGTTCGAGACGATTCCGTCCGCCGGCACGGCGGCTGTGCTGTGGCTGGGGGGCGTCCGCGTCATCGACGGGGCCCTCTCCCCGGGTGACTTTGTGGCGTTCACGCTCTACCTGGCGGTGCTGGTGATGCCGATCCGGATCACAGGCTGGTTCTTCGCCAACCTGCCCCGCGCCGCGGCAGCGGCGACCCGGATTGCCGAACTTCTCGCCACAGACCCCGAGATCCGCGATCGGGCGGATGCAGAACCGCTGGCGGCCGGCCCCGGCCGGGTCCAGTTCCGTGATGTCCGCTTCTCATACGAAGGGGGGCCTCCCGTGCTACGCGGGGTGGACCTCGTCATCCCGGGCGGCACGGCGATCGCCCTGGTTGGGTCGACCGGGACCGGCAAGAGCACGCTGGCGTATCTGATGCCTCGCTTCCATGACGCTACCGGGGGGCAGGTGCTGCTCGATGGCGTCGACGTCCGTGACATCAGTCTCGATGAGCTGAGACAGGAAGTCGCGGTCGTCTTCCAGGAGACCTTCCTGTTCTCTGCCAGCATCACAGACAACCTCACCGTTGGTGACGCGCAGGCTTCGGGCGAGCAGGTGCGCGCAGCAGCCCGGCTCGCCCAGGCGCACGAGTTCATCTGTGAGCTCCCGGCCGGTTACGACACTGTGATAGGTGAGCGAGGTTTCAGTCTGTCCGGGGGCCAGCGGCAGCGGGTGGCGCTGGCTCGCGCAGTGCTGCGTGACCCGCGAGTGCTGATTCTCGATGATGCCACTTCCTCGGTGGACGCCAAGGTCGAAGCGGAGATTCAGGCGGCCCTGCGTCGAGTCATGGAAGGACGCACCACCATCATCATCGCCCACCGCACGTCGACGCTGGCATTGGTGGACCAGGTGGCATTCATCGACGACGGCCGGGTAGTGGCGGTTGGAACTCACGAGGAACTGCTCGACACGGTTCCTCGTTACGGCGAGGTGCTGGCGCGTGACGACTTCGAGGTGCCAGGACCGGAACCGGTGGGGGCGTCATGAAATATGCCCGCCACGGCGGTGACTACGAGATCGAGGAACCGGGCAGACTGTTGCGGCGCGCCGGCCGTATGAGCCGGCACCTGTTGTGGCCCGCGATCGGTGCATTCCTCACAACCATACTGGCAACAACTTCGCGGCTGTTGGGTCCCCTCATCGTGCGGACGGGGATCGACGACGGGATCCTGGCGCAGAGCAAAGAGGTGGTGACCCGGGCGGCGATTGCCTACATCGTGCTGCTCGGGGTCCAATACCTGACACAGCGCGTTGCACAGCGAGCCGTTGCTTGGGTCGGCGAGCAGTTCCTGCGTGACCTGCGGGGCAAGGTGTTTTCGCACCTGCTCTCGCTGGACATGGCCTTCTTCGATCGCTCCAAGGCCGGCGTCCTCGTCTCCAGGATGACCTCGGATATCGAGTCGATGACTGAGTTCGTCAACGAGGGGGCGGTCATGGCGCTGACCAACTTCTTGACCATCATCGGCGTCTCGATCGTGATGCTCTTCGTCGACTGGCGGTTGGCGGTGATCATGTTCGGTGTCATCGGCGTATTGGTGCTGATTTCGGTGTTGTTCCAGAAGCAGGCTTCCAAGGCATATGCGAACATCCGGGAACGTGTAGGCAGGGTCCTCGCCACGCTGCAGGAAGGCATTGCGGGAGTCAGGGTTGTCCAGGCATTCGGGCAGGAGGATGCGCAAGCCGGCACCTTCGGCAGGGTCAACGAGCGATTCTTCGAAGCGAACATGCAGGCCGCTCGTGCCATCTCCTGGTACTTCCCCGCCGTCGCCTTTCTGCGTGCTCTCGGTTTCGGGCTGGTCCTGTTGATCGGTGGACGTTGGGTGATCGAGGGGGAGATGACCTTCGGGTCGCTGGTGGCGTTCCTCATGCTGCTCGACTGGTTCTTCCAGCCGATCATCAATCTGGCGAACGTCTACAACCTGCTGCAAGCATCCCTCGCGGCGCTTGCCAAGCTCTTCGACCTGCTCGATACCAAGCCGACCGTTCGGGAGCGGCCCGGGGCATACGACCTGTCGGACTCATCCGGCGAACTCGCCTTCCGTGACGTCGGCTTCGCCTACAAGACGGAAAGCCCGGTGCTGGAGGCGGTCGATTTCGACGTGGTTCCCGGGTCCCGGGTCGCCATCGTCGGCGAAACCGGGGCAGGGAAATCGACGATTGCCAAGCTGTTGCTGCGTTTCTACGATCCGACGCAGGGTCAGGTCAGCCTCGACGGCAACGATCTGCGAGATATCACCAAGGCGTCCCGCACCACCGTGATCACGTTGATTCCGCAGGACGACTTCCTCTTCAACGGCACGCTGCGAGACAACTTTCGATACGGGCGCCCCGACGCCCCCGACGCGGCGATCTGGGATGTGTGCCGCGCCATGGGTATCGATGACTGGGTGCGGTCGTTGCCCGATCAGTTCGATACCAAGGTACGTGAACGCGGGAGCCGCTTCTCGGCGGGCGAGCGGCAGTTGGTATCGCTCGGGCGAGCCTTCCTGGTCGATCCAACGGTGATCGTCCTGGATGAGGCGACCTCCAATCTCGATCCTGAGACCGAGGTCAACGTAGAGGGTGCCCTCCGGGTGCTGCTGGCGGGGCGCACCGCAGTGGTGATCGCCCATCGACTGCGCAGCGCCGAGCGAGCCGACCGGGTGCTGATGGTGGACGCAGGTCGGATCACTGCAGAGGGCACCCACGAAGAGCTCGTGGCCGGGTCACCCGCCTATCGGGAACTCGTCGAGATCTGGCGTCGCGGCCTTGCGTGAACCGATCGTCTCGGCGTTACAGGGAAACGAGACCGGCGGCGGCTGAGCGGCCGTCGAATTGGATCACTGTCCCGCTCCGACCCTGCCTTGCGTGCCCGGGCGCGGCCTTCGGGTTCGCCTGAACCGGTACAATCCGCGCTCCCGACCCCGTCCGAGGCCAATGAGGAGATCGCATGTTCGATGAGTTGGTAGACGAGGTATTCGCCCATACCGCGGCGCTCTACCCCGGGTCGGCGGTGTATCTCGGCTTGCATGAATACGACGCTCGTGTGCCCGACTGGTCGGCCGCGGCCGTCGAGGCGTCGCTCGACCGGATGACAGAGTTGATGGCGCAGATCGACGGCCTCGAGCAGCTCACCGAAGACCAGAGGCTCGATCGCAGGCAGCTCGGTGCTTCGGTGCGGCACATGCGGTATGAGTGGGAAGATGAGCGACGCTACGTGCGCAACCCGATGGCTTGGGTGTACTTGCTCGACCCCGACCTGTACCTCAAGCGCACGTATGCCGGCGAGCGCCACCGCGCCGCCGTGGTGATGGAGTTGATGAGCCATGCCCGCGCCGTGCTCGACCAAGCGCGTACGCGCCTCGAACCGGTCCTGGCGAAGACCATCTGCGAGTGGGGGATCACCGCGGCGCGTGGCCTTGCCTCCATGTTGCGCGAGGACGTGGTGCCGGCGTTCCCCACGTTGGCTGAGGATCGCGAGTTCCGGTCGAAGCTGATCGCAGCGACTGCTGCGGCCGCTCACGAGCTGGACGCGTTCGCGGCCTGGATCGAGGCGGAGCGTCTCCACGCGGCAGACGACTCTTTCGCGATCGGACGAGAGAACATGGAGAAGATGCTTGCCACCGGCGAGATGCTGGAGATCTCGCTCGATGAGCTGCTCGAGGTCGCAGAGGCCGACCTTGCACGGAATCTCGATGCCTTTCGGGAAACGGCAGCCGGAATCGACGACACGCTGTCTGCGCGCGAGGTCTACCAGAAGTACGTCGAGTCGGTTCATGCACCCCGCGGGGGACTGGTGGCTCAGACGGAGGAGATGCTGGAGAACATCCGGTCGTTCCTCATCGATCGCGACCTCATCACGGTACCGAGTGAGGTTCGGGCCAAGGTGGGGCCGACCCCGCGCCACTTGCGTTGGGCGTTCGCGATGATGGATACCCCTGGCCCCTACGAGACGGAGGCGACCGAAGCCTATTACCTGGTCACGCCCACCGAGCCCGAGTGGGATGAGGAGAAGGCAGAGGAATGGCTGCGAGCGCTGAACACTTTTGCCCTCGAGGACATCTCCATCCACGAGACGTATCCCGGCCATTACGTCCACTTCCTCCACTACGCCAACGCTCCCACTGAGACCTCGCGTCGGCTGGCCTCCTATGCCTTCACAGAAGGCTGGGCCCACTACACCGAGCAGATGATGTGGGAGGAGGGCTACCGCGAGGGTGATCCTCGCTTTCGCATGGCCCAGCTCGCCGAGGCTCTGGTGCGCAACTGCCGGATGGTCTGCGCCATCCGCCTCCACGCCCACGGCATGAGCGTCGACGAGGCCGCTCTCTTCTTCGAAGAGAATGCGTTCTACCCGCCGTCGCCGGCTCGTAAGGAGGCCGAACGCGGCACGTTCGATCCCGGGTACCTCTCCTACACCGTCGGGAAGCTCCAGATTCTGCGCCTACGAGAGGACATCCGCGGGGCGCGGGGCTCCGACTTCTCGCTGAAGGGGTTTCACGACGACATGCTGTCGCGCGGTGCCCCTCCGGTGCAGTTGATGCGCGAGGTGCTGCTGGGCCCGCAGTGACGACCGCGAGGAGGAGCGAAGGTAGGGTCTGGCGGGTGACACCTTCCGAACCCACCTCGCGAACCAGGGTCAAACGGCTTCCGGAAAGAGCCATTCACGACGAAGACGTCATCACGGCCATCGTCGACGAAGCGCTCATCTGTCACGTCGGGTTCATCCATGATGGCTACCCGGTCGTGATCCCGACCATCCACGCCAGGTCCGGTGACACCCTCTACTTCCACGGGTCACCGGCGAGCCGCATGCTGCTTGACATGAAACAGGGGGCAGAGGTGTGCATCACGGTCACCCTCGTGGATGGCCTGGTCATGGCACGTGCTCCGTTTCACAGTTCGATGAACTACCGATCGGTCGTCATATTCGGAGCGGCTCGTTTTGTCGACGATCCAGCAGAGAAGGAAACCGCCTTCCGGCTCGTTACCGAACACGTGGCACCGGGGCGTTGGGAGGACTCGCGCCTCCCCACCGCGAAGGAGACCAAGGGCACTGCAATCCTGGCCGTCTCGATGGCTGAAGCTTCGGCCAAGGTACGCAGCGGCCCGCCGGAGGATGACGCGGAGGACTATGACCTGCCGTTGTGGGCAGGGGTGGTTCCGCTGCGGATGGTGGCGGACCCCCCGATCAACGACCCCGCGTTGCGGGTCGACGTTGGAGTGCCCGGCTATCTGAGTGACTACAAGAGACCCGGGCAGAGATGAAACGAGCCGCGATTCAGCCTGCTCGTTTCGTGTTGCGCCACTCGAGCCACGGTTCAATCGAGGACAGGTCGGCGGGCGCTCTAAGGCTGAAGGTGAACTGGCGAATGCCAAGTTCGAAGTAGGGCTCGGCAAGTTCGAATCGGGAAGTGTTGAGGCCAATCGACCGCTCGATATCGGCCGGGTCACGGCCCACTCGCTCACACCACCGATCCAATACATCGAGCTTGTGTGGCATGTCTTCGAGCCGCGTGAAGCTGTGCCAGACCGTGGCATGCTCGGCCACGATGCGCAGCGTGACCTTCTCGCCCCCACCACCGACGAGAATCGGGATCGAGCGGGTTGGTGGCGGGTTCAGCTTCGTCCAGCGGTCTCGAATCAGAGGGAGGGCGGCGTCGAGTGCACGGAGGCGCTCCGGGGCGGTGCCGAATTCGTACCGATATTCCAGGTAGTCCTTTTCCATCCAGCCGGACCCGATACCAAAGACAAGTCTGCCGTTCGAAATGTGGTCAACGGTCCTGGCCATGTCTGCCAGCAGCTGCGGGTTGCGGTAGGAGTTGCAGGTGACGAGGCAGCCGATCTCGACCCGCTCGGTTTGTTCCGCCCAGGCGCTCAACATCGACCACGCTTCGAAGTGTTTGCCGTTGGGGTCGCCAGTCAGCGGGTAGAAGTGGTCCCAGTTGTAGATGATGTCCACGCCGGCTTCTTCGCAGCGCATGACCATGTCGCGTATGTCGGGGTAGTCGGCGTGTTGATTCTGGACTTGCACTCCGATACGGACGTCGTTCACGGTTGTTGCTCCAGCCTCTCGGGGACGGGTGGCACGCTAATGCGGCCGGCGGAGCAACAAGACTGGGGCGGTGCTGATAGGTTCGCGGTCATGACATACGAGATAAGGCCAATTCTCGAGACAGAGATCGGGGTATTCAGGGCTGAGATGGTGGCGACTTTCGGCGGCGATCTCACTGCTGAGGAGCGAGCAGACGACGAACGGTTTCGCCAACTCATGCCGCTCGAGCGCACCCGCGCTGCTTTCGACGGCGATCAGCTTGTCGGCACGCTGGGGGACTTTCCTCTCGAGGTGACGGTTCCCGGCGGCGGATTCGTTCCGATGGCAGGTACCACAATGATCGCGGTACGGCCCAGCCATACCCGGCGGGGAATCCTGACGGCAATGATGTCGTCCCATCTGGAGGCAGCACGAGACGAGGGCCGGCCGTTGGCGGGGCTGTGGGCCTCCGAAAGTTCTATCTACGGGCGCTTCGGGTTCGGTCCGGCCACCGACCGCCTCACAATCGAGCTCCCCGCCTCGGCTGCAGCTCTACCGGAAGACGACCAGGCAGGCTCGGTGCGTCAGACCACGGTCGAAGAGGCACTGGAGCTATTCCCGCTCGTGCATGAGGAGGTGCGGAAGACAACTCCTGGGGTGCTGAGCAGATCGCCGGCCACGTGGAAGTGGCGCCTTCACGATCCGGAGTCTCGCCGCGAGGGTATGAGCGCGCGCCGTTTGGTGCTCTATGAGGGTGCTTCCGGTCCCGAAGGCTTCGCAACGTACCGCCTGAAGGAGGAGTGGCACGACTCGTTGCCGAAGGGCAAGGTCGACGTTGCCGAACTTCAGGCAGTGACACCCGCAGCCCACCGGGCCTTGTGGCGCTATCTCACATCAATCGACCTCTTCCCGAGAGTGAAGTACTGGAATGCACCGGTCGGCGACGGGTTGCGCTGGCAGGTTGCTGCTGCCCGGCTGCTCAGACAGGAGATCATGGACGCGCTGTGGGTCCGGGTGCTCGATGTTCCGGCAGCACTCGAGGCACGTCGGTACTCCGTCACGGGCACGATGACGTTCACGATCGATGATCCGCTCTTTCCCGATATCTCGGGGAGCTACCGGCTGTCCGGTGGACCAGACACCGCACGCTGCTCCCGGATCGAGGACGTTGGCCACATCGAGATGGATCTCGCCACGCTTGGGATGCTGTACCTGGGGGGCCGCAGCGCTGCCGTGCTTGCCGGGGCAGGGCGCATCCGAGGTGAAGCGGACGTGATTGCGGTAGCAGATGCCATGTTTTCGTGGCACAAGGCACCGTGGTGTCCTGAGGTCTTCTAGGTCGGGGGCCGCAGTGATGGTGGCGCTTCAGACGGAAGCGGCGTCTTCGAGTTCTGCCACCTTGGTGGCAACGATCGAGCCATCGGCGCTGCTGGAGATGGCAACAAATTCGGAAGACGAGGCTGCCAGGGTTGCGCTCGGCTCCTCGACGGTTCCGCCGGGCACGAAGATGACACGTCGGACCCCGGCGTCTTCGATGCCCTCAGCCCAGGCGTCCATCACCGCCTCTGGATTCTCGGCAAACGAGCGGATCCGATCATCGTCGGCGGCGTCGGCGAGCAGTACCGCACAGAACGCGTTGAGAGCGGCACCCCCGACGTGCGAGCCGTCCGACACGTCGCCGATGGCGACCTTGGCGCCCCGGGCTCGGAAGTCGTGGGCCGCCGCCTCGTCTGTGACGAATACCCGCACCTCCCCCTGGCGGGGCAGGAGCGCATCGACGACAGGCAGACCATGCCTGGTATCGGCACCGATCACGATCACTGGCATGACGCGAGCTTAGGCCCGCCCCCCGACGCTCGGCAGGGCAAGACCGATCGGCTGTGTGGTGAGCAGCCCTACACTCACCGAACGGCGCCGCGACGTGCAGCACACCGGCCGACTCGGCGACGTCGACCCAGCAGACAGTGCACGGAGGCGATGGTAGCTCGCCGATTACCCCTCTATGACCCCGCCGACGTTCGCGACGCATGCGGCGTCGGGTTTGTCGCGAGCCGTCGCGGCATCAGGTCCCATCGGCTGACGGAACTCGCCGTGCAATGTCTGCACAGCCTGGACCATCGCGGGGCCAAAGCTGCGGACGGAACCGGCGATGGTGCGGGCATCATGACCCGGATTCCATTCCGCCTGCTAGAGCGGGAACTGAAGGCACACAACCGAGATGTGCCCGCCGAGGGTCACCTTGGCGTCATCATGGCGTTCCTACCGCGTGACGAGGCGGATCGCAGCCGCAAAGCGGTAGAGGCAGCGGTTGCGGATGAGGGACTCGAATTCCTCGCGTGGCGACCGGTGCCGGTTGGGCCAATGGTTTTGTCCGACGCTGCCAGGGCTTCGCAGCCGATCGTCGAACAGGCCTTGGTCGCCGCGAATCCGGTGGTAGAAGACATCGAAACCATCGAGCGCAGCATGTTTCTGGCGCGGCGGGCTGCCGCTACTACCCTCAAAGATGCGTCGGTAGACGGCTTCTCGATCAGCTCGTCTTCGGTGCGCACCGTGGTCTACAAAGGGCTCTTCACGGCATCGCACATCGAGGGCTTCTATTGGGACCTCATGGATCCCATGTACGAGACCGATTTCGGCGTTTTTCACCAGCGCTACAGCACCAATACGTCACCGACCTGGGCGATGGCACAGCCGTTCCGGATGCTGGCGCACAACGGCGAAATCAACACCGTGCAGGCGAATCGATCGTGGATGGCTGCGCGGTCAAACGAGTTGGCTTCAGCCATCTGGGGTGATCGGATCGAGGATCTGAAACCGCTCGTGAGCGAATCCGGCAGCGATTCGGCGAGCCTCGACAACGCCTTCGAGGTGTTGGTGCGCTCCGGCCGCGACGTGATGCACGCCAAGGAGATGCTCATCCCGCCTGCGTGGCAGAACGTGGCAGACATGGATCCCGAGCTGCGAGCGTTCTACCAATACCACGCCTTCCTGACCGAGCCGTGGGATGGCCCTGCAGCGATCGTCGCTGCGGACGGTAAGCACCTCATCGCAGGCCTGGATCGCAACGGCCTGCGCCCCGCCCGCTGGACCCTCACCGACGCTCTTGTGATCGTCGCCTCGGAGGCGGGGGTTGCCAGTGCCGAAGAGGTGGCAGCGATCGCAACCGGTCAGCTCGGGCCCGGCGACATCATCGCGGTCGACCTCGAGACGGGTCACGTGCGCTTCTCGGAGGAGATCAAGGCCGATCTTTCCAGCCGTGCCCCATACGACGACTGGGTACGTACCGGCACCAACTTCGTCCGGGATCCCTTTGACGATCTGCAGGATGAGCGATTTGACCCGGAACGTCTCGGCCGGGTCTTCGGATACACCGCAGAGGAGCGGCGCTTGATCCTGCAACCCATGGCAGAGGGCGACCAGCCCGTGCTTTCGATGGGAAACGATACGGGGCTGGCGGTGCTTTCCGAGTCCCCGCAGCGGCTTTCCCGGTACTTCCACCAAGCCTTCGCTCAGGTCACGAATCCGCCGATGGATCCGATCCGGGAAAACATGATGATGTCGCTGCGAACCTCCGTCGGCAGACGATTGTCGATTCTGGAGGAGACGCCCCAGCAAGCCCGCCTCATGGAACTCTCTTCCGTGGTGCTCTCCGATGCCGAGGTAGAGAAACTGTGTTCCTCCGAAGACCCCAATTTCGAGTCAGCCTGGTTCGAAGCGCTTTTCCCGGCAGAGCAAGGCGCACCAGGCCTCGTTGCAGCCCTCGATGGCATGTGCGATGCGGTGGTGGCCGCGGTGGCGAGTGGAGCTTCGATCGTCGTTCTCTCCGACCGAGAGGTCGACGCCGCCATGGCCCCGATCCCGATGTTGCTGGCCGTCGGCGCGGTACACCACAGACTGATCGAGGAAGGGCTGCGGCTGCGGGCATCGATCATTGCAGTGTCCGGCGAACCACGCGACTCTCACGATCTGGCGTGCCTGATCGGATGTGGTGCCTCGGCCGTCAACCCCTACCTCGCGATCGAGGAGGTGCGGGCGATGGCCGAGCGCGGCGACGTGACCGCCGACGTGATCGCGGCTCAAGAGAATTACCGCGCCAGCCTCGAGAAGGGGATCCTCAAGATCATGTCCAAGATGGGCGTCTGCACCATTTCGGCATATCGTGGCAGTGAGCTATTCGAGGTCATCGGCGTCGACCGCAGTGTCTGTGATCTCGCGTTCCGGTACGCCCAGTACCGAGTTGGTGGAGCCGGGTTCGAGCGAATCACGGCAGATACGCTGGCGCTCCACAGCAGATTTGAGGCAGGCACCCCCGACTCAGGCGGCTACTACAAACACCGCCGCGGCGAGATGCCGCACATCAATTCGCCCCTAGCCGTGCTGGCTTTACAGAAGGCGGTACGGAGCGGGGATTCCGAGCAGTGGGACAAGTACCGCGAGGTGGTCCAGCTCGATCGGGCGCCGCTCGAACTGCGTGACCTGCTCGAGCTTATGCCCGCCGCCGAGCCGGTCCCGATCGAAGAGGTCGAGCCTGCCGAGCACATCATGCGCCGTTTCTCGACGGCGGCAATGTCGCTCGGAGCACTGTCGCGTGAAGCGCACGAAACACTCGCGGAGGCGATGAGCTACCTGGGTGGCCTCTCCAACTCAGGCGAAGGCGGTGAGGACCCCGCGCGGTTCGATACTCCGCGCAACTCAGCCATCAAGCAGATAGCCAGCGGTCGGTTCGGAGTGACTCCCGCCTATCTGGCGAGCGCAGAGGAATTCCAGATCAAGATGGCGCAGGGTTCCAAGCCCGGCGAGGGCGGCCAGCTCCCGGGTCACAAAGTATCACCCGAGATCGCTCGCCTCCGGCACACCGAACCGAACGTGACGTTGATCTCCCCACCACCACACCATGACATCTACTCGATCGAGGATTTGGCCCAGCTCATTCACGATCTCAAGGCCTTCAAGCCGCTGGCGCGGGTGTCGGTGAAGCTCGTGTCAGGTCCGGGGGTAGGGACGATCGCGGTCGGGGTGGCCAAAGCGCTGGCAGACGTGGTGGTGATCTCCGGCAACTCTGGGGGCACCGGAGCCTCGCCGCTGGTATCCATCAAACATGCCGGGTCACCCTGGGAGCTCGGGCTTGCTGAGGCCCATCAGTCATTGGTCGGCAACGGGCTGCGTGCCACCGTGCTCGTGGAAACCGATGGTGGCATCCGCACCGGTCGTGATGTGGTGGTTGCAGCCTTGCTCGGCGCCGACCGGTTCGGGTTCGGCACCCTTCCGCTCCTGGCACTCGGCTGCAAGATGGTTCGGCAGTGTCATGAAAACACCTGCCCGGTGGGGATCACCACGCAACGAGAGGACCTGCGGGCGAAGTACACAGGCAGCGTCGAGCAGCTCATCGTGCTGTTTCGCCACGTCGCCGAAGAGGTGCGCCTCCATCTCGCCGCTCTCGGCGCGAGGTCGATCGATGAGGTGATCGGTCGCGCCGACCTCCTCGTTCCCAGCGAGCCAGATCATCGAGTAGCACTGGAGTTCGCCGGGCTGCTGGCGAGAGCCGACTACCACCAGAGCACCAGTTTCCGGACGGTGGTCCGCTCACCCGTAGGAGAGCAGCTCGCCGTCGAGGGTCGCAGGGCGGCGCGGACGCGGGCGGCGGTGGAGCTCGCCTACCCGGTGCGGAACACCGATCGCGCCGTCGGGACCAGATTGTCGGGCGAGGTCGCAGATCTCGTAGGCACCGATGACCTCGAAGACGACACGATCCGGGTTCGTTTCTCCGGTACGGCGGGACAAAGCTTCGGGGCCTTCCTGGCCGCGGGCATCAATATGCACCTCGTCGGCACCGCCAATGACTACGTAGGCAAGGGCATGGGGGGCGGGACCATTTCGATCGAACCGCGCCCGGTGCCTGGGCCCGGCCCACATGCCGCCGGGAATGCCTGCCTCTACGGAGCGACCGGAGGCCGGCTCTTTGCTGCCGGGTCGGTAGGTCAGCGGTTCGCCGTCCGCAATTCGGGAGCAACGGCCATTGTGGAAGGGACCTCCGACCACTGCGCCGAGTACATGACTGGCGGAACCGTCGTGGTGCTCGGATCGACCGGGAGCAACGTCGCCGCAGGCATGACCGGAGGCACCCTCTATCTCTGGGATCCCGAGTCGCGGGCGCGAAGTCATCTCGCCCCAACCGCGCCGCCTGCGGTTCGACCCGACGCGGCGCACTTGGATGATCTGCGAGCCCTGCTGGGCGAGCACGTGGCGGCGACCGAGAGTTCGACCGCGGCACAGATTCTGAGTGAGTGGCAGTCCGCTTCGAGAGACTTCTGGGTCGTCCAGCCGGTGAGCGTTCCAGCAGACGATTCTCTGCTGCCCGGCCTCGACGTCACGTCCGCGGCAACCGACCAGAAAGCGACAAGCGAGGGAACACCGCTCTGACCTACGGCGTTGTATTGATTGCTGAAGGGTGACCCGTCGGAGCGGCAACCGTCTTCCCCACTCCCACACATCCGTTCCGACGGTGTCACCCACCAGGGTGATCGGTCCTGAACCGGCAGATGATGCAACCCGGCGAGCCGCTTCTCACGGGTCGGCATCGCCTGCACCCCACTCCCGGCCGACTGGCGATGTCCGGGTCCCAGATCATTCCTTGCTGCCGCTGCAGCGCCGAGGAAGGTGGTGCGACCCGCGCTGCCGACGAGGCGGCGTTGAGTAGGGTGCCGGGGTCTGGCACAATAAGAACTACACAGCTAGTGCAAATTCTGGAAAGCAGAGGCGCCGCATGGCCACCGTCGACATCGATCTCGGTTCGTATCAGCTCGGCTGGCACGACGAGGAGGACTACGTGTTCAAGCCCAAGAAGGGCCTGAACGAAGCCATTATTCGCGAGATGTCGCAGATGAAGGATGAGCCTGCCTGGATGCTCGAGTTTCGGCTCAAGGCCTATCAGCGGTTCCTGCGCAAGCCGATGCCGACGTGGGGGGGCGGCGGCACCCTTGAAGAGATCGACTTTGACAACATCTACTACTACATCAAGCCGACAGAGGGCCAGGCCAAGGATTGGGACATGGTGCCCGATTCGATCAAGGAGACATACGAGAAGCTGGGTATACCCGAGGCGGAGCGCAAGTATCTCGCCGGTGTGACCGCCCAGTACGAGTCCGAGGTCGTGTACCACCGCAACCGGGAGGACCTCGAGGAACTCGGGGTTCTGTTCTGCGACATGGACACCGCGGTCCGCGACTACCCGGAGATCGTGCAGGAATACTTCGGCACCATCATTCCCCCGAACGACAACAAATTCGCGGCGCTCAACTCTGCCGTGTGGTCTGGAGGGTCATTCATTTACGTCCCTCCCGGAGTCCATGTCGACCAGCCGCTCCAGGCATACTTCCGCATCAACGCCGAGAACATGGGCCAGTTCGAGCGGACGCTGATCATCATCGACGAAGGGGCCTTCTGCCACTACGTCGAGGGTTGCTCTGCCCCAACCTACTCGAGCGATTCGTTGCATTCGGCCGTCGTCGAGATCGTCGTCAAGGAAGGCGGTCGGTGCCGCTACACGACCATCCAGAACTGGTCGAACAACGTCTACAACCTCGTCACCAAACGGGCAGCCGCGTACAAGAACGCCACGATGGAGTGGATCGACGGCAACCTCGGGTCCAAGCTGACCATGAAGTACCCCGCGGTGTGGCTGATGGAAGAGGGTGCCCACGGCGAGGTGCTGTCGATCGCTTTCGCGGGCGAGGGGCAACATCAGGACGCCGGCGCGAAGATCGTGCACGCAGCACCCGAGACCACTTCGCTCATCACGTCGAAGTCCATCTCGAAGGACGGTGGGCGCGCCGGCTATCGCGGGCTCATCAGGGTGGAGCCGGGTGCCGAGGATGCCAGGGCATTTGTCCGGTGCGACGCGCTGATCCTCGACGAGGACTCCCGGTCCGACACCTATCCGTATATGGAGATCGAGGAGTCGAATACCCAGATCGGGCACGAGGCCACGGTCTCCAAGGTCGGTGAGGAGCAACTCTTCTACTTGATGAGCCGCGGGCTCACGGAAGAGGAGGCCACTGCCATGATCGTCGCCGGGTTCATCGAACCGATCGTCAAGGAATTGCCGATGGAGTACGCGGTCGAACTCAACCGCCTCATCGAACTGCAGATGGAAGGTTCGGTCGGCTGAGCGGAAGCCCAGGCCAGTTCAGAACAGCTTCAGAATCGGCGAGTCGATCTCGCGCAACCCGTCATAGTCCAGCTCTATGCAGTCGATGCCTCTGTCTTCTGCCAGCAGCCGGGCCTGTGGCTTGATGAGCTGAGCAACGAACACGCCGCGTACCGGAGCGAGTCGCTCATCTCGACCCAGGAACTCCAGATACCGGGTGAGCTGTTCGACGCCATCGATGTCGCCGCGACGTTTGATCTCGACGGCCACGGTTCCTGAGCTGTCGCGACACAGGAGGTCCACCGGCCCCACCGGGGTTGGATGCTCACGGCGGATCAGTTCCATGCCGGGGCCAAGGACTTCCACCCGTTCGGCGATGAGCCGCTGGAGTTCGGTTTCGACCCCATCTTTCTGGAGGCCGGGATCTTCACCCATCTCGAACGCGGTCTCGTAGAGCACCTGATAGAGGTCGATGGTCAGCCGCTCACCCTTGCCGTTCGTGACGATCCACCTTCCATCTTCCTCGATCAGCTGGTTGGGGGTTCCCATCCAATTCAACGGCTGGACCCTGCTGCCGTCGGCGTGAACTGCAACTGTTCCATCCGCCTTCACCATGATCAGGCGAGTGGCTCTCGGCAGGTGAGTGTCGAGGCGGCCCGAGTAATCCACCGAACAATCGGCCACGACCAAGCGCATGGCCCGGAGCATACGGCAGTGCGCCGGTCACACTGCCGCTTCGGAAGGGCCTCACCTCGCAACCCCTGGGGTGATTAGTCCCTCCAGCATGAGCGGATTTTCGCCGTGACTTTGAGTAACAAGCGGCTACTATGTGAAGTCGTGTAGAGCGCGTCGCCGGGTCGGGAATGCCGCGCGTGTGGGCCACGGGGGGTCCGGTAATGCAGATAAGTCGCGTGGGAGTCATTGGTGCCGGAGTGATCGGGCGCGGCGTCGCCCAGGATCTGGCACAGACCGGGCATGATGTCATCGTGGTGGATCTCGAAACCTCAGTGCTGGACGCAGCGCAGTCCGAGATCGGGAGCGCGGTCCGCCTGCACCATCTCGTAGCTTCGGACGGTGTCAAGCAGGATCGAGTCGAGGTGATGAGCAGGCTGACCTTCACCACTGACTATGAGGCCCTGGATGACATAGATTTCGTCGTCGAGAACACCACCGAATCCTTCGAAGTGAAACGAGGTGTCTACGAGATCCTGGATCGTGTGTGTCCTCCGCGAGCAAGGTTCGCGGCGAATACCAGCGCAATACCCATCACCAGGATCGCGGCCGTGACTGATCGTCCCGGCTACGTGGTTGGGATGCATTTCATGAATCCTGTACCGCTCAAACCGGTGGTGGAGGTCATCAGGGGATTTCACACATCAGATGAGACGTTGCAGACAACCCGGCAGCTTCTCGAGCAGATGAACAAGCGCGGGGTCTACGTCGAGGATTCGCCAGGGTTCGTATCGAATCGGGTACTCATGCTCACCGTCAACGAGGCTATCTTCACGGTGCAGGACGGCGTCGCCGAACCCAGCCAGGTGGATGAGATCTTCAAGGAGTGCTTCGGGCATGAGATGGGGCCCCTCGAAACTGCCGATTTGATCGGGCTCGATACGATCCTCCGATCGGTGGAGGTACTACACGACGAGTACGGGGACAGCAAGTATCGTCCTGCCCCGCTCCTGAAGCAGATGGTCGATGCCGGTCGGCTCGGCCGGAAGTCGGGACAGGGGTTCTATGCCTATGGAACTCATGTGAGCAAGGGGGGGTCGCGGTGACGTCTGACGACATCAATGGGCAGGTCAGAGGGTTTCTCGCCGGGCACCTGGCGAATCCCGATCTCACGGACCAAGACGACATCTTCGTCACTGGTGGGGCCTCGTCGTTGTTTGCCATGGAACTGGTCATGTACATCGAATCGACCTTCGAGGTCGAATTGGATGACGAGGACCTGGAGAGGGACAATCTTGCGACGATCGGTGCCATCACTGCGCTGGTTGCGACCAAGCGAGGTCTCGTGACGGAGTCGGGAGACGCTTGAGTGACGACCAGGGGGGATGCTGCGTTGGGGGAGTTCCGCGAGGAGTTCACCGAATTCGCCGATCGTCATCTTGTCCCACGAGCAGCCGAGTTCGACAGGGAAGAGCGGATCCCTGCCGACGTTGTGGCTGCTGTGGTTGGCGCCGGGTATCTGGGCTCGCAGGCACCCGTCGAACGTGGCGGTCGCGGCCTCGACATGGCCTCCTACGGTGCGCTGCATGAAGCGATCGGCAAGGGGTGTTCTTCTGTGCGATCGCTGCTCACCGTGCACGACATGGTGGTCGAGGCCGTTCTCAAGCTGGGCAGCAAGCGCCTGCGTGATCAGTGGTTGCCCGCGTTGCTCACCGAGGGCAAGATTGCCGCGTTCGCCCTGAGCGAACCGCAGGCCGGCAGCGACGCTGCCAGCATCAGGACCGTGGCGAAGCCAGACGGCGACAACTACGTGCTTCGCGGAACCAAGCGCTGGATCAGCTTCGCCCAGATCGCAGACGTGTTTCTGGTGATTGCCCGTCTTGATGAGTCGGGTGAACTCGGCGGCTTCCTGGTGCCCCGGGACACCGCCGGCCTCGAAGTGCAGCCAATCTCGGGCATGATGGGTTTGCGGGCCTCCATGCTCGGCAGCCTGACGTTTGATCACTGTCGGGTTCCCGGCGAGGCCAGAGTCGGCGCTCGATCCATGCCCGGTGCGCTGATCGCGGCAACTCCGCTCCACCTTGGTCGCTTCGGGGTGGCTTGGGGGAGCGTCGCCATTGCTCAGGCAAGCATGGAAGCGTCGTTCCGATACGCCGAATCCAGGGAGCAATTCGGCAAGCCGATTGGCGATCACCAGCTCATTGCCAGGAAGCTGACCGACATGGCAGTCGAGACAGAGGCAGCCCGGCTGCTGTGTGTGCGTGCCGGCGAGCTGCGCGACACGGCGTCACCGGAAGCCATTGGGGCCACGCTCATGGCGAAGTACCACGCCTCACGGACCGCAGTTGCCGTCGCCAGCGACGCCGTGCAGGTTCACGGTGCGATCGGTGTGCATTCGGCTGCGCCCGTCGAACGTTGGTTTCGGGATGCCCGCATCATGGAGATCATCGAGGGCAGCACAGAGATCCAGCAGCTGATGATCGCGAGACGAGAGCGGGCTCGCCTGCAGCGTGGTGCCTCATGAGTTCGCCGACGGCTGCATCCGATACCCCAGGCGGAATAGCTCTGCCTGGGGTGAAATGCGTGGTGTGGGACCTCGACAACACGATCTGGGATGGGGTGTTGCTCGAATCTCCCGATGTTGTTCTCCGGCCGGGTGTGCTCGATGTCCTCCAGACGCTGGACGATCGCGGGATTCTGCAATCCGTCGCCAGCCGCAACGATGCGGACATTGCCATGGCGAAGTTGAGTGAGTTCGGCGTCGCCGACTTCTTCCTGCACCCGCAGGTCGGGTGGGGAGCGAAGTCCGAAGCTGTGGCTGAGATCGTTCGAGCGCTCAATATCGGAGCAGACACCGTCGCGTTCGTCGACGACGAGCCCTTCGAACGCGACGAGGTCGCAGCCGGGGTCGCTGGCGTCAGGTCAATCGACAGCGGCGACTACCTGGCACTGCCCGACCGCCGCGATATGCAGCCGCAATTCGTTACCGAGGACTCGCGGCGGAGACGAGAGATGTACCTCGCGGAGGACCGCCGCAAAACGGACGAGGCGTCGGCGCAGACGACTGAGGACTTCCTGGCCTCTTTGGATATGGTGTTCACACTGAGTGATGCTGAGCGGGGTGATCTGGCTCGGGTGTCGGAGTTGACCGTTCGCACCAATCAGCTCAATTCCACCGGGGTGACCTATTCCTACGACGAGCTCGAGGCATTGCGCGAGTCGAGCGACCATCGCCTCATCATCGCGGGGCTCGATGACCGCTACGGCACATACGGGAAGATCGGGCTGGCGCTTGTGGAGCAGCGTGACGGGGTATGGAACCTCGCACTGCTGTTGATGTCCTGTCGCGTGATGGCTCGTGGCGTCGGCAAAGTGTTGCTGACCTACCTGCTCAAAACGGCAGCCGAGAGCGGTGCCGTGGTCGAGGCGGAGTTCGTGCGGACCGACCGCAACCGGCTCATGTACCTGACGTACAAGATGGCCGGATTCGCTGAATTGCGGAGGGAGGGCGACCGGATCATCTTTCGCCATGACCCCTCTGTCGTTGACCCGTATCCTCCTCATGTGAAGGTCGTGGAGCCCGAGAGTCGAAGCTGGTGATGAACGCCGGCGGTGCAACCTCAGTGGTGCGCGACTACCGAGTGGTGCCGGTCCAGCCGGGAATGGCAGACGGCATTGCCCGCCTGCAGCGTCTCCACTGGGCTTCGGGCTTTCGAGTCAACCTCGCCTATCTCCGATGGAAGTACTTCGAGAACCCGTATGTTGTCGAGCCGCTCATCTACGTGGCGCTGCATGGAGACGAAGTAGTCGGGATGCGGGGCATATTCGGTGCGAGCTGGAATATCGGAGAAGGGCTGGAGGCTGCGATCCCGTGTGCCGCCGACACGCTGATCCACCCAGCCCATCGCGACCAGGGCCTGTTCGAAAGGCTCTCCGACCTCGCATTCGCCGATCTGGCAGCGAAGGGCTATCCCCATGTGCTGAACCTGAGTCCGACGGCTGCCAACTACGTGGCTTCGGTCGTGTCGATGGGGTGGCGTTCGATCGGTTCCACCGCAGAGTTGGCTCGAGCTTCCGATGCCGGTACCGCGCGGCGCAAGCTGGTGGCCAGGGTGCCCCGCAACGACACAGTTCGGGGCATGGCCAGGCTGGGTCGTCGCATCCGCTCCTCGGCCGGATCGATGACCTTCGGCCGGCTCGACGCGGTGGACGCAACGACCCGAGGGGAGGTCCAGGTGAGTTGCAGGCCGCGGCCGGAGGCAATGGCCACAGCTGCCGCCGCAGAACCGGCGAGCGAAGCCATCACTCAGGTCCGCGACGCGCGGTTCTTCTCATGGCGGTTCGACAACCCGCGAGCCGCCTATCGATTCCTGTACATAGGAGAACCCGACCTCTCCGGTTTCATGGTGCTCCACAACTCGATGGGGCGTTCTCGTGTGAACATCGTGGATTGGTCGTTCCGGTCGCATGCGGACGCCTCTGCACTACTTGCCGTTGCGACCGAGGGCGGCCGCTTCGGCGATCTGCGGATCTGGACCCGGTCATTGGACCCTCAGTTGGTGGGGCTGCTCCGGGACGCCGGCTTCACCACGCCGGCAGCTTCATCCGAACCGACCCGCCTTGCGGGCAAGGCGATGGTGCGGCCTACGTCCGACCATTCCAATCCGGCTGGTTGGGTAGTGAAAGGCCGCAGCCTCGACTCCGCTGCCAGTTGGGACCTCCAAATGGTGGCGGCAGACTCCTTCTGACGCCACCCGGGCGGAGCCGGCTACCCCACCACTATCCAACCGGTCCGGCCACGACGACTGCTACGGTCTGACGCGCTGCATTTTCGCGACCGCAATCTGCCGATCTGCCGAGAAGAGGTTGGGAGCCGATGGATGCCATATTGCTGGCGGCAGGACGTTCGAGCCGCATGGGCAGCGGTGTACCCAAGCAATTGCTGCGCGTCGGAGACAAGCCACTCGTACTGTTTTCGCTCGAACCGCTGCTGACTCACCCTGCGATCGAGCGCATCGTGCTGGCGCACCCACCGGGAGCGCGCGCGGCGTTGGCCGCTTTGCTGCCGGACGATCCCGCCGGACGGATCGAGCTGGTCGCGGGCGGCGAGACACGGCAGGAGTCGGTATGTCGCGCGCTGCAGGCCGTCACCACCCCCCGCCTGTTGCTCCACGAGTCGGCGCGTCCTCTCATCACGGCGGAGCTGATCGATCGAGTTGTCGCGGTGGACGCCCCGGCCGTTGTCCCCACGCATTCGATCCCCTTCTCGGTTTCGATTGGTGGAGATGTCATGGAAGCGGAGATCGATCGCAGCATCTTGCACGACGTACAACTCCCGCAAGCGTTCGACACCCAGATACTCCGCGCCGCCCACGAGCGAGCGGTTGAACGCGGCGAGACGGCGACCGAGGACGGCGTGCTGGTGTTTCGCGCTGGCCACGAGGTGAGGTTTGTTGAGGGCTTGCCCCGGAACCTGAAGGTCACCTACCCGGTTGACCTCGTCATCGTGGAGAGCCTGTTGGCTCAGCAGTAGCCGGCCTCGCGGTGCGACGGGCTTCCCCGCGTCTTCGGCCTCTACAGCAGGCTTTCCAGATCGTATTGGAACGTGGGATGCCGCAGCTTGCTGAGTGCACGATTCTCGACCTGGCGGACCCGCTCCCTGGTGATCCCGAGCATCTTGCCGACGGCGGATAGGGTCCGGGGGACACCGCCGTCGAGTCCGTAGCGAAACACCACGACCCTGCGTTCCCTGGAGTCGAGGAGTTCGAGTGCCTTGCGCAGTTCCTTGCGCCTGGCACCGTCGACTGCCACCAGGAACGGATCGGTGGCCTGCTCGTCCTCGACGAAGTCGCTGAGCTGCGCGTCGCCCTCAGCGCCGATCGGACGATCGAGCGAGACCGTATCACCCGGCGTGTTCAAGGCAATGAGGACCTTCTCGGGGTCGAGTCCCGACACTTCGCAGATTTCGTCGACGGTGGGGGCCCGCCGGTGCGACTCCTGCAGCGCGAGTTCAGTCTCCTGCACGGTTCGGACCACGTCCACCATGTGTACCGGCAGCCGGATGGTTCGCCCGTTGTTGCCGAGCCCGCGCGAGATCGCTTGTCTTATCCACCAGGTCGCATAAGTGGAGAACTTGAAGCCCTTGCGCCAGTCGAACTTCTCGACCGCCCGGATCAAGCCCAGGTTCCCTTCCTGGATGAGGTCGAGCAGGTCGAGGCCACGGCCGGTATAGCGCTTCGCGATCGAGATGACCAGCCGGAGATTCGCCCGGATGAAAACCGCCTTGGCTTCGTCTGAGGCGTGGATGGCCTTTTCGAACCGAAGCCGTTCGGCAGGATCGAGACTGTCCGGGGCGCCGTTGAGCTCTGCGTGGGCTTCGCGGCCGAGTTCGATCAACCGAGACAGGCGAACCTCGTCCTCGGCAGTGAGTAGCTGATGTGCTGAGACCTCGTCGAGGTAGAGGCCTACTGCGTCCGATACATGTGGCTCACGGGCGCCGTTGCCCATAGTGCCCTCCTGGATATCCCCCTCAGACAGGCGGGAGGAGCCCTGGTGAAGATATCACCGGCCGACCGGGGTCGCAACGGGCAACTCCGGCTCGGCGGTATTCCGAACGCCTCGCTAACCTTTTGTATGTGCTCCGGGTGGGGTGGGAGCGCAACTCGGCACACCTTCGGGGCTGTGGCATGCGGAGACATCTGATCATTGTGATGGGGCTGGGCCTGGCAGCCTCCGCCTGCGCTGGTCCCAGCGTCCTGATCAGCGGCGAATCGGTGATGCCACCAGAGACGCCATCGCCGGTATTGCCCATCGTGGTGCTTGCCGCCGACGATCTCACCCCGCTCGGAGCAGACATCGTGATCGACGGGGCCGGGTTCGCGGCCGACGTGACCGGACGTTCTGCCGTAGTTTGGAACGAGGCGTGGGACGATCGAGCGGTTCGGCTCGAGGTTGCTGCGTTTGGCTTCCACGCCGAAACGATCACACTCGAGGGCCTTCCCGACGAGCTGCCTCTCGAAGTGCGGCTGGAACCGGTTGTGCTGTTGGGCCGGGTTACCACCGAGTTGGGGACGCCAATGGACGACGTGTCTGTGGAACTCAATGGCGCCAGAGTCCTCACCGATGCCGATGGTGAGTTCCGATTTCAGCGGGCGACTCCTGGGGACCTGACTGCGACCCGTCCTGCATGGGCGTCTGCGGTAGTGCCATGGGAGGGTCTGGTTTCCGAGGTCGAACTCGCACTGGAGCCGAGGCGGGAGCGTGCGTTGCGCGTGAACCCAGCCAAGGCGGCGGACGGCCGGGGGTGGACCCGCATGCTGGGACTCGCAGACCGCACTGAAATCTCGGCGTTCGTGCTCGACATCAAGGACGAGCGGGGTTCCGTCCACTACGCGACCTCGGTGGCGACAGCCACCGAATTGGGAGTGGTGGTGGACTCCTACGACGTCGCCGCGGCGCTGGCAGATATGGATGAGCACGACCTTTACAAGATCGGGCGGATCTCGGCATTCCAGGACGACCCACTGGCCAGGCTGCGAGAAGACCTCGCCGTTCGCGACGGGACCACGGGCGGCTTGTGGAAGACGAACGACGGCAAGGCCTGGCTGGACCCGACCAACGCTGATGCCTGGGAGTATTCCCTCGAGTTGGCAGCCGAAGCGTGTGCGCTCGGTTTCGACGAGATCCAGTTTGATGATGCTCGCTTTCCGACCGGTGGTCCCATCAGCTCGATGCGATATGCAGACGACGCATTCGACGGCATCACGACCGAAAACTACTTCGAGGAAGGCATGCAGCTGAGTCGGGTCGAGACGATTGCCGACTTCCTGGCCGAGGCGCGGCGTCGTCTCAATCCTGAGGGTTGTGCGGTCGCGGCCAACGTGTTCTCCATAACCTTCCACAGTCGATCGGATGAGGGAATCGGTCAGCTCCCCGGCCCGCTGTCGTATGCCGCAGACGTGCTGAGTCCGATGATCTACTCCCACAACTACCAGCCCGGCTACAACGACTACGAGGATCCCAACGAGCATGCTCCGCAGATCGTCGGCCAGGTGCTGGATACCGGCCTGACGCGAATCGAAGGGCTGACCATTGTCCGCCCCTGGGTGCAGCGAGCCTTTCTGGAGGCTCCCGACATCCTGGCGGTACAGAGCGCAGCCAGCGATCGTGGCCTCGGCTGGATGTTGTGGAGCGAAAGCAGCTCGTACGACGCCTCGTTCCTGGCCCCCGCGCGCTGAGGCGGAGCCTGTGATTTCTGAACCAGGGCGCCTGGACCCAGCGGCCCGCCTAGCTGCGCTCGCGACACTCGAGATACAGGTAGTGGACTGTCACCGTTGCCCGCGTCTCGTGGAGTGGCGAGAAGAGGTTGCGAGGGAAAAGCGTGCCGCATTTCGCGATGAGGAGTACTGGGGAAGGCCGGTACCGGGATTCGGTGACCCGGAGGCGCGACTTGTTGTGATCGGGCTGGCGCCTGCTGCCCATGGGGCAAACCGCACCGGTCGCATGTTCACCGGGGACCGCAGCGGGGAATGGCTTTACCGGGCGCTGCATCGCGCCGGATTCGCCAATCAGGCATTGTCGGTAGGTCGCGGGGACGGACTCGATCTCGCAGACGCCTGGATCAGCGCTCCGGTGCGTTGTGCTCCGCCCGCCAACAAGCCGACCGCAGCAGAGCGAGCCAATTGCGCGCCGTATCTTGCCGAGGAGTTGTTGTTGCTCGACCGGGCAGAGGTGTATCTATGTCTGGGGTCGCTCGCCTACCAGGCCATGTGGAGTCTGCTGCGAGACAGGGGAGAGACCCTGGAGGTGCCGAGGCCGCCATTCGGTCACGGCGCCGTCTCCGCGCTGGATGGGGGGCGGCATGTTGTTGCCAGCTACCACCCGAGTCAACAGAACACGTTCACCGGACGGCTGACCGAGGAGATGTTCGACCACGTCTTCGCGACAGTCAGGGGATTCCTCGGAGCCTGAGCCGAATCCGAACCCCGGCACCGGGCGTCACTGAAGCGAGCCACCGAGCTCCAGGGCGACCAGATAGCGGTCCCACGCGGTAGTGAGCAGCGGGAAGGGGTTTGTCTTGCGACCCCGGTGGTGTAATTCGAAATGGAGGTGGGGTTCACCGGACTCGGCGTTTCCTGAGTCACCGACGTACGCCACGATCTGGCCGGCCTCGACGAAGTCGCCTATTTCGATGCCCTCGGCAAAGGCGGACTTCTCGCCCGCGGATCCGTCATCTGAGCCGGGTGAGTCGTTGTCGAGATGCATGTACCAGGTCTCCCAGCCATCGGCATGAGCAATCCGCAGCATGTAGCCGCCCTTGCCTCCAGCGTGCATCGAGCGGACAAATCCGTCTGCGACGGCAACCAGCGGGGTGCCCTTGTCTGCATAGATGTCGGTGCCCTGGTGGCGACGTCCGCCGGATCTGCGATTCCGCCAGTCGTCGCGGAACCGGGTAGCCGGGTCCCTAGTTGGGAACTGCTCGATGACCGTGCTCTGGTGTTCGGCAACGGTTGGGGTCGGGGCGACGGTTGCCTGCTCCTCTGTGGCGAGCGTCGGCAGGGCGACACCGACGGCGATGGCAGCGGCGACGACGAAGGACGCGATGGACGTCATGAGGGACTCCTTATGGGGTGGGTGCTCGGAGGCTCGAACGCTGCCCCCTACGGCGGCGGAGCCCTGAGGCGCGGCACGTTAGCCCTGCGCAGGGCCAATGCAACGACCGGTCGCGGCCGACCACCCTGCTGCGCCCGGCGGTTCGTGACGTCTGCGACGCAGAGAATGCGGGCTTTGGGTACCCGCCGGGGTGGGGTTAGGCTGCGGCTCCCTCGCCTGTCTGAACCCCCTCAGGAGCCCTCGTCCCTTGAATCCCCTCGACACCTCTGAACTGGAACGCGTGCTCGCGGATCAGCCTGGCTGGTTGCGCGACTCCCGAGTGCGCGCGCGAGCCGTCTACGACAAGCTGTCGATGCCGAGATCGGAAGAAGAGATGTGGCGATATGTCGATCTCGACTTCGATCTCACCGACTACTCCAGCGCAGCTGGGGTCCTGGAGGATCTCTCCGCGAACGATGCACTTGCCGCCGCGTTGGGTGAGGTAGCTGCCGGTGTCCGCGTCGTCGATGGGATAGCTTCGGTGGGCCCGGTTTCCGGCGATGTCATCGTGGCGTCGCTTCGCGATATCACTGCTGATGCCGAGGCGGTTGCCAGGCGACTCGTGGGATCCGGGGTTGCGGAGGACACCGACATCTTCGCTGCGGCTCACGGGGCGTTCTCTCCGGATGCGGTGATCGTTCATGCCCCACCTCGATCAGTGACCCGCCTTCCCGTGTTCATAGACATCACGGCAGCGGCCGATCACGCCGTGAGTTTCCCGCATGTCATCGTTGATGCCGGCGACTCTTCGCAGCTCTCCGTGATCGTCGGCTACCGGTCGCCGGATGCCCTCGACGCCGTTGTGGTACCTCGACTCGAGATCACCGCAGGCACCAATGCCAACGTCGACGTCACGGTCATCCAGCATTGGGGAGCTGCGACGCGATCGATTGCGCACGCCAGGGCGGTCGCGGCGGACGACGCCTCGGTGACGCTGGCTGAGGCCGGTCTCGGTGGGTCCCTCTCCCGGCTCCACCTCGAGGTCGACCTCGAGGGCAGGGGTTCGAATGCGGATGTCGTTGGCGCCTACTTCGGAGAACTGCACCAGATTCTCGACTACCGCTACTTCATGCGTCACGTTGGCGAGAGCACCAACTCGAATATGTACCTCAAGGGCGGTGTCGAGGATGAGGCCCTATCGGTCTTCACCGGGATGATCCGCATCGAGGAGACTGCCCAGCGCACCAACGCGTTTCAGACCAACCGCAACCTCCTCCTTTCGGACGGAGCGGCGGCACAGTCGGTGCCGAATCTCGAGATCCTGGCCAACGATGTGCGATGCGGCCATGGCTCGACCGTTGGACCGCTCGAGGAGGAGCAGCGCTACTACTTGATGAGCCGTGGCCTCGATCGGCGCCGCGCGGATCGCCTCCAGGTGCGGGGCTTCTTTCAGGATGCTCTCAACCGATTCCCGGCTGCAACCGTGGCCGAGCCGGTGCAGGAATGGATCAACGCGAAGTACGTCGCGGCGCAGCAGGAGGGTCGGGTATGACCGACCCAGTTCGGATCGCAGAGCTCGAGGAGCTGCCGGAAGGACGGGGTGTGCGAGTCGAGATCGGGTCGCAGCGGATCGCCGTCTTCCGTCGTGGCGACGAGGTCTATGCCATTGGTGACCGCTGTTCGCATGCTGAAGCTTCGCTGGCAGAGGGCGACCTTTTCGGGCTCGAGGTGGAGTGCCCGCGACACGGGTCGGAGTTCAGTTTGGAGACCGGCAAGCCCGCTTCGTTTCCCGCGACCCGCCCGGTGCCGGTGTACCCCACGAAGGTGGTCGCGGGAGAGGTGTTCGTGGATGTATCCGACGACGACGCTGCGGTGACACGATGACTGCTCCAGCCCTCGCGGTCCGCGGCTTGCGCGCCGGGATTGGAAACCTCGAAATACTGAAGGGTGTTGATCTCGAGGTGCCTTTCGGTGAGATCCACGCTCTGATGGGGCCCAACGGGTCCGGCAAGTCCACCTTGTGCCACGTGCTGATGGGTAACACCGAATACTCAGCCTCGGGATCTGCCGTCGTCGACGGGATCGAACTGGACGGCCTCGACGTCGAGGCCAGGGCGGCCGCCGGGCTGTTCGAGGCGTTTCAGTATCCGGTCGAGATCCCGGGCGTCACTCTGCAGGAACTCATCGTGGAGATGGCGGAGGCATCGGGTGACGCTCCCGGATTCCTCGCCAGGGCCGAGCGAGCAGGATCCCGCCTTGGCATGGGGCCTTTCGTGGATCGAGCCGTGAACCTGGGGCTCTCCGGTGGCGAGAAGAAGCGAAGCGAGATGTTTCAGCTCGCCGTGGCTGATCCGCGGGTGGCTGTGCTCGACGAGATCGACTCAGGGCTCGACATCGACGCCGTGCGTGAGGTTGCAGAGCTGGTAGAAGCGCTGCGAAGTGAACGCCTCGGAGTACTCATCATCACCCACTATTCGCGCATCCTGCGCTACATGCAGCCGGACCGGGTCCACGTCATGCTCGACGGCCGGATCGTCAAGTCGGGTGGTCCTGAGATCGCCACCGACCTGGAAGCAGACGGATACGAGGCTCTGCGTCGTGAGTTCGGCGTCAATAGCGGAGACACGGGCGCCTCCGACGCCATCCTCGACCTCCTGTAGCCACGGGTCCAGCCACCGGCATGCGGGTGTGGCGGCCTTCAGCCTGCGATTGGCCGACGGGTGAGGCGCCTCAGAGGCAGCCTTCCCCGAAACCGATGGGTGGCAGGATCCCGGAGCGATACGCCGCCACCCTGCCATCTTCGACGTCGAAGATGATGCGGTAGTCGGCGTCGACCTCGTCCTTCGGCACATACATCAGAGCCAGTCCATCGATCGTGAACTGTGGAGCCTCTTCGACCTGTCCGGGGAACAACTCGAACAGAAGATCGGCATCGACACCGATCCCGACGCCAGACCGAGTGGTGGTTTCACTGGGTGGCGAGATATCGACCCTAGCGATGGCGTCCTGGTACACCATGTATGAGACGCCGGTGAGGCCGGATGCCTCGGTAGGGGTCACGAAATAGCACACCTCGCTCACGCCGGGATCGAGTTCACCGACCAGTTTGAATCCCGAGGATTCTTCCGCCTCCTCCACCGTCATGCCCACGATCACTCCGCCGAGGCCGACCGTGGTGACGAACGGCTTGCTCGGAGGAAGCGTGCTCGGTGGAATCGCGGTCGTGCTCGTGCCTTCCAGCGTGGTGGTCGCCGCGGTGGGCGGAGGAGTTGTGGTGGGAGGGGCCGTCGTTGTAGTTGCGAGCGTTGAAGTCGTCGAACTCGTCGAGGTTGCGGCGTCCTCGCCGCCACAGGCACCGGCGAACAGTGTCAGGGTTACCAAGATCGCCGGCATGCCCATGCGTCGCATGGCAGCAGCGTAACGCGATCCGGGGGCTGAAGCCGATTCGAAAGTCGATCGTGGTACGTTGCGCCGACCGTCACCTCTCGAGAGACGATGCAAAGCGACGATCCCGATTTCCAGTGGTTCACCGATGCATCCGACGCCCGCGCCTACCTGAGCGAGATCGGCAAGCTGTGGGTTGCGTGGCTGCTCGCGCTGGCAGCCTTGCTGGCCTTCGACGGATTGCTGCTCATTGTGGCTGCTTTCGCGGTGGTGGGGGGATGGCTCATCCTGGCGCGGCCTCTTCAGCAACGGGCAGCCCGGCTGGTGGAAGTCGAGCCGCCGGAGGGAGAAGGGTGGCAGGCCTCCACTGCCCGCGGCAGGCAGCGCGACCGGGTACTGCGGGAACTTACGGTCGGGAAGGCGCCGCTCGACGCGGCCCTCGAGGAGATCGGAGCGAGCCCATCATGGGCATACGCCAGGTATGTGGTGCTGATGATGAGCGTCTTCGCCTTCATCTACGTTATTCGTGGCTTTGCCACAGGGTCGTGAATGAGCGCTTCGACCGTCGATCCTGAAGTGTTCCGGTTGGGCGAGATGCTGCGAGCATCGGATGCCGTGCTGGTCTTCACAGGTGCGGGTGTCTCCACGGCAAGTGGGATCCCCGACTATCGCGGTCCCGCAGGGGTTTGGAAGTCGGAGACACCGGTTGTCTACCAGGACTTCATGACCTCGGCCGAGGCACGTCGCCGTTACTGGGACCAGAAGACGCGTGCGCACATGGCGTTTGGCGTCGCCGTTCCCAACGCCACCCACCGTGCACTGGTTGATCTCGAGCGGGCCGGCAAGCTCGAGGCGGTGGTTACTCAGAATGTCGACGGACTCCACGCCGCCGCCGGCACCTCGCCGAGCGCCCTGGTCGAACTTCACGGGACGGTGCGAGCTGTGGAGTGTCAGACCTGCGGAGCGCGCACCGATCCGGAAGGCCATTTCGCGGAGTTCACCCACACAGGCGAGGCGCCGACATGTAGCTGCGGCGGCTATCTCAAACCGGCGACCATCAGCTTCGGACAGCAGCTGCGCTTCGACGACCTGCGGCGCGCGCAGGAAGCCGCAGAGGCTGCGGATCTCGTGCTGGCACTCGGGTCGACGCTGTCGGTGACCCCGGCGGCCGCGGTGCCGTTGGTGGCAGCAGAACGGGGCACTCCCTACGTCATCGTCAACCGCGGCCCTACCGATCACGACCGTTTCCGACAGGTTACGTTGCGTATCGAAGGTGACGTCGGCGAGGTTGTCCCACTTGCGGTATCTCTTGCGTTGCGGTGATGTGGCAGCCTCGAGAGCGAGCCGGGTGATCCGGGGCTGAATGGCCCTGCAAGCCGGGCGTGGGGCTGCGGTAGTCTCGCGATGTGAGCCCTCTTCGGCGGGGCTCGACCGCAAGGATACGACGGGACAGGAGTGGCGTATGCGCACCGAACACGACTCGATGGGCGAAGTGCAAGTACCGGACGGCGCTTACTACGGGGCATCCACCCAGCGAGCCGTCGACAACTTCCCCATTTCGAACCTACGGTTCGATCGACGCTTCATCTGGGCGCTCGGACTCATCAAGGGGTCTGCTGCACGGGTATCCGGCCGGGTGGGCTACGTCGACCCTGCGATCGCCGAAGCAATCGCCACTTCCGCAGACCAGGTGCGCGACGGAGAGCTCGACGAGCACTTCGTGCTCGATATCTTCCAAACGGGCTCCGGCACCTCCACCAACACCAACGCGAACGAGGTGATCGCCAACCGGGCATCCGAGCTGCTCGGAGGAGAGATCGGTTCACACCTGGCGCATCCCAACGATCATGTCAACTACGGGCAGTCATCCAATGACGTGATCCCGGCTGCGATCTACATCGCGGCGGGCGCTGCGATTCGTGAGGACCTGCTGCCGGCGCTCGCCGGTCTGGCGGTCTCGCTCGAGGCCAAGGCAGCAGAGTTCAGTGGGGTGGTGAAATCGGGCAGGACCCACCTGATGGATGCTACTCCGGTGACTCTGGGCCAGGAGTTCGGTGGCTACGCCACGCAGATGCGCAAGGCGATCGATCGGCTCGAGGTGGTGTTGCCCGAGGTGGACGAACTTGCCCTGGGCGGGACCGCGGTGGGGTCCGGGCTGAACGCGCCGGATGGTTTCGCCGCAGCCGTCATTGCGGAGATGGCGGCCGTCACCGGATACCCACTGCGCGAAGCAGATGATCACTTCGAGGCGCAGGCGGCAAAGGATGCCGCGGTCAATGTGTCCGGTGTCCTCAAGACCACGGCACAAGCGATGTTCAAGATCGCCAACGACCTGCGCTGGCTGTCCTCGGGCCCCCGCACCGGCATCGCCGAGATCCGGCTCCCTTCCCTGCAGCCAGGTTCCTCCATCATGCCGGGCAAGGTGAACCCGGTTATGTCCGAAATGGTGATGCAAGTGGCTGCCCAAGTCATGGGCAACGACACCACCATCACGTGGAGCGGTGCCAGCGGAAACTTCGAGCTCAACGTGATGATGCCGGTAATGGTCCACAACCTGTTGGAGTCGATCGGGCTGTTGGCGGCAGCCGCAAACACCTTCCGGGAGCGTTGTGTGGAGGGGATCGAAGCGAACGTGGATCGAGCTCGGGAACTCGTCGAGGCCAACATCATCGTCGTCACCGCACTGAATCCGCACATTGGATACGACAGGGGAGCGGTCGCCGCCAAGGAGGCCTTTGCTTCGGGACGCAACGTCCGGGAGGTTGTCGTCGAGAAAGGTTGGTTGACCGAGGACGAAGTCGACGACTTGCTCGATCTGCAGCGAATGACTGAGGGCGGCGTGGTCGAGTGATAAGCGTTGCCCGGCGCAGACTTGCCCGCGCCGGGCCGTGAGTCCGTCGGCCGAGAGCAGTCCGGACTTCGAGGCGCGCGTGATTCGGCGACCCCTCGGCTTCCTGGCCGCGGCGCGTTTCGTCATCAACACCTCGACGCGGTTCGTGTATCCGTTCTTGCCCGCGATCGCACGCGGTCTCGGCGTGCCACTGACGGCGGCAGGGGTGCTGGTCTCTGCCCGATGGATCTCGGGGCTGGCCACTCCGGGCGTGGTCACAACTGTTGGTGGCGCCCGGCATCGGCGGCTGATCCGGCTCTCGATGGCCTTGTTTGTGGTGGGATCGCTGGTGACGGCCGCGACCAACGTGTACGTCGGTGCGCTCGTGGGTTTCATTCTCATGGGAGTCGCCAAGCCGGTCTTCGACATCACCTCCCAGGCCTACATCTCGGATCGGGTCCCTTACGAACGCCGAGCCCGCTACCTCTCCGTTTTCGAACTCACCTGGGCGGGCTCCTTGCTCGTCGGTGCTCCCGCCGCAGGCTGGCTGCTGGATCGGGCGGGTTGGAACGCTCCGTTCTGGGTGTTCGCGATCCTGATCGGGATCGCGCTGCTGGCAACGGGTTGGGCTCTCGATCCCGACTCCGAGGCAGCAAAGGCCGATCGGAGCAGGATCAAATGGCACCGATCTGCGGCGGCACTGATCGTGGTGGTGGGCCTTTTCAACCTGGCAGCCGAGTCGATGTTCGTGATGTACGGGGCGTGGCTCGAGGATGGGTTCGGGCTGACGCTCGCCGCCCTGGGGTTCACGGCGGTGGTGATCGGGCTGTCGGAACTCGCAGGTGAGGGTGCCACCTTTGCGTTTACCGACCGGATCGGCAAGCGGCGGGCCGTGGCGATAGGCCTGGTCGTCTCGGCGGCCGGCTATCTCATGGTTGGCGTGGCCCAAGAGCAACTGGTTACCGGCTTGGTCGCGCTCGCCATCGGCATCGGTGGATTCGAGTTCACGATTGTGTCCTCGATCCCGCTGTCCACCGAAATGGCGCCGACGGCGCGGACGCGATACCTGGCCTGGATCATCGTGGCGACCTCCCTCGGGCGGGCAACCGGCGCTGCGATTGGGCCGGCGCTCTTCGAAGGCTTCGGGGTGGGCGTTAACGCGGTGCTGGCTGCCGGCGCCAGCCTGGCAGCCCTGACAGTGCTCCTACTCTTCGTGCGCGAATCGCACACGGGCAATGAAACCCCGGTGAGCCCGTCTGCCTGATGCCGGGGCCGGGCGATGACCGGTCCGTCACCCGTTCATGCGTTTGAGAGCGCGTCTTCCAGTGTGGTCCACGGCAGATCGGCGCACTTGATTCGGACCGGGAACTTGCGAACCCCTTGCAGGGCCTCCAGGTCGCCCAGTACGGCTCCGGGGCGATCAGGATCGATCGGACTCTCGCCCTCCTCGATCGACATCATCAACTTGAACTTGTGGGTCAGGCCGACGACCTCTTCCACCGATTGGCCAACGATGGCGTCCGCCATCATCGAACCCGAGGCTTGCGAGATCGAGCAACCCTGGCCCTGGGTAGCGACGTCGACCACGACGCCTTCGACCACCACCAGGTCCAGCGAGAACTCGTCGCCGCACGAGGGGTTGTTGCCCTCGGCGTGAAGGTGAGGCTCGGTGATGGAACCGCGTCGACGCGGATTCCGGTAGTGGTCCAGGATCGTTTCGCGATAGAGCTCTTGGATCGACATGTCGGCGTTTCTCGTGAGACGGGTCCCGCACGATAACCCCGAGAACGTCTCCCGGATTCCCGGTGCAGTGGCGTTCCCGGGTCTGCTGGACAGTCGGGTCGCGGCCTGGGATCGGTCAAGGGGAGGAGTGATAGGGTGCGGCTCCCCTCACCGAGGAGCCGTTCGATGGCCAGTGCCGATAGCGGGTTGTCCGAACCTGAAGACGGCGGCGGGTTCTTCGAAGTGATCGGTGGTAGGTATGAGGAACTGACTCCAGATCGAGTCATCGGCACCCTCGAAGCTGGTCCGCAGCACCTGCAGCCCTACGGCGTGGTGAACGGTGGGGTCTACTGCACGATGGTGGAGAGCCTCGGCTCGATCGGAGGGGCGGCCTGGGCTGCAACTCAGGAGGGAATCCTCGGCGTCGTGGGGGTGCACAACACCACCGACTTCATCCGCAGCCATCGCAGCGGCCTGCTGCGGGGCGAAGCCATCCCGATCCATCGGGGGCGGACTCAGCAACTCTGGCAGGTGGTGATCACACGCAAATCCGACGGGAAGACTGTTGCCCGTGGCCAGATTCGTCTCCAGAACATCGTTGACCCCGCGGTGATCGGCGGCCTCCAGCCAGATCTCGCCGGCTGAGGGCGCCTTCAACCCGCCTGCCGGGTGTCAGGCCAGGCCGAACACCTGGCGAGCCCGCAACAGTCCGGCGACCAGCGCATCGACATCCGAGGGAACGCTGTAGACGTAGAAGGACGCACGGGCCGTCGCCGGGACCTCGAGGAACCGCATCAGCGGCTTGGCGCAGTGGTGGCCTGCTCGCACCGCGACTCCCTGCTCCTCGTCGAGGATCGTCGCCAGGTCGTGGGCATGGATGTCACCCAGTTCGAAACTGATCGCACCACCGCGTTGATCTAGATCCAACGGGCCGTACACCGTGAGGTCGGGGACGGACGCAAGTTGTTCCAGTGCGTAGCCGGTGACTTCGATCTCATGGCGCCGAACGTTGTCCATTCCGAGTGCGTTCAGATAGTCGATCGCCGCCGCGAAACCCACCGCTTGTGCAATCGGTGGAGTCCCTGCTTCGAACTTGTGAGGGACGGGGGCCCAGCTCGACTCGAATCGTCCCACGTCGGTGATCATCTCACCGCCACCTTCGGTTGGCTCCATCTCCTCCAGCAACTCGGGTCGTCCCCACATGGCTCCAATGCCGGTAGGGCCCAGCATCTTGTGGGCTGAGAACGCGAGGAAGTCGGCTCCCAGCCGTTGCACATCGACCGGCAGGTGCGGTACCAGCTGCGCACCGTCTACGACCACGATCGCGCCCACGGAACGGGCCGCTTCAGAGAGAACGCCGACCGGGCCGAGAGCGCCGGTCACGTTCGACATGCCCGAGATGGCCACGACCTTCAGCCGATCATCCACAAGTGCGTCGAGGCCATCGAGGTCTACCCCGAACGTGTCGTCGAGTTCGAGGTATGCCAGTTCCGCCCCGGTGTGGCGAGCGATGATCTGCCACGGCACGACGTTGGAGTGATGCTCCATGATGCTGAGTAATATCCGGTCGCCGGGCTGGAGCCGGTTCAAGCCCCACCCGTACGCCACGCTGTTGAGCGAACTGGTGGTGCCGCGCGAGAAAACGATCTCGGATGCAGCGCCGGCATTCACAAAGGCTGCGACCGTCGCTCGTGCTCCTTCGTAGGCGATGGTCGCCTCGTCCGCCAGTGTGTAGGCCCCGCGATGCACATTCGCGTTGATGGTTCGGTAGTAGTCGGAGATGGCGTCGATGACCGGATTCGGCTTCTGTGTTGTGGCCGCGGAGTCGAGATAGATGAGCGGCTTGCCGTTGACGGTCCGGTCCAGGATCGGGAAATCCTTGCGAACGGTGACTGCGTCGAACGTCACCCTGACGATCCTGCCGGGGCCGGTCGATACTCGTCGTACCCGGACACCTCGATACGCTCGGCGAGCGCGGCATCGCCCGACTCCACGACCCGTCCGTCCACGAAGATATGGACGGAATCGGGGGTGATGTAGTCGAGCATCCGCTGATAGTGCGTGATGATCAGGAAACCGCGCTCGGGACCGGCGACCTTCTGGACACCCTCGGCGACGATCTTCAGGGCATCGATGTCGAGGCCGGAGTCGGTTTCATCCAGAATTGCCAGTTCGGGTTCGAGCACCGCCATCTGCAGGACCTCGTTGCGTTTGCGTTCTCCCCCGGAAAACCCTTCATTGAGGTACCGATCGGCGAAGGAAGACTCCATCCCGAGTTCCTTCATCGCCTCCATCACCCTGAGGCGCAGCTCGAGGACCGTGTAGTCGACTCCAGTGCGGTTGGAGAGGGCGGCGCGCAGAAAATTGACGACGGACACACCCGGGATTTCCTCCGGGTACTGAAACCCGAGGAACATTCCTGCCCGGCCCCGCTGGTCTGGGGTCCATGTGGCGATGTCCTCACCCTGATAATGGATGGTTCCCTCGGTGACCACGTATGCCGGGTGGCCCATCAAGACGTTCGCCAGCGTGGACTTACCGGACCCGTTCGGACCCATGAGGGCGTGGATTTCGCCTCGATCGATCGTCAGGTCGAGGCCTCGAATGATCGGGGTGTCCTCGGCCGAAACGTGGAGGTTGCTGATCTGGAGGAGTGGATGCGCCATGGCCGCTACGTTAGTGCTTTTCTAAGTACTAAGCCGATAGGAGTAATGGAGGACGAGCTACCTTCACGCCCCGCGGGCGGCCGCAAGCACCCTGGCAACGTCTTCGGTGTCGATCTCGTCCAGCGGGGCGTACACCTGGATGTAATAGCGGCCGATCCCGCGACGCTCTAGGTCGACGAAGGCCTCACTCACCTGCTCTGTGGTTCCATGCGGAATCGTGCGTGAGGTGAGCATGGCAGCGTACTCATCGACCGCCATCCCGCGGGCGGCTGCCCTGGCTCCGAGGCGATCCCGGTACCCGGCCTCATCTTCTCCCACCACCGGATACCCCACGAAGCTCAACGTGATCTCTGCCGGATCGCGTCCGGTGTCTTCAGCTGCCTGTTGCATCACCGTGACCCGGGCTCGCTGGGTCGCTTCGTCACAGGAGAACATGTTGTACTCATCAGCGAAGCGGCCTGCAATCGATGGTGTCTTGCGAGGGCCGCTGCCGCCGATGATCAGCGGGAGGGGACCGGTGCGGCCAGGCAACACGTCCATTTCTGTCAGCTCGAAGTGCCTGCCGCTGAAGCCTTGTGGTGCGTCGCTGAAGCAGGCTCGGAGATAAGCCAGGGTTTCGAAGAGATTGCTGAATCGGTCCCGCAATGGGGGCAGTTCGATCCCGAAACGCTCATGTTCGGGTTCCATCCATCCGGTTCCGACGCCGAGTTCGAAGCGCCCTCCCGACATCTCGTCGACCGTGGCCGCGGTCTTCGCGATGATCGCCGGATGACGGAACGTCACCGGAGTGACGAGCACCGTCAGCCTGATGCGGTCGGTGTCGCGGCCCAGTCCCGCCAATGTGGTCATCGCGTCGGTCGCTGGTACGGATTCCGCCTGATTCAAGAAGTGGTCTGAGCGGGCGAACGCATCGAAGCCGGTCGCTTCGGCCCAGCGCGCCAGTGTCAGCAACTCGTCATACGTGCCGCCTGCTTGCGGCTCGGTCATGAATGCGAATTGCATGGACAACTCCTTGATGGGTCACTCGGCCGGCCGTAACGCTAGTTGGCCGAGCGACGTGTTGGTTCCCGCTTGGCTCGGGGTGGATGCATGGAAGAATGCAAGGAACGCGATCTCGACCCCGAGCAGGAGTATTGGTGGATTTCGCCTTGAGTGACGAGCAGCGCATGTTGCGGGACGCGGCGCGAGAATTCCTCGGCAACAGATCCAATTCGGAAGCTGTCCGCGCCGTGATGGAAACCGAGGCAGGTTTCGATCCCGCACTGTGGACCGAGATGGCAGGGCTCGGTTGGCAGGCAATGGCGGTACCCGAGGAGTACGGAGGCGCCGGGTTCACCGTGCTCGAACTCGGGATCATTCTGGAGGAGATGGGAAGGGCGTTGACTCCTGCCCCGTTTCTGTCCTCGGTGGTGCTGGGTGCTAACACCCTCCTGCTGGCAGGCACAGAGGAGCAGAAACGGGAGCTGCTTCCCGCGGTGGCCGCGGGGGAGCGCCGGCTGGCCGCTGCCTTCATCGAACCGGATGGCAGCTGGGATCCGGAAGACCTCACGACGACCGCTACCGCAGCCGGGCCGGATGTCGTGGTCACCGGTACGAAGTCATTCGTGGTTGATGGGCACAGCGCAGATACGCTCATCGTTGCTGCCCGCAACGAAGCCGGGTCGATCGACCTCTATCTGGTGGACTCGGAAAACTCGGGCGTCGCCGCCTCGCCGCTCGAGACGATGGACATGACCCGCAAGCAGGCCACCGTCTCCTTCAATTCCGTACGGCTGCCGGCTTCTGCCCGGGTCGGTGATTCCGGTTCCGGTGCGATCACGATCGCCCGGCTCTACGACCTGGCCGTTGTTGCCTTGGCCTTCGAACAGGTGGGTGGGGCGGAGCGCTGTATGGAGATGTCCGTGGCCTACGCCAAGGAGCGCTATCAGTTCGGTAGGCCCATCGGTTCCTTCCAGGCCGTCAAGCACAAGTGTGCAGACATGCTTGTCGCGGTGGAGGGAGCGCGATCGGCGGCCTACTACGCCGGCTGGACAGCCTCGGTGGCAGACGACGACCTCCCGGTGGTGGCCGCGCTGGCCAAGGCGTACTGTTCGGATGCGTTCTTCGACGTAGCTGCGGAAACCATCCAGGTCCATGGCGGCATCGGATTCACCTGGGAACACGATGCCCATCTCTACTTCAAGCGAGCCAAGACTGACCAGCTTCTGTTTGGCGATTCCGCGGCGTGGCGGGCGAAGCTAGCTGATCGAGTTGGGCTGTAGCGGCCCCGCGGCCTCAGCTTCCGGCGAGCGCGATGAGCAGCGCCTCGAGCTGTGCGGTCTCCAGTTGGCCGGCCGTGCGAGCCACGACACGACCTTCACCGTCGAGGAACACCCAATACGGGAATCCTCCGTTGCCGTAGGCTCGAATTACTGAACTGGTGGCGTCGTCGCGGATCACCGGGATAGGCCAGTCTTCTTCTGCCAGCCAACTCGATGGTGGGTAGTTGGTGGATCGGTCATCGACGGCCGAACTGACGGATACGATGTCGACGCCTTCCACGCCGCCAGTTTCTGCCAGCCATTGGGTGACTCGAGGAACCTCTGCCTGGCAATGCGGACACCAATGCGCCACGAATATGACCGCGGTGGGGGTTCCATCGTGCGTGATTTCGACGGGATTGTCTTCGAAGTCCGTCCCCACCACCTCCGGGGCCACCAAGCCGAAGGCGGGGTCGGCGTCTGGTGAGAACGGCGGAGGATTGGGGAATTCCGGCAGCGCCTCACCTGTGATCACCGGGGCACCAGTCTGCTCGCCGGCGTCCGCGGTCGACCCACTCCCAAGGAACATCGCTGCGATCAGCAGCGCCGCAACCCCGACGAATACGATCGCGAGTACCGGGACCTTGCGTTTCGCTGCAGCCGGTTGCCCGGTCTTCTGGCTTGTCTTACTCATGGATGATCCCGTGGTTGCTGGTGGCCGCCATTCTGGCGGGATTTGGTCGTCATTCTGGCGGAAGCTGGTCGATTGGCGAATCACGTCCCGCGAACTCGAACGTGCATCGTCACCATGAGCACGAGAATCAAGGCGAACGCGCTGCCTGCCATGTACGGGATGCTCATGTACCCAAACTCGTAGAACCATGCCGCGGTGCACGGGACGGCAGAAGTGCAGGCCGGGCCACCGAGACTCGGGACTCGCTGGATCAGGTAGTGGTAGGACGCGATGAACAACCCGATCCCTGCCAGTGGAACGGCGTAGTGGCGGATCCCCGGATCCTTCCGTATCCAGGCAACACCTAAGAGCAGCACCAGCGGATACATGGCAATCCGTTGGTACCAGCAGTAGGTGCACGGAATGAGATGGACAACCTCGGAAAGGTACAAGCTGCCGAGGGTGGCGGTCAGCGCAACGAAGAATGCGAGGCTGATTTCGTGCCCTGCGACACTGGTCGCTGCCCGCGCCCGCAGCGACGCGATGCCTTCCGACCAGCGACCGCCGATGGCGAGCACGATCGCCACCACGACCGTGGCGTTGGCCACCACGGTGAGCAGTGCAAAGAAGGTGCGCATGGTCTCGTAGGTCATGGGTGCAGGTCATCCTGACGGCGATTCGGTGATATCGGTAGGACCATTGGCCCGGACCCGGGAAGTTAGGGGGCAGTCCGAGGAATCCCAAGCCGGCATCGCGATGTTCTCCCGGCTCCCCTGAGAAGGCACCCGCTTGCCGCGGCGTTGCGACGCGATAGCCTGCCGCGATGACCGCACTGTTGGTGGCGCTGGTTCTGCTCGGGCTCCTCGTCGCTCTCGGAGCCGCGATGGCCTGGCAGGAGTATCGCGGAGACACCGAGGCGGTGGCGATCTATGGCGTGGAAGACTCGATCGAGTGGGTGGTCGCCGGTCTGTCTCCCGAGACCAGAGCAGGGCTGCGGCGTTCCGATGTGCGGCGGATCCTCGAGTGGTCAGTGCAGTATCTGCAGACGGCGGCAGACCGGCCGGCCGATGAACCGCCCGTGGTTGCATCCGCTGCCTGTGCCACGTACGTCCAGGAACGAGCGCTGGCGGACGGCCACGCCTACGACGGGTCGATCATCGTCACGATTCTCGACCTCCAAGCCAGCTACCTCGCTGCAATCGGAGCGGTGGGCGCTCCGGCGGAGTCAGAGCCCGCTCCTCGACCGCCGGACGCACCTCCGGATGCGGGATCGGTTCACCCGTAGCGCGACCAGCAGCGGCGACGTGATCGTGCAACTCCGGTACCGTGAGGCTCACCGGCAACTGCAACAGCTGAGGAAGAGGAGACGTGGACGAACGTTTCGAGCGCTGGAAGGCGGACTACGACGCCGGCGATCGTCGCAAGGCAGACTTCACCTCCATGTCGTTTGCGGATCTCCCTGCACTCGGCTTGCCTGCTGATCCCGCCGACGTCCCTGAGTCCGTGGGGTATCCGGGCGAATTCCCCTACACCCGCGGCGTCCACGCCACTGGGTATCGCGGCCGCCTGTGGACGCAGCGACAATTCGCAGGCTTCGCCAGCGCAGACGACACCAACGAACGTTTTCGATACCTGCTGTCGCAGGGTCAGGGTGGGCTCTCCGTTGCCTTCGACATGCCGACGCTGATGGGCCTCGACGCCGACGATGCCATGGCGAATGGCGAGGTCGGACACTGCGGCGTCGCGGTGTCTTCCACCGATGACATGGTTGAGCTCTTCGACGAGATTCCGCTCGGCGACGTTTCCGTTTCAATGACCATCAATGGGCCCGCCGAGGTGCTCTTTGCTTTCCTCCTCGTTGCCGCCGAAGAGCAGGGTGTCGATTGGTCCCGGCTGCGAGGCACACTCCAGAACGACATCCTCAAGGAGTACATCGCACAGAAGGAGTGGATCTACCCGCCAGAGCCACACCTTCGGCTCATCGTCGACATGGTGGAGTTCTGCACCGAGTACGTCCCGGCCTGGAACACCATTTCCATTTCCGGGTATCACATCCGAGAAGCAGGGGCCACCGCCTCGCAAGAACTGGCGTTCACACTTGCCGACGGCTTTGCATATGTCGAGGCATGCATCCTCCGTGGCCTGCCGGTCGATAGCTTCGCACCCCGCTTTTCGTTCTTCTTCGATTCTCACCTCGACTTCTTCGAGGAGATTGGCAAGTTCCGGGCTGCCAGGAGGATTTGGGCCAGATGGATGCGGGACCGCTACGGCGCCCGAGATCCGCGCTCGCTCAAGTTGCGATTCCACACCCAAACCGCGGGGGTCTCACTGACGGCGCAACAGCCGGAAAACAACATCGTGCGCACCGCCATCGAGGCGCTGGCTGCGGTGCTTGGTGGTACGCAGAGCCTGCACACCAACGCCATGGATGAGGTGTTCGCATTGCCGACCGAGAAGAACGCAGAGGTCGCATTGCGGACTCAGCAGGTGATCGCCGAGGAGACGGGGGTGGCAGACGCCATCGATCCACTCGGAGGCTCGTGGTACGTCGAGGAGATGACGGATCGCATCGAGCAGCAAGCTGAGGAGATGTTCGCCCACATCGACACCCTGGGGGACGGCTCGATGCTTGCCGGCGTACTGGCGGGGATCGGGGAAGGGTGGTTCCAGGGCGCCATCGCGGACGCGGCATACGAGTACGAGAAGGCCCTGGCGTCTGGAGATCGGGTGATCGTGGGTGTGACCAAATACGCCAAGCCGGATGAGCACCCACTCGAGATTCTTCGGATTTCCGGGGAGATCGAGGCAGCCCAGCGCTCGAATCTGGTCCGCTTGCGCCGCAGCCGGTCCGACGAGCAGGTAGGGGCAGCGCTGCAGGCTCTGACCGAGGGTGCGAGGGGAGATGAGAACCTCATGCCGTTCATCATCGACGCGGCGCGGGCTCGCGCCACTCTCGGCGAGATCGTTGCTGCCATGAAGGTGGTGTTCGGTGGATATCGGGAACCGCCTCGTGTCTGAACGTATGTCGTGGCGACGGCGGCTGGCGGAAGCTTCGCTGACCGCGTTCTTCCTCTTCACCCCTTCCACGGTTCCCGCGTGGCGGGGAGATCCGGACCTGCGACCGATCGCCGTTCTCCCGATCGGCGAACCGGTGGTACCGATTTGGCGGCGCCGCCCGAGTGGCGAGGCTACTGAGGGTATCCGTGGCGGCCTGCACGGGTTGTGAGGGCCGTACCGATCCCGCGCCGCGTGCAGCCGTGGGCGGGGCCACAGTCCCGGTACCCCGGGGTCTCGTTACACTTTCGGCCGCCGTACCGTTTTGGCTCATCGGAGGTGTGCGGTGGTTGCAGTACAACGTGTCGGCATGTCCCATCGACTGGCCTGGATCCTTGCGATCGGCCTGCTCGTCTTCAGCGTTGCCGCCTGCTCCGGGGACGATGATTCGTCTACCGGTTCGACCGGCGTTGAACTCAGCTCCGGCACCCTCCCCGCTTCGTTGCCGGAGGGCTTTCCGATTCCTGACACCGCGGTGATCAGCAGTACGTTGGTCGACTGGGACAACGGTCGGTCCGAAATCATCATGCGAATCCCCGCCGAGACTGCTGCGGTGGTGTTGTTCTACGAGCAGAATCTCGAGCGTGCGGGCTACACCTTGGTCAGTTCTGAGAGCCCCGAAAACGATCCGCTGCAAACCGTGATCGTGTTCACCGGCAACGACATCGAGGGTGAGCTCGACATCAATCCGGAGGGAGTGGGGTTGGCGCGAGTCGTGCTGACTTACACCCACCCCTAGCGGCTGATGCCTCCGCGGGCCCGGCGTGGCCAACGCGATGGAGCGGAATCGGGCGGATAGGATCAGCCCTGCAAGGTCTCAAGGGGAGGTTCCATGCCGGAGTTGCGACGCTTAGCGGGCCACCGTTTCGTCGGGGTACGCGACACGATGGTCGTGTACGACACGGAGGACGCCGAAGAGCGATCGGCACTGGCAGGTCGGGTGGCAGATGACGATCTGGTCGGGCGCGATCTGGTGCAGACATTCGGTCCCGATACGCTGCCGGAGGCGCGCAATCGGGGATTCCGGGCCGCAGTGCCGGGCGACTGAAGAGCCTCAGTTTGCCTGCGGCACCAACGCCTCGGCCACCAGGGCGGCGACCCGGTCCTCCCTGAAGTAGAAGAAATGGTCGCTGCCCTTGAGTACCTCGACCTTGCCGCCGACGGTCGCGGCATACTCCGTTAGTTCCGCAACCGAAGTGAACTGATCACGGTCGCCGATGATGAACGTTCGTCTCGAAGCTGCAAGATCGTCGCGTCCGGGGAGATCCGGGGCGAGTGCGGGCGAGACGGGAGGGGCGATTCCCGCCCAGGGCAGTGCCTCGTGGGTGGTACCGAGCCATTGCAGCGTGTTGGCGGCACCAAATGACCAGCCGGCGAGACCAACTGCTGTGTCCGGCAGTTCGGCGCGAGCCGCTGCGACGGCCGCGGTGACATCGTTGAGTTCGCCGTGTCCGTCACCCCACGTGCCGGTGCTGGTCCCGACGCCCCGGTAGTTGAATCGCAGTACCGCGAACCCGGTCGCAACGAGCCTACGGGCGACCGCTGCCATCAGCGGCACGTCCATGTTGCCTCCCTGCTGGGGATGCGGGTGACACAACACCACGGCGCTGGTTGCAGCCGACTCGGGCGTATCCCAGCGGGCCTCGAGTTCTGGCCCGTCTGCAGCCGGCAGCCGCAGGCTGCTCACGGCTGCAGTGCTCCCTCGACGATGGCCCGCATCTCCCCGAAGCGGGCGTCTTCGACTACCGGACCAGCTGCTCCGTAGACCCGCAACACCACCAGGTCCCCTTGCCCGTGCCGGGCCCAAACGTGGCATGCGCTGCCGGCAGCTGGGTCCAGCAGCGCGGCAGGATGGACCGACTCGACCACCGCGGTGAACTCGCCGGCTTCCAACGGTTGCGTTGCCAGGTTGCGAAAGCGGGGCTGGATCTCGCCCGGGTCGATGCCGGAAGCTGACGGGCCGGCAAGCTCCACCTCATCGCCTTCGGTCATTGTGCCGCGATCCACGAATGCGGCGATTACCGCGCCGGCGGACAGGGCGTGAGCCTCGACATTCGGCAACACAATCACAGCGCGGCGAACCAGATCGCGCCCGCAGCCAGGATGGCGAAACCTGTGACGAGCGACGCCAGGATCAGATAGCGCGTCTGCATTCCCTGGATCGTACCGGCCTTTCTCCTTCTTGCCGTCGGAGATACGGAAGGCTGCTGTCGGTGATGAGCAGGCCAGGAACTAGGCTCGCGCGGCAACCCACGGACTCGGAGGAGCTGTGTACGACGTCGCGATCATCGGGGGAGGGCCGGGCGGATACGCTGCCGCGCTCTACGCGCACAACTTCGGCCTCTCGGTCGCGTTGGTCGAGAAGGACCGGGTGGGGGGCACGTGCCTGTTGCGCGGCTGTATCCCTGCCAAGGCCTGGCTGCACACTGCAGAGGTCTATTCGACGGTTGCCCGTTCGGATGAGTTCGGGGTGGTCTCCGGCGAGCCGCAGCTGGACTGGCCCGCAGCGCTCAGCCGCAAGAACAACATCGTTGACGGACTGGTGCGGGGGGTGACCGGCCTCCTCGCCGCCCGCAAGGTGGACCTGATCGACGGCTGGGGCCGGCTGGTCGAAGGTGGAGTGGAGGTCGCGGGCGAAGACGGCGAGATTCACCGGATCGACGCCAAGAACGTCATCCTGGCCACCGGGTCACGGCCCCGCAGCATCCCTGGATACGACATTGACGGCAGCCGAATCGTCACCAGCGACGAGGCGCTCGATTGGGAGCGGCAGCCACCGCGGGTGGCGGTCATCGGTGGCGGCGTGATTGGGTGCGAGTTTGCCTCGTTTCTGGCGGACGTCGGCAGCGAGGTCCACCTGTTCGAAGCGCTCGATCAGCTGCTACCCGGAACCGACCCGGATGCGGTCAAGGCCCTGGCGCGTGCGTTCCGCAGAAAGAAGATCGACGTCAACACGTCGACGATGGTGGGTCCGGCCCAGATTCACGAAACCGGGGTGGTCTTACCGTTCGGGGAAACCAGCGTTGAGGTCGACGTTGTGCTGGTGGCCGTGGGCAGGGCTCCGGTCACCGAGAACATCGGGCTGGAGGCAGCAGGCATCACCACCGATCAGGGCTACATCCCGGTCGATCGAGCCACGATGCAGACCGCCAAGAGTGGTGTGTACGCGGTGGGAGATATCGTCGCCGGTACTCCCCAGTTGGCGCACGCCGCGTTCGCTGAGGCAATCGCTGCCATCACGCATCTTGCGACCGGCGAATCGGCCCCCGTCGACTTCAATGCGATCCCGCTGGTGACGTACACCCATCCGGAGGTTGCTGCAGTAGGCCTCACCGAGGCGCAAGCCGTCGAACAGGGATACGAGGTTGCCGTCGCCAGCCATGCCCAGCGCGGCGTCGGCCGCGCCATCATCATGGGCGAGACCGGGGGCCTGGTGAAGGTGGTGTCGCAGGTGGACGGGCCAGTGCTGGGGGCCACCGTGGTCGGACCCGGCGCCGGAGAGATGATCCATGAATTGATGTACTCGGTCGCGTGGGAGGCGCTGCCCACCGAGGCGGCGGCGTTCATCCACGCCCACCCCACAGTGTCGGAATCGATCGGTGAGACGTTGCTGACTCTGGCGGGACGCAGCCTGCACTGAGTCGCCGGCCTGGGGTCGAACCGGGAACGCCGCTAATTTGAGACAACACATCAAGGAGACATCGAAGTGTCGATAACGGTCACCATGCCCCAGTTGGGGGAAACGGTCACAGAGGGAACCATCCTCAGTTGGGCCAAGCAGCAGGGAGACTCGATCGCGGAGGACGAGGTGCTGCTCGAGATCTCGACGGACAAGGTCGACACCGAGGTGCCTTCTCCCGTCGCAGGAGTGATCGAGGAGATCCTGGTTCCCGAAGGCGAAACCGTGACGGTGGGGACGCCGCTCGTGGTGATAGGCGACGGGAGTGCTCCCGCCGCGGCGGCTCCGGCGCCGGATGCCGCGACCTCCGACGAGACCCCGGTCCAGGCCGCCGTCGATTCTGTTTCGAGTTCGCCTGCTGCCGTGGCTGCCACTTCCGAGCCCGAGCCGGCAGCCCCCACCCCGGGAACGCCCCAGGCCTCGGCACCAGATGCCGTGCCCGCAACACCACCGCACGCTCCGGCTGCTCCCTCGGTGCCCACGGCAGTCGACGGCGCGCCCCGCCGCGGGATCCTCTCTCCGGTCGTACGGCGGCTCGCGGCAGAACATGGAGTTGACCTCGATTTGGTGCCGGGCACCGGAGAGGGCGGTCGTATCACCCGCCGCGACGTGATGGATCACTTGGCAGGCACCGGTACTGCAGCCGCGGCCAAGGTCACGCTGGAGCAAGCGCCCCCGGCCGCGCCGGCTACTGCGACCGCCGCACCGGCAGCCGATGCTGGGCAGGCGCCCGTCGCGGCTGCAGCTCCGACTCCGGTGGCATTCGGTGGCGAGGACTCGGTCGTGCCGCTGAGCCGGCTCCGCACCAGGATCGCCAACAACATGGGTCAAGCGAAAGCGACGGCCGCCCACGTGTGGGCATCCATCGAAGTCGACTACGAGAACGTCGAAAAGGTACGAGCCGCGCATCGCGAAACGTGGAAAGCGACCGAGGGCTACTCGCTCACCTACCTTCCGTTCATCGTCCGGGCCACATTGGACGCACTCGGGGAATATCCGGTAGTCAACTCGTCCCTGTTCCTGGAAGAGGGGACCCAAGTATTCCACGGCAACGTGAACCTGGGTATCGCCGTCGACATGAACCAGGAGGGACTGGTCGTCGTGACGGTGCGTCGAGCGGAAGAGAAACGACTCTCCACTCTCGCCAGGGAGATCCGCCATCTGGCAGTCAAGGCACGCGACGGCAAACTCGATCCCGATGACATCTCAGGCTCGACCTTCACGATCACCAACCCCGGCCCCTATGGATCCTTCCAGACGGCGGCGATCATCAACGTGCCCAACGTCGGCATTCTGTCGACCGACACGATTGTGAAGCGACCGACCGTGGTGACGATGCCTGACGGCAGCGACGCCATCGGGATCCATCACATCGGGTATCTCGGGCTGTCGTGGGACCACCGTGCCTTCGATGGTTCTACCGCGGTGCTGTTCTTGAGCAAGATCAAGGACAACCTCGAAACGTGGGATTGGGAGCAAGAGCTGAAGTGACGGGCCGTCCTCTGGACACCGCAGACGTCCTTCGGATTCGCTGGCTGGGGCGTCTTCCCTACGACGAGGCCTGGGATCTGCAGCGGACGATTTGGGAAGGCCGCGTGTTCGGCCGCACTCGGGACGATTACATGCTGCTGCTGGAGCATCCGCACACCTACACGATCGGTCGGGTGGGCGACGGGTCGAACCTGATCATTCCCGAGGCGCAACTCGCCGATATCGGCGCGTCGCTCCACTATGTGGATCGGGGCGGAGACATCACGTACCACGGTCCCGGGCAACTCGTCGGTTATCCCATCGGAGCCGTGCCGCGTCTTCCGAACGGCTTCGATATGGTCGGCCACGTTCGCCGGATCGAGGCGATGCTCATCGCGTCCCTGGCGGACGTGGGTGTCGAGGCCTGGACCGAGCCGGGGCTCACCGGGGTCTGGACGCGGCTGGGGAAGGTTGCCGCAATCGGCGTACGGGTGGCCCGCGGCGTCGCCATGCACGGTTTCGCGCTCAATGTCGATCCCGACCTGGCCTACTACTCGAAGATCGTCCCTTGCGGGATCGCGGATCGTCCCGTCACTTCGCTGCAGGAACTACTCGGCTCCAGCGTCAGGATGGAAGAAGTGGTGCAAGCGGTGGCTCGTCATGCTCCGGCGGTCTTCGCGTCCCCGGCCACCGAAGCTCAGTATGGGGCCTTCTCGGGACGAGCGTCTTCCGCTCCGTTCGACGTGGATGCGAGGGTGGCGGCAGGCGTCTTCTCGCCGCGGCGCCGCGACGAAGTGCCGATCACGGTTCGGGGTCTGCTCGCCGGCGAACCGGAGCGCCCGGAGTGGATGCGAGTGAAGGCAGAACTCGATAGCCAGGGGTATCGCGATCTCAAGAAGCTGATGCGAGGGCTGGATCTCAATACTGTCTGCGAAGAGGCCAAGTGCCCCAACATCTATGAGTGCTGGGGTCAGGGGACCGCCACCTTCATGCTGTTGGGGGACAAGTGCACGCGGGCGTGCAGCTTCTGTGATGTCACTACCGGGCGCCCGGACGTCGTCGATATGGATGAGCCGACGCGCGTAGCGCAGGCGGTGGCGGCGCTGGAATTGGAGCATGCCGTCCTGACCTCGGTGAATCGTGACGACCTGCCAGACGGGGGCTCTGCAGTCTTCGCGTCCACCGTCAAGGAGATCCGTACCCTGGTACCGGGTTGCAGCGTCGAGACGCTGATCCCAGATTTCAAGGGAGACCTCACCGCGTTGGAGACTCTCTTGGCAGAGGCGCCGGAGGTGCTGAACCACAACACCGAAACGGTGCTGCGCCTGCAACGCGACATCCGAACCGCTGCCAACTACGGCCGCTCGTTGACACTCCTGGGCCGAGCCAAGCGCATGCGGCCGGAAGGGAACGTGAAATCGGGGCTGATCGTCGGGATGGGGGAGACCGAGGCCGAGGTGATGGGGGCGCTCGCCGATCTGCGCGCGGTGGGGGTCGACATCGTCACCATCGGCCAGTATCTGCGTCCCACGCCGCGCCATCGTCCCATCGACCGCTACGTCGCACCGGAGGAGTTCGACCGCTACACCACGGCAGGCAGGCGCCTTGGAATTCCCCACGTTGAAGCGGGGCCTCTGGTTCGCTCTTCGTACCGCGCGCGAGAGGCGCTGGTGGCGGCACATTGACCGCTTCCAATCCCACCTTCGACTATGGATCGCGCATCGCGCGGGCTCGCGAGGCGATGGCTCGCCACGATATCGATCTCCTCCTGGTTTCGCTGGGCCTGGATCTTCCCTATCTGACCGGATACGACGCGCCTCCGCTGGAGCGCCTGACCATGGCGGTGATCCCTCGAGACGACGCCGCAACGCTCGTGGTGCCCGGCTTGGAGGCTGCCCGCGTCTTCGAGCGGCCTGGGGTTTTCGAGTTGCGGCCGTGGGGTGAGACTGAGGACCCGGTAGCCATCGTCGGGCAGCTGGCAGGCACCGGCGGGCGGACCGGTGTAGTGGCAGTTGGTGATAAGACCTGGGCGGTGTTTCTGCTGCGGCTCCAAGGCGAGATGCCGGATGCCACCTTCGTATCCGCGCAACCGATCTCGGAGGCCCTGCGGGTACGCAAGGACGAAGGGGAGATCGCGTTGTTGCGGGCTGCGGGGGCCGCGGCCGACCGGGTCGCCGGGCGGCTGGCCGGCATGCGATTCTCAGGTTGCAGCGAGATCGACCTCTCCCGGGACATTTCCGGCATGCTGGTGGAGGAGGGTCACGACGCGGCCGGAATGGCGATCGTGGGTTCCGGCCCCAACGCCGCTTCGCCGCATCATCACGCGGGGGAGCGAATCATCGAAGTGGGCGACACGGTGGTTGCCGACTTCGGTGGGTCGCTCGGTGGCTACACGTCTGACACCTCTCGCACCTTCCACGTCGGTGAGTCGGCACCAGATGAGGTTCGGCGGGTACACGCCGTCGTGTATGAAGCGCAGGAGGCTGGCTTTCAGGCGGCGGGTGTGGGGGTGCCCGCGCAGGATGTCGATCGAGCATCTCGGCGGATCATTGCGGACGCCGGCTACGGGGAAGAGTTCATCCACCGTACAGGTCACGGCATCGGGCTCGAGGTCCACGAGGACCCCTACATCGTGGAGGGTAACGACACGCCCTTGGCCGCCGGAATGGCCTTCTCCATCGAGCCCGGGATCTACCTTCCCGGGCGATTCGGGGTGCGGATCGAGGACATCGTCGTGATGGGCGAAACCGGGGCTGAGCGGCTGAACCTGTCCAGTCGGGCACTCACGATTGTCGAGTGATCGCAGTTCTCGCTGCGCAGCAGCCGGCTCGAGGCGAACCACTAGCCTTGCCCCTGACCCGACACCGCCGGACATTGCCTGGAGGAGCCCGTGACACATGACATCGAGAAGGCCGCGGCAGACGCAATCCGGATTCTTGCAGTCGATGCAGTGCAGCAGGCCAACTCGGGTCATCCCGGCGCTCCGATGGGGATGGCAGATCTCGCGGTCGTAGTATGGACCAAGTTCCTCGAGGTGGATCCGACGGCTCCCGAGTGGCCGGACCGCGACCGCTTTGTGCTGTCGAACGGGCACGGCTCCATGCTGCTGTATTCGCTGCTCCACCTCAGCGGGTTTCCGGTGACGATGGACGACCTCCGTTCGTTTCGCCAGCTCGGTTCACCGACGGCGGGTCACCCCGAGCTGGACATCGAACTTGGCATCGAGATGACAACCGGGCCGCTCGGCCAAGGTTTCGCCACCGGCGTCGGCCTGGCCGTTGCCGAGAGCCATCTGCGTTCCGTCCTGGGTGCCGACCTGGTGGGGCATCGGGTGTACGGGTTTGTGTCCGATGGCGACCTCATGGAGGGCGTCGCTGCTGAGGCCGCGTCGCTGGCCGGGCATCTGGAGCTGGGTCGGCTTGTCTATGTGTACGACGACAACGGCATCTCCCTGGTGGGCCCAACCTCGTGGAGCTACACGGAGGATGTGCCGCAGCGGTTCGATTCATACGGCTGGCACACCCTTGAGGTAGACGGCCACGATCAGGGCGCAATCGCGGAGGCGTTGCAGGCAGCCATCGATGAAGAGGGTCGGCCGACGTTGATCTCCGCCAAGACCCACATCGGCTACGGCAGCCCGAACAAGCAGGACAAGGCTGCCGCCCACGGTTCTCCGCTCGGCCCCGCCGAAGTGGACCTGGTGCGAGAGCAGTTGGGATGGGACCTGCCACCATTCGAGGTGCCCCAGGCGGTGTACGACCACTTCGCCGCCGCCATGCAGCGGGGAACGGAATCACGTCTGGTCTGGGAGGCGCACGTCGCTCAGCTGACCACTTCAAATCCCGACCGGATCGCGGCGTATGACACGTACTTCGATCCGGCTGCAGTCGCCCTCAGCACCCCCGAGTACGAGGTCGGCGACTCGGTCGCGACCCGGGTGACATCAGGCGTAGTCATTCAGGAGGCAGCTGCCCGGCTGCCGGGTCTGATGGGAGGGTCTGCCGACCTGGCCAGTTCGACCAACACCCTCATCGCGAGCTCGACAGACTTCTCAGCACAGAACCCTGCGGGAAGGAACATGCGGTTCGGAGTTCGCGAGCACGCCATGGGGTCGATCGTGAACGGCATGACACTCCATGGTGGGCTGCGGGGTTATGGGGCCACCTTCCTCACGTTCAGTGACTACATGCGGGGGGCCGTGCGGCTCGGAGCGCTGATGGGGGTGCCCGCCATCTGGGTTTGGACTCACGACTCGATCTACCTCGGCGAGGATGGTCCAACCCATCAGCCCGTCGAGCAACTCGCAGCACTGCGGGCGATGCCGAACCTGTGGGTTGTTCGTCCCGGGACACCGGCCGAGGTCGCAGGCGCTTGGCAGCTCGCGCTCGACCGGACGGATGGGCCTACGGCCCTCGTCTTCTCGCGTCAGGGAGTTCCGGTTCCTGTCGAAGACGTTGCCCCGCAAGAAGTGAGGCGCGGCGGCTACATGGTCACTCCCGGCGAGGACGCGGTTCTGGTGGCTACCGGAAGTGAACTGGCGGTGGCGCTGGCTGCGGCCGCTGCATTGGGAGAACAAGGCGTCTCGATCCGCGTCGTCAGCATGCCATGTCGCGAAGCGTTCCTGGCACAGTCCGACGACTACAGACGCGAGATCCTCGGGTCGGGCCTCCCGGTCGCTTCGCTCGAGGCAGGAGCCACATTCGGTTGGGGAGACATCGTCGGCAGGGAGGGGCTGGCGATCGGGATCGATACCTTCGGGGCTTCTGCCCCGGAGCCGGTCCTGGCGGATCACTTCGGGCTGAACGCAGCCGCGGTCGCAGCACGGGTCGCGGCATGGCTCGAGCGTCGATGATCGGATCGGAGTATCTGCTGATCCGAGGTGCGGTGTGACTCCCGGCCTCGTGCTCGCTCTGTGGGCCTGTGGCGTTGCAGTGGGCACTGCGATCGTGGCTTATTGGCGTATCGTCGGGCCCGGGTTCTTTTGGCTTGCAGGAGGTGTCGTCGCCCTGTTTGGGCTCGGCGCTGCCGTGTTCGGCGGCGATCTTTCGTCGTGGATCGGCATTCTCCTCGCGGTGGGCGGCGCACTGGTGGCGAGGCGGGCCCTGCTCTGCGCGGCGTACTTCGCGGCTTCTGCGGTGATGTTTCTCGCCGTGGGCGTGCTGGAGTCTGCGGTCGTGCCCTTCCTGACCGGCGCTCTGCTGCTGGGTGCGATGACCACACTCATGATGCTGGGTCACTGGTACCTGGTAGATCCGCAGCTGCCGCGTAGAGCTTTGCTCCGGCTCGACCTGGCGGCCGGAGCCGGGCTGGTGGCCGACTTCATCTACATGGTGGTGGTCGGCACCATTCTCGAATGGCAACCGGCGGACGCGATTCTCGGCTGGACGTATATCGCGTTGACCGTGCTCACCTTCCTTCTCGTGGTGGCCACCTGGTACTCGCTCCAGGAACCCGCCTACTCGGGTGTAATGGCAGCGACCGGTCTCAGTTATCTAGGTGTGCTGACCTCGTTCGGTGTCGTGGTGCTCGGCAGGGTTCTCACGGAGTAGCAGTGATGGATCCATTCGCAACGACGTTAGGGTTCTTCCGTTGAAGATCTACACGAAACATGGAGACGACGGCTCCACGGGGCTGTTCTACGGCGGCAGGGTTCGCAAGGATGATGCCGCTCCCGAGGCATATGGCACTGTCGACGAGGCAGTAGCTGCCATCGGCGTCGCCAGAGCTGCGGCAGATGAGGTGCTCGGCACCAAACTGCTTCAAGCGCAACGAGATCTGTTCGTGCTCAGTGCGGAGCTCGCGACACATCCTGAGAACCGTGCGAAGCTGACTCCCGGTGTCAGCCTCGTCGAGGCAGGCATGGTCGACCGCCTGGAACTCGAAATCGACTCCGTCGTTGCCGACATCGGTACGCCGACGGAGTTCATCGTGCCGGGAGACAACGAGGTCGCGGCCGGCATCGACCTGGCGCGGGCCGTCGTGCGGCGTGCGGAGCGGCGTACGGTCACGCTTGTTGCTTCGGCAGGGATCACCGACAGCCTGGCCCCCGCATATCTCAACCGCCTCGCCGACTACCTATACATTCTGACTCGAGCCGTCGAAAGCGAATGGGTGCCGAGTCGCATCAAGGAGGAATGATGACTGATGTCGTGATCGGCGGCCCGATCGATGTGGAAGCGGGCGATGCGCTCGTCGTTCCCGTGCTCACCGACCTGACGTGGGGCCCGGGGGCTGCCTGGGCCGTTGAGCAACTTGGCGATTGGGTGCCCGACTACCTGGAGGGCGAGGGTTTCACGGGCAAATCGGGCGACCTCTCGATCCTGCCAGGCGGAGACACGTCGTACGGTTCCGTGGTCTTCGTCGGGCTCGGCGATGAGGTAGACGCCGAGGCGCTGCGCCGGGGAGCGGGCAACGCCGCCGGTGCTGCTTCCCGTCAGGAGCGCGTGGTCACCACCCTGCATGAGGTCGGAGTGGACAATGCGGCAGAGTACGTCACGATGGGGTTCCTGCTCGGCCAGTATCGGTTCGACAAGTACCTGTCGGAGCCGAAGCCGGTGGCAACCACGGAGTTGGTGCTTGCCGGTGGAGCTGGAACCGAAGGCGATATGGCCAGGGGCGGTGTCATAGCTGAAGCGGTTGCGATGGCCCGCGACCTAGTCAACGAGCCGGCAGCAGCCAAGGCCCCCACCGTGATGGCAGACATCGCAAGGGGCATCGCAGACGAACATGGACTCGACTACGTGGTGTTCACCGAGAACGACCTGGCTGCTGAACGCCTCGGTGGCCTGGCCGCGGTATCGGCCGGTGCCGCGACCCCGCCCCGACTGGTGATTCTCCGCTACGGCCCGGAAGTCGCAACCAGGAAACTGGTGATCGTGGGCAAGGGCATCGTTTTCGACTCGGGCGGCCTCTCCCTGAAACCGCCGGCCGGGATGGAGACGATGAAGACGGACATGTCTGGCGCGGCAGCCGTTTTCGGCGCCATGCAGGCGATAGCCAGCCTCGGCCTGGAGGTGGAGGTGGTGGGGATCACTCCGCTGACCGAGAACATGCCGGGAGGAGCCGCGCAGCGTCCCGGTGATGTGATGCAGGCGCGCAACGGGAAGACCATCGAGGTGCTCAACACGGACGCCGAGGGTCGGCTGGTGCTGGCAGACGGTCTGTCGATTGCGGTTGAGGAAGAGCCGGATCTCATTGTCGACATCGCAACCCTCACCGGGTCGTGCATGGTGGCGCTCGGTCCGCTGATCGCGGGGCTCTGGAGCAACGACGACGAGGCGGCAGTTGCCGTCGAGTCTGCGGCGCGCAACGCCGGAGAAAAGGTGTGGCGCATGCCTCTCGAGCAGGAGTACCGCTCGCACATCGAGTCGTCGATCGCGGACATGAAGAACACCGCAGAGCGCTACGGCAGCGCGATTGCAGCCGCCTTGCTGCTGGAGGCGTTTGTCGATGATCAGCCCTGGGTCCATCTCGATATCGCGGGTCCCGCCCGGGCGAGCAAGGCGGAGCACTACCTGCTCAAGGGCGGCACCGGCTTCGGGGTCCGCACTCTGGTCGAGGTGGCTGCCGGAATGGCAGACTGAGCCGCCTTCCCGAACCGGTTCGGTCGCCGCCACTCACAGTGTCTAGTGCCGGCTCGCCCTGACGAATGATTCGCTCGGATGACTAGTCAATTGCCCGTCCGGGCTCAAGGTGTCTGCCTCCTTGCCGATACGGAGCGTGTACGAACAACCACGCTCTGTGACGGGAATCGGCATGCGACGGACCAAGCGAGCGCTCACCGTAGGCCTGACGCTGGTCCTCCTCTCCATGGGCCTCGCGGTGGCTCCCGCTCAGGCCGGACCCGCCGGATCCTTCGTGTCGAAGATCAACGCGGAACGCAGTTCCCGCGGCCTCGCTCCGGTCCAGGTCTACGGGGACCTGACAGATGATGCCAAGGCGCATTCGCGGCGGATGATGGAGCAGGACAACCTCCATCACAATCCGAACCTCGCCGGTGTCACCACCGGCTGGCAGGCGCTGGCAGAGAACGTCGGCGTCGGGCCATCAGTCGACACCCTTCATCAAGCATTCATGGATTCCTCAGGCCATCGGAAGAACATTCTCGGCAATTTCAACTACGTCGGAGTGGGAGTTGTCATCGAGCCGGACGACACCATGTGGGTGACGGTTGTCTTCATGCGAGGACCTGCCGACTTGCTTGATCCGCCCCCGGCCGATGATCCCCCGCCTCCACCGCCGGCGGATGAACCACCGCCCGCGGCAGACCCGCCTCCCGCCGATGATCCTCCTGCCGCGCAGCCGAAGGCTCAGCCGAAGCCGAAAGCAGCGGTCGCGAGGGCGTTGACCCCGAAACCAGAGCCATTCGCCGCCCCGGTGTTGCGGCCCTGGTGGTCCCTGCCGCTCCAGAACATCCCGCTCTGAGTGCCTACGCAGGCCGGCACATCTCGTCGTAGTCGATCAGCGCCGGCTTGTGATTCGGGTCGGCACAGGCAGGGCATTCCGGGTCACGATCGAGACGCAACGTGCGGAACGTCTGCCCGAGTGCGTCGTAGATCAGAAGCCTGCCGGAGAGCGTGTCTCCCAGCCCGAGCAACAGCTTGAGGGCCTCCATTGCTTGGATCGAGCCGACGATTCCCGGCAAGGCGCCGAGCACCCCTGCTTCGGCGCAAGAGGGTGCCAGCTCCGGCGGCGGTGGCTGCCGGAACAGGCAGCGGTAGCAGGGGCCTTCGTACGGCGAGAAGACGCTGGCCTGGCCCTCGTATCTGAGGACGGAACCGTGAACAACCGGGATCCCGAGATGCATGGCGGCGTCGTTGACGAGGTAACGGGTGGGGAAGTTGTCTGCCCCGTCGACGATGACGTCGTAACCGGTAAGCAACTCGAGTGCATTCGAGGCATCCAGCCGGCCGGCATAGGGCTCCACCTTCACGTCCGGGTTGAGCGCGGCGATGCGCAGGCGGGCAGACTCGACCTTCTCGGTTCCAACGCGGTCCCGGTCATGGATCACCTGGCGCTGCAGGTTGGAGGCGTCGACGACGTCGTTGTCGACCAGCCCGATGGTGCCGACGCCTGCGGCCGCGAGATAAAGCGCAGCTGGGGATCCCAGACCGCCCGCCCCGATGAGTATCACCCTGGCATCGAGGAGGCGCCGTTGGCCGGCTTCACCGACGCCGGGGAGGACGAGATGGCGGCTGTAGCGGGCCCTTTGTTCTGTGGTGAGCCCTTCGCCTGCTTGCCACGTCTGACCTGAGCGGCGCCACGCCGTGAATCCGCCGCGCAACGAAGCCACGGTGCGGAAGCCGAGCTGTTGGAGCGTGCGGGCGGCGAGTAGGGACCGATGCCCGCCCGCGCAGTAGACGACGATGGTGGTGTTGGGGTCGGGCACTCGGCCTGTGATCGTGTATTCAAGCGTGCCGCGCGGGATGCGAATCGCGTCTCTGATGACACCCTCGACCCACTCTTCCGGCTCCCGCACATCGATGAACACCGTCGACCCGTCGGAGGTAGCGAGATCTCCCGGATCGACTTCTCGTACTGACTGGCGTGCTTCGTCAAGAAGCTCCTGATAGGTGCGGCCCATGCGAAAAGGCTAGTGGCAGGCGCCCTCGTCGATCACGAGACGGACAAACGCGCCACGAAATCCGGCAATACCTCACCGGCGCGGCCCTCGACCCGGACCGTGGCAACCTGGTCGTGTTCGGTGGGCCCCTCGTTGATGATCACGTAAGGGCGGGCCCGCTTGGCCACCATCAAGGGGACGTCTGCCGCGGGATACACCGACAGGGTAGAACCGATCGCGATCACTGCATCGGCCTGGTCGGCCCACGTCGCAGCCTGGGCAACGGCTGATGCGGGCAACCTCTCCCCGAAGTACACCACGGTCGTCTTGAGGATCCCGCCGCACGCACGGCAGTTCGGGTCGGGGTCACCGCCTGCCCAGCGGCGCTCGATCTTGGGAGCGAACGGTTCGGCTCCACAATCGAGACAGTGAATCCCGCGACCATTGCCGTGCAGTTCCGCTACGGCCTGCTCCGGCAAGCCGCCCGCCTGATGGAGCCCGTCGATGTTTTGAGTGACACACCCGATCATGCGTCCGGAGTTCCAGAGCGAGGCGATTGCGGTGTGTGCAGGATTGGGTTCGAACTGTGGACGCTCGGGATCGAACCGGCGCTGCCAGTTCCGTGCCCTGAGCTCGGGCGAGGCCACGTACTTCGAGAGCGAGAAGTCTTCCGGCTCCGCGTTGCGCCAGAGCCCGTTGGGCCCCCGGAAGTCGGGGATGCCGGATTCGGTGGAGAGACCGGCGCCCGTGAACACGAGAATCTGCCGGCAGCCGTCGAGAGCCTGAACGGCGTCTGCGATCGGGGTGCTCATGAGCCAACGGTATCAGCAGTCGGGAGCACTCCGGCCGCGCCGAGTGGTGACGATGGCGTGTTTGCGGGAGACCGCCTCGGCCCGGTTTAGGGGAAGCTCCTGACCGTGACCGCAAGCCAAGGTGTGGGCCGAACCCCGTGTTCAGTGGCCGCGGGCCTCTAGGCAGCAGCCCGTAGCGAGTTCGGTGCGGAGCCGGGGGTGGAGTCTGGCGAGGTAATGGTCGGGGAGTGGTGGGACGGTGACCTTGACCTCGATGGTGTGTTCGATGCGTCTGGCCAGATCGGCTTGCAGCAGGCCGCTGAGGTGGGTCGGCAGGGCTAGGGAGCGGCCGCGTTGTGCAGCAGTGGCAAGCCGGAGCAGGTCGGCGACCGCTCCCGGACCCAAAACGGCGGACCAGTAGCGGCGGACGTAGGGGTGGTCGGTGGCGAAGGCTTCAGGCCGGGGTTGCGGCCACGGCTGGGGGGTGAGGAGAGGTCGCTGCCGGGCGGTAGTTCTCACCGCGGTGTCGCTGCCGAGCCAGGAGGAGAGGGGCGGTACTTCGACCTCACATCGTGCGACAGCGCCCGGAGATGGCGCGGCATCCGGAGCGGTGGGAGGACGTACACCTCTTCGGAGGTCTCCGGGCGCTGCCGACGTTTGGTGAACCTGAATGGCTGGCATGCCAACGTGATATCAGATGCCGCTATCTACGATCAATAGGCATGTACAAGCACGCGAAACATTGGTTTACAGTATTCGACGTGTGAAGTCGGTCAGCCGACGTGCCAGGGGACCGCTTCGCCGGTCTGGACACTCCACAATGCGGCGTAGAGGCCTTTGATCGCCAGCAGTTCATCGTGGGTGCCCGCCTCGGTGATTTTCCCGTCTTCGAGCACGTAGATCCGGTCGGCGTGGCGGATGGTCGACAAGCGGTGAGCGATGACGATGGTGGTGCGTTCCAGCGAGATGCGTTCGAGCGAGCGCTGGATTGCGGCCTCGGTTTCGTTGTCTACCGAGGACGTGGCCTCGTCCAACACCAGGATCGGGCTCTGTGCCAGCACCGCTCGTGCGATCGAAATCCGCTGCCGTTGGCCACCGGACAGCTTCTGGCCACGTTCGCCGACGATCGTGTCATACCCGCCCGGTAATTGCAGGATGAACTCGTCCGCCTCGGCCACCTCGGCTGCGGCCCGGATCTCGTCGAATGGCGCCTCCGGGCGACCGTAGGCGATATTGGCCGCCACCGTCCCGTGGAAGAGGAAGACATCCTGGCTGACGAGTCCGATGGCGCGGCGCAGATCGCCGACGTGAAGGCTGTTCACTTCGTGCCCGTCGAGCCGCACTGATCCCGCGTCTATGTCGTAGAAGCGCAGAAGCAGCTTCACGATCGTCGTCTTCCCCGAACCCGTGGCGCCTACGAACGCCGTCGTGGCTCCGGCCGGGATCTCGAAGGAAACGTCACGCAGTACGGGGTAGCCGGCCTCGTATGCAAAGGAGACTCCTTCGTAGGCAATCGAACCTTCGACGTCTTCGAGCGCCAGCGGCTGTGGTCCGTTTGCGATGGTTGGGTTCGTATCGAGTACGTCCAGCACCCGGTTGGTAGAGGCCATGGCTCGTTGGTATTGGTCCATCGTCTGGCCCAGTGTCGTCAACGGCCACAACAGCCGTTGGATCATGAACACCATCGTCACGTAGGCAGCACCGCGCAGGGTGCCGTCGAGGACCATGAAACCACCTCCGATGAGCATCACGGTGAAGCCGGTGAGGATCGCAACCCGGATCAACGGCGAGAAGGCGGAGGACAGGGTGATCGCCCTGCGGTTGGCCTCTTGGTAGGCCTCGCTCTCTTCTTCGATACGTGCAGCTTCGCGGTCTTCGGCCGTGAAGCTCTTGATGGTGGCGATGCCGCCGAGGTTGCTGGCGAGCTGGCTGTTGAGGGCGCCTGCCTGGTCCCTGACCCTGGCGTACCGCGGCTCCAGCTTCCGCTGATACGCAAAAGACCCCCACACGATGAAGGGGATGGGGAGGAAGGCCAGCCAGGCCACCTGAGGCGCCAAAAAGAAGAACAGTGCTCCGATCAGCGTGACCGTGGTGAGGAGCTGGATGATGGCGTTGGCACCGGTGTCGAGGAAGCGCTCCAGCTGGTTGATGTCGTCGTTGAGCACCGCCATCAGGTCGCCGCTGCGCCGCTCTTCGAAGAAACGCATCTCGAGTCCTTGGACATGGCGGTACGTGTCCATTCGGAGTCGGTGTTGGATCTGTTGCGCCAGGTTCCGCCAGTCGACTCCCTGGAAGTACTCGAAGAGCGACTCGAGGGCCCACACCACGAAAGTGACGGCGGCCAGCACGATGAGCTGCGTCCTGGGATCCTCGATTCCGAACCAATCGGCAAGCACCGAGTTCTCCTGCTCCACCACCACGTCGATGGCGACGCCGATCAGCAGCGGAGGCGCCAGGTCGAAGGCCTTGTTCAGCACCGACCACGTGGTAGCGCGGTTGATCCAGCCACGATACGGCGCCGCGTAGCGCCACAGACGCGTCAGAGGCGATGTCTCGTCTGGTCCACCCATGAGCCGCAGGCTAACCCTTCCGGCGGCGCGGAAACCGCTGGCATATCGACGCGGCGGACCATACGCTGGGGCGCCATGAAACCGCGACGTCTGCCCATCTTCCCGCTCCAGAGTGTGTTGTTCCCGCACGGGGTGCTGCCGCTCCAGGTGTTCGAACCGCGCTTCCTGGAGATGATGAACGAGCTGCTGGAAGGCGATGGTCGGTTCGGGTCGGTGCTGATCGAACGGGGGGCCGAGGTCGGGGGAGGGGATCATCGCTTCAACGCGGGCACTGTGGCCAAGGTCGTCAGGGTGGGCACGCTCGAAGGCGGCCGTTTGGCGGTGGTTGCGGTGGGCATCAGGCGCTTCCGGGTGACGACCTGGCTGCCGGAAGACCCATACCCGAACGCACTCGTCACCGACCTCAGTGAGCCCAGTACCACCGAGCAGTTGCCGGTCCGAGTACAACAGGCCAGACGGGCATATCGCAGGACATTGGCGTTGGCCACCGAACTCGGCTCACGGGTCGGCGACATCGATCCCGAATTGCCAGACTCACCGGTAGCCGCGGCATGGCAGCTGTGCGACGCAGCCCCACTCGAACAACTGGATCGCCAGGAGTTGCTGGAGACCGACGACCCGGACGCACGGCTGCTGCGTCTGCTCATTCTGCTCGGGGAGCGGGCCGACCTGCTAGAGGCTCGTCTCAGCGCGGGCTGAGCCCCTCAATCGTCTGCTGCCGCCCGATCAAGGGCTGCCGCCGGCGTCTGGCGGCGGAGGAGCCGGGACACCGATGAACACCACCACAGGCTGTTGGAGCACGAGCAGGGTTCCCGCCGCCGGGCTGGTTGCCACCACGCGGCCCCAGGTCGTCGGGTCTGCTGAGTCTCTGGATTCGATCGTGTAGGTCAGATCGAGCCCGGTGTCCTCATTGAACGCGTCGAGGAGCGGTGGCACGTCCTCGAGCCTCGTACCCAGCAGTTCGAGCATCAACGGTGGCCGGCCGCTGGAGATCTGTACCACCACCGTCCTGCCCTGGGTCATCTTGGTGTCCGCTTCGGGAATCTGCGCCAGGATCGCCCCTTCCGGTGCTTGGGACGCGACATGCACGAAATCGACGTGGAAGCCTGCGTGGTAGATGGCCGAGGTCGCCTGCTTCTGGTCGAGGCCCATCACGTCCGGCACGGTGCCTTGTGGCGTCGCCCGGTAGCCACCCACTCCAGGCGGATCCTCGGGGAAGTCCTCGATCGGCAGGCCCACTGTGACGTATTGCATGAATTGACGCCAGATCGGCGCGGCCACGGTGCCCCCGAAGGCCCTGGCGTGATACTGCGGCTCGCCGGTGGCATCGTTGAAGACGGTGAACTTCGACATGGCCACGCTGCCGTCCGCATGCCCCACCCACACCGCGGTTGTGTACTGCGGGATGAAGCCCATGAACCACACGTCGTTGCCCTTCTGCGTGGTGCCTGTCTTTCCGGCCTGGGGGCGGTCGATGCGAGCCCGGGTGGCGGTGCCGCCGGACACGACCTTGCGCAGCGCTCCGACGGCCGCGGCGGTGAGTGCCTCGTCGAGCACCCGCACCGGCTCTACCTCGTGTTGGTAGATGACGTTGCCGGCGGCGTCTTCGATCGATTCGATCAGGTACTGCTCGACTTTCGTCCCGTAGTTTGCGATCGTCGAATAGGCCGCCGCCATCTCGAGCGGGCTCACCGAATCGGTCCCGAGAGTGATCGAGAAGTTCTCGCGGTTGAGGGTGGTCTGGATGCCGAGCCGATTCGCCATGTCCGCAACCTTGTCGGGCCCGACCCGAACTGCCAGCTGAGCGAAGACGGTGTTGGTCGAGGCGTAGGTCGCGTGCTCGAGGGTTCGGATCGCGTTTCCACCGCCGCTGACCCGCCAGATACTGCTGCCGCCGTCACACGGCCTCCCGCAATCGATGAGTTGCGGACTGGTGGCGTCGAAGTAGCTGCCAAGGGTGATGCGTGAGCCATCCTTGGCTCCGGATTCGAGTGCGGTGAGCAGCGTGAAGGGTTTGAAGGCGGAGCCGGATTGCCGTTTGCCCTTGCGGGCGAGGTCATAGGTGCGTTGGCCGGACTCGAGGTCGTCTCCGAACACCAGGCCGCCTGCCATGACCTTGACGGCGCCGGTCTCGTTGTCCACCATGGCAATGGCTCCCGTCGGACCGTCCGGGTCCCGGAAGGTGGAGCGCAACAGGCGATTCGCTTCGTCCTGCAGTTCGAGATCCACCGTTACGTGCACGGTGAGGCCTCCTCCGCCCTCGCACTCTTCGTCATAGGCAGGGCAACCGAACAGCGCCCGTTTGCGTTCGAGCGGAGTCTCGCCGAGTCCGTACTTGGCGTCGTTGAGCAGAAGCTCTCTGGCGAAGATCATCACCTGAGGGGAAAGGTCCTCGAACTCTTCTTCTTCGATTGGAGCCAGCGGCTGCCGTTTGGCATCGTCTCCCGCTGCCGAGGTGATGAACCCGTTGAGGACCATCTGGTCGATGACCGCGTTGCGTCGCCCGAGCACGCCGACCGGGTTGTTGCGCACGTGGTACAGCGAGGGGTTCCGAATCGGGATCACCATCGCGGCGGCTTCGGCGATGGTGACGTCTGCGAGGTCCTTGCCCCAATACTCCTGAGCCGCGGCCTTTGCCCCGTATGCGTTCTCCCCGAAGAACTGGGAGTTGATGTAGAACTCCAGAATCTCGTCTTTCGTGTACCGTTCTTCCAGTTCGGCCGCGATGACGGCTTCGCACAATTTGCGCTCGATGGTTCGTTCGTCGGTGAGGAAGTTCTTCTTCACGACCTGCTGGGTGATGGTGGACCCGCCCTGGAGGTTGCCGCTGGTGGCAGTTTCGATGCCGGCGCGGGCAATCGCCCGAAAATCGATCCCTTGGTGGTCGTAGAAGGCTCCGTCCTCGGCGGCCAGCACCGCCCACTTCACCACGTCCGGGATCTCGCTGATCTGGGTCGGCTGACTGTTGCGCTCGGTCAGCTTGCCCAGCAGAACTCCGTCCTCGGTGTAGACCTCAGACAGCCGCGAGATGTTGGGGAATTCGAGTTCCAACTCAGAGGCGTCACAGATGTAGATCGCTTCGAGGTCGAGGACCGTCCCGAACGCAGCGTTGGTCTCGAGGAAGCCGAAGAGCCCGAAGGTGATTGCACCCAACACGGTGATGACTGCCAGCGCGGCGAGCGCGGGCAACCGCTTGCCGCGTCTTTCCCGGCGCTCGATCTGATGGATGGTTGGCTCGATGGGCTCTGGCACTCGACTGGCCTCGGATATGCCTCGGGGGATACGACGTCATCGAGGTCGCGATAGTTCCCGAGAGCATCGGTTGGGTGGGTTCCAGGCTGAATGGTAGGAGTGAGTTCGTGCAAGTTTGGGTTCTTGAGCCGGGTGTCGGCAGGAAGACGGTTGTTGGGCAGCGCATTCGCGGTCCGATCACCAGTCCTTTCGCGGACGCGTCGCGATCGGTGTGGGACCGACTGAGTGCCTACGGTGTCCCCCGGACGCGCAGCCAGGACAGACCGCCGGCCGAGGGTTCGCCTGCGCATCATCGTCGATTCCCGATGGTCCCTAATCGATGTGCCTTCCGGCCGCTGCATGATGAGCCGTCGAAATGCGATCCTTGTGAAAGATTTCACAAGGCCATCGAGGGCTGAGAGACAGAGTGCCATGCTTGACCTTCTAGCGGGTCTGATTCGCCCGCACCAGCACCACCGGGCGCAGCCATGAGCCGCGTCGAACTCGAGATTTCCCGCCGGTCCTTCCTTGCGAGCTGTCTCGGAGCTGCGTCGGGGGCGACACTTCGAACCCGTGCGGGCGGGGCGCTCACTGCGGGCCTCAACCGGCTCGGGATTCGGACGCCCTGGTATCGGCGGGGCGAGATCACGACCGCGCACACCGTCTGCGACATGTGCCCGTGGCGGTGCGGGATCGTCGTCTCCAGCGTCGACGGTGTCGTGCAGAAGGTCGAGGGCAATCCCATCGACCCGAAGAGCCGCGGCATGCTCTGTGCTCGTGGCCAGGGTGGGCCCTCCTTCGCCAATGATCCGGATCGCCTCCGCTCACCTATGATCCGTACTGGGGAACGCGGCCAAGGCAAGTTCCAGGAGGTCTCCTGGGATGACGCGCTGGACTACACGGCACAGAAGCTTCTCGATCTCAAGGATCGCTATGGGCAGGAGTCGCTAGCCATATTCGGACACACCTCTGGTGAGTTCTGGTTGGCCGAATACTTCGCCCAAGCCTGGGGTACCCCCAACGCCGCGAAGCCCTCGTCTGCACTTTGTCTCAGCCCTCGAGAAGAGGCAGCCAAGCTGACGATGGGCTTCGGCGTTGGGGGACACGAACCCGTCGACTGGGACGGCCTCGAGTGCCTGGCGCTGATCGGGAGCCACATCGGCGAGGACACTCGCAATACCGTCATGCAGGACTTCGCGGAGGCCTGGGGACGAGGGGCTCGAGTCATCGTGGTGGATCCTCGATTCTCGAGTGTTGCCGCCAAAGCCGACCATTGGCTCCCGATCAAGCCCGGCACCGACACGGCGCTGCTGCTGGCCTGGATGAACGTCCTCATCGATGAGTCGTTGTTTGACGCCGACTACATCGCAGAGTGGACCGAGGGCTTCAGCGACCTGGCTGCCCACGTCACCCCGTTCACCCCCGAGTGGGCCGCGTCCATTACCGACCTCCCGACCGACCAGATCCGGGAAACGGCCCGGGTCATGGCAGCCGCCCGGCCCAGATCCGTCATCATGCCGGGTCGCCACGTCACCTGGTACGGCAACGACACCCAGCGCATGCGGGCCACCTACCTCATCAACACGCTGTTAGGCGCATACGGCCGCGAGGGCGGGATGTACTTCAACAAGGCGCCCTACCTTCCCGCCTATCCGCACCCACCGTACGCAGTTGCCGGCAGCGCCGGCGGCTGTTCGGCGGAGCCGGGCGAAGAAAGCAATGAACTGCCGCTCGGTCCCACGGGAAAGGCGAGGGCAGACGGGGCTCGCGAGACCTTCCTGAGGGGGGCAACCGCCCTCCAGGAGCTGATTCCGCCGATGATCACCGGCGATCCTTATCCGATCAAGGGGCTTATCGTCTACGGCACGAATCTCCTCAACTCGGTGCCGGAGGTGAACCGCACCAAAGAAGCGCTGCGGGCGCTGGACCTGGTGGTCGCAGTCGACGTGCTGCCGCAAGAGCATGTCGCCTGGGCGGACGTGGTCCTCCCGGAGGCCACCTACCTCGAAAGGTACGAGGACCTGTGGGCTGTGGCTCACAAGACACCGTACATCGCGTTGCGCGAGCCAGCCATCGAGCCCATGTACGACACCAGGCCCGGCTGGTGGATCGCCCGCGAGCTCGGGCGGCGCGTCGGCCTCGATGACTACTTCAGGTGGGAGACGATCGAGGAGTGGATCGACGAGCGGCTGATCTCCGTTTCTTCCAGCATCGAGAAGCTCCGCGGGGAAGGCGGGATCCTCATCCAGAAAGGGAAGCCCTACTTCGCCGATTACGAAGGTGCGTCGCCGTTTCCCACCCACTCCGGGAAGATCCAGATCGCGTCTGCTGACCTCGCCGAGGGTGGCCACGACCCGCTTCCCGTCTACGAACCAGTCGAGGACCCTCCGGCCGGGTTCTACAGACTCCTCTACGGCAGACATCCCGTACACACGTTTGCCAAGACCCAGAACACGCCGGTTCTCAACGATCTGTTCCCCGAGAACGAATTGTGGTTGAACGAAGGTTCGGCCTCGGCCGAGGGGTACGAGGACGGGGACTACGTCTGGCTCGAAAACCAGGACGGGGCCCGCTCCGGGCCCATCCGCCTCAAGGTGACCCAGCGGATCCGCGACGACGCGGTATTCATGGCACACGGCTTCGGTCAGGACGCTCCGGGGCTCACCAGAGCCAACGGCAAGGGTGCCAGCGACACCAAGCTGCAGACCCGGTACCGACTCGACCCGATCAGCGGCGGAGCCGGCATGCGAGTGAACTTCGTCAAACTCGTGAAGGCGGCCTGACGTGGCAGAAAATGCCTTCCTTCTCGATCTCGGCAGGTGCATCGGGTGCCAGGCGTGTGTGGTCGCCTGCAAGACCGGCAACGAACTGCCGGGCGGCACCCAGTTCATCCAACTCAACGAACTGACTCGTGGCACCTTTCCCGACGTCCAAGGCGGCTGGAACAATCACCGCTGCTACCACTGCGCTGATGCCGCCTGCGTTGCCGTGTGCCCGACAGCGGCGCTTTTCAAGGAAGACGGATTGACGAGGCTAGATCGATCGATGTGCAGCGGGTGCGGCTACTGCGTCGAGGCATGTCCGTTTGATGTTCCTGAGATGGTGGAAGGTCTCTCGGCGAAGTGTGACGGCTGCGCTTCGACCGTGAGCGCGGGAGGTCGGCCTTGGTGCGTGACCACTTGTCCGAGCCGGGCCCTCGAGTACGGAGATCGGGAGCAGATAGTCGTCGAAGCGAGCTGGCGGGCTTCGGTGCTGCGAGATCGATACCCAAACGCAACTGTCTACGGCGAATCTGAGGCAGGCGGTCTCGGCATGCTCGTGGTGACTCCCGATGATCCTGAGCTCTTCGCGTTGCCGGCCGACCCGAAGCCGCCGATCGTCGCCGGCGTATGGCAGCAGGCCGTGCAGCCGCTGAGCGTGGGTGTCGTCGCGGCGACCGCCTTGGCTGCCGGCGTCGCAGCTCTCGTCGCACGCCGCAATCACCTCGCAGAAGTGAGGCAACTCGAAGCAGCAGCCACCGAGGAGACGTCATATGAAGGCCCATGAGCATGAGATCCTCCGCTACCGGCGCAACCAGCGCTTCGTCCACGCCCTCCTCGCGTCTTCGTTCCTGCTGCTGCTCCTCACCGGGCTGGTGCTGTTGTGGGGTCCACTTTCGTTTCTTGCCGCAGGGGGTAACTCGCGCTGGCTTCACCGGGTCGGTGCCGTTGCGTTCATGGCGGTCCCGATCGCCTATGTAGTCGCGGATCGACGCGGAGCCAAGGAACTGCTCTTCGACTCCTTCAAATACGACAACGACGACTGGGAGTGGATCAAGCACGTGTTTCGCTACACGATGGGGCATGCCAAGGAGATGCCGCCGCAGGGCAGGCTCAACGCGGGACAGAAACTGCACCATGCCGCGGTGATTCTCGTGTCTGCTGCCATCGTGCTCACCGGTCTCGCGATGTGGTTCCTCAAGCCGACCATCGGAGCAGAGGGCACCGCCTGGGCGGCGGTCATCCACGATCTGGCGATGCTCACGCTGACCCTGCTGCTCGTCGGACATCTCTACTTCACATTCGTCTACAAGGCGCTCTCCGGCATGACCTCTGGGTACATCCCCGAGGAAGAGGCAAGGCTCGAACACGCCAAGTGGGTGGAAGAACTGGAAGAGGACGGGGCGCTGACCGAGGAGAGAACCGCGGCGCCTTCGTGAGATGAAGAGACCGAAGCGGAAGACAACACAAACTGACAATTCGGGGCGGGCATGCGCCAACTCCGACACTTACGGAAAGGAAACCACCATGTTGCGTCGCAAAGGCCTGATCGGGCTGGTGCTTGCACTGGCGTTGATCGCTGCCGCATGCGGGTCTGACGATGGCACGACCGAAACCACGGCGGGAGAGACTCCGCTGACGCAGGCCCCTGCCACAACGGAGGCTACGACCACCACAGAAGCCTCGACCACGACAGAGGCGCCGGCCACCACGACTACCGCAGTCGAAGAGGAATTCGACCTCGTCGCTGCGGTGGCGGCGTACACAAACACTATTCCAGAGGGCTACATGGCCGTCGGCGATATCACCGCCTTCAAGGATGCGGTTGAGGCCAGCGGCGCACTGCTCATCGACGTTCGTGAGGTTGGCGAGTACGAAGAAGGGCACGTCGAGGGTGCCGTCAACATCCCGCTGCGAACGCTCGGTGAGAACCTGGACAAGATTCCGACCGACCGCCAGGTCTTCGTCTACTGCAAGTCGGGTCATCGGGCCGGTATTGCCGTGTCTTCGTTGGGGATGCTGGGTTATTCCAACATCCTCGGCTTCCCGCCGGGCTGGAACGGCTGGACGGATGCCGGCGAGCCGGTCTCGACAGAGGCCGTTGTCGGCGAGACCTACGAGGTTCCGACGATTCCGGAAGAGCTCTACACGCCGGTCAACGAGTTCCTCAGCACGATCCCCGAGGGTTGGTTGACTGCGGGCGACGCCTCGGCCGTCACGGACGCCATCGAGGCCGGTGCGTTCATGCTCGACGTTCGTACGACCGCTGAGTACGACGAGGGATACATTCCCACCGCCGTCAACGTCAACCTGCGGGCCATTCCGGACAACCTGGATCAGATCCCAACCGATCGTCCGGTGATCCACTACTGCAAGTCCGGCTGGCGTTCCGCGCTTGCCCTTCCGGTACTCCACGTGCTCGGGTACAACGCAGCGCGTTCGTTCACCGGGAGTTACAACGCGTGGGTCGAGGCCGAGCAACCGGTTACGACTCCGTAGCAATCCCTCGTACAAACCGACGAAGCGGGGAGCCGACCGTCGGCTCCCCGCCGCCGCGTGGGTTGTGCGGAGTGGTGGCTCGTCCCTGAGCGGCAAGTTGGGCCCGGCGCACGGTGGCTACCCGGTACCATCCGTTGGTCCGTCTGCCCGGTTGAGGAGCGCCGCCGACACCATGGATCGCCACACCACCAGCGGGTTCGAAATCGAGCCGGTCTACGAGCCAGATGAGGGATGGGACCCAGCTACCCAACTCGGCGAGCCCGGCACGTATCCCTTTACCCGAGGACCGTATCCGACCATGTACCGGGGTCGACCTTGGACGATGCGTCAATACGCCGGCTTCGGAACTGCCGCCGAGACCAACCGGCGGTTCCACGCACTTCTCGCTGCAGGCCAAACCGGCCTGTCCGTCGCCTTCGATCTACCGACGCAAATGGGTCTCGACTCCGACGACCCGAAGGCCCGGGGTGAAGTAGGGAAGGTCGGTGTGGCGATTGACTCTATCGAAGACATGCGGATCCTGCTCGCCGGGCTGCCGCTCGGCGAAGTGACGACGTCGATGACGATCAACGCCACCGCGGCCGTGCTCTTGGTGCTCTACCAATTGGTGGCCGAAGAACAGGGCGTGCCGTCTGCAGACGTCAAGGGGACGATCCAGAACGACATCCTCAAGGAGTACATCGCCCGCGGCACCTATGTCTACCCGGTCGGGCCTTCGATGCGGCTGGTGACGGACCTCTTCGCTTACTGCGACACCGAGCTGCCATCGTGGAACACGATCTCGATCAGTGGCTATCACATCCGGGAGGCAGGTTCCACCGCAGCCCAAGAGGTGGCGTTCACTCTCGCCAACGGGCTCGCCTACGTCGAGGCCGCGCAGGAGCGAGGCCTCGACGTCAACACGTTCGCACCGCGTCTCTCGTTCTTCTGGAACGCTCACAACATGTTGTTCGAAGAGGTGGCGAAGTTCCGAGCGGCACGTCGCCTGTGGGCGAGGCTGATGCGGGAGCGGGTTGGCGCTACCGATCCCGCCGCCCAGCGAATGCGGTTCCACACCCAGACGGCAGGATCCACTCTGACCGCCCAGCAGCCGCTCAACAACGTGGTCCGCACCTCGTATCAGGCGCTGGCTGCCGTACTCGGTGGTACCCAGAGCCTGCACACCAACGCCTACGACGAGGCGCTGGGATTGCCGACCGAAGCCTCGGCCACCGTCGCACTGCGGACACAGCAGATCCTGGCTTTCGAGTCGGGTGTCACCGATACCGTGGACCCGCTTGCCGGCAGCTACTACGTCGAAGCCTTGACAGACGCCGTGGAGCGCGAGGCGCGAGGGCTGATCAACGAGATCGACGCACTCGGCGGCGCCGTCGCGGCGATCGAGCACGGCTTCCAGCAGGGCCTGATCGAAGAAGCCGCGTACCAGACGGCGAAGCAAATCGAGAGCGATCATCAGGTTGTGGTGGGAGTGAACCGCTTTGAAACCGCCGCGGAGACATCGGCGCCGCTGCTGGGTATGGATCCACGACTCGAGAGCGGTCAGGTGGCTAGCCTCCGCGAGGTTCGGTCGCGTCGGGATCAGGGCGCCGTCGACCGCACTCTCTCCGGAGTCGTAGCGACCGCTCGGACCGACGGCAACCTGCTGTACCCAATGAAGGACGCCCTGGCCGCTGGCGCCACCGTGGGGGAGGTCAGCACCGCAATCGCCGAGGTATTCGGCACATATCCTTCTTGAGCAGCAGCGTTATGCGCAAGCAGGGAGCGGGTCCCACCTTCCAACCATGACGGCGGATCCGCCAGTCACGCCGCTTCCGTGACCTGCCCATGCCTGCGCGATCATCGTCGAGGATCGAAGAACGAGCCGATCTCACCCCTTCCGGAGCACCACGAGCGCAGGGCACGAGCAGTTCCAGGGTGGCCCAGGCCGCGCCGGGGGTAGCCCACCATGGGTCATATCGACCTCGGTTGGCGTCGTGCTTCAGACGGCCGCGGTAGCATAAAAAACGCTGCGTGAGCAGGGGGATTTCGGACAACGATTGGTCCCGAGAAGGGGCGCCTTTTGCGGCTCGACGTGAGTTGCGCCCGGTTTGGCGCGCCGTCGCCTTGGCCGAGCGAGGCGCTACCGGATCACCATCAAGACCGAGCCACTGGCGACCGTATCCCCGGTCTGGACCCGCAGCTCTACGATTTCGCCCCCGATCGGGGCCGTGATCTCATTCTCCATCTTCATCGCCTCGAGCACGCATACCGCCTCGCCGGCCTTGACCGACGATCCTGCCTTCTTGTGCACCTTCACGATGGTCCCCTGCATCGGCGCCACCAGCACCCCTGCGGTCTCACCGATAGCGCCACTCCGGTCGAGCTTGGGCGGCCGACGGCGTGGCGCAGCTCGTTGACCTCCCGGGGCCGCGGGTGTCATCACAGGCGCCCAGAAGCGCACATTGAACTGCTTACCTCCGACCTCAACGGTGAGGCTGCGTTCCGCCAGTTCCTCGTCTTCCGGAAGGGCTGGGGCGGTTCCCGGTGTCAGGTCCGTGAAGTCGAGTTCTGACTCGACGAAGCTGGTGTAATGGGTGCCATTGACGAACTGTGGGGTGTCGATGATTCGCAGCAACGCTGGGATCGTGGTGGGTACACCTGTGATGGTGAAAGCTTCGAGGGCACGTCTGCCACGCGCCAGGGCCTCGTCTCGGTCACGGCCCCACACGATCAGCTTGGCGATCAGGTTGTCGTAGTACTGCGAGATCGTGGAACCGGCGCGGACTCCGCCGTCGACTCGAACGCCGGGACCGCCGGGCTCGTCGTACTCCACCAGGGTGCCGGGGCTTGGTTGGAAGCCGGCCGCCGGGTCTTCAGCGTTGATCCGAAACTCGATGGCATGGCCCCGTGGCGTGGCGTCTTCACAGGTGAGCGGGAGGCCTGCCGCCACCCGGAGCTGCTCCTTGACGATGTCGACTCCGGTGACTTCTTCCGTAACCGTGTGTTCCACCTGGAGTCGCGTATTCATCTCGAGGAAGTAGAAGTCCTCTTCGCCGTCGAGTAGGAACTCGACGGTGCCTGCGTTGCTGTAATCGGCAGCCGCGGCGACCTCGAGTGCAGCTCTGCCGATGGCAGCACGGACATCGTCGCGCAGGCCCACGGCAGGCGTCTCCTCGACGAGCTTCTGATGTCTGCGCTGCATAGTGCAGTCCCGCTCACCCAGGAACACACCATTGCCATCGCCGTCGACGATGATCTGGGCTTCGATGTGACGTGGGGTCTCGAGGTATCGCTCCACGTACACGGCAGGGTTGCCAAACCAAGCCTCCGCCTCGCGCCGGGCGCTGTCGAAGGCAGCCGGGATGGCGTCTGCGGCGGCGATGACCTTCATGCCTCGACCGCCACCACCATGGGCCGCCTTGATCGCGATGGGGAAACCATTCGCGGCACCGAATTCGGCCACCTCTTCGGCGCTGGTGACAGGTTCCATCGTTCCCGGGACGCTCTTGACGCCGGCCGCATCAGCCGCAACGCGAGATCGGATCTTGTCGCCCATGGTGCGGATTGCTTCCGGGGGCGGCCCTACCCAGGTGAGACCAGCGTCGATCACCGCCTCGGCGAAGTCGCCGTTTTCTGCCAGGAAGCCGTAGCCGGGGTGGACTGCATCAGCTCCGCTATCGGCGGCAACGCCCAGGATGCGCTCGATGTCGAGGTAGGACTCGGCGGCAGGAGGCGGCCCGATGTTCCAAGCCTCGTCCGCCAGCTGAACATGCAATGCGTCGCGATCGAGTTCCGAGTACACCGCGATCGTCCGCAAGCCCATCTCCCGGGCGGCGCGGATGATGCGAACGGCGATTTCGCCCCGGTTGGCGATGAGCAGTGAATCCACGGGAGGCATCCTACGGTGCCGGCGAGGCCCGGGTCTCGGCGACGCGGGCTGGTCGGTCGACGAGACCAGACAGGCGGTCTCCGGCAGGAGGTCGAATGCGCCGCCACGTGCCCATCTACAGCGGGATGTTTCCGTGTTTCTTGGGCGGGAGCGTCTCGCGCTTGTTGCGAAGCATCTCGAGAGCTCGCATGAGAGCCGGCCGGGTCTCGCGCGGCTCGATGATTTCGTCCACCAGGCCGCGTTCGGCGGCAAGGTACGGGTTGTTGAATCGTTCCTCGTACTCGTGGATCAACTCGGCGCGACGTTTTTCGGAATCCTCCGCAGCCGCGATCTCCCTGCGATGAATCACGTTGACTGCGCCTTGGGCTCCCATGACGGCGATCTCCGCGGTCGGCCACGCGAGCACGACGTCCGCTCGCAACGCTCGTGAGTTCATCACGACGTACGCTCCGCCATACGCTTTGCGCGTGATCACGGTCAGCTTGGGGACGGTCGCTTCGGCGTAGGCGTACAAGAGCTTGGCGCCGTGGCGGATGATGCCGTTGTGCTCCTGGTCGACACCGGGGAGGAAGCCGGGAACGTCGACGAAGGTGATCAGGGGGATGTTGAAGGCGTCGCAGAACCGGATGAAGCGGGCTCCCTTGACCGATGCATCGATGTCGAGCGTGCCGGCCAGCGCTTGGGGCTGGTTGCCGACGATGCCCACGCTATACCCGTCGAGGCGGCCGAATCCCACGACGATGTTGGGCGCGTAGTGCTCGTGCACCTGATAGAAGTCGCCGTCGTCGAGCACGTATTCACACAACTCGATCATGTCGTAGGGCTGGTTTGGGGCATCGGGGATGATGGTGGTGAGCCGTTCGTCCATTCGCCCCGCGTCGTCGATCGGGGTGAAGAACGGCGGCACCTCCATGTTGTTGCGGGGGAGGAACGAAAGGAGAAACCGAACCTCTTCGAGCGCTTCGCGACCGGTCGGAGATATGAAGTGGGTCACCCCGGACATGGAGCCGTGAGCGTGTGAGCCCCCCAACTCCTCCATCGTCACTTCTTCACCGGTCACCGCCTTGATGACGTCCGGTCCGGTGATGAAGAGGTGGGCCGTGTCAGCCACCTGATAGACGAAGTCGGTGATGGCAGGGGAGTAGACGGCACCTCCGGCGCATGGGCCCATGATGACGGAGATCTGGGGGATGACTCCGGAAGCTCGAACGTTTCGTTCGAAGATCCTCCCGTAGCCGTCCAGTGCAACCACGCCCTCCTGAATGCGTGCCCCTCCCGAGTCCTTGATCGCAATGAGCGGGGCCCCGGTGGTCAGCGCGAGGTCCATCACCTTGCAGATCTTGTCTGCCACGACCTCGCTGAGACTGCCGCCGAAGTGGGTGAAATCCTCAGCGAAGATGAAGACGGTCCGACCGTCGACCGTTCCCCAGCCGGTGACCACGGCGTCGCCCAGCGGGCGACGGTCCTCGATGCCGAACCCGGATGCCTGGTGGCGCACGAAAGTGTCGATCTCGTTGAATGAACCCTTGTCGAGCAGGAGCTCGATCCGTTCCCGTGCGGTCAGCTTGCCGAGGTCATGCTGGCGCTCAACCGCGCGCTGATTGTCTGGTTGGAAGGCTTCATCGCGGAGTTGCCGCAATCGCTCGAGCCGTTCGTCGGTGCTCACGCCCCTCCCCAGGTAGTGTCCGGCGCTGCGTTCAAATGGTTTGACTACCGGAATCGCGAGATGGATACACCTTACGCCATAGTGCTTCTCGCCGAGGTCCCTTCCACTCAGGATGTGGCAAGAGAGCACCACGCATCTGCCGGCACCCCGGTGCTGGTTGTCGCCGAGCGTCAGAGTGCAGGCCGCGGCCGCATCGGACGCGATTGGCAGACGGCACCACGTGCGGTTGCGGCATCCTTCGCGCTGCACAGCCCCTGGCCCCCTGCAGATCAGACCCTCATCCCGCTGATGGCAGGCCTGGCTGCGCGAGACGCGATCGGCGAGCAGACGGGTGTCTCGCCGCGCCTCAAGTGGCCGAATGACCTCGTAGCAGCTCCCGGCAAGGTGGGCGGACTCCTGGTGGAGGCGAGCGCTGGAATCGTGGTCGTCGGGTGTGGCATCAACCTCTGGTGGCCACAACCGCCTCCGGGTTTTGGTGGCCTGCTAGCGGACGATCCGGGTCCTGAAGCGTCCGTCGCGGTCGCCCGGGATTGGGCGGACACGTTGGTGCCGGTGCTGCTAGAAGCCGAGAGCCGCTGGGATCGCGCCGGCTATGTCGCGGCGTGTGAGACCGTCGGCCGTGAGATCACGTGGGAGCCAGACGGCAGGGGAGTAGCGGTTGATGTCGACCGCCGGGGACGGCTCGTGGTTGAGACGACGACGGGGCTGGTAACGCTGCACTCTGGAGCGGTCCGCAACGTTCGCAACGCTACTCTTGCCCCCAATCCGTCAAGCGAAGGCAGCGAAACGTGAGCGTCCTCAAGGGCGAAGGGAAGGTACCGATCCTCTTCGGCTCGACCTCGATTTCGGTCGGTTCCCTCACTCACACCGCCTACTTGGCTCGCCCCGACTTGTCTGGCGAATGGCCCACGATCGTTGTGGTGCCTTCCGCATGGGGAGTCACCGGCGCGATGAAGTACTTGAACCGCCGCATCGCACGGCAAGGCTTTGCTGCCGTCTGCCCCGATCTCTACGCAGGTGCAGCCCCGGATCGCTCTACTCCCAGGGAAGCATCCGTACGTGCGGCGCTCGAGCTTTCCCCTGCCATGGTACGAAGAGATCTCGATCACATCGTCCGGTTCATCACCAACCCCACCGGGTTCTGGTCGAACGCAGAGGACGGTTTCGGCGTCGTCGGTTTCGGCATCGGCGGGCTCGGAGCCGTCGACATTGTGACTGATCACCCGGGCTCCCCCTTGGCCATCGTCGGAGCACCCCTGGCGGCGCAGTCGGTCCCCTCTGTCGAAGAGGCGGAGCCCGCACCGGTGCACGCCGGCGTCGCGGCATCACTGGCTCAACTCACCGGCCCGCTCCTCGGGATATATGGCCGGGAGGATGATGCGGTCTCAATCGACGAGATCATGGGGGCAAGGCAGCTTGCTCCGCACGGGGAATGGGTGTTGTACGAAGGAGTCGGGGCAGACTTCTACGACGACGACCATCCCGGCTTCGATCTGCCAGGGCAAGTGGATACCATCACCCGGCTCACCGACTTCTTCGAGAAACACCTGTCGGTAGGTCGCTGAGGGGCGAAGGGCCGTCAGCCGTCGCGTCGGGTCCTGATGCGATTGCGGACGCGGCGAGCCTCGCTACGAGCTCGCAACGATTCCATGAGTTCGCTGTTGCGCAGGACCTTTGGCAACAGACCGTTGCGATTCCGATTACTTCCCTTGGTTTTGTTCGCGCCCGCGGTGACCGCCGCCGCCGGAACCGCCGCGCCGTTGGTCGCCTTCGAGCCGTTTTCGGCGGGCGCGCCCGCGGACGGGTTCTCGGCAGCGGCAGCAGGTTGACTCGAGCTGCGGGTGGCTTTGGAACGCGGCGGCCGGACACCGCGGGTCGAAGACCGCGACACCAGGGTGGTCGCAGCCAGCCACTCGGTGAAGCTACGGCGGGGCCGCTTGTGGGTGCGGGCGCGTCTGGTTCTCCGACTGGCGGAAGCCCGCATTGCGGCGGCGCCTCCGAAGCTGCTGCCCCTTCGCGCGGCGGGGCCGAGCCCCATCTGGCGTCTTCCGACCAGCCAGCCGCCGATGGCGAGTATTGCCAACCCTGCCGCAGCGATCCACCAGATCGTGGCCGGTCCACGATCGTCCTGAGCAGGTGCTGCAGAGGTCGTTGTTGGAGGTGAAGCAATCAAGGGTGCCGCAGCCACCGTCGTGGTGGTTGTGGCGGGTGGCGGGGCCGTGGTGAAGGCGGTGGTCGTGGTGGTCTGACTGTCGAGACCCGAGATCACGGGAGTGTTGACGAAATCGGGAAGCGGTGGTGAACCTTCAAGTGCTTGGGTGGTGGTGGTCGGTTCGGGTGCCTTGGTGGTCGTTGTGGTGCTTGGGAATGCCGTGGTCGTCGTAGGCGGTCGCGTCGTTGTTGTGGTGCGCGGTGGCGCGGTCGTCGTGGTCGGTGGCCGCGTCGTGGTGGTGGTCGTCGGCGTGGTGGTGGTGGTCGGTGGAGGCGTTGTGGTGGTGGTTGCCGTGGTGGTGG
>CAYNHF010000046.1:0-20567 GCA_964397045.1 uncultured Acidimicrobiaceae bacterium | reverse complement strand
CGACGTGCCCAGATAGTCAAACGGGCATTACGGTGCATAGCGAGCCTCCTTGTGGCTGGCGGTCGTTTCGCAACCACCACCATGCCACGGGAGGCTCAACCCAAACCGCTAACAACGTGGATGCTCAATACAGCTAACGCGGCAGTTTCACCGCGAGGCGTCGTAGTCGAAGAGCTTGATCTCGACGTGTCGCGACCGGGCTTTGATCGCACCCCCGGCACCGAAGAGCACTACATCCGTGTTGAGCTTGCGACCCTCAGTCGATCGGTACCTGGCGACCACGACGAGGCGTTCACCAACTCGAACCGGCTCTTCGAGACTCGCCGTGATGGTCCCCAGCGTTGGGAAGTACGGCATTCCTTCCGGATCGTACGCGACGGCTACCCACGCTCCCGGGCAGTCGATCACTCCCCACACGATCTCAGCCGGCACCACTCCGTTGTCGTCGCCCACGGCGGGATCCGGCACCCAGGCCGCTGCCGCCAGGAGCTCGCCGGACACGGGTCCCGGGAACAGTCGCATGCCGTGCTCGTCGTGCCGGTCCGGACCGCACACGAAGCATTCGGCTGCAGCGTGGTAGGCCCATCCCGGATACCCCGGCTCGGAAGCTGCCGCCGCCTCGAACGACACGAACGATGCGGATCCGAGGTGACCCACGGCCGACCTTGCCTCCATCACTACCATCTCGCCGGCGACCGCCGCGAGGTGATCGCCGCGATCCTCCACCAACAGCGGCGTGTCGAGCGGCGGCGGAACGTTGAGCCGGACCGTGGCAGGCCCTTCGATGAAGCGGGCGAGCAATCCGGCGGAGTATCCCCCGTTTCCCGAGGTGTACGGGCCTCGGTAACGAGCCGGGATCGTGAACTCGATAACGCCTCCTCAGGCATTCCAGGCAAGCCTACCTGCGGACGCGAACGGCCGGCCGGGGATCGCCCCTCAACCCCTCCGCGGCTTACCGAGCCGGGCGGCTCCCAAGCTCACCAGTGAAGCGACGAACGTCACGAGGAAGATCTGCCCCACCGCCGCCTCGCCAACGGACAAGAACCGGCCGAAGTTGGTAGCCGCCTCGAAGTCCCCGTAGCCCAGCGTGGTGATGGTGACCATGCTGTAGTACATGAACACGGTCGTCGACTCTTCCGTCCCGAAGAACGGGGTGCTGCTCACCGAGTCGACTGCGAGGTATGCGTAGTTGGCGAGTAGGGCGATCAGCAGAAAGGCTGAGATTGCCGCCGCCAGTGCCTGATAAGTGACCTTCTCCGCCTTCAACAGGCGGCGAACGATCACCACCGGCGTCACGGCGGCAAGCAGCACCCACAGCCAACCCGGCCGGTCGGAGACCACCGGCCCCATGTGGAGACTGGTGAAGTTCGACAGGAGGACGCCGAGTACGCTCAGCAGAACTGCCCCACCGACGAGCACATTGGCGAGGCGCTGCAGGCGAACCGCGACACCAGATGCACGCAGCGCGACCACCAGCGTCGCTCCCACGACCACCGTGGTCGTAAGCCAACCCACCTCTGAGCTTACGTCGGACACCGGACTGTCGACATCGACCAATGACAGAACCGTGACCGAAACCACAATGAGCATGAGCAGCAGGCCGAAACGGTCGGTGTACTTCGGGTCGTCGTCGAACAGGGTGCCGACCTTCCACCGGGCCATCGAAAACCTCCGGGCTAGTGCGGGAACAGATGCCATTTCACCCGATCCGGCCCGATTTAGCTACGACCCTGGCTAGGGCCTCGAAATCGCAGAGTCAGAACAACCCGACGATGCTCCCAGTCTCGTCGATGTCGACGTTCATGAATGCAGGCGTCGCCCCCAAGCCCGGCATCGTGCGCATCGCTCCCAGCAGCGGATAGATGAAGCCTGCTCCCGCCGAGGCCCGCACCTCGCGCACCGGAACGATGAAGCCGCTCGGCGCCCCCTTCAGCGCAGCATCATGGCTGATGGAAAGGTGGGTCTTCGCCATGTTGATGGGCAGATACCCGAATCCGGCTTGCTCGAAGTCTGCGATCTGACGCTCGGCGGTCGCTGAGTATTCGACACCGTCTGCGCCGTAGATCTCGCGACAAATGGTCTCGATCTTCTCCTTGATCGATCGGTTCAGGTCGTAGAGGAAACGGAAGTCGGACGGTTCCTCACATGCAGCCACCACAGCGGCAGCCAGCCGCTCGGCGCCGGCACCCCCGTTGGCCCAGTGATCGCTGCTCACCGCGGCGAACGCTCCTGCTTCCGAAGCCACCTCTTCGACGAGCGCTACCTCCGCATTGGTGTCTGTCGGGAAGGTGTTGACCGCCACCACCACAGGGAGACCGAACTTCTTCACATTCGCGATGTGGGCCCTTAGATTCGCCATCCCGGCGCGCAGCAGTGGGAGGTTCTCCTCTGTGTAAGCCCGGTCGAGCGGCCGCCCCGGCACCACCCGTGGTCCACCGCCGTGGGTCTTGAGCGCTCGGACCGTCGCCACCAGCACCACACAATCGGGACGCAGGCCGGACACCCGGCACTTGATGTCGAGGAACTTCTCCATGCCCATGTCAGCGCCGAACCCGGATTCGGTGACGACGTAGTCTGCCAGCTGCAGGCCGACCCGGTCGGCAAGGATCGATGAATTGCCGTGGGCGATGTTGGCGAAAGGACCGGCGTGGACCAGCGCTGCTTGACCTTCGAGGGTCTGCATGAGTGTCGGATGCAGCGCGTCTTTCAGAAGTACCGTCACGGCACCTGCCACCCCCAGATCCTCGAGCGTGATCGGGGTGCCGGCCTTGCTGGTGCCGATCACCACCCTGGCGCAGCGCTCTCGCAGGTTGCGCAGCGCGCTGGCGTAGCTGTCACCGTCGACAAGCGCCAGGATGGCCATCAGCTCGCTGGCTACGGTGATGTCGAATCCGGTCTCGCGCGGCCTGCCATCCAGGCGGCCGCCGAGACCCACAATCACGTTGCGGAGCGCGCGATCGTTCACATCGACCACGCGATTCCACTGGATCCGATCCGGATCGATTGCCAGCCTGGTGAGGCCCAGGTCGGCCAGTTGTTCGTCCGTCATCCTTCCCTCGTGGTACCAGCGAGCGTCGATCGCCGCTGCCACCAGGTTGTGCGCCACCGAGATGGCATGGATGTCGCCGGTGAGGTGAAGGTTGAAGTCTTCCATGGGGACAACCTGGCTGTAGCCCCCGCCTGCGGCTCCACCCTTGATGCCGAACGTCGGACCCATACTTGGTTGACGGATATTGGCGAGCGCTTCGTGACCCAATCTGCCCAGACCCTGGACGAGACCCACCGTCGTAGTGGTCTTCCCTTCGCCGAGTGGGGTCGGGGTGACCGCCGTGACGTCGACATACTTGCCCACCGGGCCGCCCCCCACCCGCTTCAGCAGGTCCAGACTGACCTTCGCCATGTACCGCCCGTGGGCGATGAGTTCGTCGTCCTCGATGCCGAGGCGGCGTGCAATCTCGACGATCGGCCGCACCTCAGCAGCCTGAGCAATGTCGAGGTCGGATGGGACTGAGGGGCTCGGCATCTCACTTCTCCGGGGTAGGTCGACGCCATGCTATCGACCGAGCCGGGGTCATGGGTCAGCAGGCAACAGCCCCGAAAAACGTGCGGCCTCAGCGAATCACTATCGGGTCATCGCGGGTCAACACTGCGATATTCGAGCCCGTGAACGCCGTCCCACCGTTTTCGAGATACAGCAGGTACACACCTTCGCGGTAGTACAGCTCACCCGTCTTCATCGTTGCCCGCGGAACGGACGCGGTCGTGAGCACCGGATTCCCGGGGAACCTGGTCCAGGTCACCCCGTCCGGTGACGTGGCGATGCCGCGCCTCGACCCGGAATGGTTGGCATACATCATCACCAGGCCGTTCTCGGTAGCGGCCACGTCGGGTCGCGTGAGTTCCGACCCTTCCCACTCGGCCTCGGGCACGAGCACCGGGCCTTCGTCCTTGACCCAGACGAGCCCGTCGGACGAAGTCGCCCGACCGATGGCGTAGCCCTCATTACCGGTGCCCACGTAGAACATCACGAAGCCGTTGTCGGTCGCCACCACCGCAGGTTGGAGCACGGAGCTCTGGTCCCAGCTGCCGGGAGCGCCCGGCTCCAGCACCGGTGCGGTGTCAACGGTCCACGGTCCCTCCGGGCCGGGCGCCGCAGCCCTGCCGATGGTGACGGGTGAGCCCACCTCATCCTTGGTCGCGATCGAGTCGAAGTAGACAAGCCACGTCCCGTCTGGCGTGACGAGGCCGGCATGCACCTGGCCTCCTTCGAGCATGAACACAGGCTCCTCGCCCACTTCACTCCACAGGACACCATTGTCTGAGACGCCGTAGCCGACTCCGGTGGGCTTCTCATCGCCAAACCCGTTGCGCAGCATGTGATAGACGCCGTCCTCGTAGACGACGGCGCCTGGGGAAACGAAGGGCCAATCCCATGCCTCCTGCTCCCCTGAGTCGAACGCCGGGGTTTCGGTGGCGAGTTCGAAACGGAGAATGGAAGGGACGGCGGTGGTAGTCGTGGTCGGCGCCTGCGTCGCTGGCGGCGCCGCGGTGTCTGCGGTCACCTCATCCCCGCGGGTGAAGGTCACAACACCGATCGCGATGAGCACGACGGCGGCCGCCCCGCCTGCGGCGGCCGCCGCAATCCACCAGCGGGGGCGAGCCGGAACCGGCCGTTTGCTCCGACGGCGCGCAACCAGCAGCTCGTTCGCAGCAGGGACCGTGAGGTCGAGCTGTTCGGCGTAGGCCTCGATCTGGCGTGTGAGGTCAATCATCGTCCGACACTCCAAGCGCACGACGCACCTTGTCCATGCCGCGGTCGAGGTGGCGTTGGACGGTCGAGGCATTGATGCCGAGCATCTCGGCGGCCTCCGCCCTGGTCCATCCGTAACCGTGACACAGCAGAACAACGGTCCGCTGCTGACGAGAGAGCTGATTCAGCGCCTTGGGAAGGCCAGGCTCGTACCAGGGTTGCGCGGAGTCGGCGAGCGTCGGCAACACTGTCGGACGCCGGCGGTAGCGACGTGACTTGCTCTGCCCAGTTCGGTAGAGGTACCCACCTGGGTTGTCCATGGCGTAGATCCGATCCCAGTTCTCCCACGCGTACTCCAGGGCATCTGCGGTCGCTTCAGCACCGACCTCAGGGCCGTATGCCGAGATGAGCGCATGCCGGAGCCGGCCTCCGACGTCATCGACAAAGGCCGCGAACTCCTCGGCCGTGTCGCGCTCCATCGGACTCCCACCCACTAGACCAGGTCCCCACCCTGGCACGCGACAGGCTTCGGAGACAACACGCCGATCCTCCCCCGCTCGGACATGGGAAGGGCCACCGAACCGCGTATGCTGGGCCGATGACCACGTTTCGTGACGGCTTCATCTGGGGGGCAGCCACTTCTGCCTATCAAATCGAGGGAGCCACGAGAGCAGACGGCAGGGGGGAGAGTATCTGGGACATCTTCAGTCATGACCCGGGCAACATCCGCAACTCCGACACCGGCGATATCGCCGCCGATCACTACCACCGCTGGCGGGAGGACGTCGGGATCATGCAGGAGCTCGGTCTCAACGGCTACCGGTTTTCGGTGGCATGGCCCCGGATCCTCCCTACCGGTACCGGTGCCTTGAACCAAGCAGGGCTCGACTTCTACGACCGCCTGGTCGATACGCTTCTCGCGGCGGGAATTCAGCCGTACCCGACGCTGTATCACTGGGATCTTCCCCAAACACTCGAGAACGAGGACGGCTGGGTGGCTCGCCACACGGCGTACGCATTCGCCGATTACGCCGCCATCGTCGCGGAACGGCTGGGAGATCGAGTCGATCACTGGATGACGATCAACGAGCCATGGGTGATCGCCCGGTTGGGCCACGTCACGGGAGAGCATGCACCAGGGCGCGAGAGCCTCGAAGAAGGATGGGCGGCGGCCCACCACTCGCTCCTTGCCCACGGGCTCGCCACGCAGGCCATTCGGGCAGCGCTTCCCAGCGCCCAGGTCGGCATCGTCCTCAACATGCACGCCAAAGTGCCTCGCAGCCAGCATCCCGCCGACCGGCGGGCGGCGTATGCCGAGTCGGGCTTCGATCATCGTTGGTACGCAGACCCGATCTTCAAAGGCAGCTACCCGGAGGACGCGCTTACTGCGATCCATTGGGATCAACACCCGGTGTTCGATGGTGATCTCGCCATCATCAACACACCCACCGACTTTCTCGGACTCAACTACTACACCAGGGACGTGGTGGAGGACGAAGGCTTCGACGACGTCGAACGGCCGGCGCCGCTCACCGAGGCCGACCTCCCCCGCACCACGATGGGCTGGGAGGTGTATCCAGAAGGGCTGGGGGATCTCCTCGTCTGGCTCCACGAAACGTACGATGCGCCTCCCATCTATGTCACCGAAAACGGGGCAGCCTTTGCCGATCAGGTCGAGGCAGGGCGAGTGCATGATCCGGAACGAAGGGCCTACCTGGAACGCCACGTCGCGGCAGTGGGTGAAGCGATCGAACGTGGGGTCGACGTCCGCGGCTACTTCGTCTGGTCTTTGCTCGACAACTTCGAGTGGGCCCACGGCTACGACCAACGCTTCGGGCTGGTGCATGTCGACTTCGAGACACAGACGCGCACGATCAAGGACAGCGGGTTCTGGTACCGCGACACCATCGCCGGGTTCCCGGCGGGCTGATACGCGCAATCGAGCCACCACGGACCACGTAGGATGACGGGCCGCCGTCACCCGGAGTCCCATGCCATCCCCCATCATCGTCGTCGACTCGGTCTCGAAGTCCTTCGGCGACATCAACGCTCTCGATGATGTCAGCTTCGAGGTTGCGCCCGGCACCGTCTACGGCCTCCTCGGTCCCAACGGGGCAGGCAAAACGACCGCCGTCAGAGTGTTGACCACCCTGCTCAAGCCTGATGCGGGAAAGGCCACGATCGCGGGGTTCGACGTTGCAACCCAAGCATCTGCGCTGCGAGCCGAAATCGGTCTCGCCGGTCAATATGCCGCGGTCGACGAGATCCTGACCGGGAGGGAGAACCTGGAGATGGTGGGTCGCCTCTATCGGCTCTCCAAGGAAGCAGCAAGGACGCGAGCCGAAGAACTTCTCGACCAGTTCGATCTGACCCATGCAGCGGATCGGCTCGTCCGCACCTATTCGGGTGGAATGCGGCGCCGCCTCGACCTCGCGGCCTCGCTCGTCGGTTCGCCTCAGGTGCTGTTCCTCGATGAGCCGACGACCGGTCTCGACCCGCGGAGCAGGGTGGGCCTCTGGGAGTTCATCGAACGCCTGGTGGACGGAGGCTCGACGCTGCTGTTGACCACCCAGTATCTCGAGGAGGCCGACAGACTCGCGGATCGGATCGGCGTCATCGATCACGGCGCGGTCATCGCGGAAGGAACCAGTTCCGAGTTGAAGAGCCAGATCGGGAACGATGTGCTCGAGCTGGAAATCGCGGATCCGGCTCAACTCGACGCCGCGGCCCAGTTGATGCGGGATCTGTGCAGCAACCTCCCGACGGTTGACCAGACCACCACAACGGTCCGGGTTCCGGTCGATAGCAGCGCGAGTGCGGTCACGGAAGCCGTCCGCCGCCTGGATGCAAACGGGATAGCGCTCGCCGACCTGACGATCCACCGACCGACGCTCGATGACGTCTTTCTGACGCTGACCGGGCGTGCCGCTGAGGACGAGGCGGCAGAACCCGCATCGTCCGGTACGGGCAGAAGGAACAGGACATGACCACCGGAACGATGCCAACGGGGACAAGGATCCGCTGGGTTGTCTCCGATGCCCTCATTCTGGCGAGACGCAACCTCCTGAAGTATCGCCGGGTGCCCACGCTGCTGGCGTTCTCGACGATCCAGCCGGTGATGTTTGTGCTGCTGTTCAACTACGTGTTCGGCGGTGCCATCGGGACCGCCGTCGAGAGCGTGGTGCCGATCCCTGGGTTCGAGTTCAACTACATCGACTTTCTGCTCGCGGGGATCATGGTGCAGGCTGCAGTCTTCGGCTCCACTCAGACCGGCGTCGGCCTGGCCGAGGATATGAAGAAGGGCCTGATCGACCGTTTCCGGTCGCTGCCGATGTCACGGTCTGCCGTGCTCGCCGGACGCACCATGGGCGACTCGGTGCGCAACATGATGGTGATCTTGCTGATGGTGGGGGTTGGTTATCTCATCGGCTTCCGTTTCCGCGGCGGCCTGTTCTACGCAGTGATGGCGGTGCTCCTCGCAGTAGCGTTTGGCCTTGCGTTCTCCTGGATCTCGGCGACCATCGGCCTCACCATCAAGGATGTCGAAGCAACCCAGGCCGCCGGGTTCGTCTGGGTGTTCCCACTGGTGTTCGCCTCGTCCGCTTTCGTACCGACCGAGTCGATGCCGTCCTGGCTCGAGGCATTCGCCAACATCAACCCGGTGACGGTCACCGTGAACGCCATCCGAGCCTTCACCCTCGGCTTCGATCCGTGGCCCGACTTCTGGAAAGCGATGGCGTGGATCGCGGCGATCCTGGCCGTGTTTGTTCCGCTCGCAGTCAGCCGCTACCGCAGAGCCGTGTGAATGCTGTTGCGAGTGAACCCGTGAGATTCGAGCCGGCTCAGTCGGTACCGAGTCGAGCCGCTGCGACGTAGTCCTCCAATTCTGCGAGCAGCTCCTGCTTGACTGCGGCATCCAGAAACGACGCCTCAATCGAGTTCCCGGCCAGCGTCACCAGGTCGTCGAGCTCGAGATCGAGGGCGGCAGCGGCCGCCACGTAGTTATCCGCAATGTATCCGCCAAAGTACGCCGGATCGTCCGAGTTGACCGTCACCTTGACGCCCTGGTCGAGCAGCCGCTTCAGCCCATGATCCTCCAGGCGGTCGACGACCTGGAGAGCCAGGTTCGAGAGCGGACACATCGTCAGGGGCACCTCCTCCGCTGCCAACCGCGCTACCAACGCCGGATCCTCCTCGCAGCGGACTCCGTGATCGATGCGCTCTGCCCCCAACGTGTCGAGTGCGCCGATGATGTAGGCGGGAGGGCCCTCCTCGCCGGCGTGAGCCACCGGCCGCAGGCCGGCATCGCGGGCCAGCCGATAGGGCGCCAGGAACTGTTCGGGGGGGATGCCGACCTCGGAAGAATCGAGCCCGACTCCGAGGATGTCTTCCTGATACGGCTCTGCTTCGTGCCAGGTCGCAACCGCGGCTGAGGGGGGGAGATGGCGCAGGAAGCACATAATCAGGCCGGCGGAGATCCCGGTCTCTCGCTCCATGTCGCAGATTGCCCCCGTGAAACCAGCCATGAACGCGCCGAATTCAGCGCCCCGCTCCGTGTGGGCCTGCGGATCGAAGAAGATCTCCGCCCGTCGCACACCGTCGGCGTGGGCCCGTTCGAGATAGGCCCTCATCAGGTCGTAGAAATCCTGCTCCATCAGGAGCACTCCAGCCCCGCGGTAGTAGATATCGAGGAACGACTGCAGGTCCGTGAATTGGTAGGCGGCTCGCACCTCGTCAACCGAAGCGAAGGGCAGGTCGACACCATTACGTTCAGCCAGCTCGAACATCATCTCGGGCTCGAGTGTCCCCTCGATGTGGACATGCAGCTCTGCTTTGGGAAGACCACGAATGAAGGAGTCGAGTGTCATCGGCACGATTCAACACGTTCTTCTCGCGCACTGCGAGCGGGCACGCCGCAACACCCGGCGAGTTACTCAGGCCGCGTCGACTCCGCTCGACTGGCGTCGAAGGCGGCCTGCAGGTCTCCCGGGTCGAGCGCACCCGCCGCGCCGATCACCACGATGTCCGTTCGCTCCGGGTTAGCGCCCCATTCGCCATCCACGGTCACGCTGGTGCGGCGGCCTACCGACTGGAGGACGGTTCGAAATCCCGGCGCCTTGGCATCGACCACGAAACCCTTGCACCGATAGATGCTTCCCGGGAGCAGCCGCACCGTCTCACGAAGCTTGCGCACGGACATCGCAGCATCCGATCGGTAGTGCCACGTATCGAACCCAGGTCCATGCCGGGCATGACCGCCGGCATCACCTCGCAGGAGTTCCTCGACTCGGGTGGCGTCGAACCGACCGACGGCGAGCAAGATTTCGAGGGGAACGTCGGCGTAGGTCGCCTCTACGATTCGCAGCCGACGAAAGTGGCCTCCGATCCAGTCGCGGATCGCCTCGACGTTCTCTGCCCCCACCAGGTCCACCTTGTTGAGGATCACCAAGTCGGCGAAACCCATCTGGCGCAACTTGAGCATGGCGAGGTCCGGATCATCCCCGTTTGCGAACAAGCCCTCCGCATCGACCATGCACGTGACGCTGTCGATCCGCAACAGCGCCTCGTACTTGGGGTCGGTCAACGTCATGACCACACCCTCCGGGTCCGCGATCCCGCTGGCCTCGATGATCACGTAGTCGACAGCAGCAGACCCGCCGAGCAGCTCCTCCAGCGACGTCACGAGGTCGTCACGAACTTCACAGCAGACACAGCCGTTGGCCAGGCTGATCGTGTTCTCCTCGACACCGGCGATGAGCCCGGCGTCGATGTTGACCGCGCCGAAGTCGTTTACCACTACCCCGACGCGCAGCCCGTGATCCCCATTGAGGATCCGGTTGAGCAACGTTGTCTTGCCGGCACCGAGGAACCCGGTGAGCAGCGTCACCGGAACCGGGTTCCCGGTCGGGGAGACAATCGGCTCGGTACGCGCGCCTGGCGCAAGGATCGGATCGCTCATCGTGGATCAGGAAAAGCCGAGGCGGACCTCAGGCTTCCTGGTCCTCAGCACTGACGGTTTGCTTCTCGATGCCAAGTTCGTCCATCGCCTGAGTGAGCTCCTGATCGGTGAGCTCTTCCGGCTCGACGCCGGTGTGCTGCTCGATGCGCTCCGCGTCCTGCTGTGACATCTTGTAGCTGCCGAACGCCACCAGGCCCCCGACCAGCATCACCCGACGACGCCTTCGGCGGCGCCGGGTACGTCGTGCTCTCCCCGCTCCCCCCGGGCCCGGCTTGGGGCTGGGACCGGGACCTCTGCGTCGCGGCATCGTCTATTCCTCCCCGCCCGATGAACTGGCATCGGAGTCGCCTTCCGCAGTGCCGTCCTCATCGTCATCGAGGACAATTCCCCTTGCCGCCAGGATCTTCCTTGGTTCCAGGAAGAAGCCTTCTTCCGGCCAGGTCTGGGTAGGAGGCCGATAGGCATCGTCGGGGTAGTACAGGTGCGGATCGATCTCCATATCGCGCAAGAACTGCTCTTGCTGCTCCTCACGCGGCAGCTTGGGCCTGGGCAGCTCGATCTTGTCCGGCAACGGGACACCCGGCGGGGCCAGCATTCGTGGATCGAGCGAAGCGATCGCTGCACCCTCGGGACGCGCTGCCTCTCGGGCCCAGACCTTCTCCTTGGTCACGTTCAGTACCTGGACGTCGGGGCCACCCCACATGAAGAGGCCCTTCCAATGAGCGCGGATCTCTGCAATGGACTCGGCGTCGGTCGCTCCGCCACCTGCCTCGTAGTGGCAGATCGCTGCGATTCGCGGCTGCACCTGGTCGAACAGGTAGCCGGCTGCGTAATACATCGTGTGCCACGAATCGATCGTGTATTCGACGAGTTCAGAAGGCACGCCGAACTTGATCGACTGGAGCAACGGTGTGTCGAGCTGCCCCTCGGACACGAACACATCGGCTCCGGCACCGTACTTGGCGGTCTTCTCATCCGGTCTGCCGTCACCCGTCCACACGAATGACAGTCCATACTCCTCCCAGTCGAGGCGATAGGCCGATGCCCCGTCCTTGACGTGCGATCGGGGCCAATGCCGCACCACCACACCGTCCTGGTCATAGCAGACGCCGTTCTCGTCCTTCCAGTCGAACTCGGTGACGTCCATCTCATAGCCATCACCCATCGGGGTGTGATCGAAGTTCTCCTCGTGCCAGCGGGACATCTTGCGCATGTGCTTGGCCATGTACTTGATACCCAGCTTCTTGGTGCGCCCTGAGGGGCCGTAGAGCCGCAGCGGCTGCCAGCGGCCGGACCAGGCGGTGAACGGATACATGTAGGGCAAATCGGCGTAGTGGTCGCCGTGCAGATGGCTGATGAAGATGTCGTTGATCAGGGCCGGCGGCACCTGCATGGCAATGGCGTTCTTCACGCTGCCGTTGCCGAGATCGAAGAAGAAACGACGCGGTTGCGGCTGGCCGGTGCCGAGCTCCAGCATCATTGAGGTACCCGACTGCGAAAGGGTCGGCGGCCAGGGGGTGCTGCCCAGAAACACCACCCGCATCTCCCCAGGAGGAAGCGGTTCGGTGCCCGGCAGATAGACGTTGCGGTTCTTGATAGACGGAGTCGGCATGTAGTAGTCGGGAAGGCTGATGCCTCCTCCGGGGCGCCGGCCATACGGGTTGCTGGTCACAACGATCTCCTTGATCGAACAAGCGGTTGGCGGGCCCGAGACTACCTGCCACGCAACGCGTCAACGCCGACACACCTCTGCCCGCGAGAGAACCGCCGCGACACCACCTCAGCCCGCGTACGCTGGACGCGACGAAGAGGAACCGGTACATCGAATGACGCTTGCTCCACACGTGACACGCCCCGAGCCGGATGCCGAACAGGGCGTCGGTCGTGGCCCTCTCGTCGTATGGAGAACGTGGCTCCTCCAACCGGAGCAGATTTCCGGTATTCCGATCCTCACCGGCCTCTACGGTTTCCGCTGGCCGGGTCCTGAGATGGATGCCAAGTGCACTCTCCAGGATCCGGCAATCGGCGATCACAGGCCGGGACGAAGGCGAATCGACCGCCACCATCGGGTGATCCCGGATCCGCACTGCTCGTGTGGGATCTATGCCGGGCTCGACGAACTCACTCGACTCCGTAGCCCGAGGCCGCCCCGGCGGGTTCCATTCGTCACCGGCTTCGTGGCGCTGTCCGGCAGGGTGCTCGTCGATGGAGAGATGCTGCGAGCCCAGCACGCCACGATCATCGGACCACTGAGCCTGGCACTGGGCAGGCCTCCGTTCTGGCACTCCCTGGCGCCCGTCGTCACGGCATCACTTCCGGCCCGCGTAGTGGCCTATCGTGGAACGTATCGGACGCTGTGGACCAAGCGCGACGTCGGCGAGGCTGGCCCCATGTGGCTCCAATCGCAGGCTCGCGCGCTGTCGCTTCGCTACCGGGTGGCGGTTGAGGTAGCCGGCTCCCGCTGAGCCGTAGACGCAGACTCGCCACTTTGCTCGCATCTGCATAGCATCTGCCAACAGACACGGAGAAGGGGACAATCGGATTATGACCACCGCTGCATCGCCAACCTCGGTGCCCGCCGCTCGCATCGAAGATGGCACGAAGGTCTACGGCGAGGGAGACGCGGCAGTCCACGCGCTGCGTGGCATCACCGCAGGATTCGAGCAAGGCCAATTCACTGCCATCATGGGACCCTCGGGATCGGGCAAGTCGACCTTGCTCCATTGCATCGCCGGTCTCGACGATCTCACTTCCGGCACCACCTACCTCGGCGATGTTGAGCTGGGCTCGCTGAAGGACAAAGACCTCACGATTCTCAGGCGGCAACGGATCGGGTTCGTGTTTCAGGCGTTCAATCTGATTCCGACGCTCAACGCCAAGGAGAACATCCTGCTGCCGCTCTCGATCGCAGGAGCCAAGCCGGACTCCGACTGGTACCAGAAGGTGATCGACGCGGTCGATCTCGAAGACCGACTCGACCACCGACCTTCCGAACTCTCCGGCGGCCAGCAACAGCGGGTCGCCGCCGCACGCGCTCTCGTGTCGCAGCCCGACATCGTCTTTGCAGACGAACCGAGCGGCAACCTCGACTCGAAGAGTGGCGCAGAGTTGCTCGGCTTCATGCGCAGAGCGGTGGACGAGTTCGACCAGACCATCGTCATGGTCACCCACAACCCGCTCGATGCCAGCTATGCGGATCGCATCGTGTTCCTCGACGACGGCCACGTCGTCGACGAGATGACGGAACCGACTGCAGACCGCGTGCTCGACAAGATGAAGCACCTGGGGGACTGAAGTGCTCCGCGCTGCTATCAAGGGAGTCTTTGCCAACAAACTCCGACTGACGTTGACGGCGTTGGCGATTGTGATCGGAGTGGGGTTCGTAGCTGCCAGCTACGTCTTCACCGACACGATCAACACCCAATTCGAGTCACTGCTCACCGACATCAACGCCGGGGTCGATGTGATCGTGCGCCCGGAGCAGCCCGAATTCGGGTTCGAGGTCGTTTCGATGCCGGAAGAGATCCTCGAAGCCGTGGCCGCGGTCGAGGGGGTCGCCCTCGCGGATCCCGCAGTCAACGGCTTCGCTCAGGTCGTCGGCACGGATGGAGAACCGATCGGAGGCCAGGGCCCTCCGACCCTCGGGGTGTCCTGGACCAACGTCGACGCTTTCAACCCGACGATGCCGGTGGCAGGCCGCGATCCCACCGGTCCCGGAGAGGTGGCGATCGACATCACCACGGCCGAAACCGGGAACATCGCGATCGGCGATCGGGTCACGATTCTCTCCGCGCATGCCCCGGAGGAATTCGAGGTGGTAGGAACCGTCTCGTTCGGCGAAGACAACGCCCTCCTCGGAGCCACGCTCGCCGGATTCGAGCTGAGCGAGGCACAACGAGTGATGGACCTCGAGGGGAAGCTGACCGTGATCTCCATCCAGGGTGATCCCGCCGTGTCTCCCGAGGAGCTCCAGCAACGGATCATGGCGGTCCTGCCGGGTGGCATCGAGGCCATCACCGGCCAGGACGACACCGATGAGCAGCTCAGCGACGTCGCAGAGGGGCTCAACTTTCTCACGATTGCGCTGCTGGCGTTCGCCGCCGTTGCGGTGTTCGTCGGCGCCTTCATCATCACCAACACCTTCCGCATCATCGTGGCGCAGCGGACCAGAGAGCTGGCGCTGTTCCGAGCAGTCGGAGCCACCGGGCGGCAGGTGGTCTGGATGGTCGTCATCGAAGCTCTGGTGGTGGCGTTCCTCGCGTCGATCGTTGGAGTCGTACTCGGGGTGTTCCTCGCGATGGGCCTCTCGGCCCTCATGGGTGCGCTCGGCATCGACATCCCCACCGGGTCGATGACGCTGCTCCCCCGGACGGTCATCGTTGCGATGTCGGTTGGGATCATCGTCACCCTGATCTCGTCGCTGCTGCCTGCGCGCAAAGCAGCACGGGTGCCCCCGGTTGCAGCCATGCGAGAAGAAGCCGCACGGCCTGCTAGCCGTTCCTTGCACACGCGGGCGATCTGGGGCTCCGTGATCCTCGGCCTCGGCGTCCTGATGCTCGGGATCGGCCTGTTCCTTAATGTGGGAAACGCGCTTGCCCTGGTCGGAGTCGGGGCTCTCGTGCTCTTCGTCGGGGTATCGGTGCTGCTGCCACTGGCATCGAAGCCGATCGCTCGAGTGCTCGGGTGGCCGCTCCCCCGCATGTTCGGAACCACCGGCCAGCTGGCCCAAGAGAACACCCGCCGCAAACCGCGCCGCACGGCCTCAACTGCTTCTGCGCTGATGATCGGCGTGGCCCTGGTGGTGTTCGTGGCGGTGTTTGCCGAGTCGATCAAGGAGAACATCGAGGAGTCGATTCTCAACGACTTCCCGGCAGACCTGTCCGCCCAGTCGACCAACTTCATCGTGGGGTTGAGCCCGGAGTTCTCGGCAGACGTCGCGGCGCTGGACGAGGTCGAAACCGTTTCGGCGCTCCAATTTGGGGCGATCCGGGTCGAAGAGCCGGAAGGAACCTCCGACACCCAGGTGGTAGGGATCGAGCCAACGACAATTCTCGACATATTCAACCTGGAGACAACTCCCGAGGATCTCGTACGGCTCGACGCTGGTGGAGTACTCGTCGATCCAGATGTTCTGGAAGACCAGGGCTGGTCGGTCGGCGACACGATTGTGATCGAATACGCAACAACCGGTCCGCAGCCAACCGAGATCGTCGGTACTGCCAAGGGCGAGGCGTTCGGCAGCAGCTACTGGATCAGCACCGCCACCTACGAGGAGAACTTCACGACCCGAACCGACTTCATCGTGTTCATGAAGTTCGCGAACGGAGTCGTGTTCGAAGACGCGGAGGCCGCGGTCCGGGAGATGGCGCTTGCCTATCCGAACGCCGACGTCCAGACCGGCTCCGAGGTCGTGGCAGACGCGGAGGCCCAGATCAACCAGTTGCTCGGGCTGGTCAGTGGATTGCTGTTCCTGGCGATCATCATCGCGGTGTTGGGTATCACGAATACGCTGGCCCTCTCGATCATCGAGCGGACTCGCGAGATCGGGTTGCTCCGTGCCATCGGCATGCAGGGACGTGCCGTGCGACGCATGATCCGCTGGGAGGCGGTCATCATCTCGCTCTTCGGTGCAGTGGTCGGAATTGTGCTCGGAGTTGTGCTCGGCTGGGCGGTTGTGCAATCGCTCGCAGACGAAGGTCTCAGCACCTTCGATATCCCCTGGGTCCAACTGATCAGTCTCGTGCTCCTGTCGGGGTTGGTCGGCATCATCGCCGCCATCTATCCGGCGTGGAAGGCATCGCGCCTCAACATCCTGGAAGCCATCGCCTACGAGTGATCCTGTGACGGGCCGCATCCGCAGAATCGCTCCGAGTGACGGCGTCGGGTTGCGCGAAGTGCGGCTCGGTGCGTTGGTCGCGGACCCCATGGCCTTCGGATCCACCCACGCTTCCGAGGTCGATCAGACCGACGAGATGTGGGAAGCCTGGGCGGCGTCTGCTGCCGCCGGCCGGGACCAGGCCGTCTTCGTGACCGAAACCGACGGCAGGTTTGTCGGCCTGGCCGGCGCTTTTCGCGTAGATGGGGCGCCGTCCACCTATCACCTCTTCACGATGTGGATGGATCCGCGCTATCGCAAGGCGGGACACGGCGCCGCGCTGACAGAGGCGGTGATCGCTTGGGCCGCTGAATCGGGTGGAACCCAACTCGATTTGTGGGTGGTAGCAGGCAACACGACTGCGCAGCGAATGTACGAACGGCTGGGCTTCGAATTCACCGGTGCCTCCCAGCCGCTGCCGCAACAGCACGAAGTGACCGAGCTGGAGATGTCACGACCGTTGCACCCGCCCGACGCTGTCGGGTTCGATAGGGTGCCTGCCGGCTACATCGAGTTCGCCCCGATGACTGCCGCCGAGTTCGAGCGGTACCTGCCGGACCTCATCGAAACGTTCGCAGCCGACCTGATGCGGGCGGACGAACTCAGCCAGGGTGACGCGCTACAACGCGCTGTCACCGAAGTCACGCAACACTTGCCGCAAGGCGAGACCACCCCGTTTCACCATGTGTGCACGCTCCGCGGTGGCCTCGAAGACGTTCCGGTCGGAGCCATCTGGTTTGGAGCAGTTGCGCAGCAACACCGTACACTCACCTTCATCTACGACCTCAGAGTGGATCGTCGCTACCGGGGCCGCGGCTTTGGTAGTGCAGCCTTGAGTGAGCTCGAGGAGTGGTCCCGCCTCCAGCGCCACGACGCCATCACGCTCCAAGTGTTCGAGCACAACACCGGTGCCAGGCGCCTGTTCGAACGCGGTGGATATGTGATCGTCGATACAAACTCGGGTCGTCTCGAAGTGGAATACTCACTTGAGTGAGCGAGCGCTGGCGACGCCCTCGCCGATCGATGCCAGAGACCCGGCGACTGCCGCACGCGTGGTCGAGATCCAACAAGCCGCGTAGGCAGCGGAAGCCGAGCTGATCGAGTTCGCAGGCATCCCCCCACTGCGCGACACGATCGAGGATGTGATTGCCCACGACCCGCGATGGCTCGGTGTCTTCGCCGAGGGAAGATTCGCTGCCATCACCGGCTACACCGTCACCAACGACCGGATTGACATGGATCGACTGGCGGTGCCCCCCGCGTACGTCAAGCTGGGAATGGGAGTCGCATTGGTGCGGCAGGCGAGCGCAGGACGTCACACCACCTTGTCGACCGGGACCGCCAACGCTCCGAATACGACGCTCGGCTTCACCGCAGCCGGTCGACGCGAAATCGCCCCCGGCGTCGGAAACACCACCTTCGAATTCGTGCCGCAGGCGTGAGGCCCAAGCGGCCGGAACCTGGACCGCTAGCGTGGAGGGCATGACCAAGGGAACCCACGAAGCAGTACCAGACGCCCGCAACGAACACGTGATCATCTACGTCGACGGTGAATGGCTGCCCCGACCGGAAGCCAGAATCTCGGTGTTCGACAGCGCCTTCCTGGTGGGGGACGGTGTCTGGGAGGGCATGCGGCTCCACGATGATCGACTGGTACACCTCGATCGGCACCTCGACCGGCTATACGCCAGCGCGGCGGGAGTGCATCTCGATATCGGCAAGACGCGCGATGAGATCACTGCCATCGTGCGCGAAACCCTCGCCCGCAACGATATGCACAGCGACGTGCACATCCGGCTCATCGTCACCCGGGGAACGAAGAAGACGCCTGCGCAAGATCCCCGGCTGGTCGTCGGGGGTCCGAACATCGTGGTCATCGCTGAGCACAAGGTCGCAGACCCTTCGGTGACGACCGAAGGTGTTTCGCTATTCACCTCAACCGTCCGCCGGTTACCGCCGGATACCATCGACCAACGGTGGAATTGTCACTCCAAGATCCATGAAGTCGTGGCACTCCTCCAGGCCCTCGAAGCGGGGGCAGACGAAGCACTGATGTTGGACCCCAACGGAAACGTCGCCACCTGCAATGCCACCAACTTCTTCATCATCACCAAAGGTGAGGTCTGGACTTCGACCGGCGAGTATTGCCTGAACGGCATCACCCGCGGGCTCGTGCTCGAGATTGCCCGAGCCGCCGACATCCCCGCTCACGAGCGGCCCTTCTCCTTGACAGACGTCTACGCCGCCGATGAAGCGTTCGTCACCGGAACGTTCGGCGGCCTGACGCCCGTGGTCGCCGTCGACGGCAGGGTCATCGGTGACGGCAGGAGCGGGCAACTGACAGAGCGGTTGAGCGCCATCTATCGCGCCGCGGTCACTACCGCAGGAGAGCATTCGTGAGCCATCGGATCATCAACATGTGGTCCGGGCCCCGCAACCTGTCGACTGCGATGATGTACTCGTGGCGCTCACGGGCGGACACCACGGTGTGGGACGAGCCGATGTACGGGCACTATCTCGTAGTGACTGGGGTCGATCACCCCGGCCGGGACGAGACGATCGCCGCGACGCTCACCGACGCTACGGCAGTGATCGCCGAGATGCTCCACGGCGACAGTGCCACCCCACTTCGGTTCTACAAGAACATGGCGCACCATCTCGTCGGGTTCGACGTCGCCATCGTCGACGAGATGGAGAACTACCTGCTCACCCGGGACCCCCGTGACATGCTGCCTTCGCTGGCCGTCGGCCTGGGCCGGGCACCGGTGATGCGAGACACCGGGTTCGCGGACCAGATCACCATCGTCGACCGGATCGAGGCGTCCGGCCGCCGCCCGATCGTGGTCGACTCTCGGGAGGTTCTGAAGGATCCGGCTTCCGTCCTCGAGCAGCTGTGCGACGCCCTCGATGTGGCGTGGGATCCCGCCATGTTGAGCTGGCAGTCGGGGCCCAAGCCCGAAGACGGGGTGTGGGCTCCCTACTGGTACACGCGGCTCCACTCGACCACCGGCTTCGAGCCGTACCAACCCAAAGCGGTCGCGCTGACGCCGGAACTCGAGGGTATCTACGCGGAGTGCGCGCCGCTCTACGAGCGCCTGTCGCAGTACTCCATGCGGGCATAATCCGGCCTGTCAGCGGCCGGGTGACTCCACGAGACCGACGACGTTTCCTGCAGGGTCGACGAACTTGGTGAACACCTCGATGTGCTCGGCGCCAAATGCCGGGCCTACGGTTCGCGGCATGACTGCCCTACCGCCGCCAACCTCGATCTGTTGCAGTGTCTGTTCGATGTCGGTGACCTGGATGTAGAACGCATGGGATCGGGCCACCCAATCGGGCACCGGTCCCGTGGCAGCCGTCAGTGCACCGCTGCCGACGGTCGAGACCGCGTAGTCGCCAATTGACATGTCGTCGCGACGCTGCCACCCGAACACATCGCGATAGAAACCTTGCAATCGTTCAGCATCCAAACCTCTCACCTCGACATGTACCACCGGCGCTGCCATCTGACGCTCCTTATCCCTCGATCTCATCAACCGTAGCGAGAGGAGACGACCCGGTTCCTCCCGCGACTCTTCCTCCGGACGGCTATCACCGCATCCAAGCGCGGGGCTCGAGCCTGACAGGGCATTCTCGGCGTGCGAGACTTGGCATATGAACGACGACTTCACCTTCGACGAAGAGCAGGCCCCTCAGCCGCAACGGACCCGGCCCGGAGTGGTCAAACTCGTTTTCGCGGCCATCCTGGCGGTGTTGTTCATCGGCTTCATCCTGCAGAACCGCCAGGACGTGCCCGTCGAATTCCTGTGGTGGACGTGGAACATCCCGATGTCCCTCCTCCTGATCGCGACGTCGATCATCGCCGTGATCATCTGGGAGCTGGCGGGATACCTGCAACAACGCCGCAAAGCAAAGCAGAGCCAGCAGCGCTGACGCTACCGCGTCGGCTCCGGTGGATACACCACGCCCCAGGCATCTGCCTG